>NZ_CP038228.1:1320628-1980942 GCF_006838285.1 Xanthomonas translucens pv. cerealis
CGAGGACGATGTGCTGGCGCCAGGCGTGGCGTTTCCGGTGGTGCGCAAGCTGCTGGCGCTGAACCAGGGCACGCCGCCGGAGACTCCGCCGGTGGAGGTGATCCTGCTGTCGCGCAATTCCGCCGACACCGGGCTGCGCATCTTCAATTCGATCCAGCACTACGGGCTAGGCATCGTCCGCGCCACCTTCACCTCCGGCGAGGCCACCTGGCCCTACGTCAAGCCGTTCGGCACCGACCTGTTCCTGTCGGCCAATCCGGAATCGGTGCGGCGCGCGCTGAGTCACGGCATCGCCGCGGCGACGATCTTGCCCAAGGCGCCGGGCGAACATGCGCAAGAGGCGGCTGCGGCGGCCGGGGCGATCGATTCCGAGCGCCTGTCCACGCAGCTGCGCATCGCCTTCGACGGCGATGCGGTGATCTTCGGCGACGAGGGCGAGCGTTTCTCGCGCGAGCAGGGGGTGGAAGCGTTCGGCCGCTACGAGCGTGAGAATGCGCGCGAGCCGCTGACCGGCGGGCCGTTCCGCAATTTCCTGTCCGCGCTGCATGCCTTGCAGTCTGCGTTCCCGGCCGGCGAGGCCTCGCCGATCCGCACTGCGCTGGTCACCGCGCGTTCGGCGCCGGCGCACGAGCGGGTGATCCGCACGTTGCGCGAGTGGGGCGTGCGCCTGGACGAGGCGCTGTTCCTCGGCGGCCGCCACAAGGGGCCGTTCCTGCAGGCGTTCGGCGCCGACATCTTCTTCGACGACTCGCAGCACAACATCGACAGCGCCGCACGCGAGCGCGTGGCCGCCGGGCACGTGCCGCATGGCGTGGCCAACCTCATCGCCAAGCCGTGAGCGCGGCCTCCGGCGGCAATCGCGGCGCAGGCGGTCGCTGGGCCACGCTGCGCCAGCTGCTGCGGCCCGACCGGGCGCAGGCGCACGCGCTGCATCCGGGACAGCCCTATCTGGAACGCGGCTGGCGCTACACCAGCCTGCAGTTCAAGGGCGAAGTGACCCAGAGCCGGATGCTCACCTGGTGGCCGCACCTGCTGGAGGTGGGCTATACCCGCAGCATGCTCGGTGCGCTGCTGCTGCGGCCGGAGCCGCGCTGCATCGGCATCGTCGGCCTGGGCGGCGGCTCGCAGGCCAAATTCTGTTACCGGCACTTGCCACAGGCGCGGATCGAGGCGATCGAGGCCGATGCCGACGTGCTGGCGCTGCGCGACGCTTTCCACATCCCGGCTGACGATGCGCGCTTCCAGGCGCTGCACGGCGACGGCGCGCAGCTGCTGCCGCAGCGCCGCGGCCGCTACGATCTGTTGCTGCTCGATGCCTACGATGCCGAGGGCATTCCCGCAGCGCTGCGCACGCGCGGTTTCTACGATGCGTGCCACGCCGCGCTGACGCCCGGCGGCGTGCTGGCGGTGAACCTGTACGCCACCGACACCCGCCAGCACGTGGCGCACTTGCGCAAGATCTTCGGCGGCCGCGTGCTGCGCATGGACGAGCCGGAACTTGACAACCATGTGGTGTTCGCCTGGACCGGCGATGTGCAGGCGCTGGATGCGCGCGCTACGCTGGCGCGCCTGTCGTGGTCGGCGCGCTGGCAACTGCGGCCCACGTTCCAGCGCCTGCAGCGCGCGCTTGAGACGACCGCCTGGCGCCGCTGAGCGGCGCGTCGCTGCGACATGCCGCCCGTCGCAGTGGGAGCGGCTTCAGTCGCGACGAGCGCAGGCGGATAGCACCTTGGCTCCGGCCCCTTGTTGGGGCGGATGCATCGAGCAGTCTGGACTGAAGTCCCTCCCACAGTGCAGCCAGCCGGCTTGCCGCAAGTCTCTTGTGGGAGCGACTTCAGTCGCGACGGGCGGAGTGGGAAGCCGCTATGGTGTTGGCAATCTGTGGGGGGGGGAAGCCTGCACTCACCGATTCGGTCGCAAGCTTCCTGTAGTGACTCTGGGTGGCCTCGGACCATCAGTCGCGACTGATGTTTCTTCCGGCGCCGATGTCGCGGCCGACGCAGCTCCTACAACGGCAGCAGGATGTTGCTGAGCTTCCAGCGCAGCCCGTCGCGGGTGAACACGCAGGGTACTGCGGTGCCGTCGGCGGTGTGGAGGGTGGCGACGAAGCGCGAGGTCGATTCGAAGCGGTGTTCGGCCTGCCGCAACGGTTGCGGCGGACGCGGCGCGGCGTAGGTGTCGCCGCCGGCGGTGTCGCCGCTGGCGCGTTTCCATAGCGCATCGCCTTGCAGCAGCGCGCCGATCCCGGCCGGGGTGACCATCGCATCCACGCCGATGCCGCTGACGCTGCCGGCCAGCGACAGCAGCGCGCCGCCGAACAGGCCGGACTGCAGGTCCGGCCCGGCGCGGCGCAGCAACGCATCGTTCACCTGTGCCTTCAGGTTGACCCGCAGGGTGGGGAAGTCGACATAGCGCTCCAGCGCCGCCGCATCGCGCTGCTGCAGCGCCTGGCTGATACCGCGGATCGCCAAGTAGGGCCCGGCGACGACATAGCCGCCGAGCGTGAGCAGGGCGAGGAACAGCAAGGCCAGCCATTTTTTCATCCTGTGCCTCGTGGTTCACAAGCTTTTGTGGAGCGGCTTCAGCCGCGACGAACGACGCCAGGAACCTTGGCGGTTTTGCTTGTCTGTCGCGGCTGAAGCCGCTCCTGCAGTGCAACCTGGGAGCAAACCGCAAGCACCTTGTAGGAGCGACTTCAGTCGCGACGAACGAAGCGGTGGACGTGCCGCGACTGGGCAGCGTCGTGACTGAAGTCCCTCCAACAGTGCACCCTGCCAACAGGCCGCAAGTTCCTGTGCCTGTGGGAGCACGGCCATCTCTAGAATTCCAGATCCAGCGCCGCGCACAGGTAATCCACGAACGGGGCCAGCGTCTGCAGATCGGCGGCCACCAGCGAGCGTAGTTTCGGCCCGGTCATGGTGGCGTCGTCGAGCTGGCGCCAGAACACCCAGTTCTTGTGCTTGAGGTCGTCAATGAATTCGAACTCGGCGGGAAAGCCGCGCGGCGGCCGCACCAGTATTTCCGTGGCCTCGAAATCGAAGCGGCGGCGCAGCTTCGGCGCGTGCGCGGCGGCTTTCCAGCTGCCGGGGTTGTTGAAGATGAACTGGCGCACTTTGCGCTGCGTGTCCGCTTCCGGATGCCACAGGCCGGCGCCGACGAAGCTCTCGCCCGGCTGCAGGTGGAGGTAGAACGACGGCGCCGGCACCTGCTTGCGCCGCTCATGGAACAGGCGCGCGCCCTGCCAGGTCTTGTACGGCGATTTGTCGTGGGAGAAGCGCGCGTCGCGATGGATGCGAAACAGCGAGCCGCCGACCCCGCGCGGGTCGGAGCGGAAATGTTGGCTGACCTGGGCCAGGTCCGGCTGCAGGTCGGTGATCAGGCGCAGGAACGGCTGGCGCACGTGTTCCTCGTACTTGTGCCGGTTGTCGTTGAACCAGACCTTGTCGTTGTGCCGCGCCAGGGCACGCAGGAACTTGAAGCTGGCGGCGCTGAAATAAGCGGTCATAGGGTGCGTTGCAGGTCCTGGCCCCAAGCGGCCAGCTGGTCGAGCAGGGCTTGCTTGGTAGCATCGTCGGGGTGAGCCGAGCGTAAATCGGCCAGCTGCGCGTGGTAGGCGTCGAAGCCCAGTTCGGACAGGTCGCTGTCGCCGTGCAGGCGCCCGCGCCGGTAGTCGTCCCAGCGGCCCTGCTCGGCGATCGATAGCGTCTGCGGCCAGTTGCGCGCGCGATAGCGGAACAGCAGTTCGGGCAGACGCGGATCGCGGAAGCCGGATTCCAGCGGCGCCAGCTGCGCCGGCGGGGTGGCGCGCACCTGCGCCATCGCGCGCTTGTCGGCGTCGGCCAGGAAACCGTCGTACAGCGAGGCATCCACGTCGGCCGGGGCCGATGCGCGTTCGTTGCCGAACACGCGGCGCACCTTCTCGGCCAGTTCCGGCCCGGCCTCGCGCAGGCGCGCGGCTTTGGCCAGGATCTGCGCCGGGTCGATCTGCAGGCGCGCGAAATCCGGATCGCGCAGATGCGCCCAGGCGACCAGCGCCGGCGCCTTGTTCAGGTGCACTTCCTTCAACGGGATGCGCTGTTCGCCTTCGGGCAGGTCGGCCTGCGGCGTGTACAGGCGGTCGGCGATCTGCTCGGGCGTATAGCGCAGCAGCGGTTCGATATCGCCTTCCAGGTCGAACACCAGCACCCGGCTGTCGATGCGCGGATGCCGCGCCAGCGGCAGCACCGGCGCCGCGCACAGGCGCGTTGCCGGATAGCGCATCGACACGTGCAGCACCGGTTGCATCGCCACCACGTCGAGCAGGCCGCCGCAGAAGCGTTTGTCGCGCAGTTTCAGCGCGTAGTCCCACAGCCGCGGCTGGTGTTCGCGGAATAGCCGCGCCATGCCGATGGTGGCGTAGACGTCGGACAGCGCCTCGTGCGCGTCGCCGTCGCGCACGCCGTTGGCCAGCGCCAGCTGTTCCAGCTTGAACGAGGTGGCGCCGTCCTCGCGTTGCGGCCAGACGATGCCGTCCGGGCGCAGCGCGTGCATCAGCCGCAGCATGTCCAGCAGGTCCCAGCGCGAATTGCCGCCGCGCCACTCGCGCTCGTACGGATCGTGGAAATTGCGGAACAGGCCGTGGCGCACGAATTCGTCGTCGAAGCGCAGCGAGTTGTAGCCCAGCGTGCAGGTCTGCGGCCGCGCCATCTGCTCGGCGATGCGCGCGAACGCGTCGGCCTCGTTGATGCCGTCGCGCAAGGCCTGTTGTGGGGCGATGCCGGTGATCAGCGTGGCGATCGGCGAGGGCAGCAGGTCGTCGGCAGGCTGCACGAAGAAGCTGATCGGCTCTTCGACCGGGTGCAGCGCCGCATCGGTGCGCAGCGCCGCGAATTGGGCGATGCGCGTGCGCCGCGGATCGGCGCCGAAGGTTTCCAGGTCGTAGAACAGAAAGCTGTCGGGCATGGTTGGACCAGAGCGGTGTGGGGGAGTGCGTGTGGGTTCGCTTTTCGTAAGAGCGGCTTCAGCCGCGACCAAGGCTACCGCTAATGCCGCTCCTTCAGGGTAAGGCAAGATCGCCTCAATGCGCGCCGTCCAGCGGTGCCAGGCGCGCGTGTACGGTACGTTCCAGCCAGGCCCAGTCGATCCGCGACAGATCGCTGTGGCCCTGCGTGGCCTGCACCAGGATCTGGCGCTGGATCTCGCTGCGCTCCAACGCCAACGCATACGGCGTGCGCAGGAAGGTGACCATGGTGTAGTGCGGCACGAAGCAGGTCGGGTGGCGGGTCTGCAGCGCGTGCTCCAGCTGGCGCTGCAGCAGGAAGCCTGCATCGCCGACGCGGTCGCGCATCTCGATGTAGTTTTCCAGCGCCATCTGCTGGATCGCGCTGGCGTTGGGCTTGCGCTGGGCTTCGAACGCGGCATAGGCGCGGCCCAGGTCTGGTTCGCGCTGCAGGTGCGTCGCCAACGCCACGCAGTCCTCGAACGCGCAGTTCATGCCCTGGCCGTGGAACGGCACCATCGCGTGCGCAGCGTCGCCGAGCAGCACCGCGCGCCCGTCCAGGTGCCAGCGCTGCAGCCGCAGCGTGCCGAGCAGGCCAGGCGGGTGCTGTTCCCAGTGTTCGGCCAGTTGCGGCATCAGCGGCAGCGCGTCGGCGAAGTCGCGTTCGAACAACGCCATGGCTTCCGCGCCGCTGCGTATGGTGGCGAAACTGGGCTCGCCTTCGTTCGGCAGGAACAGGGTGACGGTGAAGGTGCCTTCGTCGTTGGGCAGGGCGATGCACATGTAGTGCCCGCGCGGCCAGATGTGCAGCGCGTTGGCCTCGATGCGGAAGCTGCCGTCGGCGTTGGGCGGG
Organism: Xanthomonas translucens pv. cerealis; assembly: GCF_006838285.1. Taxonomy (NCBI): domain Bacteria; kingdom Pseudomonadati; phylum Pseudomonadota; class Gammaproteobacteria; order Lysobacterales; family Lysobacteraceae; genus Xanthomonas; species Xanthomonas cerealis. The sequence continues at coordinate 1,326,460 of NZ_CP038228.1, forward strand.
ATTTCCAGTTCCTTGTACGAATGGTCCAGGAACTCGGTGTGCTCGGCCATCGGCGACTTGCGCTGCATCGCCGCGCGCAGCGCCGAGCCGGCACCGTCGGCGCCGATCATGCTGTGGAAGCGGATGTCGTGCGGCTGGTCGTCGCGGTCGTCGATGAAGCGCGCGTAGCCGGCGTCGAAGTCCACCGTATGCAGGCGCCGGTAGAAGTGGATCTGCGCGCCGGCCTGTTCGGCCAGCTGCAGCAGGGTGATGTTGAGGTCGTTGCGGTGCACCGACCAGATCACCTCGCTATCGTCGCGGCCATAGCGCTGCAACTGCTGGCGGCCGTCGGCGAAGTGCACCATGCGCCCGCGCATCATCACCGCCTTGGCCATCACCGCGGCATCGGCGCCGGCCTGGCGCAACGCGTGCAGGCCGCGCTCGGCCAGGGCCAGGTTGATCGAGCGGCCGCGCTCGTAGTCCTGGATGCGCGGGTCGCCGCGGCGCTCGTAGACGGTGACGCGCCAGCCCTGGCGCGAGAGCAGGATGGCGAGCAGGGAGCCGGCCAGGCCGGCGCCGATCAGGGTGATGCTGCGGGGGGAGGCGCTCAAGGAAAGATCCGGCAAGACGCGCGGCCTCGGCCGCGCAGGAGGGGGCGGCTCAGACGCCGGCCCAGGTTTCCACTTCTTCGACGAAGCGGTAGACATCGCAATAGCGGTTGTACAGCGGCACCGGGCTGATCCGGATCACGTCCGGCTCGCGCCAGTCGCCGAGCACGCCGACCGACTGCAGGTACTCGAACAGCGCGCGGCCGCGCTCGCGCCCGCCGATCACGCGCAGCGACAGCTGGCAGCCGCGCTGCGCCGGGTCGGCGGGGGTGAGGATCTGCAAGGTCGCGGCCAGGCGCGCGCGGATCAGCGTCTCCAGGTAGCCGGTGAGCTGCAGCGACTTGCGCCGCAGCGCCGGCAGCCCGGCGCGCTCGAACAGTTCCAACGAGGCGCGCAGCGGCGCCATGCTCAGGATCGGCGGATTGCTCAGCTGCCAGCCGTCCGCGCCGGGTGCGGCGACGAACTCCTGCCGCATCTGGAAGCGGGTGCGCTTGTCGTGGCCCCACCAGCCGGCGAAGCGCGGGGTGTCGCCGTGGCCGTGGCGTTCGTGCACGAAGGCGCCGGCGACCGCGCCGGGGCCGGCGTTGAGGTACTTGTAGTGGCACCACACCGCGAAATCGGGCGCGCTGTCGTGCAGGCTCAGCGGGATGTTGCCGACCGCATGCGCCAGATCGAAGCCGACCGCGGCGCCGGCCGTGCGCGCCAGCCGCGCCACCGCGTCCAGGTCGAAGGCCTGCCCGGTGCGGTACTGAACGCCCGGCCACAGCACCAGCGCCAGGCGCGGGCCGTGTTCGGCGATGGCGCGTTCGATCGCCGCCAGCGACACGATGCCGTCGGCGCCGTCCGGCTGCACTTCGATCAGCTCGGTGGCCGGATCGAAGCCGTGGAAGCGGATCTGCGAGGCCAGCGCATGCTGGTCGGACGGGAACGCGCCGGCCTCGGTCAGGATCGCCGGGCGCTCGCGGGTGGGGCGGTAGAAGCTGACCATCAGCAGGTGCAGGTTCACCGTCAGCGTATTCATCGCCACCACTTCGTGCGGCAGCGCGCCGACCAGCTGCGCCAGCGGCGCGGCCAGCAGTTCGTGGTAGGTCATCCACTGCGTGTCGCCGCTGAAGTGGCCTTCCACCGCCAGCGCCGCCCATTTGTCCAGCACCTCCTGCACCGCGGCGCGGGCGCCGCGCGGCTGCAGGCCGAGCGAATGGCCGACGAGGTAGGTCTGGTCGGCGCCCTGGTGCTGGGGGAACAGGAATTGGCCGCGCAGTTCGCGCAGCGGGTCGGCGGCGTCGAGCGCGGTGGCGTGGTGGCGGGTCAGGATCTCGTTCATCGGCAGCGGGCAGCAGGGCGAGGGCACAGTCTACCGGTCGCGCTGCGGCGCTTCGTCGGCGGCCGTGGCGGCGGCCGGCAGCATGGCGCCGCGCAGCAGGTGAGTGAGGGTGCCGACGCTGTCGGCGACGCGGTCGCTGGTGTCGGCCAGCGCGGCCAGCGCCGCGCCGTCGCCGGCCTCCTGCAGGTGCGCGGCCAGCGCCTCGGCCAGGCGCCGTTCGTCGTTGCGCAAGGTCGCCTGCGCCGGCGCGGTGCCGCTGCGCAGGCTGTCGGCCAGTTGGGTCAGCGCCGCGTGCGCCTGCTGCCGGAACTGCTCCAGCTCCGGCAGCGGCGGCAGCGACGGGCTGTCGCGCAGCACCGCCTCCAGCGCCAGCGAGGCGCGGAGCAGGCGGTTGCCGTTGGCCAGCGCCGATTCGGCCAGGGTCAGTTCGCGCAGGTTGCGCGTGCGCCGCGGCTCGCCGCGCAGGCGCTCGATCGAGGCCTGCACGTTGGTGCGTGCGGTGCGCGACGCGGCGCGGGTCTCTGGCAGCGCCTGCAGGCGGCCCTCGAGCAGCGCGGCGAGATGGTCGCGGTAGGCCAGCAGCAGCTGGGCCAGGGTGGCGCGGATATGCAGGCGCTCCCAGGTCGGCCACAGTGCGTAGGCGAGTAACGCCAGCGCGCTGCCGAGCACGGTGGCCTGGATGCGCTCGCCGATCGCCTCGCCCGGGGCCATGCCCTCGAACGACAGCAGCAACACCAGCATGCCGGTCAGCGAGGCCACGCCGAGGCCGTAGTTGACCTGGGTCAGCAGGCGGAAGCCCAGGCAGAACACGGTCAGCAACAGCAGCCGCACCACCGCGCCATCCATCGTGAAGTGGGCCAGCACGGTGGCCAGCACCAGTCCGGCGAAGGTGCCGGCCACGCGCAGCGCGCCGAAGCTGAGGGTGCCGCCGAAATCCGGTTTGAGCACGATCGCGGTGGTCATCGGGATCCAGTAGCCGTGCGGGATCGCCTGCCAGCGTGCGAACAGCACCGCCAGGCTCAGGCACACGCCGCAGCGCAAGGCATGCCGGAACGCGACCGAGCAGAAGCCGAGGTTGGCGCGCAGGGTCTGCAGCGGCGCCAGGGGACGCAGCGCCGCCGGCAGCCTGGCCTCGGCCAGCTCGGCCTGGATCTCGCCGCGGCTGCTGGCCCAGTGGCCGTTGCGCACCAGCGCGCGCAGCTGCCCGCCCAGGCTCTGCACGCGGGCCACGGCAATACGCAGAAGGCGCCGCTCGCGGGTGTCCGCGGCCTGCGCCTGCGCTTGCGCCAGCGCGTCGGCCAGATCGTCGAAGCCGGTCATCGAGGCTTCCGCCGCGGCAGGATCCTCGGCGTTGTCCAGCGCGTAGGCGAGCTGGTCCAGCACCACCGCGCTGCGTTCCAGCACGCGCTCGATCGGCAGCCGCGCGGGCGACACCTCGTCCAGGCGCCCGTGCAGGTCGGCCAGGGTCAGCAGTTCCAGCCGCGCGCGTTCGCACAGCTCGGCGATGATCCGGAACGACTGCACCGCCAGCCCACGCGAGCGATGCTCGCCGTGCAGCATCACCATCGCCTTGAGCACCGCCTCGGTGGCCGGCGGCGCCAGCGTCGCGCTCGGCCGCTGGCGGGCGATGCCGGCCAGCTGCCGCATCAGTTCGGCCAGCGCGAACCGCTCCGGGCGGTAGCGCTGCAGCGGCCAGGCGGCCAGCGCCATCAGCATCTGCAGCACGCCGCCGGCGAAGATCAGCGCGGCCACGCCGACGCTCTGCGCCGCCGGCAGGCGCACGTCGGCGCTGACCACCAGCAGGATCATGCTGGTCAGCCCGACCCGCGCCGCGACCGGGCCCAGCGCCACCAGCAGGCCGCCGCCCAGCCCCAGCAGCAGCGCCGCCAGCACCAGCGCCGCGGTATGCGCGCCGATCAGCATGCCCAGCAGCGCCGCGCCGCCGGCGGCCAGCGCCGCCATCAGCATGCGTTGCATGCGCGCACGGTATGGCCCCGGCTGGTCGGAGAACATGGTGTTCAGCGCGCCGGTGGCCATCGCCAGGCCGAGTTCGGCATGGCCGCCGGCCACGCCCACGGCGAGCGGGGCGACCACCGCGAAGGTGTTGCGCAGGGCGACGCGCAGCGGAACGTCGCGCGGTTTCAGAGCGATCAGGCTGTGCAGCAGCGCGGACCCGGCACCGCGGTCGGCGAAGGCGCTCACGGCGCGGTGGCGGGCGCCGGCAGCGGGTGCAGCTGTCCGCATTGGTCGCAGGTGCGCAACGTCTCGGAGGCATAGAAGCGCGCGAACACCGGTGGGAAATCGGTCTCGATGTTGCGCAGCGGGAAGTATTCTGCGTACAGCAGGTGATTGCAGCGTTCGCAGTACCACTGCAGGCCGTCGTTCTCTTGCGGCAGGCGCTGGCGTTCGATCACCAGGCCCACCGAATCGGGCCCGCGCTGCGGCGAATGCGGCACCTTCGGCGGCAGCAGGAAGGTCTCGCCGGCGCGGATCGGTATCTCACGCACCGCGCCGTCTTCCTGGACCTTCAGCAGCATCTCGCCTTCGAGCTGGTAGAACCACTCCGGGCCTTCGTCGTAGTGGAAGTCCGCGCGTGCGTTCGGCCCGCCGACCACCATCACGATGAAGTCGCCGGCGTAGATGCACTTGTTGCCCACCGGCGGTTTCAGCAAGTGTCGGTGGTCTTCGATCCAGGCTTGCAGGTTCAGCGGGGCGGGCAGCATGCGGTGTCCTTGGGGGGCGCGGCGGCGCGGATGCCGCCGGATCAACGATCCTCGCGGTCCTGGCAGATCCGCGCCAGTGCGGCATCGTAACGCGGCGCCAGGTCCTCGATGCGCTCCAGTTCCATGCCCAGGTCGTGCACCCGGCCGTCGCGCAGGCTGTAGACCCAGCCGTGCACGGTCAGTTCCTGGCCGGCGGCCCAGGCGTCGCGCACGATCGAGGTACGGCTGACGTTGACCACCTGCTCGAGCACGTTGAGTTCGCACAGCCGCGCGTGCTGCAGGGTCAGGTCGCCGGCCTGCTGCAGGCAGCCTTCATGCTTTTCGGCCACGTCGGTGACATGGCGGATCCAGTTGTCGACCAGACCCAGGCGCGCACGGGTCAGTCCGGCATGCACGCCGCCGCAGCCATAGTGGCCGACCACCAGGATGTGCCGCACCTTCAGCACTTCGACCGCGAACTGGATCACCGACAGGCAGTTGAGGTCGGTATGCACGACCACGTTGGCGATGTTGCGGTGGACGAACACTTCGCCCGGCGCCATGTCGATGATCTGGTTGGCCGGCACCCGCGAATCGGAGCAGCCGATCCACAGGTATTCCGGGGTCTGCTGCTTGGACAGGCGGCCGAAGAAGTCCGGATCCTCGCGATTGATTCGCTCGGACCAGGCGCGGTTGTTGTGCAGTAGCTGATCGATTTTGCTCATAGCCGCGCATTATTCCAGAAGCCGGCGCGCGGATGCAGCCGCGATGGCAGCGCCGGGCGTATCGGTTCATCGGCCAGCGCGCCGGGCGCCGGGCGCCGGCACACACGCCTGCGTATGGGGCGGCGCAGCGCGCGGCGGGCGTGCGGGCGTGCGGGCGACACCGCGCCGGCAGGGCACGCAGGCTCAGCGTCTGCGCGCCGCCGTATCGGGTTTTTGCCGATCCCGCCGCCTGCGCCCGCTCGCCACACTTGCTCCAAGCCCGCTGACGGGCGCATTCCCGGAGGATCGCATGGCCGATTTCACCGTGTTTTTCCCGACATTGCTCCAGCAAGAGGGTGGCTTCGTCAACGATCCGGTGGATCCGGGCGGCGCCACCAACAAGGGCATCACCCTGGGTACCTTCCGCCGCTACGCCAAGTCGCTGCTGCAACTGGAACCCAGCCTGGACAATCTGCGTGCGCTCAGCGACGCCCAGGCCGCGGTGATCTACAAGACCTGCTACTGGAATGCGGTGCACGGCGACGAGATCGCGCTGCAGCCGCTGGCCGAGATCCTGTTCGACTTCCAGGTCAACGCCGGCAGCAACGCGACCAAGTTGCTGCAGCGCGTGCTCAACGACCAGAAGCCGACGCTGCAGTTGCCCGCATACGGCAAGTTCGGCGCGGCCACCCTGGTGGCGCTGCTGGCCGCCGACCAGCGCGACCTGTACGCGCGCTACAAACAGGGCCGCCGCGACTACTACCGGCGCCTGGTCGACGCCAAGCCCGCGCTCGGCAAGTTCCTCAAGGGCTGGCTGGCCAGGGTCGACGCGTTTCCCGATCTGAACTGAGCATGCGCCGGCGCGCCGCCGCCCACGCATGCCAATGCCGGCGCGGCGGGTGCGTCAGCGCGTCGCGCGACACCGATCCGCTGCCGTCGCCGACGGCAGCCCCCTTTCTCCAGGAGCGAACATGGCTGGGCAGACCGCATTGAATGACTTGATCGAAGCGTTGGCCGGTGCGGTGATCGAGGCGCAGGACCGCATCGAACAGCACCAGATGGCCAACCTCGGCGACTACTTCGACGAGTTCCACCGTCCCAAGAGCGTGATCATCCGCCTGCCGTCGCAGCACCCGCGGGCCGGCGAGGACGACGAGGACTACTACCGCGCGCCGCTGCTGCCGCTGGTCTCGACCAACGTGCTGCGGATCAAGGACGTGGAGATCAGCTTCGACGCGCAGCTCGGCGACATGGGCGGGCTGCAGTCCAGCGAAGGCTTCTTCGCGCCGCCGCCGCCGCCGCCGGCAACCGACCCCGCCGCGGCGCAAGGCGCCTGGCGCTCCAAGCGTACCGCGGCCAAGTCCAGCGTGCGCGTGGACACCAGCGCCAGCGCGAAGAGCCAGCGCCACAGTGCCGTCCACGTGGTGTTGCGCGTGGAAGGGACCGAACCAACTGACGGAGCGGCCAGGCTGATGAATCACCTGGCGCAGACGCAGGGCGTGTTCAAGACGGTCATGGCCGACAAGCCGACCGCCGCGGGCACGGACGATGTCACCAATCCACCTACCTAAGGAGTTACTGCAATGGCTGACGAACTCGTAAACATCTCCAGTCAGTTCAAGGGTCTGCCGATGGCCGACCTGATCGGCGGTCCGCTGGATGCGGCCTGCGACGCGCAGGTCAAGCTGGCCCGCGCCACCGCCGATTTCATCCGTGTCATCGGTTTCCTGCCGCCGGACGCCGGCAGCACCGATCCGCAAGCCCTCGGCGCCACCCGCACCGCGAGCTTCCGCTTCAAGCGGCCGGTCGATGACCCGACCACCGCCGGCGGCATCGCCGAAGAAGAAGTGGAGCTGGAAGTGCCGTTGCTGGCGATCGTCAATGTGCCCAGCCTGAGCATCCGCACCGTGGACGTCACCTTCGACATGGAAGTGAAGTCGTCCTTTTCCGAGAAGTCCTCCACCGACGCCTCGGCCTCGCTGTCGGCCGACATGGAATTCGGCTGGGGCATGTTCAAGGCCAAGGTGCACATCCAGGGCTCGGTGGCCACGCACAAGGAGAACACCCGAAGCTCCGACAACGCGGCCAAGTACCACGTCTCGGTGCACGCCGAGGACCGGGGCATGCCGGAAGGCCTGGCAAGGGTGATGGACATCCTGCAGAGCTCGGTGGCGCCGCGCAAGGTCGGCGCGCCGGTACCGGTTGCCGCGTAAGGCACTAGTTGGACCATCTCGTCGGGGGACTCGTCAACGATGTTCGACCTCACTGAAGTCAAGTTCGTCAAGCGGGTCGTGGTCGGCAGCGACAACCCGACGCAGATGCAAACGCCCGAGCAGGTCGAAGCGGCCCGGGCCTTGCTCAACCGCTGCCTGAGCGATACGCCGAAGGGCGCGATTATCGGCACCGAAAAGAATTTCGCCGTGCTCCAGGTCGGCGAGCACCAGGTGGTGATGCAGTGGCTGTGCTACCACGTGGGATTCCCGCGCAGGCCCGCCTGGCTGAAGGACGAATGATGCGCGCGCTGCGCTGCGAGTTCGATCTGTTGCTGCAGGGCCTGTCGGCGGCGTTGCTGGATGCGCAACAGCGCTGCCGTGCCCGCCACGAACAGGTGTTGCGGGCCAGCTTCGGCGGCAAGGCCACGCTGCCGCTGGCAGCGGCCACGGACGACGCGCCGTCGCTGCAGATCCCGTTGTGGGAGCTGCGCGCCTGGCAAACCCCGCAGATCGGGCAGCTGACGCTGGCCTTCGGGGTCGAGCTGGCTGTGCTGGACATGCCCGACGAAGCGCCGCGCTTGCTGTTGCAGGTGCTGCCGCGCAAGTCGCGTCGACCCGGCCACCGCCTGCAGATCGTGTTCGAGGGAACGCACGCGCCGCTGGGCGAAGTGCTGTTCGACGGACAGCGGCTGAAACTCTGGAACCTGCAGCGCCCGCCTGGCGCGCAGCAACCGCCCACGGAGCCAGACCATGCGTAGACACGGTTTTGTCCTGTCGCGGCGCGACACCGACCAATGGTGCCGGGAGCTGCGGATCGACCTGCTGTCGCTGGCCCACGCGCAGCGCCGGCGGCGGCGCCGGCGCATCGCCTCGGCGCTGTTCGCGATGCTGTCGGCATGCGCCGCGTTGCTGGCCATCGTCTATTTCTTCGCGCTGCCGTGGTGAGCGGCGGCCGCTGTCCCATCCATTCCCAACAGGAGAGTCGCATGCCCATCCAAACGCGTCGTTTGCCGCCTCCACGCCGCTGGCCGGCGCTGTGCCTGGCGCTGGCGTTGCCGCTGAGCGCCAGCGCCGCACCGTTGCCGCCATCGGCACCTGCAGCATCCACGGCACCCGCGCCACTGCCGGCCGGCGACTGGCGCGGCAGCCTGGCGCTGGACGCGCGGCGCATCGCCGCGGTGCGGCTTGTGCAACAAGCCGGCAACACCAGCCTGCAGTTCGGCGCGCCACTGAACTGCACGCTGGCGCTGCTGACGCAGGACGCAGGCGGCTATCGCCTGGAGTCGATCAACGGCGGCATCTATTGTGACAGGCTGCTGGGCAAGACCCTGACGGTGCAGCGCAGTGCTGCCGACGACCTGCAGCTGCGCATCGACGGCATGCCGTTGCCTGCACTGCTGCACACCTTGCCGGGTTCTGCCAGCACGCTGCAGGGCAACTGGCGCATGCTCGCTGGCGCCGGCAGCGGTGGCCGCAACCCGGTCACCCTGACCGTGGCGATCGCCGCCACGCCGCTGTCGCCAGACATCGCCGTGGCCAGGCTGCGCTATGGCAGTCCACGCGACTGCCAGCTTGAGGCGCGCTACGCGGGCACCCGCGACACCACGCTGGTGCTGTCGCTCACGGTGAACGACGCCGGCTATTGCGGGCGGCTCAGCGATGGCCAGGCCGAGTTGCGGCCGCAGCCGGACGGCGGCGTCCTGCTGCAGATCTTCGACCGCCTCGGCACGCGCGCCGATGCCGGAACCCTGCAGCGTAGTCCCTAGCCTCGGCGACCGCCGCCACCGCCACACGCGTGGCAGGACATAGCCGCCACCGTTGGCGCCGTTCCCATCCCGGAGTGCTCCGATGAACGCATGGATCCAGGCCATGGGCGCGGCGGCAAGGCGCTGGCTTGCCGGCGTCGGCATGGTCGCCGCCGCGCGGGTCCTGCCGCCGGGCATCCTGCCGCAGCTGCGGGTGGAGTGCGAGGCGATGGCGCGCTACGCGCTTGAACACGGCATGGCGGTTCCGCCGGAACTGATCGCGCGCCTGTCGGCGCTGCTGGACGGCATCGCGCCCAGCGCCGCCGGCAGCGAGCACAACGCGTACGAGTTGGCGGTGACGCATCGGCGGCTGGCGCAGATCATCCGCCCGGCGACGCCGCAGGCGGTGTTCCTGCTCGATGCCGAGCGCCGCCGCCGGCATTGGGCGACCTTGCTCGGCCCATTGCCGCTGGTGCGCGCGCTGACCACCACCTCACTGCTATTCCTGTTCGCAGTGGTGGCATCGGCCTTGTCCGACCAGGTCAGCGCCGACAACGTGCGCCTGGGGTTCCTGGATTCCTCCGGCAGCGCGCTGCTGTGGAATGCCTTGTTCCTGCTGTCCTGCGCCGGCCTGGGCGCTTCGTTCTCGTCCCTGTTCCAGGTGCACCGCTACGTCGCCAACGCCACCTATGATCCCAAGTTCGACGCGTCCTACGGCGCGCGCATGATCCTGGGCCTGATCGCCGGGCTGATCCTGGTCGAGGTACTGCCCGGCGACCTTTTCGAGAGCGGCGGCATGCGCACGTTCGGCAAGCCGACCCTGGCGATGCTGGGTGGATTTTCCGCGACCGCGGTGTACCGGCTGTTGCAGCGCCTGGTCGATTCCATGGAAACGCTGGTACGTGGCGACGCCGTGGCGCAGACCCAGGCGACGCTGGAGGTGCAGCGCGCCGGCAACGATTCCGAACGCATGCGCTGGCAGGGCGAACTGGCCGCGCAGCTGATGGCGCTGCAGCAGTCGATCGATGCCGGCACGCCGCCTGCCGCAGTCCAGCAGCGGCTTGCCGATGTCGCCCGCGCCATGCTGCAGGCGGACAACCCGGCGCTTGCGGCCGCGCTGCCGAAGCCGGATTGATCGCCGCCGCCACGCCGCTGCCGCATGCCGTTGCGCCGCAGGCATGGCGTTTTCTCCGCTGCAATGCACACATTGCGCGCCGTTTCGATAGCGCCTGTCTACGCAGAGAGACGAATGCGCGAATCCCTGCAAGTTCAGGTATGGCCGCCACCCATATCAGCCCGAGGCCGATGGCTGCGATTGCGCGGCGTGACAAGCTGATTGCGCCGCGTAATTGACGTAACGCGGTCGCATCGGTTCAAAAGGGGCGTGTCGCGCCGCAGGGAACGCGTGTTTTCGCGCGGCGGCGAGCGTAGGGAGATCCATGGCGAGGACAACGGGTAGAGAATGAACACACGTATCGTAATTGCCGCCGACCGTAGCATCGTGCTCGAGGGCATGGTCGCCCTGTTGAACAACACGCCCGACATCGACGTTGTCGGCCATGCCGCCGACGGACTGGAATGCGTGCAACTGGTGACCAGGCGACAGCCGGATATCGTGCTGATGGACGTGATGCTGCCGGGTCTGAACGGGATCGAAGCCACGCGCCGGCTGCTGCAGCGCAGCCCGCACAGCAAGGCGATCTGCATCGCGGCCTCCGATGCGGCAGCCAACGTGCGCGCGGTCATCGATGCCGGCGCCAAGGGCTACCTGGCCCGCAACAGCACCTTCCGCGAACTGTTACGGGCGATCCAGCAGGTCAGCAACGATCAGTTGTACATCAGCCCGGGCCTGTCGCAATCGCTGGTCAGCGAGTACCGCTGCCCGCAGGGCGACGCCGTTTCCGCCTATACGCTGCTGACCTCGCGCGAACGCGAAATCGTACAGTTGCTGTCCGAAGGCCTGTCCACCAAGGAAATCGCCGCGCGGCTGCACATCAGCGTGAAGACCATCGGCACCCACCGCGAGCACATCATGCTCAAGCTCGGCATGCACGGCATCGCGCAACTGACCCGCTATGCGATCCGCGAAGGGCTGTCGCCGCTGGAGGGCGGAATGGCGAACAACAGGCGGGCGGATAGCGACCGGCAGCGGCTGCTCAGCAACTGCGGCTGAGCAGCGCGTGCAAAAGCCCCTCTCTGCTCGGGAGAGGGGTTGGTGGGGTGAGGGCTCGGCGCGAAAGCGACTCGCAGAGTTGGGTGCACGGGGCTTCGCCCGTACCCTCATCCGGCGCTGCGCGCCACCTTCTCCCGGTGGGAGAAGGGAACGGCCTGTTCTGGGAGAAGGAAGCAGCTCCGCGTCCCTGGCCACGACATAGTCCCGACGCGAGGCGACCCGGCATGCGCAAGGCGCCAGCAGTCGGCGCCTGCGCCGCTCAGCGGTGCGGCAGGCGTTCGCGCATCAGCGCGGCGACCGCCTGCGCGCCGGGATCGGCCTGCGCCTGCAGCGCCTGGCGCACCGCCTCCACGTTGGCGGACGGATGGTTCTGGCTGAGTTTGAATTTCAGTTCCACCCGCTCCGTTTCGAAACGGAAGCCGACGATGCCGCGCAACTGGTGCCGTTGCGCGTCGTCGTGCGGTTCGAAGCGCCAGTCGCTGCCGAGCGCGCGCTCGTGGCGTTCGCTGAGCCGCGCCACCAGGTCGGCTAGCAGGGTTTCGTCGTCGCTGATCTGCAACCGGCCATGCAGCTGCGCGGTGGCGTAGTTCCAGGTCGGTACCCGCGCCATCGCCTCCTTGTCCGGATACCAGCTCGGCGACACGTAGGCATGCGGGCCATCCATGCACGATCAGCAGCGCCTGGCCGCGGTGCCGCGCCTGCGGATTGGCGCGCGTCCAATGGCCCTCGATCACGATGCGCGCGCCGTCGCGGCGGTACAGCACCGGCAGCGGGGTGGCGCAGGGCAGGCCGTCGTCGCCGACGGTGACCAGAGTCGCGAATGGATCGCGCGCGATCAGCGCGTCGAGCGCGCTCAGGTCGGTTTCGGCGAACGCCGGTGGGATGTGCATCGGTGTCTCAGGCACGCGTCAGGGGCGCGTGCCGAGGGTCTGGGTCATGCGTCCGCGCAGCGCCGCATCGTCGTCGGCCTGCGGCGGCACCACGTCATGCAGCGAGAAGCCGCGCGCCAGCGCATCGTCTTCGTCCAGGCCGTCGTAGGCGACGAACTCGGCGTCGAACAGCGCCGCTTGTGCGGTGTCCTCGCTGTCGTAGCTGAGCGTATTGCCGTCGCTGTCCAGCACCTCGGCGGTGCCGGCCTGGCGCACGCGCAGGCGCGCCCACACCAGGATGCGGCCGAGGCTGGCCAAATACCAGCGGTCGGCGGCAGATGCGTCTGAAGTCATGGAATCACCAGGGAAAGAAGCCAGAGCAGCGCGGCCATGCCCAGGCCGAAGAAGATGGTCAGCAGCGACAGCCAGGCCGGCGTCGCCAGCCCGGACAGCGAACGGTCGCCGAGCGGGCGGTAGCGCCGCGCCAGCAACCAGCCCAGCGCCACCGGCCTGAGGAAGGCGCCTGGGCCGAACGCGGCCACCAGCGGCGGATGCCGGTCGCGGATATGCACCAGGGTCAGCGGCCAGAAGATCAGGAACGCGCTGAACCCGGCGATGGCCACGCCGACGAAGCACAGCGCGAAGAACAGGATCATGCTGCGGCCTCCAAATGCCTCAGAACTCGGCGCTGCCCGGCGCGCGCGGGTAGGGGATCGCATCGCGGATGTTGCTCAGCCCGCAGACGTAGACCACCAGGCGCTCGAAGCCAAGGCCGAAGCCGGCGTGCGGCACCGTGCCGTAGCGGCGGAAATCGCGGTACCAGCCGTAGTGCTGCGGATCCAGGCCGAACTGCACCATGCGCGTGTCCAGCACGTCCAGGCGCTCCTCGCGCTGGCTGCCGCCGATGATCTCGCCGATGCCCGGGGCCAGCACGTCCATCGCCGCCACGGTCTTGCCGTCGTCGTTCAGGCGCATGTAGAAGGCCTTGATGTGCTCGGGGTAGTTGGTCACCACCACCGGACGGCCGACGTGCTGCTCGGTCAGCCAGCGTTCGTGCTCGGTCTGCAGGTCCAGGCCCCATTCCACCGGGAATTCGAACTTGTGCCCGGACTTCTGCAGCAGCGCGATCGCGTCGCCGTACTCGATGCGCTCGAACGGAGAGTTGATGAACGCTTCCAGCTTGCTGATCGCGGTCTTGTCCACGCGCTCGGCGATGAACGCCAGGTCGTCGCCGCGCTCCTCGAGCACCGCGCGGAACAGGTACTTGAGGAAGTCCTCGGCCACCCGTGCGTCCTCGGCCAGGTCGGCGAAGGCGATCTCCGGCTCGATCATCCAGAACTCGGCCAGGTGCCGGGTGGTGTGGCTGTTCTCGGCGCGGAAGGTCGGGCCGAAGGTGTAGACCTTGCTCAGCGCCAGGCAGTAGGCCTCGACGTTGAGCTGGCCGGACACGGTCAGAAAGGTTTCTTTGCCGAAGAAGTCGCGGCCGAAATCGACCTGGCCCTTGCCGTCGCGCGGCAGGTTGGCCAGGTCCAGGGTCGACACGCGGAACATCTGCCCGGCGCCTTCGGCGTCGGAGGTGGTGATGATCGGGGTGCTGATCCAGTTGTAGCCGTTGTGGTGGAAATAGCGGTGCACCGCCTGCGCCAGGCAGTTGCGGATGCGGGTCACCGCGCCGAACAGGTTGGTGCGCGGGCGCAGGTGCGCGACCTCGCGCAGGAATTCCAGCGAATGCGCCTTGGGCTGGATCGGGTAGGTCTCCGGGTCCTCCACCCAGCCCACCACCTCGATGCTCTCGGCCTGGATCTCGAAGCTCTGGCCCTGGCCCTGCGAGGCGACCAGGCGCCCGCGCGCGATCACCGCGCAGCCGGCGGTCAGCCGCTTCACGTCCGACTCGTAGTTGGGCAGCTCGGCCGGCGCCACCACCTGGATCGGCGCGAAGCAGGAGCCGTCGCTGACGTTGACGAAGGACAGCCCCGCCTTGGAATCGCGCCGGGTGCGGACCCAGCCGCGTACCGTCACTTCGCCGCCCGCCGGGATCTTCCCGGCCAGCGCATGCTCAACGCTCACCACCGTCATGACTTGAATCCTCGCCGCAGCGACTCGATATGGAACGGGCAAGTGTACTGGCTGAACCGCGGCGCTTGCGAGGCGTGGCGCGCATCCGCCGCCGCGCTTCCTCCCTATAATGACCGTTCGCTGTTCCCGGAGTCGTTCGCCATGGCCATCCACCTCACTCCCGTCGCCTTCGAGCGCGTGCAGCGCTTCGTCGCCCAGACCCCCGGCGCGCTGGGTCTGCGCTTCGGCGTCGAACGCACCGGCTGCTCTGGCTGGGGCCACGTCACCGATCTGGCGCGCGAAGCGCACCCGGACGATGCGGTGTTCGAGCAGGACGGTGTGCGCATCTACGTCGATGCCGCCAGCCTGCCGCTGGTCGATGGCACCGAGATCGATTTCGCCAAGCAGGGCCTGGGCGAGACCTTCATCTTCCGCAATCCCAACGCCACCGCCGAATGCGGCTGCGGCGAGAGCTTCACCACCGACGCCGAGCATGCGGCCGCCGCCGCATCCTGAGCGCCGGCGCCGAGCTCACCACGCGTAGTGGGTCAGTACCAGCTGCGGATCCAGGTCCAGGCGCGCGAAGCCAATCTCGCAGACCTGTTCCTCGACGAACTGCGCGCATAGCGTCTCGGTGAGCCGCAGGCACAGGCGCTGCTGCACCAGGTCGACCGCGCACACCCGGGCCGCGGCGAAATCGAAATAACGCCCGACCGCGCCGAACGCGGCCTTGAACAGGCTTTCCTTGGCCGAGAACAGCGCAGTCAGCAACGCATCGTGCGGCCATTGCGCGTCGGCCGCGGCAGCCAGCAGGGTCGCCTCCACCGTATCGATCGCCACCCACAGCACCGCCTCGCGCGCGGCGGGCGCGAGCAGCCGTTCCAGGTCGATGCCGATGCCATGGGCCTGGCTGGCTGGCCGCGCCACTGCCGCCGCGCAGCCGCCGCTATGGGAAATGCTGCCCAGGCTGCCGGCCGGCCAGCCCGGCGCGCGCGCCGCGCCGATCGCGATCTCGGCCTGCGCATGCGCCGGGCCCAGCGCTTCGCCCAGCGCCAGCCGTGCGGCCAGGCGGCCGAACAGGAATTCCGCCTGGCGCTTGCGCACGCTGCGCGCGACGCTGTCTGGGCAGGCGATCGCGGCCGCGGCGAAGGCCTGCGGCTGGAAGCGTTCGGCATCGAAGGCCAGCGCGTACAGCGGCGTGCCGTCGTCCAGCAAGTAGCGGCGTGCGCTACGCAGGGCCGTGGCCACTGCCGGCGGCAGGTCCAGCTGCAGCGGCTGGCCGACGCGCAGGGCGGGGTGCAGGTGAGCGTTCAACGCGCGTGCCTGGACGATGTGTCGCAGGGCCAGGCGCGCGCAGCGCGGCGTTCGGCGCGGCGCACCCGCGCAGGCCGGGCCTCGGGGTCGCAGCCTGCGGCAGCGGGCAGGGCTGGCCGCCGCGCGCACAGGCGTGCAGGAACAGGCGTGGCTTCGGTGGCTGAGGGCGCCGGCGGTGTGCGGTTCACCCATCCAGTGTCGCAAAACCGGCGCCGGCGTGGCAGCGGCCACCCGGGCCGGCGTAGCGTCTGCCATGGGAGGCGCCACCTGCCTGGGCATAAGGCACCCCAACTTGCGGCCCGGCGCCCGCGCTGCCATACTTTCCGGCTTCCCGCGCCCGTCGTGGCGGGAACCCTTGCCCCACCGCACCCGTCCCGGGCCTCGCGGGGGGCTGTCCGGCCCTCGGGCCACATCCGAAAGGTATAACCACATGAGTCGTCATTACGAAATCGTGTTCCTGGTCCATCCGGACCAGAGCGAGCAGGTCCCGGCCATGATCGAGCGTTACAAGTCGCTGGTCGAGAACGGCAGCGGCACCATCCACCGTCTGGAAGACTGGGGCCGCCGCCAGCTGGCGTACCCGATCCAGAATCTGGTGAAGGCGCACTACGTCATGCTCAACATCGAAGTGGACCAGGCCATCCTCGCCGAACTGGTCGAGAGCTTCCGCTTCAACGACGCTGTGCTGCGCCACCTGGTGATCAAGCGCGACGGCCCGGACACCGAGCAGTCGCTGATCATGAAGAGCAAGGACGAGAAGGGCGACAAGCCCGAGCGTAGCGAGCGTCGTCGCCGCGACGACGAGGACGGCGATGCGCCTGCCGCCGCCACCGAAACCGACGGCGACGCCGCCGAAGCCGCCTAAGGAGCACTGCCATGTCCAAGTTCTTCCGTCGCCGCAAGTTCTGCAAGTTCACCGCCGAGGGCGTCAAAGAGATCGACTACAAGGATCTCAACACCCTGCGCCAGTACCTCACCGAGAACGGCAAGATCGTGCCGAGCCGCGTGACCGGCACCAAGTCCAAGTACCAGCGTCAGCTGGCCACGGCGGTCAAGCGCTCGCGTTTCCTGGCGCTGATCCCGTACACGGACAACCACGATATTTAATTTGATCGGCGGGATTTTTCCATTCCCGATTCCCGGCAATCCCATCCCCGTCCTATTCGGACAGCGTGCGTTGCGTCGGTCGCGAGCCGGCGCTAACGAATAACGGAGCAACACCATGCAACTGATTCTTCTGCAGAAAGTGACCAATCTGGGCGGCCTCGGCGACAAGGTCGACGTCAAGCCGGGCTATGGCCGCAACTTCCTGGTGCCGCAGGGCAAGGCCGTGCCGGCCACCGCTGCCAACATCGCCGAGTTCGAGGCCAAGCGCGCCGACTACGAAGCCAAGGCGCAGTCGATCCACGCCGACGCCGAGGCCCGTGCGGCCAAGCTGGAAGGCGCCAGCGTGACGGTCAAGGCCAACGCGTCCACCGAAGGCAAGCTGTACGGCTCGGTCGGCCCCCGCGACATCGCCGAGGCGTTCACCGCCGCCGGCCTGCCGCTGGAAAAGGGCGAAGTGGTGCTGAGCGAAGGCGCGTTCCGCAACATCGGGCAGTACGAGGTGCTGGTGCGCCTGCACGCCGACGTCGAAACCACGGTCAATGTCGTGGTCGAAGCCGAAGCCTGATCCACGGCGTCATGCTGTACCGAAACGGGCACCGCAAGGTGCCCGTTTCGTTTGCGGCCTCCAGCCCCCTCTGGGTGCCGTTATACTCACCGGTTCGTGCCTGTTTCCTGTTCGGCGATCGTAGTCGTATCAAGGATTTGGAAGCGGGACTTCACCTGGATATTCATTAGCGGCAGCGCGTGCCGGCATGCCGGCCGCGCCTGCCATGGATTGTCTGCCCCATGCGCCTGTCGACCATCAAGCTGTCCGGCTTCAAGTCCTTCGTCGATCCGACCACGCTGCACCTGCCGACCAACATGACCGGCATCGTCGGTCCGAACGGCTGCGGCAAGTCGAACATCATCGACGCGGTGCGCTGGGTGATGGGCGAAAGCTCGGCCAGCCGCCTGCGCGGCGACTCGCTGACCGACGTGATCTTCTCCGGCTCTTCGGCGCGCAAGCCGGTGTCGCAGGCGACGGTGGAGCTGATCTTCGACAATTCCGACCACACCATCTCCGGCGAGTACGCCTCGTTCAACGAGATCTCGGTCAAGCGCCAGGTCAGCCGCGACGGCAGCAGCAGCTATTACCTCAACGGCACCAAGTGCCGGCGTCGCGACATCACCGACCTGTTCCTGGGCACCGGCTTGGGCCCGCGCAGCTACTCGATCATCGAGCAGGGCATGATCAGCCAGATCATCGAGGCGCGCCCGGAAGACCTGCGCGTTTACCTGGAAGAGGCCGCCGGCATCTCCAAGTACAAGGAGCGACGCAAGGAGACCGAGACCCGCATCCGCCATACCCGCGAGAACCTGGAGCGGCTTGGCGACCTGCGCGAGGAGATCGGCAAGCAGCTCGAGCACCTCAAGCGCCAGGCGCGTCAGGCCGAGCAATACCAGGCGCTGCAGGAAGAGCGTCGGGTCAAGGACGCGCAGTGGAAGGCGCTGGAATACCGCGGCCTGGACAGTCGCCTGCAAGGCCTGCGCGAGGCGCTGGGCCAGGAAGAGACGCGCCTGCAGCAGTTCATCGCCGAACAGCGCGACGCCGAAGCGCGGATCGAGACCGGCCGCGTGCGCCGCGAGGAAGCCGCCGATGCCTTGAGCAAGGCCCAGGCCGAGGTCTACCAGGTCGGCAGCACCCTGGCGCGCATCGAGCAGCAGATCCAGCACCAGCGCGACCTGTCGCAGCGCCTGCACAAGGCGCGCGATGAAGCGCAACTGGCGCTGGCCGAACTCGGCCGGCACATCAGCGGCGACGAGGCCAAGCTGGTGCTGTTGCGCGAGTCGGTGGACATCGCCGGGCCGCAGCTGGAGCAGTTGCAGGAAGACAACGAATACAAACAGGAAGCGCTGCGCGAGGCCGAGGCCAGGCTGGCCGACTGGCAGCAGCGCTGGGAAACCCACCAGCGCTACACCGCCGAAGCCTCGCGCGCCGGCGAAGTCGAGCGCACCCGCGTCGATTACCTGGACCGGCAATCGCTGGAAGCCGAGCGCCGCCGCGAAGCGCTGGCCGCCGAGCGCGCCGGGCTGGACCTGGACGCGCTGGCCGCCGCCTTCGAACAGGTGGAACTTCAGCACGAGACCCAGCGCGCCGCGCTGGACGGACTCAACGAACAGGTCGAAACCCGCAAGCAGGCGCTGACCGCGCTGCAGGAACAGCAGCGCGGCGCGCAGTCTGAGCTGGCCGAGGTGCGTAAGCAGGCGCAGGCCGCGCGCGGCCGGCTGTCGTCGCTGGAAACCCTGCAGCAGGCCGCGCTCGGCCAGGAGCAGGGTGCCGCGGTGGCATGGCTGAAGGCGCGCGGGCTGGATTCGGCGGCGCGCGTGGGCGAGCGCATCAGCGTCGAAAGCGGCTGGGAAAACGCGGTCGAAGGCGCGCTCGGGCAATTGATCGAAGGCGTGTTGGTCGATGCGCCGGAAACCTTGGTCGATGCGCTGGGCGAACTCGGCGAAGGCCGCATCGCGCTGGTCAGCAGCGACAAGGAGGCCGGCAATTTCGCGCCGACCTCGCTGGCCGCCAAGGTGCAGGGGCCGATCGCGATCCGCCGGCTGCTGTCGCGGCTGCACGCGGCCGAGGATCTCGCCGCCGCCCGCGCCTTGCTGCCGCAGCTGGGCGAGGGCGACTCGGTCATCACCCGCGACGGCGCGCGCCTGGGCGAGGGCTGGCTGCGCGTGTCGCGCTCCGGCGCGGCCAAGCAGGGCGCCTTGCTGCGTGAGCGCCAGATCCAGGCGCTGCGCGGCCAGATCGACGCGCTGCAGGACCGCGAAGCGGAACTGGATCAACGCCTGGCGAGCCTGCGCGAGCAGTCGCTGGCCGCCGAGCAGCAGCGCGAGGAAGCGCAGCGCCAGCTGTACCAGGCGCACCGCAGCGTGTCCGAACTGGCCGGGCAGTTGCAGAGCCAGCAGGGCAAGGTGGACGCCGCGCGCACCCGCATCGAGCGCATCGAGACGGAGATCGCGCAACTGCTGGAAACCCTGGACGGCAGCCGCGAGCAGGCGCGCGAGGCGCGTTCCAAGCTGGAAGACGCGGTCACCAGCATGGGCGACCTGGAAAGCACCCGGCACATGCTGGAGAGCGAGCGCCGCCAGCTCACTGAAGCGCGCGATCTGGCCCGCGATGCCGCGCGCCGGGTGCGCGAGGCATCGCACGCGCTGGCCCTGACCCTGGAATCGCAACGCACGCAGATCGCCTCGCTGAGCCAGGCGCTGGAGCGCATGGGCAACCAGCGCGGGCAGCTGGATTCGCGCCTGGGCGAACTCAGCGCGCAGCTGAGCGAAGGCGATTCGCCGGTGCATGCGCTGGAAGCCGAGCACCAGGCCGCGCTCAGCGAACGCGTGCGTACCGACCGCGCGCTCGGCGAGGCGCGTGCCCTGCTGGACGGCATCGACAACGAATTGCGCGGCCTGGAACAGACCCGCCAGCAGCGCGACGAACAGGCCCTGGCACAGCGCGAGCGCATCGCCCAGCGCCGCCTCGACCAGCAGGCGCTGGTGCTCAGCGCCGAGCAGCTGTCGGCGGCCGTGGTCAAGGCCGGCTTCGTGCTCGAAGACGTGATCAACGGCCTGCCCGAACAGGCCGATCCGGCCGAATGGGAGCAGGCGGTGCAGCAGATCGACGGACGCATGCGCCGCCTGGAGCCGGTCAACCTGGCCGCGATCAGCGAATACGGCGAGGCCGCGCAGCGCGCCGAATACCTGGAAGCGCAGGACGTCGATCTGAACACCGCGCTGGAGACCCTGGAGGATGCGATCCGCAAGATCGACCGCGAGACCCGCGGGCGGTTCAAGGACACCTTCGACCGGGTCAATGCTGGCGTGCAGGCGCTGTATCCGCGCCTGTTCGGCGGCGGCCACGCCTATCTGGAACTGACCGGCGAAGACCTGCTCGACACCGGCGTGGCGATCATGGCGCGCCCGCCGGGCAAGCGCGTGTCCAGCATCTCGCTGCTGTCCGGCGGCGAGAAGGCGATGACCGCAGTGGCGCTGGTGTTCGCGATCTTCCAGCTCAACCCGGCGCCGTTCTGCCTGCTCGACGAGGTCGACGCACCGCTGGACGAAGCCAACGTCGGCCGCCTGGCGGCGATGGTCAAGGAAATGAGCGAGAAAGTGCAGTTCCTGTTCGTCAGCCACAACAAGGCCACGATGGAGGCGGCGCACCAGCTCAGCGGCGTCACCATGCGCGAGCCGGGCGTCAGCCGCCTGGTCAGCGTGGACCTCGAGGAAGCCGCGCGTTTGGCGGGCGCGGCCTGACGTGACATGCTAAATATCTTGTCTTCCCCCTACGCACCCCTGCCGGAGTAACCCCCGTCATGTCCGACATGGCACTGCTGCGCATCGGCATCCTCGCCGCCGGTCTGTTGCTGATCGCGGCGATCTTCCTGTTCGGCCGCCCGAAAAAACCGACCCAGGGCCGGCGCGTGGACCCGGCCGACCCGGCCGCGCCGCGGCGCGAGCCGTCGCTCGGCGATGCCGCGGTTGCCGCCGACGGCGACGCGATCGCCCCGCCCGACCAGGACGGCGCCCTCGGCCAATCCGAACTGGGCCTGTCCGCCGCCGAGGCGGCCACTGCTGACCTCGGCAAGCGGCCGAGCCAGGACTTCGACAAGATCGTCTCGCTATACGTCGCCGCGCGCGCCGGCCAGGTGCTGCGCGGCGAGGACATCGTCGTCGCCGCCGAGAAGACCGGGCTGGTATTCGGCCACATGAACGTGTTCCACCGCCTGGTCGAAGGCCACCCCGAGCGCGGTCCGATCTTCAGCATGGCCAGCATCATGAAGCCGGGCAGTTTCGACATGGCCCACATCCGCGAGATGGAGACCCCGGCGATCGCGTTCTTCCTGACCCTGCCGGCGCCGTTGACCGCGCTCGACGCCTGGGAAAAGATGTTGCCGACCGTGCAGCGCATGGGCGAACTGCTCGACGGCGTGGTCCTGGACGACAGCCGCAACGCCCTCGGCCGCCAGCGCATCGCCCACATCCGCGACGAACTGCGCGCCTACGACCGCCAGCATCAGGCGCCCCCGTTGACCAAGGCGCCGCGCTGGTAAGTGTGGCGCCGGGATTGGGGAGTCGGGATTCGTAAAAGCGAATCCGCTGGCGCTTCCCTTCTCCCTGCAGGAGAAGGTGCCCCGAAGGGGCGGATGAGGGTACGAGGGCCGATGAAGTTACCGGCCGATGAGGTAAGTGGCGGAGTCAGCTTTTACGAATCCCCAATCCCGACTCCCCAATCCCAGCGCGCGCGCTACTTGCGCGCTTTCAACACCGCCTCACGAAACCGCAGCATCTCCGCCTCGCTGCCGACGGTGACGCGCACCAGCTTCGGCCAGATCGGCCAGCTGCGACCGATCATCACGCTCTGCCTGGCCATCGCCGCGGCGAACGCCTTGCCGTCGCGCTTGACGTCGACCATGAAGCAATTTGCCTGCGATGGCAGGCACTTGTAGCCCTTGCTCTGCAGCCAGGCGATGGTCTCGTTGCGGATGCGTGCGTTGTCCGCGCGCCGCGCCGGCACCAGTTGCACCTCGCGCAGGCTGGCGATGCCGGCGGCCACTGCAGTGATGGCCGCCGGGTTCTCGCCGAACGCGGCCAGGTTGGTCAGCAGCCCCGGCGAGGCTACTGCCAGGCCCAGTCGCAGCCCGGCCATGCCGTACAGCTTGGAGAAGGTGCGCAGCACCAGCAGGTCCTGGCGCTGGCCGATCAGATCGATCACCGACGGCTGATCGCTATAGTGGATATAGGCCTCGTCGACCAGCAGCACGCTGGAGGCGGGCTTGTTGGCCAGCAGCCATTCGATGTCGGCGTGCGAGGTGATCGAGCCGGTCGGATTGTTCGGGTTGCACAGATAGATCAGCCCGGCGTTCGGATCGGCGCTGGCCATCGCCTGGACGTCGTGCCCACCGTCGGCGCGCAGCGGCACCCGCCGCACCGGCGCGCCGTGCGCGGCGGCGACATCGGCCACCGCTTCGAAGGTCGGATCGGCCACCACCACGCCGGCGCGGGCCGAGGTGAACGCACGTGCGGCGCGGTTGAGCGGGTCGCTGGAGCCGGGATAGACCGCGACGTGATCGCTGGGCAATTGCTGCTCACCGGCGAACAACGCGATCAGGTCGTTCTGCAGCTCGAACAGGTAGCGTCCGGCGCGCGGCAGGATCGCCTGCGCCGCGTCCAGCGCGGCCGGCGTCGGACCCAGCGGGCATTCGTTGAGATTCAGGTACACCGGACCGGCGGCCGCTGCCATCCCAGGCGCCGCGACGGCCGCCGCCTTGCGCTTTGCCGCCTCCGCGCCGGGCGCCAGGCCCAGTGCACCGACCGCCAGGCCCGAGGTGGCTAGGGAAAGGAAGGAACGGCGCGAAACCGGTAGCGACACGGGCACTCTCCAGACGAAACGACGTAGCGGGGAAGGGCGAAGCTAACGTTCTCTTAACGTTTGGGCAAGCTGGGGCATGGGACCAGGGACCCGAAGAACGGAAGTGGGTAGAGCTTCCGAACGCGACGTTGCGCTTTTCCGGGTCCCCGTCCCCGGTCCCCTGTCCCGAAGCCGGACGCCCCACATTTCCCCTGGCCAGGCACCCAGTTACTATCGCTCCCTTTCCGTCACCGGACTCTGGCTGCCGCGCATGACCGCTTCATCCGATCTCCAGCAGCGCGTCGCCGAGCTGCGCCAGCGCATCGAAGACGCCAACGACCGCTACTACGTGCACGACGATCCGTCGATCACCGATGCCGAGTACGATGCGCTGATGCGCGAGCTGGAGGCATTGGAAGCCGAGCACCCGCAGTTGGCGCGCGACGACTCGCCGACCCGCACGGTCGGCGCGCGGCCCGACGGCGGCTTCTCGGAAGTGAGCCATGCGATGCCGATGCTGTCGCTGGCCAACGCGTTCGAGATGCCGGGCGTGGCCGAGGATGCCGACGACCGCGAACGCTTCGCCGAAGTCGCCGATTTCGAGCGCCGCATCGAGCGCGCGCTGGACCTGGTCGCGCCGGTGTTCTCGGTCGAGCCGAAGCTGGACGGCCTGGCGATCAGCCTGCGCTACGAGGACGGCGTGTTCGTGCAGGGCGCCACCCGCGGCGACGGCAGCACCGGCGAGGATGTCACCGCCAACCTGCGCCAGGTGCGCTCGGTGCCGCTGAAGCTGCGTGATCTGGGCACGCCGTTTCCGGCCGTGCTCGAAGTGCGTGGCGAGATCTACATGCCGCGCGCGGCTTTCGCTGCCTGGAACGCCAGGGCGCTGGAACGCAACGAGAAGCTGCTCGCCAACCCGCGCAACGGTGCCGCCGGTTCGCTGCGCCAGCTCGATCCGGCGGTCACCCGGCGGCGGCCGCTGGCGTTCTTCGCCTATTCGGTCGGCGAAGTGCGCGGCCTGGAACTGCCCGAGACCCATTCGCAGACCCTGGCCCTGCTGCGCCGCTATGGTTTCCCGGTAGCGCCCGAGGCTGCGACGGCGACCGGCTTCGACGGCCTGATCGCGTATTTCCGCCGTATCGGCGCCAGGCGCGACACGCTGCCGTACGACATCGACGGCGTGGTCTACAAGCTCGACGACTACGACCAGCAGGCGGCGATGGGCTTCGTCTCGCGCGCGCCGCGCTGGGCGCTGGCGCACAAGTTCCCGGCGCAGGAGCAGTCCACCGTGCTGCGCGCGATCGAAGTGCAGATCGGCCGCACCGGCGCGGTCACCCCGGTGGCGCGGCTGGAACCGGTGCAGGTCGCCGGCGTCACCGTCACCAACGCGACCTTGCACAACGCCGACCAGATCGCGCGGTTGGACGTGCGCGAGGGCGACACCGTGATCGTGCGCCGCGCTGGCGATGTGATTCCCGAGGTGGTGCGGGTCATCGAAGAGCGCCGTCCCGCCGGCACGCTGCCGTGGACGATGCCGGCCACGTGTCCGGTGTGCGGTTCGCACATCGTGCGCGAAGAGGACGCGGTGGCCTGGCGCTGCAGCGGCGGCCTGGCCTGCGCGGCGCAGCGCAAGGAGGCCGTGCGCCACTTCGCCTCGCGCCGGGCCATGGACATCGAGGGCCTGGGCGATCGCCAGGCCGATGCCTTGGTCGAGTTCGGTTTCGTGCATTCGCTGGCCGATCTGTACGCACTGAGCGTCGAGGACCTGGTGCGAATGAAGGCGGCGCTGGACGCGGCGACCGCCGCCGACCTAGTGCAGGCCGTGAACGACAGCAAGGGCGCGCTGACGCTCGGTGCCCAAGCGCAGCCGCTGCTGGCGCAGGAATCACCGGACTGGAAGCGCGCCGACTTCCTGCGCGCGCACCTGGCCGTGGAGCTGGGCGGCAAGCTGGCGACGAAATGGGCCGAGAACCTGGTCGCCGGCATCGCCGCCAGCCGCAACACCACATTGCCGCGGTTCCTGTTCGCACTCGGCATTCCGCACCTGGGCGAGACCACTGCCAAGGCGCTGGCGCATTGGCTGGGGTCACTGCGGTTCGTACGCAGCACGCCGGCGGTGCTGCTGCAGGCGCTGCCCGATATCGGCGGCGAGGTCGCGCGTTCGATCGCGACCTTTTTCGAGCAACGCGGAAACGCGGCTGTGGTCGATGCGCTGGTCAAGGCCGGCATCCGCTTCGCCGACGAAGGGGCGCCGCCAGCGGAACTGCGCGAACGCCTCGACCTGGCGCACCTGTTGACCACGCTGCCGGTGGACAAGCTCGGCGGCAAGAGCGCGCAACGGCTCGCCGCGACCTACGGCACGCTCGATACGTTACTGCGCGCCAACGAAAGCGGCTGGACCGGTGCCGGGCTGTCGGCGGCCGGCGCGGCCAACCTGGCCGCCTATCTGGCCGATGACGCGAACGTGCAGGCCTTGCGCCAGGCCAATGCGGCGATGCGGCGCCTGCTCGACGCGGCGCCGGCGCAGGCCGAGCGCCGCGCCGCGCCGCTGGACGGACAGACCGTGGTGCTGACCGGGACGTTGCAGCACCTCAGCCGCGACGCGGCCAAGGCGCGGTTGGAGGCGCTGGGCGCGAAGGTCGCCGGCAGCGTGTCGAAGAAGACCAGCTTCGTCGTTGCCGGCGCCGAGGCCGGTTCCAAGCTGGACAAGGCGCAGGCGCTGGGTGTTGCGGTGTGGGACGAAGAGACGTTGCTAGCCTTGCTCGGCGAGCACGAGGGGCAGGGATGAGCGGCCCGCACGCGTTATTCCGGTTCGGCGGATCGCCGCGATGAGCCACGCCGTGGACATCGCTGCGCTGCGCCTGCGTGCCGCGCTCAACGCGCGCATCCGCGCCTTCTTCGCCGCGCGCGACGTGCTCGAGGTGGAGACGCCGATGCTGTCGGCGGCCGGCAACACCGAACCCAACATCGACAGTTTCCAGACCCGCTTCAGTGGCCACGTCGATGCCGGCCCGGCGCTGCGCTGGCTGCGTACCTCGCCCGAATATCCGTTGAAACGGCTGCTGGCCGCTGGCGTCGGCGACTGTTACGAGCTCGGCAGGGTGTTCCGCAACGGCGAGGCCGGCGGCCGCCACAATCCCGAGTTCACCATGCTCGAGTGGTACCGGGTCGGCTGGAATCATCTGCAGCTGGTGGACGAGACCGTGGCGCTGGTGCGCGAGGCGCTGGCGCTGGTCGCGCGCACGGCGACGTTGCACGTGGTCACCTATCGGCAATTGTTCATGGATATGCTGCGCCTGGATCCGTTGCTGGCGCCGCTGGAGGCGCTGCAACAGCCGTTGCGCGACGTGCATATCGACGCTGCGGGACTGACCCGCGACGACTGGCTCGACCTGCTGATGACCCATCGCCTGCAACCGGCGTTCCCGGCCGAGCGCATCACCGTGGTCCACGACTGGCCGGCCACGCAGTGCGCGCTGGCGCGCATCCGCGACGAGCACCCGCCCATGGCCGAGCGTTTCGAACTGTACCTGGGCGGCTACGAGCTGGCCAATGGCTACCACGAACTCAACGATGCCGCCGAACAGCGCCGCCGCTTCCTGCACGATCACGCGCTGCGCCGCGAGCGCGGCGCCCGACTGCCGCCGCTGGACGAGCATTTGCTGCAGGCGTTGCCGGCGCTGCCCGATTGCGCCGGCGTCGCCGTCGGCGTGGATCGCCTGCTGATGGCGATGCACGGTACCGCGTCGATTGGCGATGTGCTCGCCTACGATTTCGCTCGAGCCTGAACCGCGCGGCGTTCATGTAGCATTTTGTTGCTTTGTCGACATCGATGATGGTTTGATCCAGCCCAGCATGCGCTCGGTGCGACATGGCGATGGTGTGGTCTAGTGGTCTTCGTTGTTCAGGTTCTACGCACAGGGGCAGAGCCAAGCATGAAGTGGTCGTACGGGCTCGGTGGCTGGTGTTGGTTTGGATTGGCGCTTTCCACGTGTCCGGCGAAGGCGTTTGCGCAGGCGCCGGACGCTTACGACGCCGCGGTGGTGCGTTGCGAATCGCGCGACATGAGCTGGGTGCATTGCCCGATGCCGACCGAGCAGGGCGTGGAACTGGTCCGGCAACTGTCCGACAACGACTGCATCCGCGGCAGCGAATGGGGGTCGGACAGCACCGGGGTGTGGGTGACGCTGGGCTGCCGCGCCGAATTCCGTTCCAACCCGCCCGAGCCCACGCGCAGCGCGATGCGCCGCGTGCTGCGTTGCGAATCCGACGGCCGCCTCGAAAGCTGCGCGGTGATGCTGCGCGGCGCGCCGGTGCGGCTGATGCGCCAGCTGTCCTCGGTGCCGTGCCGCGAAGAACGCAGCTGGGGCGTGCGCCGCAACGAGATCTGGGTGTCGCGCGGCTGCCGCGGCGAGTTCGAGATCGGCGCCAGCGACGGGTCCGGCTTTCCGGTCGGCGTGCGCCCGGTGCTGTGCGAGTCCAAGGGCCGTTCGCTGCGGCGTTGCGGGGTCAGCATCCACAGTGGCGTGCAGCTGCGCCGGCAGCTGTCCGGCACCGCCTGCATACAGGACGACAGCTGGGGCTGGGACCGCGACGGCATCTGGGTTGACAAGGGCTGCCGCGCGGAATTCAGCGTCAACTGAGCGCGGCCTGCAGGTCCAGGCATTCCATGGTGCGGCCGCCGTTGCATGTGCGAATCCGCGCTTTCCCAAAGCCGGATGGTTGGTCATCCGCAAGAATCCCGCGCCGTTTACAATGGTTAGATGAACGCCGCCCTCGATATCGATTACGCTCGCTACGACCACATCCGCCCGATCCTGTGGACCGGCGACGCGCTGGAGCTGCTGGACCAGCGCAAGCTGCCGTTCGTGGTCGAGCACTTGCAATGCACCGACAGCGACCAGGTCGCCGCGGCGATCCACACCCTGGCGGTGCGCGGCGCGCCGGCGATCGGCATCGCTGCCGGCTGGGGCGTGGTGCTTGCCGCGCGCGAGGTGCAGGCCGACGATGGCGTACAGGCGCTGGCCAGGCTGGAACCTGCGCTGCAGCGGCTCAATGCGGCGCGGCCGACCGCGGTCAACCTGGCCTGGGCGCTGATGCGCATGCGCAAGACGCTGGCTGCAGCCGGCGCCGACTGGCGCGAGGCGATCGCGCGGCAGGCGCAGGCGATCGCCGAGCAAGACCTTGCCGCCAACCGCCAGATGGGCGCGCTCGGCGCGGCCCTGATCGCGCCCGGCAGCGGCGTGCTGACCCATTGCAATACCGGCTCGCTGGCTACCGCCGGCTTCGGCACCGCGCTGGGCGTGATCCGCGCCGGCATGGCCCAGGGCCGCATCGCCAAGGTGTTCGCCGGCGAGACCCGACCGTGGCTGCAGGGCGCGCGGCTGACCGTCTGGGAACTGCAGCAGGACGGCATCGACGCGACCCTGATCGCCGATTCGGCCGCCGCGCACCTGATGAAGACCGGGGCGGTGCAATGGGTGATCGTCGGCGCCGACCGTATCTGCGCCAATGGCGACACCGCCAACAAGATCGGCACCTACCAGCTGGCGATCGCCGCGCGCCACCACGGCGTCAAGTTCATGGTGGTGGCGCCGTGGTCCACGGTGGACATGGACACCGCCGACGGCGCGCAGATCGAGATCGAGCAGCGCGACCCGGGCGAGCTGTTCGGGGTGGGCGGTGTGCGTACCGTGGCCGAGGGCATCGCCGCCTGGAACCCGGTGTTCGACGTGACCCCGGCTGCGCTGATCGATGCCATCGTCACCGAGCGCGGGGTGATCGAGCGGCCGGATCCCGAACGCATGTGCGCCGCGTTAGGCGGCTGAGCCGCGGCAGCCGCGCCGGACTCCCGGCAGGGTCCAGCAAATCCATGCAAGTGCTTGTTCGGGCCGGCAAAAGCCGGGCATCCGCACGCCTGCCATGATAGAATCCTACGGTTCGATCGACCGCTGTGCGCCGTAGATTTTCGGTGCCGGCAGGCCCGCTTGCCGCGGGCCGGCGTCCTGGTCGATTAGCCACCAGACTTACGGAACCCGAATGGCAGAATCCGCCAAGGAAATCATCCAGGTCAACCTGGAAGACGAGATGCGCAAGAGCTACCTCGATTACGCGATGAGCGTGATCGTGGGGCGTGCCCTCCCGGATGCGCGCGACGGCCTCAAGCCGGTGCATCGCCGCGTGTTGTTCGCGATGAACGAGCTGGGCGCGCACAGCAACAAGCCCTATTACAAGTCGGCGCGTATCGTCGGCGACGTCATCGGCAAGTACCACCCGCATGGCGACCAGTCGGTGTACGACACGCTGGTGCGCATGGCGCAGCCGTTCTCGCTGCGCTATCTGCTGGTGGACGGGCAGGGCAACTTCGGCTCGGTCGACGGCGACTCCGCGGCGGCGATGCGCTACACCGAGGCGCGCATGTCGCGGCTCACCCACGAGCTGATGGCCGACATCGACAAGGAAACCGTCGATTTCCAGCCCAACTACGACGAGAAGGAACTGGAGCCGACAGTCATGCCGACCCGGTTCCCGAACCTGCTGGTCAACGGTTCGGCCGGCATCGCGGTGGGCATGGCGACCAACATCCCGCCGCATAACCTGACCGAGACGATCAACGCCTGCATCGCTTTGATCGACAATCCGCAGATCGATGTGGACGGGCTGATGGAATACATCCCCGGCCCGGATTTCCCCACCGCCGGCATCGTCAACGGCACCAGCGGCATCGTCGCCGGCTACCGCACCGGCCGCGGCCGCGTGCGCATGCGCGCCAAGGCCGAGATCGAGATACAGGACAACGGCCGCGAAGCGATCGTGGTCAACGAGATCCCGTACCAGGTCAACAAGGCGCGGCTGATCGAGAAGATCGCCGAGCTGGTCAAGGAAAAAAAGCTCGAAGGCATCAGCGAACTGCGCGACGAGTCCGACAAGGACGGCATGCGCATCTACATCGAGATCAAGCGCGGCGAAGCCGCCGATGTGGTGCTGAACAACCTGTACCAGCAGACTCAGATGGAGTCGGTATTCGGCATCAACATGGTGGCGCTGGTCGATGGCCGCCCGCAGCTGATGAACCTCAAGCAGATGCTGGAGGCGTTCGTCCGCCACCGCCGCGAAGTGGTTACCCGCCGCACCATCTTCGAGCTGCGCAAGGCGCGCGCGCGCGCGCACATCCTCGAAGGCCTGACCGTCGCGCTCGCCAACATCGACGAGATGATCGAGCTGATCAAGACCTCGGCCAACCCGACCGAGGCGCGCGAGCGCATGCTCGGCAGGCGCTGGGATGCGGGCCTGGTCGGCGCGCTGCTCGGCGCCGCCGGCGCCGAGGCATCGCAGCCGGAAGACCTGCCGGCCGGCGTCGGCCTGGTCGCCGATGGCTACCAGCTGACCGAAGTGCAGGCCACGCAGATCCTGGAAATGCGCCTGCACCGCTTGACCGGGCTGGAGCAGGAGCGCCTGACCGAGGAATACAGGCAACTGCTGGACGCGATCGCCGGACTGATCCGGATCCTGGAAAACCCCGACGTGCTGCTGCAGGTGATCCGCGAGGAACTGCTCAGCATCCGCGAGGAATACGGCGATGCGCGGCGCACCGAGATCCGCCACAGCGAGGAAGACCTCGACATCCTCGACCTGATCGCACCGGAAGACGTAGTGGTGACGCTGTCGCATGCCGGCTACGCCAAGCGCCAGCCGGTCAGCGCCTACCGTGCGCAGCGCCGTGGCGGCCGCGGCCGCAGCGCGGCGGCGACCAAGGAAGAGGATTTCATCGACCAGCTGTGGCTGGTCAACACCCACGACACGCTGCTGACCTTCACCAGCAGCGGCAAGGTGTTCTGGCTACCGGTGTACCAGCTGCCGGAGGCCGGCCCGAATGCGCGCGGCCGCCCGATCATCAACTGGATCCCGCTTGAGAACGGCGAGCGCGTGCAGGCGGTGCTGCCGGTGCGCGAGTATGCCGACGGCCGCTACGTGTTCTTCGCCACCCGCAACGGCATGGTCAAGAAGACCCCGCTCAGCGAGTTCGCGTTCCAGCTCAAACGCGGCAAGGTCGCGATCAATCTCGACGAGGGCGACGCCCTGGTCGGCGTGGCGCTGACCGATGGCGAGCGCGACGTGCTGTTGTTCGCGTCCAACGGCAAGACCGTGCGTTTCTCGGAACGGCCCAAGGACGATGAGGCCGAGGACGGCGCCATCGAAGAGGGGGCGGGCGAGGACAACGGCGACGACGACGTCGTGCTGGCCGAGGCGGTGGAAGACGGCGACGACGCGCGCAGCCCGCGCCGCAAGAGCCGTGGCGGGGTCAAGCCGACCGGCCGCAGCAGCCGCGGCGTACGCGGCATCCGCCTGGCCAGGAGCGAGTACGTGGTCAGCCTGATCGTGGCCGGGCCTGCCGAGGGCCAGGACGAGGATGCCGAGGACGTGGAGCCGGCGCTGGAGGTGGACGCCGATGCCGAGGTCTTGGTGCGCAACGGCGACGAGCCCGATGCCTACATCCTCACCGCCACCGAGAACGGCTACGGCAAGCGCACCCCGCTGGCCGAGTACCCGCGCAAGGGCCGCGGCACGCAGGGCGTGATCGGCATCCAGACCAGCGGGCGTAACGGCAAGCTGGTCGGCGCGGTGCTGTTGAGTATCAGGGACGAAGTGCTGCTGATCTCCGATGGCGGCACCCTGGTGCGCACCCGCGCCTCGGAGATCTCCCGTGTCGGCCGCAACACCCAGGGCGTGACCCTGATCCGCCTGTCCAAGGGCGAGAAGTTGCAGGCGGTGGAGCGCCTGGACGGTTCGCTGGCCGAAGAAGAGCCGGTGGAGCCGATCGTGGACGAAGATGGCAGCGTCGCGGCCGTCAGCGAGTTGCCGCCGGAAAACTGATCGCGCGAGCGAGAGCGGTGGACGACGCCGGCGCAACGCCGGCGTCGTCGTTTCCGGCGCGGGGAGGGCGTTGCAATATCGCTGATGCAATGCAGACACGCCCGCTTTAGCTCCTCTCCCCGTACCCTTTTCCGGCCCTGCGGGCCACCTTC
This sequence comes from Xanthomonas translucens pv. cerealis, assembly GCF_006838285.1. Taxonomy (NCBI): domain Bacteria; kingdom Pseudomonadati; phylum Pseudomonadota; class Gammaproteobacteria; order Lysobacterales; family Lysobacteraceae; genus Xanthomonas; species Xanthomonas cerealis. The sequence continues at coordinate 1,358,664 of NZ_CP038228.1, forward strand.
CCCCGAAAAGGGGGCCATGGTCGCGGTGGGAGAAGGGCACATGCATTGCCCCGCGGCCCCAGCTACTCCAACTGCTCGCGCGCGAACGCCGCGTCCAGCGCTTCCATCGCGTCGCGTGGCTTGAGCGTGGACGCTTTCTCGAATGCACCGGCGGCGGCGTCCTCGTGCTTGTCGCCGCGCAGCAGCAATAGCACGTTGGCGTATTCGACATGCGCGATCGGCGCATCCGGCGTCAGCTTCAGCGCTTGCTGGATGTGCTGCTCGGCAGTCGCGGCCTTGGCGCCATAGGTCAGCCCGCCGATCATCGCGCCGACCTTGCCGAGGATCTCGGCGTGGTACAGCGCCAGCGCCATGTGCGCCTCGGCATGCTTGGGTTCCAGTTCCAGCGCGGTCTCCAGCGATTGCCGCACCTTGCCGGCGATGCCTTGCTTGAGCGCCTTGACGATGCTCAGGCCCTGGCTGTAGCGGCCCAGCGCGAAGGCGTGGCGGTAATGGCTGTTGGCCTCGTCCGGCAGTGCGGCGATCGCCGCCTCGGCCAGCGTCGCGGCCTGCTGCAGGCGCTGCAGTTTTTGCTTGTCGTCCTCGACCAGGTAGCTGGCGTGGATGCCCAGCGCCTTGGTCGCGACCGAGGCGCCGAACACGCCCAGCGCCTGTCCGGCGCTATAGGCCTGTTGGAACTGGCCCTGGTGGAAGGCGCGCCACGCCTCGACCAATGCGGCCGACAACGTTTCCGCATCGTGGGCCTCGCCGGCCTTGCCGGCGGCGGCGAGCAGCGCCTGCGCGCGCGCCAGATCGGGGTAAGGCTCGCGGTCGCCGGCGTGCAGCTTGGGCCAGGCTTTCTTCAATGCCTCGCCCGGATAGGCGTAGGCCTTGGCGTCGTGCGGAAACGGCGCCCACGCGGTCGGTGTCGTTGCCATGCCTGGCCTCCCTGGAGTTCGCAGCGAGCATGGCGCCGCCATGGCCGCCTGGCAAGCGGCGCTGCAGATAGTGTGTTTGCTCAAGCCGCTGCCGCCAGGATGCGTCGCATCGGTGCCGCTGCCGGCATCCAAGGAGACCCGCAATGGCGACCAAGAAGCGTTCCACTTCCGCACCCAGGCCCGAGACTCTGGCGCCGCGGCACCTGTGGCTGGCCGGCCTGGGCCTGCTGTCGCTGACCCGCAAGCGCGTGCAGGCCGCCGCGGCCGATGCCGCCAGCGGCGCGAACACGCTGGTGGCGCTGGTGGCGCAGTTGGCCGACGACGCCGAAAGCAACGTGCGCGAAGGCGCCGCGGCGCTGCGCGGCCAGGTGCAACCGCTCAGCGCCGAGGTCGAGGCGCGGCTGCAGCCGGTGCTGGTCAAGCTCGGCCTGCAGCCCAAGCCGCGCGCCACGCCGCGCAAACGGCCGGCGGCGACCGAGCCCGCCAAGCGCGCGACCAAGAAGACCGCTGCGCCGCGCCGCGTGGCGAAGCGCAGCGCACGCTCGCAGTAACAGCGAACGGCACTGTCGCCGGACGTGGGAGCGTTTCGGGTGCTGGCACCGCGATCCGAGTGTCGTGTGCTGGATTCTGTCGCGGCTGAAGCCGCGACAACGTCCGAAGCCGGAAGGCCTGCCGCTGCGCTCGTCGCGACTGAAGTCGCTCCCACAAGGATTCCACCGGCGCCGTGGAGCTGCGAGGTCTCTTGTGAGAGGGACTTCAGTCCCGACTGCATGCCGGTTCGGAACATTCACCACTTCGCTTGTCGCGGCTGAAGCGCTCCTACACCGCTGTGGATAGCATGCTGGGTGCACTGTAGGAGCAACTTCAGCCGCGACAACTGCCGAAGTCGGAAGGCCCGCCGCTGCGCTCATCGCGACCATCGGCATCGCCGGGATCGTGTCCAACTGGGGGCGCAGCCGTTCGATGTCTGGGGTCGGGTCAGCGCGTGCAGCCGCGCCGGCTCAGTCCAGATAGGCCTGCATCAGCGTGGCTAGGTGCGCGCGCTCGGCCTCGCGCAGCAACGGGCTGATCAGCAGCATCACCTGCACGATGCCGTGGCGGATCGCCAGTTGCTCGTCCTTCTCGCCGCGCGCGGCGGCGTAGTTGAGCCAGAACGTGGCCACCACCAGCACATTGGTGGCGATGCCGCCCAGTTCCTGCGTGGTGGCGCGCAGCGCCCCGGTCTGCGCCAGGCCCTGAAACACCGCCTGAGTGCTGGCGTCGGCGCGGCGCAGGATGCGCGCGAAGCGCAGGCGCAGGCGCCGGCTGCGGCTGAGGATCTCGATCAGGTCGCGGTACAGGAAGCGGTAGTCCCAGATGCATTCGAACACCAGGTGCAGTTGCAGCCAGATGTCCTCCAGTCCTGGCAGGCGCGCGCTGGGCAACTCCAGCGCCGCGTCCATGCGCTCCTCGTAGCGCGCGAACAGGTGCTCGATGATGTCGTCCTTGTTGCGGAAGTGGTAGTACAGGTTGCCTGGGCTGATCTCCAGCTCGTCGGCGATATGGTTGGTGGTGACGTGCGGCTCGCCTTGCGCGTTGAACATCGCCAGCGCGGTGTCGAGGATGCGCCGGCGGGTATCGCGTGCCATCAGGCCAGCAGCTTCTTCACCAGGTCCACGTACTTCTTCTGCGCCTCGGCCTGCGGCATGCCCTTGAGCTTGGCCCAGGCCTCGTACTTGGCGGTGCCGACGAAATCGAAGAAGCCGGGCTTGGCGCCGGCGACGTCGCCTTCCGCGCCCTGTTTGTACAGCGCGTACAGGCGCAGCAAGGTATCGTTGTCGGGACGTTCCTCGCGCTGCCTGATGTCCTTGGCCGCTTTCTCGAAGGCTGCCTTGATGTCTGCCATGCTGCTGCTCCCGCCCTGACCGGGACGCATCACAGCACGCGCGACCGGCCCGGTCAACGCTGCGGCATGCTGGCCCGGCCTGTGGCGGCGTTGCCGCGTGCGCAGGCAGCGCGCGGGCCTGGGTCAGGCCAGAGATGCCATGTGCGCAGGCTCGCCGGCCTGCGTCTGCGTCTGCGTCTGCCCGGCCAGCGAGGCCTTGGCCGCGATCGAGCGGATGGCGTCTGTCACGTCGGCGAGCGGGACGTGGCTGCTCAGGCGCTGGAACGTGTCGCGGCTGTCGTAGCCGGAGCCGTCCTTCAGGTATTGCTCGTACATCGACAGCAGTTCGGTGCAGGCGGCGGTCAGGGTATCCACGTTGCCCCTGGCCAAGGCGTGGCCGATCTGGTCCAGGCTGTGCAGGCAGTCGGACAGCCAGTGCAGGTCGTAGCGCGCGCTGCTCGACTCCGGTGCGTTGTGGCCGCGGCTATAGGCGCTGTAGCGGCGGATGCTCCTGGCCACCCGCGCCACGTGCGCGAGCAGCGTGCCGATCTCTGCGGAAATGTCCAGGCGCTCCATCACCAGGATCGGCACCGGTGGCCGCTCCACGGCTTCCTGCGCCGCGTGCGGTTCCTGTGTCTCTTCCAGTGTCTGCCGCAGGCCGGCATAGGCTTGTTGCAGCGTCTCCAATTCGCGCGCGCTGGTCGCCGCCCGCGCCTTCAGCTGCGATAGCGCGGCCTGGTAGCGCGCAATGGTGTCCTGCGCGCTGGCCTGCTCCTGTTGCTCGCGGCGCAGACGGTCGAAAAACACCCAGGCCAGCACCGAGGCGGTGAGCGCCCAGAGTCCGATGGCAGGAACCAAGTAGATCAGGACGCCCATGAAGGCTCCTTGAAACGTTGCCTTTGTTTTCGGCGCTGCGCCGGCGAACTTGAGCGCAACGCTGGCGATACGTGACGGCGGTCGTACTGCGTGTGCGTCGGCCTGCGCACCGCCGCGTTGGCGCTGGCTCGGATGCAGTCGATTCGCCCGCGCGGCAACGGCGCAGATCGGGTCCGTGACGGGCGCTGTGCCGGCCGCCCGTCACGCTTGGCCCCGTTCGCCAGGCAGCGGCCTCAGCCCAGGAGGCCCGGCAGATCCAGTCCCTTTTCCCTGGCGCAGTCGATCGCGATGGGGTAGCCGGCATCGGCATGCCGCATCACGCCGCTGGCCGGGTCGTTCCACAGCACGCGCGCAATGCGCTTGGCCGCCGCCTCGCTGCCATCGCAGACGATGACCATACCGGCATGCTGGGAGAAGCCCATGCCGACCCCGCCGCCGTGGTGCAGCGAGACCCATGTGGCGCCGCTGGCGGTGTTGAGCAGGGCGTTGAGCAGCGGCCAGTCTGACACCGCATCCGAGCCGTCGGCCATCGCTTCGGTTTCGCGGTTGGGCGAGGCGACGCTGCCTGAATCCAGATGGTCGCGGCCGATCACCACCGGCGCCTTCAGTTCGCCGCTGGCGACCATCGCGTTGAACGCCAGGCCGAGCCGGTCGCGATCGCCCAGGCCGACCCAGCAGATGCGCGCCGGCAGGCCCTGGAACTTGATCTTCTCGGCGGCCATGTCCAGCCAGCGGTGCAGGTGCGGGTTGTCAGGGATCAGCTCCTTGACCTTGGCATCGGTCCTGGCGATGTCTTCCGGATCGCCGGAGAGCGCGGCCCAGCGGAACGGGCCGATGCCGCGGCAAAACAGCGGGCGGATGTAGGCGGGCACGAAGCCGGGGAAGTCGAAGGCATTCTCGACGCCTTCCTCCAGCGCCATCTGTCGCAGGTTGTTGCCGTAGTCCACGGTCGGCACGCTCAGCGCGTGGAAGGCGAGCATGGCGCGGATGTGGTTGGCCATCGAGTCGCGTGCGGCGGCCTCGACCTCCTTCGGCGCGCTCGCGCGCTTTGCGTCCCATTGTTCAACCGTCCAGCCTTGCGGCAGGTAACCGTTGACTGGGTCGTGCGCGGAGGTCTGATCCGTCAGCAGGTCCGGCTTGACCCCACGCAGCAGCAGTTCGTCCAGCACGTCGGCGACGTTACCGAGCAGGCCGACCGACAGCGGCTTCTTCGCCGTGCACGATTCCTCGATCAGGCGCAGCGCCTCGTCCAGGTCGTCGGTCCAGGTGTCCAGATAGCCGGTGCGCAGGCGCATCTCGATGCTGCTCTTGCGGCATTCCACCGCCAGGCACGAGGCGCCGGCCATCACCGCGGCCAGCGGCTGCGCGCCGCCCATGCCGCCCAGCCCGCCGGTGAACAGCCACTTGCCGGCCAGGCTGCCGTTGTAGTGCTGGCGGCCCATCTCCACGAAGGTCTCGTAGGTGCCCTGGACGATGCCCTGCGCGCCGATATAGATCCAGCTGCCGGCGGTCATCTGCCCGTACATCGCCAGGCCCTTTTTATCCAACTCGTTGAAGTGGTCCCAGGTGGCCCAGCGCGGCACCAGGTTGGAATTGGCGATCAGCACGCGCGGCGCATCGGCGTGGGTGCGGAACACGCCGACTGGCTTGCCTGACTGCACAAGCAGGGTCTGGTCGTCGTCCAGGCGCCTGAGCGCGGCCACGATGGCGTCGAAGGATTCCCAGTCACGCGCGGCGCGGCCGATGCCGCCGTACACCACCAGTTCCTGCGGGCGCTCGGCCACGTCCGGATGCAGGTTGTTCATCAGCATGCGCAGCGGCGCTTCGGTCAGCCAGCTCTTGCAGCTGAGAGTGCTGCCGGTGGGCGCGTGGATGCGGCGGGTGGGGTCGAGACGGGTCATGCGGCACTCCGGGAGTGGGCGAATTCAAGGCAGGACGCGAGCACCTGCTGCAGCGTGCGGCGCAGCGGTGCGGCGTGGTCGGGGTCCAGCGGCGTGGGCCAGCTGCGCTCGTCCACGCACTCGGGTTCGTGCATGTAGCCGCGGCAGGCCAGCTCCATCTGCAGCGTGTGCACGCCGCTGTGGATGTCGCTGTAATGGCGGGTGATGTAGCCGCCCTTGAAGCGGCCATTGCGCACATGGCGCATGCCGCTCGCCGCGCACACGGTCTCGACCGCGTCGGTGAGCGCGTTGTCGCAGCTGCTGTCGGGCGCACCGGACGGACCAGCGCTGCCGATGTTGAACTGCGGCAGCTCGCCGGCGAACAGGTGCGGGATGTGCGAGCGGATCGAGTGCGCGTCGTACACCACCACGGTGCCGTGGAGCGCGCGCAGGCGGGCGATCTGCGCGGCCAGCGCGGCGTGGTAGGGCGCGAACCAGGTGTCGCGGCGGCGGGCGATCTCCGCCGCGTCCGGGCCATGCCCGTCGCGGTACAGCGGCTGGTTGTCGAAGGTGGTCAGCGGGCACAGGCCGGTGGTGTTCTGGCCCGGGTACAGCGAGGCGCCGCTCGGATCGCGGTTGAGATCGATCACCGAGCGCGACACCGCCGAACGCAGCGTGGTGGCGCCCATGTCGCGGGCGAACGCGTACAGCTCATGCACCCACCAATCCGCATCGCGGCGAGCCAGCCACGGCGAGACGAAGCGCTCGGCTAGTGCGTCCGGCAGCTCGGTGCCGGTATGCGGGAAGCTGACGATCAGGGGCGCATCGCCACGGTGCAGCGTGAGCCAGTCGGGCAGGGTGGTCATGCAGAGCCTCACGTTTTTTGTAGGACCAGCTTCGGCCGCGCCTACAGGGTCATGATCCGTACGTTGCATCGGGCAGGGACACATCGACGGCCGCCGCCAGCGCGCCAGCGCGTACCAACGCCGTGGCGGCGAGCATGTCCGGATGGAAATAGCGGTCGTCCTGCAGCGCCGGCACCTGTGCGCGCAGCAGCGCGCGTGCCGCTTCCAATGCGGCGCTGGAGGTCAGCGGCGCGTGGAAGTCGCAGCCCTGCGCGGCGGCCAGCAGTTCGATGCCGACCACGTTGGCCGCGTTCTCGGCCATCGCCAGCAGCCGTCGCGCGCCGTGCGCGGCCATCGATACGTGGTCTTCCTGGTTGGCCGAGGTCGGGATTGAATCGACGCTGGCCGGGTAGGCGCGCTGCTTGTTCTCCGACACCAGTGCGGCGGCGGTGACCTGCGGGATCATGAAACCGGAATTGAGCCCCGGCTTCGGAGTCAGGAACGCCGGCAGCCCGGACAGCGCCGGATCCACCAGCATGGCCACGCGGCGTTCGCTGATCGAGCCGATCTCGCAGATCGCCAGCGCCAGCATGTCGGCGGCGAAGGCCACTGGCTCGGCGTGGAAGTTGCCGCCGGACAGCGCCTCACCGGTGTCGCTGAACACCAGCGGATTGTCGGACACGCCGTTGGCCTCGATCGCCAGCGTAGTCGCTGCCTGGCGCATCACGTCCAGCGCCGCGCCCATCACCTGCGGCTGGCAGCGCAGGCAGTACGGATCCTGCACGCGCACGTCGTTGTCACGGTGTGAGTCGCGGATCGCCGAACCCTGCATCAGCGCGCGCAGCGCCGCGGCGGTGGCGATCTGCCCGTGCTGGCCGCGCAGCGCGTGGATGCGCGAATCGAACGGGGTATCCGAGCCTTTGGCTGCCTCGGTGGACAGTGCGCCGGCGACCAGCGCGGCATGGAACACGCGTTCGATCTCGAACAGCCCGGCCAACGCGTAGGCGGTGGAGAACTGGGTGCCGTTGAGCAGCGCCAGGCCTTCCTTCGCGCCCAGCGCCAGCGGCTGCAGCCCGGCCTGCGCCAGCGCCTGCGCGGCCGGCATGCGCTCGCCGCCGACGAAGGCCTCGCCGACGCCGATCATCACCGTGGCCAGGTGCGCCAGCGGCGCCAGATCGCCGGAGGCGCCGACCGAGCCCTGGCACGGCACCACCGGCACCACGTCGTGCTGCAGCAGCGCTTCCAGCAGCGCCAGCGTGGCCGGTCGCACACCGGACGCGCCCTGCGCCAGGCTGGCCAGCTTCAGCGCCAGCATCAGCCGCACCACCGGCACCGGCATCGGCTCGCCGACCCCGGCCGCATGCGACAGCACGATATTGCGTTGCAAGGTGTCCAGGTCCTCGCGCTCGATGCGCACGCTGGCCAGCTTGCCGAAGCCGGTGTTGATGCCGTACACCGGCGCGCCCCTGGCGACGATCGCCTCCACCGTCTGCGCGCTGCGCAGCACCGCTTCGGCGCAGCCGGGATCCAGGCGCACGCCGGCGCCGCGGTACACGGCGCGCCACTGCGCCAGGCTCACCGCGCCCGGGCGCAGCACGATCTCGTTGCTCATAGTCCCCTCCAGATGCGCGCATGCAGCGGGTTGAAGCCCATGCGGTAGACCAGTTCGGCCGGTTGTTCGATGTCCCAGATCGCCAGGTCGCACTGCAACCCGGCGCGCAGCCGGCCGACCTGTTCGTAGCGTCCGAGCGCGCGCGCCGCCTCGCGGGTGAAGCCGGCGATGCATTCGGCCACGCTCATGCGGAACAGCGTCGCTGCCAGGTTCATCGCCAGCAGCGGGCTGGTCAGCGGCGAGGTGCCGGGGTTGCAGTCGGTGGCCAGCGCGCGCGGCACGCCGGCGGCGCGCAGCGCGGCGATCGGCGGCAGCTGGGTGTCGCGGGTAAAGTAGAACGCGCCAGGCAGCAGCACCGCGACGGTGCCGGCGGCGGCCATCGCGGCGACGCCGGCATCGTCCAGGTACTCGACGTGGTCGGCCGAGCGCGCGCCGTAGCGCGCCGCCAGCGCCGCGCCGCCCTGGTTGGACAACTGCTCGGCATGGATCTTCAGCGCCAGGCCGTGCCGTTGCGCGGCCTGGAACACCTGCTCGGTCTGCGCCGGGGTGAAGGCCAGGTGCTCGCAGAACACGTCCACCGCCTCGGCCAGGCCTTGCGCGGCGACTTCGGGAATCATCCGTTCGCAGACCTCGTCGATGTAGGCTTGCGCCTCGGCGCCGGGCGGCACCGCGTGCGCGCCGAGAAAGGTGGGCGACACCGCGACCGGGCGCAGTTCGCCCAGGCGCCGCGCCACGCGCAGCATGCGCAGTTCGTCGTCCAGGGTCAGTCCGTAACCCGACTTGATCTCCACCGTGGTCACGCCTTCGGCCAGCAGCGCATCCAACCGCGGCAGGCTGGCGGCGAGCAGCGCGGCCTCGTCGGCGGCGCGGGTGGCGCGCACGGTGGCGACGATGCCGCCGCCGGCGCGGGCGATGTCGGCATAGCTCGCGCCGAGCAGGCGCTGTTCGAACTCGCCGGCGCGGTTGCCGGCGTAGACCAGGTGGGTATGGCAATCGATCAGGCCCGGGCCGATCCAGCGCCCGCCGCAGTCGACGCTGTGCTGCGCAGCCAACGGTGCCGGCAGCGCCGCGGCGGCGCCGGCATAGACGATGCGCCCGTCGCGGCAGGCGACCACGCCATCGCGGACTTGCCCCAGCCCGCCGTCGTCGGCGTCCAGGGTCATCAGGTGAGCGTTGTGCCAGAGCGTGTCGCAGGGCATGGTCACGAGCGGGCTCGTCGGTTATTTTGTATATACAATATTGTGGTCGACGGAGGGTGTCCAGTGCAGACCCTGGCGCAGCAACAGGCTGGCGGGAACGAGAGGACGAGCGGTTTCTGGTGTGCGCAGGCGCTGCTGCCCGAGGGCTGGGCGCGCGACGTGCGGATCGAGGTGCGTGACGGGCACATCGCCGCGGTGCAGTCCGGCGTGGCCGCGATGTCCGGCGACCAGGCGCTGGCGATCGCCGTGCCCGGGCTGGGCAACCTGCACAGCCACGCGTTCCAGCGCGGCATGGCCGGGCTGACCGAGGTCGGTGGCCGCAGCGGCGACAGTTTCTGGAGCTGGCGCGAGCTGATGTACCGCTTCCTGCAGCGGCTGGACCCGGACAGCATGCAGGCCATCGCCGAACAGGCCTACGTGGAAATGCTCGAGGCCGGTTTCACCCGCGTCGGCGAATTCCATTACCTGCACCATGCCGCCGACGGCCGGCCGTATGCCGACCGTGCGGAGATGGCGCAGCGCCTGGCCGCCGCCGCGCAGAGCAGCGGCATCGGCCTGACCCTGCTGCCGGTGTTCTACGCGCATGCCGATTTCGGCGGCGCCGCGCCGAACCCGGCGCAGCGGCGCCTGATCCATGATCTGGAGGGCTACGTCGAACTGCTCGACGGCAGCCGCCGCGCGTTGTGCGGTCTCGACGATGCGGTGCTCGGCATCGCTCCGCACAGCCTGCGTGCGGTGACCCCGGACGAACTGACCGCGCTGCTGCCGCTGTGCGACGGCCCGGTGCACATCCACATCGCCGAACAGACCCGCGAGGTCGAGGCCTGCCTGGCCTGGAGCGGGCAGCGGCCGGTGCAATGGCTGCTGGCGCATGCGCCGGTGGACGCGCGCTGGTGCCTGGTCCACGCCACCCACGTCGATGCCGCCGAAGTGCAGGCGATCGCCGCCAGCGGCGCGGTGGTCGGCCTGTGCCCGATCACCGAGGCCAATCTCGGCGACGGGCTGTTCCCGATGCGCGCGTTCGTCGCTGCGGGCGGACGCTTTGGCGTCGGCTCCGATTCCAACGTGCTGATCGATGCGGCCGAGGAGTTGCGCCTGCTCGAATACGGTCAGCGCCTGCAACTGCGCGGGCGCAATGTGCTCGCCGGCGACGCCGCGCAATCCAGCGGCGGTTTCCTGTTCCGGTCCGCCGCGCATGGCGCGGCGCAGGCGCTGGGCGTGGTGCGGGGCCTGCAGGCGGGCGCGCCGGCCGATCTGGTCGAACTGGATCCTGCGCATCCGGCGCTGTGCGCGCGCAACGGCGATGCCTTGCTGGACAGCTGGATCTTCGCCGCGCGGCGCGGCGCGGTGCGTTCGGTCTGGCGCAACGGCCGCGAGTTGGTGCGCGACGGGCGCCATCATCGCCGCGATGCGGTCGTCGCGGCCTATGCGCGAGCGTTGACCGCGCTGCTTGACGCATGATCCGTCTGCGCGATGCCGCTGCGCGGGAGCGCCGATGAGCCAGACCCGGCCCGCGGCGACGCTCAACCACCGCATTCGCAGCGACATCGAAGGGCATATCCGCAGCGGCGCATGGCCGCCGGGCCATCGCATTCCCTCCGAGCACGCGCTGATGGCGCAGTACGCCTGCTCGCGGATGACGGTCAACAAGGTGCTGGCGATGCTGGCCGACGCCGGCATGATCGAGCGCCGCCGCCGCGCCGGCTCGTTCGTGGCGCGGCCGCATCCGCACATCGAGCAGGTGGCGTTGGAGATCCCCGACATTCCGGTCGAGGTCGCCGCGCGCGGCCATGCCTACCGCTTCGCACTGCTGGAACGGTGCCAGCGCGCGCCGCACGCTGCGTTGCCGCAGGAAGCCGAGGTCGCTGCCGTCGGCACGCTGCTGTCGCTGCACTGCCTGCACTTCGCCGACGGGCGCCCGTTCGCATTGGAGGAGCGGGTGATCAATCCGGTGGCGGTGCCGGAAGCGCTGCAGATGGATTTCGCGGTCGTCGTGCCCGGCAGCTGGCTGCTGCAGCACGTGCCGTGGACCCGCGCAGAGCATCGCATCAGCGCGGTCGGCGCCAACCCCGAGCAGGCGGCGCGGTTGCAGGTGGCGGCCGGCACCGCCTGCCTGCTGATCGACCGGCAGACCTGGCGCGGCGAACAGGCCGTGACCTTCGTACGCCAGATATTCCTCGGCGACACCTACGACCTGGTGGCGCGGTTCTCGCCGGGCGGACGCTGAGCATCGCGCGCGGCGTCGATCGCCGCGGTCGGCGCTGGCCGATGCTGCGCCGCCGCACGGCCGGTGCCGCGCGCCATACCCAACGTGCGTTTGTCCTGCCTGCCGCGCTCTGGCAAGTTAGCGCCCAGGACGAGGCGAGGGGCCGCGGCCGCAGTACGAGGAATGGTTCGGCATGACGTATTTCGTTACGGGCGCCACCGGTTTCATCGGCCGTTATCTGATGGCCAATCTGATGCGGCGCAAAGGCCGCATCCACGTCCTGGTGCGCAAGGAGTCGCAACGCAAGTTCGATGCGCTGGTGCGCGAGCAGGGCTGGGACGGCAAGCGCCTGGTGGTGCTGCATGGCGATGTCGGCGCCGACTGTTGCGGCCTGGACGCGGCGCAACGCCAGGCGCTGCGCGGCAAGGTCAGGCACGTCTTCCATCTGGCCGCGTTGTACGACCTCACTGCCAAGGCCGAGGCGCAGCGCGTGGCCAATCTGGACGGCACCCGCAACGCGCTGGAGCTGGCGGCGCAGATCGGCGCCGGCATCTTTCACCACACCAGCTCGATCGCGGTGGCCGGTCTATATCCCGGCATCTTCCGCGAGGACATGTTCGAAGAAGCCGAAGCTCTGGACGATCCCTACCTGCGCACCAAGCACGATGCCGAGGCGCTGGTGCGCGCCGAAACCCGGATCAAGTGGCGCATCTACCGCCCTGGCATGGTGGTCGGCGATTCGCGCACGGGCGCGATCGACAAGATCGACGGGCCGTATTACTTCTTCCCATTGATCAAGAAGCTGCGCCAGCTGTTGCCGCCGTGGGCGCCGATGCTCGGCATCGAGGGCGGGCGCATCAACCTGGTGCCGGTGGATTTCGTCGCCGATGCGATGGACCACATCGCGCACAAGCCCAAGCTCGACGGCCACACTTTCCACCTCACCGATCCGGAGCCGCTGCGCGTGGGCGAGGTGCTCAACGCGTTCTGCCGCGCCGGCCACGCGCCGGAGATGACCTTGCGGGTGGACGCGCGGATGTTCGCATTCGTGCCGGCGGGCATCCGCGCCGCGGTCGGCGGGCTGCCGCCGATCCGCCGCTTCACCGGCATGCTGCTGCGCGATTTCCGCATCCCGCGCGAGGTGCTGAAGTTCATCACCTATCCCACCCGCTTCGACAGCCGCGAGACCGAGCGCGCGCTGAAGGGCAGCGGCATCGCCGTGCCACGGCTGGAAGACTACGCCTGGCGCCTGTGGGACCATTGGGAACGGCACCTTGATCCGGACCTGTTCGTGGACCGCACGCTGAAGGGCAAGGTGCGCGGCAAGGTGGTGCTGATCACAGGCGGCTCCTCAGGCATCGGCCTTGCCACCGCGCAGCGCGTGGCCGAAGCCGGCGCCACCACCATCATCGTCGCCCGCGGCGAGCAGGAACTGTTCGCCGCACGCGATGCGATGAACGCCAGGGGCGGCAAGGTGTTCGCCTATACCGCCGACCTGTCCGACCTGGCCGGCTGCGATGCGCTGCTCAAGACCGTGCTCGAAGCGCACGGCCATGTCGATGTGCTGATCAACAACGCCGGCCGCTCGATCCGCCGCTCGATCGAACTCAGCTACGACCGCTTCCACGATTTCGAGCGCACCATGCAGCTGAACTACTTCGGCAGCCTGCGCCTGATCATGGGCGTGCTGCCGGGCATGACCGCGCGGCGCAAGGGCCACATCATCAACGTCAGCTCGATCGGCGTGCTGGCCAATTCGCCGCGTTTCTCCGCCTATGTGGCCTCCAAGGCGGCGCTGGACGCGTGGAGCCGCTGCGCGCAGGGCGAACTGTCGGGCAAGGGCATCAGCTTCACCACGGTCAACATGCCGCTGGTGAAGACGCCGATGATCGCGCCGACCAAGATGTACGACAGCGTACCCACGCTGAGCGTGGAGGAAGCCGCTGATCTGATGGTCAAGGCGATCATCGAGCGCCCGAGCCGGGTGGCGACGCGGCTGGGCATCTTCGCCGCGCTGGTCAACGCGGTGGCGCCGAAGGCCTACGAGCTGGTGATGAACACCGCCTTCGAACTGTTCCCGGATTCTGCCGCCGCCAAGGGCGACCGCAAGGTGCTACGCGAGGCCAAGCCCAGCCAGGAGCAGATCGCGTTCGCGGCGTTGATGCGGGGGGTGCATTGGTGAGGCCGGGACCAGGGACCGGGGACCCGGTGGATTTCGGTTGCAAAATCCGTGCGCTTGATTCGAGATTGATGGAAACAAAAAAGCGACCGCGATGGTCGCTTTTTGCTTTGGCTTTTACGCTCTTGCAGGTCCCCGGTCCCGACTCAAAACGTCCTACATTGCCGCCAGCGCACCGGCTCGTCGCGGTCGGGGCGCGGATTGAGCTGGATGCGCGCGGTGCGCAGCGAGGGATAGCGTTCCACTTCCTTGCAGATCCGCGGCCAGACCTGCGCGTCGTCGTCGCGGCGGTCGATCACCAGAGTCATCCGGGTCTGCCAGATGCCGCGGATCACGCCGGGCGTCTTGGCCAGGGCCTTGGACACCGACTGGCGATAGCCGGCTTCGGTGGCGGGGTCGGGTGCTGCGCTGGCGGCCGGTTCGGGCTCGGATACGGGCGCCGCTGACGGCCCTGTCGCCGCGGCGGGCGAGGCGCTTGGCGCGGGCGGCGCTGCTGCCGGCTTGGGTTGGGCGGGTGCAGGGAGCGCCGCGATCGATGCCGCGTCGGTGCTGCGCTGCTGCAGCGCCAGTCCGCCCAGTCCCACCAGCAGGCCCAGGGTCACGGCGGCCAGTGCGGCGATCACGGTATGCCGCTGCGCCCGTCGGCGGCTGGCGCCGATCACTCCGTCCTCCAGTTCGCTCGGCAGGTAGCGCTTGAGCATCGGCCAGATGCGGCGGCCGTCGAGGATTTCCACCGACTGTTTCTCGGCCGCGGCGATGCCGTCGCGCTGCACCGTGCCCTCGGTGACCAGGATGCCGCCTTGCGCCCCCATCAGCCGCGCCGTCGCACCCAGTTCGTTGACCGCGGCCGAGCCGATCCGGTAGGCGCGGCCGTGCTTGCACGACAACAGCCAGCGCGCGTCGCCGCGGGTCATCACGAAGTCGCTCTGCGGTTCCTGGAACACGTCCTCGTCGGCCACCGCGTCGTGCAGGTCGCGTTGCTCGCGCATCGCGCGCCGCACCATGCGCGAGAAATCGCGCCAATGCAGTCCAGCCAGGGCATTCAGCCCGGCGCTGGTCTCGTTCTCGCGGCGCCGGACCACCCACAGATAGAGCGTGGCAGCGAGCCATGCGCCCACTGCCAAGACCGTTGCCACTATCCAGGAAAACATGCTCGTACCCGCGTAACGCTATTCGATGACGCCAGTTTATCGCCAGCGTGTCACAGCGCCGGCAAGGCGACAGCGGGGAACGGCGGACAGAAGAAGACCCGCCAGTCCGAAGCCGCGAGGGGAGGGGAACAAACGGTCTTCAGAGGGACTGGCGGGTCCGTCCCAATTTTCGGAAAAAACCTGCTGCTTTGCAACAAAACCTTATTCAGCGGGCGTCTGCGCCGCGGCGCGCTTGCGGCTGGCGCGTTTCGGCGCGGGCGTGGCGCTGGCCACGACCGGGCCGGCACGGCGTTGCGCCGGCGCTGCCTGCCTGGTCGGGCGGGACTTGGGTGCGGCGGTCTTTGCCGCCTTCCTGGCTGCGGGCGCCTTGACCGGTGCCTGGCGTGCGCGGCGGCCGCTGCCCAGGTTGCGCAGTTCGGCATTCAAAGCATCTACGCGATCGAGCAAAGTGCCGAGGTCTTCGCGGCTGGGCACTTCCAGCCTGCGCAACGCGCGTTGCACCCGGTCCTCGAACACCTTCTCCAACCGATCCCAGGTATCGGCGGCGCGTTCGCGCGCCTGGCCGACCCGGTTCTCCACCACATCGCGCACCGCATCGACGCCGCCGCCGGCCAGCTTGCGCGTGCTCTGCTCCAGGGTCAGACCTTCCTTCACCAGGGTTTCGAACAGCTTGCCGCCTTCGGCCTGGGCGCGGCCAAACGCGCCGACCCCGGCCAGCCATACCTGCTGCGCCGATTCGCCCAGGCGCTTGGACAGCTTTTCCGCCTGCGCCTGCAGGCCCTCGTCGCTGGCGGCGGCGGTCTTCTTTTTGCGTGCGGATTTCTTCAGAGTGGCCATGACGGTGCGGTTCCTGCGGCGGTTGGGTGGCTGGATTGGAGACTCACGGCGTTGGTTAGAGCAATCACACCAGCGCCGGCGTCTCAGTCGGTGGAAAGTGGCGGTGCGCGCCGCGTGCGGCGGCTGGCGCGGCGTCGGGCGATGACCTGATCGATGTCGTCGAGCGCGCGGCGCAGGCGCGCAGTGGCTTCGGTGGTGCGCCCTTGCTGCACGTCCACGCCGTCGGTGAAGGTGCGCTGGCGATCGTTGAGGATCTCATGGCGCAGGGCGATGCCGTGCGCGGCCAGCATCGGTTCCAGCACCTGGGCGTTGCCGCGCAGGTCGGCCAGGGTGTTGCGATAGGCCAGCTGGCAGACGCGGTGGCGTGCGGAATAGCTGAACAGATTGGTGAAGAACAGTTCGCTGTTGTCGGCATTGGGCTCGAACACCAGCTGGTCCACCCGCGGGTATTGCTGTGCGTACTTCTCCAGCCCGACCTGCATGCGCGACTGCAGCAGGGTGCGCAATGTCTGCGACAGCACCGCCGGCAGGCCGCCGCTGAGCAGCCGCGCGCGGTCGATCTGGCCGTTGCGGCGTGGCGCGTGGGTGGCGTCGTAGGGGACCAGCGGGTTGATCCCGATCATCAGGTCGATGCCGCGCTCCAGCAGGGTGGAGGCGTGCATCGTGCGCCGCAGCGCGCCGTCGACGTAGTGGCGGCCGTCGATCTCCACCGGCGGATACAGCCCCGGCAGCGCGGCGCTGGCCTGCACCGCCAGCGAGATCGGCACCTGGTCCATGCCCGGCTCGCCGAAACGCACGGTGCGGCCGCTGTCCAGGTCCACCGCGACCACGAACAGGTCGGTGTCCAGGGCGCGGAAGTCGTTGCTGCGGCCGCGCCGGCTGAACACGTCCTGCATGAAGCGTTCGACCCCGGCGTTGTCGAACAGCCCGCTGGGCACCAGCCCGCCGAAGCGGGTGATCAGGTCCGACCAGCGGGTCTTGCGCGGCTCGGTCAGCAGGTCGTGCCACCAGCCGTAGGCGAGCTTGGGCAGGGTCGCGGCGCGGCGCAGGTATTCGTAGACGTTGGGGCGCAGGAAATCCTCGGGCCGGAACCGCGCATCGTCGCTGTTGCCGGTGACGAAGATCCGGCAGATCTCTGCGCTGCTGATGCGATTGGCCAGGCCGGCGGTCAGGAACGCGCCGGAACTGACCCCGACGTAGCAGTCCAGCCGGGTCAGGTCGAGTCCGTCCAGGGCTTCGTCCAGCGCGCGCAGCGCGCCGAGTCCGTACATGCCGCCGATCGGGCCGCCGCCGGCGATGGCCAGGCCGATACGGCCTTGGGAACGGGGGCGTGGCGTGGCGCTGTGGAGGGAAAGCATGCGCGGTTCGCGAAGGGCGTTGGCCGGAGTGTAGCCGAGCGGCATGATGCTTGCGGTCACGCCCGGCGACCAGCATCATCGGCCCCCATGGCGCGCAGCAATCCCGTCCTGGAACGACTCGGCCGCCGTCTGGCATGGCATCAGGCCGTGCACGATCCGGCGCACGAGCCGCGCAATGCGTTGCGCTGGCTGCAGGAACTGCGGCGCTGGCAGACGCAGCGGCTGGAGCGCAGCTTCGAACACTTTCTGGAGGACCCGCAGCGGCGCCCGGCGGCGATGTTCTTCCTGACCGACGTCTATGGCGACCGCGATTTCAGCCGGCGCGACGCCGACATCGTCAAGGTGCTGCCGATGATGCAGCGGCTGATGCCGGCCACGCTGCTGGACACGGTCGCCGACGGCATCGAGCTGGGCGCGCTGACCCACGCACTGGACCTGCGCATGGCCGAGGCGCTGCAGGCGTTGGCGCCGCGCCGCAAGCGCCTGGACGACGACTTGTACGCGCAGGCCTACCGACATACTGGCCTGCGCCGCCTGCGCCTGCATCAGATCGACCTGATCGCCAGTGTCGGCCTTGGCCTGGCCACCGCGGTGCACACCACGGGCGTACGCATGCTGCTGCGCTTCGCGCGCGGCCCGGCCAAGGCGGCGGGGCTGTCGGAATTGCAGGGGTTCCTGGAACGCGGCTTCGACGCGTTTTCCAAACTCGGCGACGCCGAAGGCTTCATGGGCGATATCGAAACCACCGAGCGCGAGGTTTCGCGGCGTTTGTTCGCCGGACACCCGCAGCCGTTCGCCTTCGACTGAGCGGGTCGCGGTGGTTCCTTCTCCCATCGGGAGAAGGTGCCCCGAAGGGGCGGATGAGGGTACGGGCGGAGCCTCGTGTCCCTATCTCTACGAGTCGCTTTCGCGCCGGACCCTCACCCCAACCCCTCTCCCAAGGGGAGAAGGCGCTATTGCCGCTCAGCCCAGCTTTTCGGCCAGCACGCGGCGTATTTCGCTTTCCACTGTGCCCTTCAGCGCCGACAGCAGGAAGCCCAGCTCGGCGGTGACGTGCACCTGCTTGGGCAGCAGTTCGATGCGCCCGTCCACACCGGAGCGCGAGAACAGCAGCGCATCGCCGTCCCAGCGCGATTCCAGGTCGAAACGTTCGGATAGCTTTTTGGCGGCGTCCTCGATCGCCTTGCGTGCTTGTGCGGGGGTTTTGCCGTGGTCGTGGCGGATGTCGATGCTGGACATGCTGGCTCCTGTGCGGGCATGCGGCCCGCGGAAAAGATCAGGCATTGTGCGTATGCGCGCAGTGTTGTCCAGGCACGGCGCGCTTCTTCAAGCGCGGGCAACCTGCTAGGCTCCCCGCCGTGTCCGACCTGCAAGTCCATTTCAGCAATCGCCAGCAACCCGACCGACCCTTGCGCGCGGGCGTGCACCGCATCGTGCGGCAGGCGTCCGGGCATGTGCGCGTGGTCGACGACAGCCAGGGCGCGCTGCTGCTGGCGCAGTTCTGCCTGGACCGGCGCGGTCTATGGCTGCAGGTGGTCAACGGCGCCCGCGGCATCCACGTGAACGGGCGTCCGGTACGGCGCATGGCGCTGCTGCGCGCCGGCGATGCGGTCTATGCCGATGGCGTGGAAATGGTGGTCCGGGGCGCGTGCGAGCCGCTGCAGCGCCTGCCCGATGCGGCCGAAGGCGAGGGCGACGATCCGCGGCTGGTGCTGCGCGGGGTCGGCGGCCAGCACCATGGCCGCAGCTATACCCTGGACCGGGTGCGCAGCATCGGCCGCCTGCGCGACTGCGACATCTGCATCGACGATCCGGCCTTCGCCGAACGCCACGCGCGCCTGGAGCGGCATGGCGAGCGCGTGCTGCTGCGCGGGCTCGGCGATGCGCAGACCCAGGTCAACGGCAATGCGGTACGCGATTGCTGGCTGCAGCCGGGCGACCAACTGGTGTTCGACACGCAGCACCGCTTCGTGCTGGAGGTGCCGCAGGTGGTCGCTGGCGAGCCGTTGAAGCACGATCCGGCCAGCGTCCCGGCGGCCGCCGCAGCGGAACCCCCAGCGCGTCCGGCTACCGCCTTGCGCTGGCCGTGGCTGCTGCTCAGCGCCTTGCTGCTGGCCGCCGCGCTCAGCGGGCTGCTGTGGTTCGGCGCGCGCTGAGCGCCCGCCAGCCGCGCCAGCCCAGCAGCAGCGCCAGGATCGCCGCGTACAGCAGCGGTTCGCGGATGTCCGATTTCACCAGCCACCAGAAGTGCAGCACCGCCAGCACGCCGATCGCGTAGATCGCCTTGTGCAGCTTGCCCCAGTTGCGCTTGAGCCGGCGCATCCAGCCCTGGGTGGAGGTGATTGCCAGCGGGATCAGCAGTAGCCAGGCGATGAAGCCGACGGTGATGTAGGGCCGCTTGACGATGTCCTCGAAGATCTGCGCCCAGTAGCCGCGCAGGTCCAGACCCAGATACACACCCAGATGCACGCAGGCATAGAAGAACGCATACAGTCCGAGCATGCGCCGGAACCGCAGCAGCACCGATTGCCCGCTCAGCTGCCGCAGCGGCGTGATCGCCAGGGTCAGCAACAGCAGCCGCAACGCCCACAGCCCGGTACGGTGCTCGATCTCGGCCACCGGATCGGCACCGAGCGCATCGCTGCCGCTCTGCCACACCTGCCAGAACTGCCAGCCCAGGTAAGCCAACGGCGCCAGCGCCAGCACATGGACCATGCCCTTGGCCGCGATCAAACCAGAGGGCCCGGACTTCACCGCCATGTCGCGACTGCCCCGACCAAGCAACGCGCCCGCCCAACGCCGAAACCGCCGGCTTTTTCCGGGCCCCGAGTCCCGAGTCCCGGGTCCCGAGCGTTCAATACCATTTCTTCAGATCCATCCCCGCATACATCCCCGCCACCTGCTCGGCATAGCCGTTGAACGGGCGGGTCGGGATGCGTTCGGCGAACAGCTTGCTGGCCTTGCCGGCGATACGGCGCTCGGTCTTCTGGCTCCAGCGCGGATGGTCCACCGCCGGATTGACGTTGGAGAAGAAACCGTACTCCGAGGCCTGCAATTCGTGCCAGGCGGTCTCCGGCATGCGCTCGACGAAGCGGATCTCGACGATGGATTTGATGCTCTTGAAGCCGTATTTCCACGGCACCACCAGCCGCAGCGGCGCGCCGTTCTGCTGCGGCAGCGGCTTGCCGTACAGGCCGGTGGCGAGCAGGGTCAGCGGGTTCATCGCCTCGTCGATGCGCAGGCCTTCCTTGTACGGCCAGTCGATCGAGCGGTAGCGGATGCCGGGCATCTGCTGCGGATCGGCCAGCGTGGTGAAGGCGACGTACTTGGCCTTGGAGGTCGGTGCGAAGCGCTTGAGCACCGCGGCCAACGGCACCCCCAGCCACGGGATCACCATCGACCAGCCTTCAACGCAGCGCAGCCGGTAGATGCGCTCCTCCTGGCTGCTGCCCTTGAGCAGATCGTCCAGCGCCAGGGTGCCGGGCTTTTCGCATTCGCCGGACACCTTCACCGACCACGGTGCAGTGCGCAGGGTCTTGGCCGCCTTCGACGGGTCGGTCTTGTCGGTGCCGAATTCGTAGAAGTTGTTGTAGCTGGTGACGTCCTCGTAGCGGGTCAACTCCTCGCTGGTGCGAAAGCCGTTGCGCGCCTGTTCCGTGGTCACCACTGTCTTCGGCGGGGCCGGCGGTTCGGCCTCGGCGCAGCCGACCAGGCCCATCGCCGGCGCCATCGCCATGGCCTGCAGCAGCCGCCGCCGATCGCGGTAGAGCGCCTCGTCAGTGATCTGGCGGCTGGGGATATTGAGCACATCGCGCAATGACATGGCTGACTCCTGGAGGGGCGGACGACCGCCGACGAGTTCAGTACAGACTACGCGTGGGCGAGGTCAATGGATGCAAATGCAACCTAAATTGTCCGGGCCGCAAGCTGCTGCGCTGCGGCATACTAGGCGTCTTGTCCGATAGGTGCCCCATGACACGCGCGTTCAATTTCAGTGCCGGCCCCGCTGCATTGCCGGAATCGGTCCTGCGCCAGGCGCAGGCGGAGATGTTGGAGTGGAACGGCGTGGGCGCCTCGATCGTGGAGCTGAGCCACCGCGGCGCCGAGTTCATGGCGGTGGCGGCCGAGGCCGAAGCCGATCTGCGCCGCCTGATCGACATCTCCGACGACTACGCGGTGCTGTTCCTGTCCGGCGGCGCCACTACCCAGCAGGCGCTGCTGGCGCTGAACTTCGCCGCGCCCGGGCAGACCGTGGATTACGTGGTGACCGGACACTGGGGCAAGACCGCGATCAAGCAGGTCAGCCCGTACGCCAACGTGCACGTCGCCGCCAGCAGCGAGGCCGGCGGCTTCCACGACATCCCGCCGCGCGCCAGCTGGCAGCTCAGCGCCGATGCCGCCTACGTGCACATCACCGCCAACGAGACCATCCATGGCGTCGAGTTCCGCGACGCGCCGGACGTGGGCGCGGTGCCGCTGTTCGCCGATTTCAGTTCCAGCATCGCCGCCGAGCCGATCGACGTGTCCAAGTACGCGGTGATCTACGCAGGCGCGCAGAAGAACCTGGGCCCGGTCGGCGTGGCGGTGGTCATCATCCGCAAGGATCTGTTGCAGCGCAGCGGCCAGCCGCGCGCCGACATTTTCGACTACCGCTCGCACGTCGCGCGCGATTCGATGCTCAATACGCCGCCGACCTGGAACTGGTACCTGGCCGGGCTGGTGTTCAAGTGGATGCTGGCCGAGGGCGGGGTGGAAGAGTTCGCGCGCCGCAACCAGGCCAAGTCGGCGCTGGTGTACGCGGCGATCGACGGCTCCGGCGGCTTCTACCGCAACGACGTGGTGGCCGCTGCGCGCTCGCGGATGAACATCCCGTTCTTCCTGCCGGACGACACCCTCACCGCGCGCTTCGTCGCCGAATCCAAGGCCGCCGGGCTGCTTGCGCTGAAGGGCCACAAGGCGGTCGGTGGCATCCGCGCCTCGCTGTACAACGCGATGCCGGTGGCCGGCGCGCAGGCGCTGGTCGCCTTCATGCGCGACTTCCAGCAACGCAACGGCTGAGCCATCCCCCTGTAGGAGCGGCTTCAGCCGCGACCGGATCGCCCAGCAGGCGCTCCGGAACATCGAGGAACCACGATCCATGGCCGCAAAGCCGAACAAATCCCGAACCGCACACGCCGAATCGAGCAAGTCGGCCAAGCTGGCCAAGCCGGGCAAGCCGACATCGACCGCCATCGCCATGCCCGCAGACGCGGCGCCGGCGCTGGCCGACGTGCGCGCCAAGATCGACGAGATCGACCGCACCATCCAGGCGCTGATCGCCGAGCGCGCGCAGTTCGCGCACCAGGTCGGCAAGGCCAAGGGCAAGCTCGCCGCCGCGGTGGACTACTACCGTCCAGAGCGCGAGGCGCAGGTGCTGCGCATGGTGGTGGACCGCAACCAGGGGCCGCTCAGCGACGAAGTGCTGGTGCACGTGTTCCGCGAGATCATGTCCGCCTGCCTGGCACAGCAGGAGCCGCTGAAGATCGGCTATCTCGGCCCGGAAGGCACCTTCAGCCAGCAGGCGGTGCTCAAGCATTTCGGCCGCTCGGCAGTGGGCATGCCGATGGCGACGATCGAGGAAGTGTTCCAGGAAGTGGAGAGCGGCAATGCCGATTTCGGCGTGGTGCCGGTGGAGAATTCCGGGCAGGGCACGATCCAGGTCACCCTGGATATGTTCCTGACCTCGAACCTGAAGATCTGCGGCGAGACCGAGCTGCGCGTGCACCAGTACCTGCTGTCGCGCACCGGCCGGCTCGATGCGATCGAGCGCATCTATGCGCATCCGCAGTCGTTCGCGCAGACCGCCGGGTGGCTGCGCGCGCATCTGCCGAAGGTGGAGAAGATCCCGGTGTCGAGCAATGCCGAGGGCGCGCGGCGCGCGCGCAATGCGGAGGATGCGGCGGCGATCGGCGGGGAGAGTGCGGCGCATGTGTACGCGCTGAAGAAGGTGATCATGAAGTCGATCGAGGACGACGACGACAACACGACGCGCTTCCTGGTGATCGGCCGGCAGATCTTTCCGCCATCCGGGCACGATCGTACGTCGGTGTTGGTGTTCATCCACGATAAGCCGGGTGCGCTGTTCGATGTGCTAAGTCCGTTCGCGCGGCATGGGATCAGCATGAACCGGATCGAGTCTCGGCCTTCGCATCAGGCGAAGTGGGAGTATGGGTTCTTTATCGATCTGGCCGGGCATGTGGAGGACGAGGCGATGCAGCAGGCGTTGGCGGAGTTGAAGGCGCATTCGGCGCAGATCAAGGTGTTGGGGTCTTATCCGGTGGCGGTGCCTTGATCTGGTCTGTGTGACTGCTGTAACTGGTTTGGCGGTAGAGCAAAAGCAACAGAAAGGGCAAAGGCTTTCGCGCGTTGCGCGACTTACTTTGATCGGCCTGCGGCCGCTGAGGAGCGCTTCTTTGAACGGCCAAAGAAAAGTAAGCAAAAGAAAGGCCGCCCCAGTCAGGTCGCCCCGCGCTGCGCGCGGGGTCCGCGAGCAACCTGGGATTTTTCGATGGCACATCCATGTGCCAGCGAAAAACGACGCGCATCCTGCGCGTCGCCCCTGCGGGGTTTTCCCCGGGCCGCTCGCCGACCCTCAATGGGGACCCCTGAAAAGCAAACGGCAACTGCAACAGCAAGATCGACAGCGGCGGCAAGATCAACAGCGACAGTGGGCCCGCGGGGCGGGTGGCTGGCAATCTCAGGAATAGTGATGAGCAACGAGCAGTACTGGATCGCGACGAAGGGCTCTGCTTTGCAGGGGACGTTGAATGTGCCGGGCGACAAGTCGGTCTCGCATCGGGCGGTGATGTTCGCGGCGTTGGCCGATGGGGTGTCGCGCATCGATGGGTTCTTGGAGGGCGAGGACACGCGGTCGACCGCGGCGATCTTCGCCAAGCTCGGGGTCAGGATCGAGACGCCGTCGCCGTCGCAGCGGATCGTGCACGGGGTCGGCGTCGATGGCTTGCAGGCACCGCAGGGCGAGCTGGATTGCGGCAATGCCGGTACCGGGATGCGGCTGCTGGCCGGGTTGCTGGCGGCGCAGCCGTTCGATAGCGTGCTGGTCGGCGATGCGTCGCTGTCCAAGCGGCCGATGCGTCGCGTCACCGAGCCGTTGGCGCTGATGGGCGCGCGGATCGACACCGACGCAAACGGCGTGCCGCCGCTGCGCATCCATGGCGGGCAGCCGCTGCGCGGCATCGACTTCGCCTCGACGGTGGCCAGCGCCCAGGTCAAGTCGGCGGTGCTGTTGGCCGGGCTGTATGCCGATGGCATCACCTCGGTGCAGGAAGCGCATCCGACCCGCGACTACACCGAGCGCATGTTGTCCGCGTTCGGCGTGGAGATCGCGTTCGCACCCGGCCAGGCGCGCCTGCGCGGCGGCCAGCGGCTGCACGCCAGCGACATCGCGGTGCCGGCCGATTTCTCCTCGGCAGCGTTCTTCATCGTCGCTGCCAGCATCGTTCCCGGCTCGGATATCACCCTCAAGGCTGTCGGCCTCAATCCGCGCCGCACCGGCCTGCTCGCCGCGCTGCGGCTGATGGGCGCGGACATCGTCGAGCACAATCACAGCGAACATGGCGGCGAGCCGGTGGCCGACTTGCGCGTACGCTACGCGCCGCTGCGCGGGGCGCAGATTCCCGAAGCGGTGGTGCCGGACATGATCGACGAATTTCCGGCGCTGTTCGTCGCCGCGGCCGCCGCGCAGGGCCAGACCGTGGTCAGCGGCGCGGCCGAGCTGCGGGTCAAGGAATCCGACCGCCTGGCCGCGATGGCCACCGGTCTGCGTAGCCTGGGCATCGTGGTCGACGAGACGCCCGACGGCGCCACGATCCATGGCGGTTTGCTGGGCGGCGGGGTGATCGAAAGCCACGGCGACCATCGCATCGCGATGGCATTCGCGATTGCCGGCCAACTGGCCGATGGCGAGGTGCGGATCAACGATGTGGCCAACGTGGCGACCTCGTTCCCGGGCTTCGACACGCTGGCGCGCACTGCTGGATTCGGCCTGGCCGCCAGTGTCTGAGGCGAGTCGCGGCCGGCAGCACACGGCCGCCTCAACTATCGATCACCACTGCAGGGTGGTGAATCAAGTGTAGGGAAGCGCGGGTTTACGGAGCGCGCGGTGGATCGCTGGCAGGCGTCGCCGCAGCCGGCGCAGTGGGAGGGATCTGGTCTGCGCGATCGCGGCCCAGCCACCAACCGCTGGCGACCAGCACCAGCGCGATCACGACGATCCATGCCCACGGTGACCCAAGATGGGCGTGCGGAGGCACTGCGTCATCGTGCTTGCGCGGACACAGCTCCTGCGTATCGTGCGGTCTGGACATGGGCGTGCTCCTGCGTCGTGGGACGCAGGCAGCTTTGTCCGGATACGGTTAGCGGTGTGTCAGCCGCCCGTGAACTACGGAAGCGCGCCGCAAGTGCGGTTCAGCTTACTGAGCCGGCTTGAAATCGAATGGAATCTCGAGGCTGCCGGCCACCGCCTGGCCGTTCTGCTGCGCCGGGCGGAAGCGCCAGCGGCGCACTGCTTCCATTGCCGCGCGATCCAGTTCGCGCGAACCGCTGCGCCTGACCAGGGCCACACCGCCGGGGATGCCGCTGGCGTCCACTTCGACCCGCACCACCACCGTGCCGCTGTCGCCGCTGCGCAAGGCTGCCGACGGATAGCGCGGTGGCGCTTGCCCTTCCAGCGGCACAGGACGATCGCCTGGTGCCAGTACGGTGGCGTTCGTCCCCGCAGCAGCACCTTCGGTGGCGCCGGGCAGCGCCGCCATCGTATCGGCCGGCAGCGGGGCAGGCGGCGCGGTCTCGACCAGTTTCGGCGCATCCTCCGCTGTCGGCGGTTTGGCTTGCGGCATGTCGCTGGCGCCGCTGCTGGCGGGCAGTGGCTCGGGCAGCGGCTTGACCTCCGCGGCGTCCTGGTGCACCTGCGCCGGCTGCGGCTTGTAGAAGTCGTTGTCCTTGCGCCCGACCAGCCACACTGCAAGGAACAGCAGCAGCCCGGCGCAGAAGGCGATGCCGACGATCACGAGGAGGCGGCGCGGCAGGCGCAGCACGATGCCGCTGTTGGACGACGGAGGCGACGTGGACATGGGACTCACCATAGGGAACCGCTGGATTCTGGCATAGCCGCGGTTAATCGGGTGCGCCGCGGGGCGCAGCCTCCCTTGTTTCGGCAAAAGCGCGGCTGACAGGCGATAATGCGCGGCTCCGATCCATCCACGTGCCGCGCCCATGCTCGATCCTGTCCTGCTCCGCCAACAGCCCGCCGACCTCGCCGAGCGCCTGCGCACCAGCCGCGGCTATGCGCTGGACGTGGCCGCCCTGGAAGCCCTGGAGGCCGATCGCAAGCGCATCCAGGTGCGGACCCAGGAATTGCAGAGCCTGCGCAACAGCCGATCCAAGGCGATCGGCCATGCCAAAGCCAAGGGCGAGGACGTGACTGCACTGATGGCCGAAGTCGCTGGATTCGGCGACGAACTGAAAGCGTCCGAACATCGCCTGGATGAGATCCGCGCGCAGCTGGAGACGCTGGCGCTGGAGATTCCCAACCTGCCGCAGGCCGACGTGCCGGCCGGCAAGGACGAGGCCGACAACGTCGAAGTGCAGCGCTGGGGTACGCCGCGCAGCTTCGATTTCGAGGTCAAGGATCATGTGGAACTGGGCGCGCGCCACGCCTGGCTGGACGGCGAGACCGCGGCCAAGCTGTCGGGCGCGCGCTTCACCGTGCTGCGCGGACCGATCGCGCGCCTGCACCGCGCGCTGGCGCAATTCATGCTCGATCTGCATACCGGCCCGCACGCCTACCAGGAAACCAACGTGCCGGTGATCGTCAACGCCGACAGCCTGTACGGCACCGGCCAGTTGCCCAAGTTCGAAGAGGACATGTTCGCCACCCAGTTGGGCGAACAGAAACGCTACCTGATCTCCACTTCCGAGATCTCGCTGACCAACCTGGTCCGCGACGAGATCGTCGAGGCTGAGCGCTTGCCGCTGCGCATGACCGCGCACTCGCTGTGCTTTCGCTCCGAGGCCGGCAGCGGCGGACGCGATACCCGCGGCATGATCCGCCAGCACCAGTTCGAGAAGGTGGAACTGGTCAGCATCTGCCGTCCCGAGGACAGTGCCGCCGAGCACGAACGCATGACCCGCTGCGCCGAGGTGGTGTTGGAGACGCTGGGGCTGCCGTACCGCAAGGTGCTGCTGTGCACCGGCGACATGGGCTTCTCGGCGACCAAGACTTACGATCTGGAAGTCTGGCTACCGTCGCAGCAGACCTACCGCGAGATCTCCTCGTGCTCCAACTGCGGCGACTTCCAGGCGCGGCGCATGCAGGCGCGCTGGCGCAGTCCCGCCACCGGCAAGCCGGAACTGTTGCACACGCTCAACGGTTCCGGCACCGCGGTCGGCCGCGCGATGATCGCGGTGATGGAGAACTACCAGAACGCTGACGGCTCGATCGGCGTGCCCGATGCGCTGCGTCCGTACATGGGCGGCCTCGACCGCATCGGTTGAGCTTCAGGCCCTGCGCTCGCGGCGCGGCGACCGGTCTTGCGGCACTATCCGGCGGTCATTGTGGGAGCGACTTCAGTCGCGACGGTCATTACCAGGAAAGCCTGTCGCGACCGAAGTCGCTCCCACAGTCGTTGCCAATTGACGAAAACCGCTCCCGTTTGGCGTCCTGTGCCTTGCCGCTGTGCGGATGTGTGGCTGCGTATTCGCCCACCTCGGGCAGGATTCCATCCGACCTGCCATCCCCGGCACTTCGCTCGCCTGCGTTCGCAGCCAGACGTGTTCGATCGTATCGCCGCACCGGCAATCAAGACGCCGGTGTTGCTGCATGCGTGAATCGCTGCGCACGACCCAGCAGCCACTTGCCGATGCAAAGCACAAGGCCGGGGCAGGGCGTTCACGCCACCGCGCTGTCGCAAAGCGGGAGCCGCTGCGCCGTTGCTGCCGGAACGGGCCGCCGCAGCTGCGTTCGCCATGCGCCATGTCAGCCAGGCCCGATTGCACAGCATTGATCGTTGTGGGAGTAGAATGAATCCAATGCGATTTCATCCATCGTTCTGAATATCGAAAGAACATGCACGATCTCAACGACCTATACTACTTCGCGATGGTGGTCGATCACGGCGGTTTCGCCGCCGCCGAGCGCGCCTTGGGCATTCCCAAGTCGCGTCTGAGCCGCCGCATCAGCCAGCTGGAAGCCGATCTGGGCGTGCGTCTGCTGCAGCGTTCCACGCGCCGCTTCGCGGTCACCGACCTGGGCATGAGTGTGCATCGGCATGCGCAGACGATGCTGGCCGAAGCGCAGGCCGCGCGCGAGGTGGTGGACCGACTCAGCGCCGAGCCGCGCGGCCTGGTGCGGGTCAGCGTGCCGGTGTCGCTGGCGCAGATGCAGCTGCCCAAGCTGCTGCCGATGTTCCTCGACCAGTACCCGAAAGTGCGCCTGCAGCTGAACATCAGCAACCGCCGCGTGGACATCATCAACGAAGGCTACGACGTCGCGCTGCGCGTGCGCTCGCGCCTGGACGATGACGGCAGCCTGGTGATGCGCAGCTTCGGCCAGGTGCAGGAACTGCTGGTGGCCAGCCCCAAGTACCTCGACCGCGCCGGCCGTCCAAAGGATCCGGAAGAACTGTCCGCGCACGTGACCTTGAGCATCAGCGAGGACGAGGCGCGGCAGCGCTGGGAACTGCACGGACCGGCCGGCGAAGTGCGCCGCGTCGACCTGCAGCCACGCGTGGCCGGCTTCGACTTCCCGCTGCTGCAGTCGATGGTCAAGGACGGCTTCGGCATCACCCTGCTGCCGGAGACGGTTTGCGCCGACGCGGTGCGCAATGGCGAACTGGAAGTGGTGCTGCCGGAATGGTCGCTGCCGCAGGGCATCTGCCACGCCGTGTTCGCCTCGCGCCGCGGTCTGCTGCCGGCGGTACGCGTGTTCATCGACTTCCTCGCCGAGCACCTGCCACGCCAGATCGAGGACTCGCGCCTGGACTGCGGCAGTTGCCCGGAGCGGGGCAAGGCCAAGCATTCGACTCTGGGCGCGATGGCGGTCGAGGCCGGCTGAGCAAAACCGGCGCGGTCGTGCGAAAATGCACCGCCGCAGAGCAATAGCCATCGCTGTTAGCCGCTCCAATCAGTTGCAAGCACATGCCCGGCAATCTGGCATGCAGGGTGAAGCGGCGTAGTCGAAATCGGAGAGATGGCCGAGCGGTTTAAGGCACCGGTCTTGAAAACCGGCGAAGGGTCAAACCTTCCGTGGGTTCGAATCCCACTCTCTCCGCCAACCTCCGCTAAGTCATTGATTTTAAATTAAAATCAGTGGTGTTGGCGGATTGGAAAGCAGGAAGCGTGCAGAGGAAACACTCGCATGCGCATTCCTCATCATCTGAGCCGGTCTGCCACCGGTCGCTGGTCGTTCGTCCAACGTGTTCCTGTCGCTTTGCAAACCGTGATGGGCTGCCTGCTTATCAAACGCACGCTGCAGATGACGCTGGGCAAAGCCCGAGACGCATTCCTGGCGACGCTCAAGGGCTCGACTGTGCCCAAGACCTACACGATCAAGAAGACAGCCATCGAGGCGTTGGTGGCGTTCTTGGGGCCGACGATGAAGGTCCATGCCATCACCCGGTCAGACTTGGCGCATTGGTATCAGGACATGCGTGAGAAGGGGCGTCCACGCCCACGGCTGACGAGCCAGGCCAGGAAAATCTGACCCGATGTCAGGCTTTGCCCTGATAACGTTGTCGCCTGCCGGCCACGATACTTCGCCTGCCTGGCGCAGGTACCGCCGCGCGCTCCTGAAGGAGCAAACAGGCTGGTCCTCGCCTGCGTGCCAAGCCTTGAGTAAGCTCGGTGTGGTATTTTTTTCAGCATGATGACAACGCAGTGCGACCAGTTGAGCGATCTGTGAAGGCTGGATGATTTTGTCTACAACTTTCAGTTGCCCTGAACAATTCACGTCGTTAGTCTTGCCGCGCAGCGTTCGCTGCATTGGGGTTGAATGAGATGACCATTAGAGTTTTTTTGGTCGACGATCACGCTCTTGTCCGTACCGGCATGAAGCTGATCCTTTCGAATCAGACCGACATCGAGATCGTCGGTGAGGCCGAGAGCGGCGAGGTCGCCATGCCGCAGATCCGCCAGCTCAAGCCTGACATCGTGCTCTGCGATCTGCACATGCCGGGCGTCAGCGGGCTCGAGGTCACCGAACGCATCGTCAAGGGCGACCACGGTACCAAGGTCATCATCGTGTCGGTGCTGGAGGACGGCCCGTTGCCCAAGCGCCTGCTCGAGGCTGGCGCGTCCGGCTACGTGGGCAAGGCCGGCGACGCGCAGGAATTGCTGCGCGCGGTACGCGACGTAGCGATGGGCAAGCGCTACCTCGGCGCCAACATCGCGCAGAACCTGGCGCTGGCCAATCTGGGAGGCGGCGGCTCGCCGTTCGATACGCTGTCTCCGCGCGAGCTGGAAGTCGCATTGCTGCTGACCCGCGGGCTGCGCCAGGAAGACATCGCCAAGCGCCTGAGCCTCAGCGCCAAGACGGTCAACACGCACAAGGCGCGACTGTTCGAGAAGGTCGGCATCCATGACAACATCGCGCTGGCGCGGCTGGCAACGCAGTACGGTCTGCTGGATCCTGCGCACCCGCTGTAAGCGCCGGTTGTCCACCCCTCACTTGAAAAAAGCGACCTGACCGGTCGCTTTTTTTGTGCCGCGTGCAGAAATGGCCGTCGCGACTGATGGTCCGTCCGTAGCCTCCGTAGCCGCTCCCGCAAGTTGCGAGTCCCGGTTCTGGATCGGTTGCCTGCAAAGCGTCGTTGCGGACGGCGTTTGTCGCGGCTGAAGACGCTCCTACAGTCGGGTGTCGGCGCTGTTGTGAGGCGAGGTGGGCGGCGCAAAGCGGTTTGTCGGTGTCCGTAGTCGGTTGCGTGCGGAGTGGATCCCTGCGTTGCGTAGAGGAGGTTTCGCGCTCGGACCACGTCCGCAGCGTTCGCTGGAAAAGCCGCAGTCGCGCTAGCGAGAGACAAAAAAAAGCGGCCCGAAGGCCGCTTTTTTTCTGTTGCGAAGAACGGCGGCCGGATCAGCTGGCACGTTCCTTGTGTTCCTTGTCGTCGTCGCTCTTGCCTTCGC
Source organism: Xanthomonas translucens pv. cerealis (assembly GCF_006838285.1). Taxonomy (NCBI): domain Bacteria; kingdom Pseudomonadati; phylum Pseudomonadota; class Gammaproteobacteria; order Lysobacterales; family Lysobacteraceae; genus Xanthomonas; species Xanthomonas cerealis. The sequence goes on from NZ_CP038228.1 coordinate 1,389,766, forward strand.
CGGACTTTGCATGCGGCTGGTGCTGGGCGACAGCGATCGGCGCATCCGCCGGAGCTGCAGGCGGCGCATCGAACAGGCCGGTGCTGGCCGCCGCAGCGGTAGGTGCCGGTTCGGCAGTGCTGGCTTGGCTCCGCTCGATGTCGTCGTTCGACACCGGGGCGGCCGCGGCGACCGGCGCGTGCCGCTTCGGTTCGGTCGCGGCGACCGGCGCCTCGTGAAAGGCGTCCAGCAGCGTGGTCTGCACCGGCACGTAGGCCGGCGTGCTGGGCGCTGCTTCCTCCGCGATCGGTTGCGGCGTCGCAGCGGCTGCTTGCCGCGGCTCGGCAACCAGTTGGGACGGCGTTGCAGGTTCTTCGGCTGCTGCGGCCGGTGCCACTGCCGTTTCCGCCGCTGGTGTCGCTGCGGCGATCGGAGCAGGCCGTTCGATGATCGGCGTCGCGGTCGCTTGCGGCGCGGCCTCGATTGTCGCCGGCGCTGGCTCGGAAGGTGCCGATTCGACGACGAACGAAGGGGCATGTTCCGCTGCGGGCGCTGCCGCGACCTGTGCGGCATGTACATCGCTGGCCGGCGGCAAGGGCGCTGCCACTACCGGCGTCGCTGCTTGCGCAGGCGCTGCCGCGACAGGTGCCGATGCCGACTCGGCAACGGCAGGAGCCGTTGCGATCGCGGCCACAGCGGCTGCAGCAACCGGCGCAGCCTGGGTTGCGGTAGGGTCGGTTCCGGCGTCAGTGACTGACGGCGCAGCAGCGACAGGCGTCTGCTTGGCAGCCGCCCGCTCATGACGCGGCGTACGTGGCGGCCGCGGCTCGCGCTTCTCCTGCGGGGCACGCAGCGCTTGCTGCGGCTTGGTCTCAGTGGCTTCGGCGGGGGCGGCATCGTCGTCGAAATCGAACTCCGGCTGGCTGCGGCTCGGCGCCGGCGCGGTGTCGCCGTCGCTGTCGCTGTCGCCGGCATCCAGGTCGTTGTCGTCGAACGCTGCACCCTCGCTGCCGCTGCCCGCTTCGCCACTGCCGCGACGACGGCGACGGCCGCCACGACGGCCGCGACGGCGGCGGCCACCGGCCTCGCCATTGGCGTCGTCGCCATCGCCGTTCTCGCCAGCCGGGACGGCCTGCGCGGTTTCCGCTGCGCTCTCGCGTTCATCGACGCTCGGCTGCGCCAGGTTCGGCTGCGCTGCGGCCGCTGCCGGCGCGGCGCTGGTGGCCTCGCTGGCCGGTGCATCGCTGCTCAACGCGGCGGCACCACCGGCCACGGCAGCCGCCGCGATCGTGGTGGCATCCTGCACCGCGGCAGGTGCGGTGACCTGCTTGGCAGCGCTCTCGTCCTGACGCGGCTGGCGCTGCGGCTTGTCGCTCTGCAGGGCGGCCTGCGCCGGGTCCTGCTGCGGCCTGGGTTGGCGCGGCGGATTCTGCGGCTGCTGCTTCGGCGCCTTCGGCTGCTGCGGCGGGTTCTGCTGCGGCTTGGCCTGCTGCGGCGCCTGTTCGTTGCGCGGCGGCTTGGATGCGAGGTTCTGCTGGCTTCCCTGCGCGTTGCCGCCGCCGTTGCCCGGACGACGCTCGTCGCGGCGCACGTTGCCGCCGTTGCCGCGTGCGGCATTGCCGCCCTGGCCGCCGTTGCGGTTGCCGTCGCGTCGCGCGTTGCGGTCGCCGCGGTCGTTGCGGTTGCGGTTGCCGTCGTGGGCGCGCTGGCGCTGCGCCGGTTCGTTCGCGGTCGGCGCCGGGGCCGGGCTTTCACCGGCACCGAAGATCCGCTTCAGCCAGCCGACTACGCCGGTGGCGGGGGCCGCGACCGGGGCGGGGGCCGGCGCCTGGACCTGCACGGGCGCGGCGACCGCTTCGGGCGCCTCGACCACTTCGCGCACCGGGGCCGGCTGCGAGTGCTTCACGTTGGTCACCGCCGGCGCCGGGATATTCAGCTGCGCCTTGGTCAGCGCATGCACCGGCAGCTTGCGCGGGGTGTTGCGCTGGTAGCTGGGCTTGGCGCTTTCCTCGCCGAGCTCGTTCTCGCGCAGGCGGGTCACCTCGTAGTGCGGGGTGTGCAGCTGCTCGTCGGCGACGATGACGATCGGCGCGTCGTGGCGCTTTTCGATCTCGCTGAGCGCGCGGCGCTTCTCGTTGAGCAGGTAGTTGGCGATCTCCACCGGGGCCTGCACCAGCACCTGTCCGGTGTTCTCCTTCATCGCATGCTCTTCGGCGACGCGGATGATCGACAGCGACATCGACTCGACGCTGCGCATGCGGCCGTGGCCGTCGCAGCGCGGGCAGACGATCTGGCTGGACTCGCCCAGCGACGGACGCAGGCGCTGGCGGCTCATCTCGAGCAGGCCGAAGCGCGAGATGCGGCCGATCTGCACCCGCGCGCGGTCGTACTTGAGCGCGTTCTGCAGGCGGTTCTCGACCTCGCGCTGGTGCTTGTTGGAGGCCATGTCGATGAAGTCGATGACCACCAGACCGCCGAGGTCGCGCAGGCGCAGCTGGCGCGCCACTTCTTCGGCGGCCTCCAGGTTGGTCTGGAACGCGGTGTCCTCGATGTCGCTGCCCTTGGTCGCGCGCGAGGAGTTGACGTCGACCGCGGTCAGCGCTTCGGTCTGGTCGACCACGATCGAGCCGCCGGAGGGCAGGCGCACGCTGCGCTCGTAGGCCGCCTCGATCTGCGATTCGATCTGGAAGCGGTTGAACAGCGGGATGTCGTCGGTGTAGTGCTTGAGCTTGCGCAGGCTCTGCGGCATCACCTGCTGCATGAACTCCTGGGCATCGCCGTACATCTCGGGGGTGTCGACCAGGATCTCGCCGATGTCGGCGCGCAGGTAGTCGCGCAGGGCGCGGATGATCAGCCGCGATTCCTGGTAGATCAGGAACGGCGCCGGCTTGGCCAGCGCTGCCTCGGCGATCGACTTCCACACCTGCAGCAGGTAGTCCAGGTCCCACTGCAGCTCTTCGGCATCGCGGCCGACGCCGGCGGTGCGGATGATCACGCCCATGTCGTCGGGGATGTTCAGCTTGTCCAGCGCTTCCTTCAGCGCGGCGCGGTCCTCGCCCTCGATCCGGCGCGAGACGCCGCCGGCGCTGGGCGAGTTCGGCATCAGCACCATGTAGCGGCCGGCCAGCGAGATGAACGTGGTCAGCGCGGCGCCCTTGTTGCCGCGTTCTTCCTTGTCCACCTGGACCACCACTTCCTGACCCTCGCGCAGCAGTTCTCGGATCGTCGCCTTGTTGTGGTCGACGCCGGCCTGGAAGTAGTCGCGGGAGATTTCCTTCAGCGGCAGGAAGCCATGGCGCTCGCCGCCGTATTCGACGAAGGCCGCTTCGAGCGAGGGTTCGAGTCGCGTGATGCGGCCCTTGTAGATGTTGGACTTCTTCTGTTCCTTGGACGGCTGCTCGATGTCGATGTCGTACAGGGTCTGGCCGTCCACGATGGCCACACGCAGTTCTTCCGCCTGCGTGGCGTTGATCAGCATTCGCTTCATTGTTGCGTTCCTCGCGCTGCTACCGCGCGGAACGCCATGGGGTTTCGCTTCTGGTCACGCTTCGCCGCCCATCGCGCAGGCGCGGGGAGGGCAGCTTGGGTTTCCAGCGCTACGACACCACGGCGAGCCGCGGGAGCGCTTCTTTCTTTTAGGTGGTTCAGGACCGGCGGCGACTCCAGCCAGGCTGGGCGCCGCACGGGGCATGTTCAGCGCGGACGCTTGTGGCGTCCGGCGATGGCCGGGTAGGCCGGTGAGCCGCTAACATGGCCGCCCCGGGGGCGGTGGTCGCGCACTGTGCCGGAATCGTCGCAAGCCGGGCTTCTGGCCCTGCGCTAACTTCCAACGAAATCAAACCCTTATCTCGCCGCCCGAGTGTAACAGAATAAACTGCCTGATGACTTCCCCCCGATCCTTCCCAAGCCGCGCGACGTCGCGACCAGCGCGGTGCGCATTCTCAAGGTCCCGGAAGACAGGGCCGGACAGCGCGTGGATAATTTCCTGCTCGGCCAGCTCAAGGGCGCGCCGCGCAGCCTGATCTACAAGCTGATGCGCAGCGGCCAGGTCCGGGTCAACGGCGGCCGCACCAAGGCCGAGCGCAAGCTGGAGGCGGGTGACGAGGTGCGCATCCCGCCGGTGAAGCTGCACGAGGAGGGCGAGAAGGCCGCGCCGCCGGACGCATTCATGGCCCGGCTCGAGGCGGCGATCGTCTACGAGGACGCGCGCTTGCTGGCGCTGAACAAGCCGTCCGGGGTCGCCAGCCATGGCGGCAGCGGGATCAGCTTCGGCGCGATCGAGACCTTGCGCGCCTTGCGCCCGAACCAGACGCTGGAACTGGTGCACCGGCTCGATCGCGACACCTCCGGGCTGCTGATCGTGGCCAAGAAGCGCTCGGCGCTGACCGAGATGCAGGCGCTGATGCGTGAGGACGACCGGGTCGAGGGCCGCGGCATCAGCAAGCGCTACCTGACCCTGCTGGTCGGGCGCATGCCAGACGGGGTGATGAGCGTGGACGCGCCGTTGCACATCGGCCTGCGCCAGGGTGGCGAGCGTCACGTGCAGGTGAACGCGGGCGGCAAGGAATCGCTGAGCCACTTCCGGGTGCTGGAGCGGCGCGGCGGGCATTCCTATTGCGAGGTGCGAATCGAGACCGGCCGCACCCACCAGATCCGCGTGCATGCACAGCATTTAGGGCATGCGGTCGCCGGCGACGACAAGTACGGCGATGCGGCAGTGAACAAGCGCCTGCGCGAGCAGATCGGGCTCAAGCGCCTGTTCCTGCACGCCGCGTCTCTGGAATTCACCCTCGACGGTGGCAAGACCCCGTATCTGCTGAATGCGCCGCTGGCCGACGAACTGGCCGAGGCGCTGAGCCGCCTGGGCGGCTGAACCACGCGCGGCCGGGCGGCGCTGTCTCACGCCGCCCGGCCGGCTCGTGCCATCTACCCGTTATGCTTGTCGTGCTGGTGGTGCGACTCTGAGTGCGCTTGCGGCGGGCGCGGAGCAAGGCGTGGCTCGGCCGCGCGCATCGGCTGCTGCCGCGGCGGCGGCGCGATCCTGGCCATGCGTTGTTCCTGCATCGGCGGACGCTGCTGTTCCTGTCGCGGCATGGCCTGAACACGCTCAGGAAACTGCCGCATCGGCGCCTCCCGGTATGCGGGCGCCGGCCGCTGCAGGGCAGTGAAAGCGGCGACCTGGTGCGGTGCCTGCCGTGGCGGTTCGGACTGGGCGAATCGGGCCTGCTGCTGCGCGCGCGGATCCTCCCGATGCGATGCCGGCATGGACATCGCGTGCTGTGGCGCTGCATGCGCCATCCGCATGTTGCCCATCGGCATCGGTGCGTTGAAGTGTGGTGCCTGCGGCATGTCGCGCCGTTGCGCTGCGACGGCGTTGGCCATCGGTATAGCGTGGCGGTGATCGGTCGCGGACATCGGCATCGGCGCGTGCAGCGATTGCGCGAATGCCGGCTGTGCACGCGCATCGTGGGCAGCATCCCTTGCGTTCTGGCCGCCCAGCCCTGGCAGCGGCGCGCGCTGCGCGGCGTTCGCGACGACCGGGCGGCCCGGTTGCAGCATCCGCTCATTGAAATGCGGCGTGGACAGCTGCGCATAGTCGAGCGCGTGGCGTGGCGCCGCCGCCGGCGCGAACTGCGGCGCGGGTCCGCGCAGGTTCTTCGCCAGATGCGGCGCCAGCGCCGCGGCCGCCGCCGCCGCGGGCATCGCCGCCAGTGCCGCCTGCTGCGGGAAGCTGCGGTTGTCGTTGTGCACGAAGCGGCGCGCGTCGATCCGGTTGTTGCTGATGTTATTGGTGATGTTGTTGTTGATGATGGTGGTGCGCGGCGCGTAGACGCGGTTTTGGTAGACCACGTAGTGCGGCGCCGAGGGCGGGGCGTTCCAGTTCATGTCCCAGCTGTTCCAGCCCCACGGGTGCCAGGCCGGTTCCGGTTGCAGCCAGCCCAGCGGGCCATGATGTCGGTGCTCCAGCGCATCGCCGACCAGCACGCCGACGCCGAAGGAGACGATGCCGGCAGTGACCAGATCGCCTTCGCTGTAGTAGCGCGGGTGATAGCGGTACTCGCGGTAGACGTCGACCGGTGCGCCGTAGACCACGTCCGGATCGTAGCGCGGCAGATAGACCACATCCGGCTGCGCCGGTTCGATGACGATGGTCTGCCGCGGCGGCGGGATCCGCTCGTCTGCGTAGTCCGGTTCCACCACCGTGCGTTGCACCACCTGCACCCGTTGCTGCGGCGTGCTGCGCAGATGGCCCTGCGCCTGCGCACGCCCGCGCATGACCTGGATCGCGTCGAGCACTTCGTTGGGGTCGTGCGCATACGCATCGCCGAGCGCGCGGGTCCAGTCGCCGTTGCTGGCCAACTGGTCGATCACCTCGGGAAACGCGGTCAGCGCCTTGACGCTGGGATCCCATGGCTGCGCCGCGGCCGCCTTCAGGCGATCGGTCGCGGCCAGGCCGCTGTTGCTGCGCAGCCAGCCCTGGGCGTCGCCGACCTGGTCCGGATACACCGAGGCGGCCAGGGTCTGCGCAAGCAGCTTGTCGGGGAACAAGGCGATGGGTGCGACCAGCTTGTACAGCTGCTCGGCGCTGGGCGGCAAGTAGGGGGCGGGCGCGGGTGCGGCGGCGATCGCTGCGGCCGGGGCTGCTGCTGGTGCCGGTTGCTGCTGGCATGCGCTCAGCCCCAGCATGCTCGCGGCGGTGACCAGCGCCAGCGCCAACTTCGTGGATGGCAGGGAGCGGATATCCATGCGGCACCTTTGCGACTGGCGTTCGTGAAGTTGCGCGCAGGATGCTCTGTGTTGCATGTCTGCAAGCTTTCTGCGACGCGCCGCAACGCCGGTCGCGCCAGCGTCCGTTCAGACAGGCCGCCTTTGCCGGCTCAGGGCGTGGTGGACAGGCGAAACAGCACCAGGCTCAGCGCCAGCGTGGCCATGCCGGCGACCAGTCCGTACACGGTTTCGTGGCCCTTGGCATAGCGCTTGGCCGCCGGCAGCAGTTCGTCCAGCGCCAGGAACACCATCACCCCGGCGATGACGCCGAACACCGAGCCGAAGATCGCCTCGGACAGGAACCGCGACAGCGCCACGTAGCCGATGATCGCGCCGATCGGCTCGGCCAGCCCCGACAGCAGGCTGGCGGCGAAGGCGTAGGACTTGCGTCCGGTGGCGTAGTGCACCGGTACCGCGATGGCGATGCCTTCGGGAATGTTGTGCACGGCGATCGCGAACGCCAGCGGCATGCCCACGGTGGGGCTTTCCAGGGTGGCGAAGAAGGTCGCCAGGCCTTCCGGGAAATTGTGCGCGGTAATCGCCACCGCGGTCAGCAGGCCGACGCGCTTGACGTAGGCGCGGTTGTTGGCGCGGAACAGCGGGTCATGGGCGTTGAGGCTTTCGTGCGGATTGGGCACCAGCCGGTCGATCACCACGATCAGCGCCATGCCGGCCAGGAACGCCAGCGTGGCATAAGCGTAGCCCAGGCGCTGATCGAACGCGTGGCTGAAGGCGGCGACCGACTTGCCGAGGATCTCGGTCAGCGACACGTACACCATCGCACCGCCGGCGAAGGCCAGGCCGAAGGCGAGCAGGCGCGGGTTCGGCCCCTTGGTGAAAAGCACCAGCACACTGCCCAGGCCGGTGGCCAGACCGGCGGCCAGGGTCACCGCCAGGGCGACCCACACGTTGTGCGAGGGAATATCCAGCATGCGCCAGGCGGCTCCTGTGTCCAGAGGGCGATGAAAGCGGGCGCGAGGCTGGTGCAGTGTGAAGGCGACGCCGCGCCGCGGTCGGCGCCGCGCGCGGAAGCGGCCCGGGGGCCGCGCTCAGTTGGCGTGGTGCGCTTGCGCGTCGAGTGCGAAGCAGCGGTCCGGCCGCGGCTGCGGCGGGTTGAAGTTCACCGGCACCTGGATCGTGCGCGGCACCGCCTTGCCGTCGCGCGTGGCGGGGTTGAAGATCCACTCGCGTACGCGCTGCTGCGCCGACGCGTCGAGCTTGGGCTGGCCGCTGCTGCTGACCAGTTGCACGTCGGTGGGCTTGCCCTGCACGCCGACCAACACGCTCAGCACCGCCTTGCCACCGAGTCCGGCGCAGGCCAGTTCGATCGGGTAGTCCGGCGGCGGGGTCTGCACCGCGGCGACTTCGGTCGGCGCGGCGGCCACGCGCTGGATCTGCGCTTGTTCGGACTTGCCGCAGCCGCCGAGCAGCAGCATCGCGGCGAGCGGCAGGCAGGTGGCGGCGAGCATGGAACGGCGGGATGCGGCTGGCATGAGGGTCATTCCGGTAGGGCCGAGGCTTTGGCGGCGCAGATGAAGTCGTTTTCGCTGAGGCCGCCGACATCGTGGGTGGAATAGCGCACCACCACGCGGTCGTAGTGCACGCCCAGGTCGGGGTGATGGTCTTCGCGGTGCGCGATCCAGGCCAGCGCATTCACGAACGCCAGGCTGCGGTAGTAGTCGGGGAAGCGGAACGTGCGGCTGATCGCCATGCCGTTCTCGACCAGTTCCCAGCCGGGCACCTGCGGCAGCAGTTCGGCCAGGCGCGCCTGGGTGAGCTTGTATTCGCTGCCCTTGCAGGGCGCGCAATGGGCCTGTGCGAGCGGGATCAGGTCGTTCATGTCGGGGTCTCCGCGGCGTGGCGGCTGAACGTGCCGCCGATGGGGAAGGTTCGCGATGAGCCGGTCGCGTGGAAGCGCTAGAATAACCGCATGATCCAGATCTCCGACAATGCGCAGACCCATTTCCGCAAACTGCTCGAACGCGAGGCCGTGCCCGGCATGGGCGTGCGCCTGAGCGCGGTCGATCCCGGCACCGCACGCGCCGACGCGCGGCTGGAGTTCGCTGAACCGGCCGACCTGGCCGGCGACGAATGGGCGATCGACTGCGCCGGCTTCACGTTGTATGTGGCCGCCGACAGCGTCGGCTGGCTGGACGGCGCCGAGATCGACTACGTTACCCAGGGCACCGGCCAGCAGTTGACGATCAAGGCGCCGAAGATCAAGGGCGAGGCGCCGGGCGAGGCCGCCTCCCTGGTCGAACGCGTGCGCTGGGTGGTCGAGAACGAGGTCAACCCGCAGCTGGCCCAGCATGGCGGCCGCGTGGCGGTGCAGGAAGTGTCGGCCGAGGGCGTGGTGCTGCTGCGCTTCGGCGGCGGCTGCCACGGCTGCGGCATGGCCGACGTGACCCTGAAGCAGGGCATCGAGAAGACGTTGATGGGGCGCGTGCCGGGCATCACCGCCGTGCGCGACGCCACCGACCACGACAGCGGCAGCGCCCCGTATATCCCGCGCGACTCCGCGGCCTGATTCCTTCGCCACGCCGGTGACGCGCGCCGCCGACATCCTCGACGCGTTGTTGGCGCGCTCGCCACGCAAGCTGCTACGCGATCGCCGCAGCGGCCTGCCGTACGGCTGGGCGCACTGGATCTCCTCGCAGCCGGCCGTGCCGCGCCCGTTCGTCTGCTCCGAGTTGCTTGCGGCGCTGCCGCAGCCGCTGCCGGCAGCGACGTCGCTGCTGCCTGCACTGAGCCCGTGGCAGGCATTCCGCCGGCTGTGGTGGCAGGACTGGGATCCGGCACCGTACGACCAGCGCTGGTGGCGGCGGATCGCGGCGCTGGTCAGCCTGGCCTTGCATCTGCTGTTCGCGCTGTTTCTACTGTGGGTTGCCTTCGTGCGTTGGTTGCCGCCGCGTCCGGACGCGGGCGAGGCCGGGCGCGTGCAGGTGGAATTCGTCGGTCGCGGCACCCCCGCCGACACCGGTGGCGGCGCGGCGGCGCAAGATGCCGCGGCCGCTGCCGCTGCCGCTGCGGCAAGTGCGCCGCGGGCCGTGGCGACGCCTGCTGCCTCCGCCACACCGGCCGCAAGCACCACGCAGGCCGTGACCAGCCCACCGCCTGCGCCGCCGGATCAACCGCTGCAGGTCACCGAGACTGCGCAGCCGAGCAGCGATTTCGTGCTGCCGCCGCCCAGCGTGCGTGAACCGACTCTGCGCGAGATCGCACCGCCGAGCGTGCAGGTGCCGGAGCGCGAAGTCGACGTGGTCACCGAGATTCCGACGGTGGCGCAGATCCGTCCGCACGAAGTGCCGGTGCCGCGCGCGCCCGAGCCGCAACTGCAGGTGCGCGAGCGCGAAGTGCCGGCGCCGTTGCCGCAGGTGCCGATGCCGCAGATTCGCACGCGCGACCCGGCACCGACGCTGCGTACGCCGGAGGCGCCGCCGGTGCGACAGATCGAATTGCCGACGCCCGCCACAACGGCAACGCCGACGCCGACGCCGGCAGCAGCTGCTGTGCAGCCTGAGGCGACGGTCAGTCCGCCGACGGCCAGCGCGGCCTCGGCGCAGACGCCGGCCCAGGCCAGCACCACGGCGCAGGGCAAGGCCGAGACGCGAACGCCGACCGGCAACGGCGCCGCGCCGCCCGGTAGCCAGGCATCCGCACCGGGCAGCGGTCCTGCGGCGGTCGCGCACGACGGCGGCTGGGCGACGCCGCAGCGCGGCGACGACTGGGGCGCATCGGCGCGCAACCGCGCCGGCGACGCCGGAGCCGGCGCCAGCCAGCGCAATGGCATGTTCAACGCTGATGGCAGCGTGCGCGTGCCCGGTGGCGAAGGGCAGGGCAAGGCGCCGCCGCGCGGCGCGCCGGGAAGCGAGACCGACAGCTGGTCGCGCGACCAGATCGCCAATGCCGGGCAGTGGCTCAAGCGTCCGCCCTACGACTACACGCCGACCTCGTTCGACAAGTACTGGTTGCCGAACGCGACGCTGCTGGAAGAGTGGGTGCGGCGCGGCATCAAGAGCGTCAACATCCCGATTCCCGGCACCACCAGCAGCATTTCCTGCGTGGTCTCGATCCTGCAGCTGGGCGGCGGCTGCGGCATCACCGATCCGAATTTCAACGACCAGCCCGCCAGCGCGCGGCCGCCGCCGGCGGTACCATTCAAGCCGGGCCTGCAGGACGACAACGGCAGCGTGAAGTAGGTAGCGGCAGCGCGCGCATCTGCACGGTGGAGTCGACAGCGATCCGCCAATATGCAGACGCCTGGATCCTGTAGAAGCGGCTTCAGCCGCGACAGGCGTTACCGATAGATTCTGTCGCGGCTGAAGCCGCTCCTAAAGGACTCGCGGCCGAGGCGTTGCGTGCACTGCCCGGCACCTGGCGCCGGCTACGCCACGTCTGCCGCACGCACTGCCGGCAAGACGCCGGCGCGCGCGGTCACTTCATGCCGTGCAGGTCGCGCAGCTGGGTGGCGCGCGAGCCGAAGTATGCGGCCAGGTCGGCGACGTCCTGATCGCTGAGCGGCGCCGCCTGCGGGGTCATCAGCGGGTGCTGGCGATCGCCGGCACGGTATGCCTGCAAGGCATGCGCGACATAGTCGCCGTACTGGCCGCCGAGCTTGGGATAGCTCGGGTCGATCGGCGCGTTGCCGTCGGCGCCGTGGCAGTCGATGCAGCTCTGCCCGGTAGCCTTGCCCTTGGCGTGGGCCAGTTTCTCGCCGGCGGTGACGCGTCCGCCGGGCAGGCCGGCGGACGAGCCGGAACCGTGCTCGCCGCTGGCGTGGCCGGGGTCGGCGGCGGACTGGCTGGTGGATTCCACCTGCGATTGCGAACACGCCCCCAGGCACAGGGCAGCAAGCAGGACGACGGCGGGACGCAATGCGTGCGCGGCTTTCGGCATGGGCGGGCTACTTGAGGGTGGTCAGGTAAGCGGCGATGTCGGCGATATCCTGGTCGGAGAAGCTCTCCGCCTGGGCCTGCATGGTCGGATGCTTGCGTTTGCCGAGCCGGTATTCGCTCAATGCCTGAGTCAGGTACTGCGCCGACTGGCCGCCGATCTTGGGGACGCGGTAGCTGGGATAAGCGTTCTTGTAGCCGGTCACGCCATGACAGCCCTGGCAGGTATAGGTGAGCAGCCTGCCGTTGTCGGCATTGCCGGCGACGGCCGCGGATGCTGCGGCCGTGGCGGGCGCCGGCGCGGTCTGCGCCGCGGCCGGGGCGACCACGAGAGAAACGAGTACGGCCAAAGCAAAACAAGCGGCTAGCGGCTGCGTGCGCATGGTTTCGTGGTCCGGAGGACGGGACTGGGCGTTCCGGCGTGGGGGAACACGGAACGACCCGAGTATAGCCTGGCCTTTCGCGGCTCCGAAACATGCCTTGTCAATCCTCCACGCTGCACCATGCGGCGGGTCCATGACCTTTGGCTCATTCACCTGGGTTTCATCATGCGATCTACTTATCTACAACACCATTCACGCCATCCACCAGGGACACGACGATGACGCGATATTCCACGCGCCGACGCAACGCCAGCTGCGCCGCCTCGCTGTTGATCGCCTCCACGCTGCTGCTCGGCGGCTGCAAGCCGGCGGCCGGCGCGCGGTGGCGGCCAGCTACAGCGGCACCGCTGCGCTGGAGGCGCGCGCCGAATCGCAGGTGGTGGCCAAGACCTCCGGCGTGGCGCTGGCGGTGCTGGCCGAGGAAGGCCAGCAGGTCCGCGCCGGGCAGCCGCTGGTGCGGCTGGACCCGGACCGCGCGCGGCTGGCGGTGGCGCAGAGCGAGGCGCAGCTGCGCAAGCTGGAGAACGACTACCGGCGCTTGCAGCGACTGGTCGGCCAGCAACTGGTCAGTGCCGCCGACGTCGACCAGATCAAGTACGACCTGGCCAACGTGCGCGCGCAGCATCAACTGGCGTCGCTGGAACTGTCCTACGCCACGGTGGTCGCGCCGATCTCCGGGGTGATCGCGTCGCGTTCGATCAAAACCGGCAACTTCGTGCAGATCAATACGCCGATCTTCCGCATCGTCGACGACTCGCGCCTTGAGGCCACGCTCAACGTGCCCGAGCGCGAGCTGGCCACGCTCAAGGCCGGGCAGCCGGTGACGCTGCTGGCCGATGCGTTGCCGGGCAAGCAATACCTGGGCAAGGTCGATCGCATCGCGCCGGTGGTGGATGCGGGCAGCGGCACGTTCCGCGTGGTGTGCGCCTTCGAAGAAGGGGCCGAAGCGTTGCAACCGGGTATGTTCGGGCGCATTCGCATCGACTACGACCAGCGCGCCGATGCGCTGGTGGTGCCGCGCCTGGCGCTGCTCGACGACGGCGAGCCGGCGGTGTTCCGGGTCAGCGCCGGCAAGGTGACGCGGGTGCCGGTCAAGCTGGGCTACGCCGAAGGCCCGTGGGCGGAGATCCGCGACGGCCTGCAGCCCGGCGATCAGGTGGTCACCGCCGGCAAGGTCGCCTTGCGCGACGGTAGCCGCGTGCAGGTGATCGCGCCGCAACGCGAGGTCGCCGAGGTCGCCGGCGGCGCCGCGGTCGGGGCGCGCTGATGACCAGCGCCGGTTCCGATCACGGCAGCGATCCGCACCACCACGCGCCGCCCGGCGTGCGCGGCGGCGGGCTGGTCGAATTCGCCACGCGCCGCCGCGTCACCATCGCGATGGCCACGGTCACGTTGCTGCTGTTCGGCGTGATCGCGCTGAACAGCCTCAAGGTCAATCTGTTGCCCGACCTGAGCTATCCGACCCTGACCGTGCGCACCGAGTACACCGGCGCTGCGCCGTCGGAGATCGAGACGCTGGTGACCGAGCCGGTCGAGGAAGCGGTCGGCGTGGTCAAGAACCTGCGCAAGCTCAAGTCGGTGTCGCGCACCGGGCAGAGCGACGTGGTGCTGGAGTTCGCTTGGGGCACCAACATGGACCGGGCCAGCCTGGAGGTGCGCGACAAGATGGAGGCGCTGGAGCTGCCGCTGGAAGCCAAGGCGCCGGTGCTGCTGCGCTTCAATCCCTCCACCGAACCGATCATGCGCCTGGTGCTGGCGAGCAAGGCGACGCCGGCCAGCGACGCCGATGCGGTACGCGCGCTGACCCAGCTGCGCCGCTACGCCGACGAAGACCTGAAGAAGAAGCTGGAGCCGGTGGCCGGCGTGGCCGCGGTCAAGGTCGGCGGCGGGTTGGAAGACGAGATCCAGGTCGATATCGACCAGCAGCGGCTGGCGCAGCTGAGCCTGCCGATCGACAACGTCATCGCCCGGCTCAAGGAAGAGAACATCAACATTTCCGGCGGGCGCCTGGAACAGGGCGCGCAGCGCTACCTGGTGCGCACGGTCAACCAGTTCGCCGACCTGGACGAGATCCGCAATCTGCTGCTGACCACCCAGGGCGCGGGCAGCAGCGCCGCCGACTCTGCGATGCAGCAGATGTACGCCATCGCCGCCTCGACCGGTTCGGAAGCGGCGCTGGCCGCGGCCTCGGCGGCGCAGAGCGCCTCGTCCAGTGCCACCACCACCATCGCCAACGGCATGCCGGTGCGGCTGAAGGACGTGGCGCAGGTGCGCCAGGGCTACAAGGAGCGCGAAGCGATCATCCGCCTGGGCGGCAAGGAAGCGGTGGAGTTGGCGATCTACAAGGAAGGCGACGCCAATACCGTGTCCACGGCGGCGGCGCTGCGCGAGCGCCTGGAACAGCTGCAGGCGCAGATCCCGCCGGACGTGGAACTGAATACGCTGGAAGACCAGTCGCGCTTCATCGAGCACGCCATCGGCGACGTCAAGAAGGATGCGGTGATCGGCGGCCTGCTGGCGATCCTGATCATCTTCCTGTTCCTGCGCGACGGCTGGAGCACGCTCGTGATCAGCCTGTCGTTGCCGGTGTCGATCGTAGCCACGTTCTTCTTCATGGGCCAGCTCGGGCTGAGCTTGAACGTGATGTCGCTGGGCGGCCTGGCGCTGGCCACCGGGCTGGTGGTGGACGATTCGATCGTGGTGCTGGAGAGCATCGCCAAGGCGCGCGAGCGCGGCTTTAGCATCCTCGATGCGGCGATCGCCGGCACCCGCGAGGTGAGCATGGCGGTGGTCGCTTCGACCCTGACCACGATCGCGGTGTTCCTGCCGCTGGTGTTCGTCGAGGGCGTGGCCGGGCAGTTGTTCCGCGACCAGGCCTTGACCGTGGCGATCGCCATCGCGATCTCGCTGGTGGTGTCGATGACGCTGATCCCGATGCTCAGTTCGCTGAAGGGGCGCCCGCCGCTAGCGTTCCCGGCCGAACCGGAACAGCCGCAGTGGCAGCCGCAGTGCGGTTGGCTGAAGCCGGTGGCATGGAGTCGGCGCGGCGCCGCCGCGGCGGTGCGTGGCGGTTTCTTCGGCGTGGCGTGGCTGGTGGTGCGGTTGTGGCGCGGCGGCGTGGCGGTGATCGCGCCGGTGATGCGCAAGGCCAGCGACCTGGCGATGGCGCCGTATGCGCGTGCCGAACGCGGCTATCTGCAGCTGCTGCCGGGCGCGTTGGCGCGGCCGTGGCACGTGCTTGGGCTGGCCGCGCTGGCGTTCGCGGCGACGCTGGCGGTGCTGCCGATGCTCGGCGCCGACCTGATTCCGCAGTTGGCCCAGGACCGCTTCGAGATGACGGTGAAGCTGCCGGCCGGCACGCCGTTGCGGCAGACCGATGCGCTGGTGCGCGAACTGCAGGAAACCCACGGCAAGGACGCCGGCGTGCAGGCGCTGTATGGCGTTAGCGGCAGCGGCACCCGGCTCGATGCCAGCCCAACCGAAAGCGGCGAGAACATCGGCAAGCTGACCATCGCCATGACCGGCGGCGGCAGCGCGCAGTTCGAGGCGCAGCAGAGCCAGCGCATGCGCGCGACGATGCGCCAGCATCCCGGCGTGCAGGTCGGTTTCAGCCGACCGGAACTCTTCAGCTTTTCCACGCCGCTGGAAATCGAGCTGCGCGGGCAGGACCTGGAGACGATCCAGCACGCCGGGCAGACGCTGACCGCGATGCTGCGCGGCAACGGCCACTATGCCGACGTCAAATCGACGGTGGAGGAGGGTTTCCCGGAAATCCAGATCCGCTTCGACCAGGAACGTGCCGGCGCGCTGGGCCTGACCACGCGGCAGATCGCCGACGTGGTGGTGAAGAAGGTGCGCGGCGACGTCGCTACCCGCTACAGCTTCCGCGACCGCAAGATCGACGTGCTGGTGCGCGCGCAGCGCAGCGATCGCGCCAGCGTCGACAGCATCCGCCGGCTGATCGTCAATCCGGGCAGCAGCAAGCCGGTAATGCTGGATGCGGTCGCCGACGTGGTCGCCACCACCGGGCCCAGCGAGATCCACCGCGCCGACCAGATCCGCGTGGCGATCGTGTCGGCCAACCTGCGCGGCATCGACCTGGGCGGCGCGATGCGCGAGGTGCAGGCCCTGGTCGCGCGCGAACCGCTCGGCGCCGGCGTCGGCATGCACATCGGCGGGCAGGGCGAGGAGCTGGCGCAGTCGGCCAGGTCGCTGCTGTTCGCGTTCGGTCTGGCGATCTTCCTGGTCTATCTGGTGATGGCCTCGCAGTTCGAATCGCTGCTGCATCCGTTCGTGATCCTGTTCACCATCCCGCTGGCGATGGTCGGCGCGGTGCTGGCGCTGCTGCTGACCGGCAAGCCTGTGTCGGTGGTGGTGTTCATCGGCCTGATCCTGCTGGTCGGGCTGGTGACCAAGAACGCGATCATCCTGATCGACAAGGTCAACCAGCTGCGCGAGGAGGGCGTGGCCAAGCGCGAGGCGCTGATCGAAGGCGCGCGCTCGCGGCTGCGTCCGATCATCATGACCACGCTGTGCACGCTGTTCGGCTTCCTGCCGCTGGCGCTGGCGCTGGCGCTGGCGTCGGGCGAGGGCGCCGGAGTGCGCGCGCCGATGGCGATCACCGTGATCGGCGGCCTGCTGGTGTCCACGCTGCTCACGCTGGTGGTGATCCCGGTGGTCTACGACCGCCTGGATCGCCGCGCCGACGGCTATTACGCCGAGCGCGGGCAGCGCGCGCGGCGGCGTCTGGAGGGGCTTGGTCACGGCGCAGGCGACGGCGCGGGTGAACCGGTATGAGCGTCGCCGAGTTCAGCATCCGCCGTCCGATCACCACCATCATGTGCTTCGTGTCGCTGGTGGTGGTCGGCTTGATCGCCGCGTTCCGGCTGCCGCTGGAGGCGCTGCCGGACATCTCCGCGCCATTCCTGTTCGTGCAGTTGCCGTACAGCGGCTCGACCCCCGACGAGGTCGAGCGCAACCTGGTGCGGCCGACCGAGGAAGCGCTGGCGACGATGACCGGGATCAAGCGCATGCGCTCGACCGCCACCGCCGACGGCGCCAACATCTTCATCGAATTCTCCGATTGGGACCGCGACATTGCCATCGCCGCCTCCGACGCGCGCGAGCGCATCGACGCGATCCGCGCCGACCTGCCTTCCGACCTGCAGCGTTACCAAGTGTTCAAGTGGTCCAGCAGCGACGAGCCGGTGCTGAAGGTGCGTCTGGCCGGCGCGGCCGACCTGACCGGCGCCTACGACATGCTCGACCGCGAGTTCAAGCGGCGCCTGGAACGCATCCCCGGCGTGGCCAAGGTGAAGGTGTCCGGCGCGCCGCCGAACGAGGTCGAGATCGCGATCGCACCGGACCGGCTCAGCGCGCATAACCTCAGCCTCAACGATCTCAGCGAGCGCCTGGGCAAGCTCAATTTCTCGCTGTCGGCCGGGCAGATCGACGACCATGGCCAGCGCCTGCGGGTGCAGCCGGTCGGCGAGCTGCGCGACCTGCAGGAACTGCGCGACCTGGTCATCGACCCCAAGGGCCTGCGCCTGGGCGACATCGCCGACATCCTGCTGAAACCGACCCGGATGAACTACGGCCGGCGCCTGGACGGGCGCCCGGCGGTGGGCCTGGACGTGTACAAGGAACGCAGCGCCAACCTGGTCGATGTCTCGCACGCGGTGCTGGACGAGGTCGAGCAGATCCGCACCCAGCCGGCGCTCAGCGACGTGCAGGTCAAGGTCATCGACAACCAGGGCAAGGCGGTGACCTCGTCGCTGAGCGAACTGGCCGAGGCCGGCGGGGTCGGCCTGCTGCTGTCGGTGACGGTGCTGTTCTTCTTCCTGCGCCACTGGCCGTCGACGCTGATGGTGACCCTGGCGATCCCGATCTGCTTCACCATCACGCTGGGCTTCATGTACTTCGCCGGGGTCACCCTCAACATCCTGACCATGATGGGCCTGCTGCTGGCGGTGGGCATGCTGGTGGACAACGCGGTGGTGGTGGTGGAGAGCATCTACCAGGAACGCGAACGCATGCCGGACCAGCCGCAGCTGGCGTCGATCATCGGCACCCGCAACGTGGCCATCGCGCTGTCGGCCGGCACCCTGTGCCATTGCATCGTGTTTGTGCCGAACCTGTTCGGCGAAACCAACAACATCAGCATCTTCATGGCGCAGATCGCCATTACCATCTCGGTGTCGCTGCTGGCCTCGTGGCTGGTGGCGGTGAGCCTGATCCCGATGCTGTCCGCGCGCATGCGTACGCCGGCGCTGGTGCGCTCCGAGCGCGGCCTGATCCAACGCCTGCAGCACCGCTATGCGCGGCTGCTGCGCTGGTCGCTGGCTCACCGCGGCTGGAGCGTGGCGGCGATCGCGCTGATCGCCGCGCTCAGCGTGCTGCCGATGCTGCAGATCAAGAAGGACATGTTCGGCGGCGACGGCGGCGAGCAGATCTTCATCGGCTACCAGTGGAAGGGCTCGTACACGCGCGAGCAGCTGTCCACCGAGGTCGCCAAGCTCGAACGCTTCATCGACGCGCGCCGCCAGCGTTACCACGTCACCCAGGTGTATTCGTGGTTCAGCGAGGTGGAAGGCAGCAGCACCACGCTGACCGTGGACCTGAAGCAGGTGCGCGACCTGCCTGCGCTGATCGAACAGATCCGAAAGGAGCTGCCGCGCTCGGCGCTGGCCGACTACAGCGTCGGCAGCAATGGCAACGGCAATGGGCAGGGCAGCGGCGCGCAGAGCGTGCAGGTGCAACTGGTCGGCGATTCCACCCAGACCCTGCGCGCGATCGCCGACGACGTGCTGCCGCTGCTGGCGCGGCGAAAGGAACTGCGCGACGTGCGCGTGGACATCGGCGATCGCACCACCGAACTGGCGGTGCGCGTGGATCGCGACCGCGCATCGGCGTTCGGCTTCAACGCCGAGCAGGTCGCCAGCTTCGTCGGCCTGGCGCTGCGCGGCGCCTCGCTGCGCGAGTTCCGCCGCGGTGACACCGAGGTGCCGGTGTGGGTGCGCTTCGCCGGCGCCGAGCAGACCACGCCCGAGGACCTGGACAGCTTCAACGTGCGCACCAAGGACGGGCGCAGCGTGCCGCTGTTGAGCCTGGTGGACGTGCAGACGCGACCGGCGGCGACCCAGATCGGGCGCACCAACCGCCAGACCACGCTGACCATCACCGCCAACCTCGGGGTCAAGGTCACCCCGGCGCAGGCCAAGCAGGCGATGCAGGACACGCTCAAGGGCGTCAGTTTCCCGGCCGGCTACCACTACAGTTTCGACGGCGCCGACGGCCAGGACGAGGACCAGGCCGGCAAGCAGATGCTGTTCAACCTGCTGATCGCGCTGCTGATGATCTACGTGGTGATGGCCGCGGTATTCGAATCGCTGCTGTTCCCGGCAGCGATCATGAGCGGCGTGCTGTTCTCGATCTTCGGCGTGTTCTGGCTGTTCTGGCTCAGCGGCACCAACTTCGGGATCATGGCCTTCATCGGCATCCTGGTGCTGATGGGCGTGGTGGTGAACAACGGCATCGTGATGATCGAGCACATCAACAACCTGCGCCGGCGCGGAATGGGCCGCACCGAAGCGCTGGTGGAAGGCTCGCGCGAGCGGCTGCGGCCGATCTTGATGACCATGGGCACCGCGATCCTGGCGATGGTGCCGATCTCGCTGACCACCACGCAGATGTTCGGCGACGGCCCGGCCTACTACCCGATGGCGCGCGCGATCGCCGGCGGCCTGGCGTTCTCCACGGTGGTCAGCCTGCTGTTCCTGCCGACCATCTACGCGATCCTCGACGACCTCAGCGGCGGCGTGGCGCACCTGGTGCGCCGCGCCCGCGGTGGCCGTAGTGTGGTGGTGCCGGAGGTGTCCTGACGAAGGCGACGGAATGGCTGGCGCGCTCGTCGCCTGCTGCATCGCGCGGAAAAACCTGTGGCAGGGGCTTCAGCCCCTCCCACAATGTTCAACGACATCGTAGTCATGCGATGGGGCAGGGCGCATGGCCCAGCCACCGTGCCGCGCTCAACCGGCCAGCTTGCCGAAGATGCGGAAACCCGCCAGCCACACGCCGATCATGCTGCCGAGGTTGGTCAGCAGGAAGGTCAGCACCACCCGCGAGACGCGGTTGCGGTACCAGCCGCGCAGGTTCTGCGCGTCGTCGCGCAGCGCCAGGAAGTCGCCGTACGCCGGCTTGCGCATATGCACCTCGACCAGTGCGCTGAACGCACCGGCGGGCACGCCGGGCCGGAACGGCTTCAGCGGCGCGGCGATGGCGCCAGCGATGATGCTCAGCGGATGGCCGCCGGCCAGCAGGCAGCCCAACCCGGCCAGGCCGCCGGTGAACAGCACCCATTGCAGCAGCAGGTCGGTGCCCAGCGCGAAGCCGCCACGCCAGTAGCCCCAGGCGACGCCGCCCAGCACCAGCGCGGTCAGGGTCAGGGTGATCCACGGAACCTTCTTCTTGGTCGGCACGTCTTCCAGCGCCTTGCGCAGCGTGGCCGGATCGTCCTGGTCGTCCTGCAGGTGCCTGGCCAGGCCGGCCAGATGGCCAGCGCCGACCACCGCAAGCACGTCGCGGATGCCATCGGCGCGTGCGGTCTCCAGATAGTCCGGGGTCGCGATCGGGGTCTGGCTGGGCGCTCTGCGCTGCGCGTGTTCCTCGCGCAGGCGCGTGGCCATGTAGTGGTCGCGCTCGGCGATGATGGTGTCGTACAGCGCCGGGCTTTCGCTGGCGAAGTCGCCGAAGCTGGCCTCGAGCATGTCGCCCTGCTTGAGCTTCTCGATCTCCGCCTCGCCGACCTCGTCGGAGGCGAACAGGCCGCCGAGCAGGCCGCTGCCGAGCTTGAGCTTGCCGAACAAGCCGAGCCGGCCGGAGGCGCGCTTGAAGGTCAGCCCGACCTCGCGGTCGATCAGGTACACCGGCAGTTGCCGTTCGCGCGCCAGCAGCACCGCGCGCTTGAGTTCGGCGCCGGGTTCGATCCCCAGTTGTTCGGCCAGGCGCCGCTGGTAGGCGGCCAGCGCCAGGTTCGCCGCGAACAATGCGACCCGGCCCTTGCGGATCACCTGCACCAGATCGAGCTTGGTCAGCGCGTCCGGGTCGGTCAGCGCCTGAAGCCGTTGCGGGTCCAGTTCGACCGCGACCGCATCGAAGCGGCCGCTGTCGATCGCCCGTTCCACCGCGGCGACGCTGGCCAGCGACACATGCGCGGTGCCGAGCAGGGTGTAGCGCACGCCATCGCGCTCGACGATGCGGTACGGCTGGCCGGCGAACAGCGCGTCGTCGCCGGCCTGGGAAAGTTCGTTCATTCCATCACTCATCGGAGGGCGCCTGATCGGCGCCGGGGTGCGGCAGGTAGTGCATCTGCTGCCTGTGCAGCGGCTCAGTCGATGTAACGCTTCAGCAGGTCGCCATAGGCGTCGATGCGGCGGTCGCGCAGGAACGGCCAGATCCGCCGTACGTGCTCGCTGCGCTGCAGGTCCACGTCGCAGACCAGCACGGTCGGTTCGGCGCCGGCTTCGGCGATGAACTCGCCCTGCGGGCCGAGCACGTGGCTATTGCCCCAGAACTGGATGCCGGCCGCGCCCACCACGCCATCGGCCGCCAGCGGCGAGGCTTCGTGGCCGACCCGGTTGCAGCTGAGCACCGGCACGCCGTTGGCGACGGCATGGCCTCGGTGGCTGAGGATCCAGGCGTCGCGCTGGCGCTCCTGCTCGGCTTGCTCGTCGCTGGGATCCCAGCCGATCGCGGTCGGATACAGCAACAGTTCGGCGCCGGCCAGCGCCATCAGCCGCGCCGCTTCCGGATACCACTGGTCCCAGCACACCAGCACGCCCAGGCGCCCGGCCGAGGTCTGGATCGGGGTGAAGCCGAGATCGCCCGGGGTGAAATAGAACTTCTCGTAGAAGCCCGGATCGTCCGGAATATGCATCTTGCGGTACTTGCCAAGCAGGCTACCGTCCTTCTCGAACACCACCGCGGTGTTGTGGTACAGACCGGCCGCGCGGCGCTCGAACAGCGAGCCGACCAACACCACGCCATGGCGCTTGGCCAGCGCGCCGAGGCGCTCGGTGCTGGGGCCGGGGATCGGCTCGGCCAGATCGAATTCGTCCACCGACTCGTGCTGGCAGAAGTAGGCGCCGTTGTGCAGTTCCTGCAGCAGCACCAGCTGCGCGCCCTGCGCCGCGGCCTCGGCCACGCGCGATTCGATGACCGCCAGATTCGCCGCGGCATCGCCATGGTTGCGCTCCTGGATCAGCGCGACGGAAAGAGTGTTTCGGCTCATTGCGGAAGGATGGTCGGCGAAAGCGCGCATGGTAACGCGGATGGCGCCGCGGCAGGTTCCCGGCAGATGAATGCCGCCCGGCGCGCTGCGGCCCTGTTCCGGTGGCTCGGCGCTGGAGGCGCCAGCACCATGCGACGCCGAATTCGGTCCGTTGCCTGGGTTCCACAGAAGAACCGGAATTCCGCCGTTCTGCCGCCATCGCCGCCTCGGGAGCGGCGATGGTGGCGGCGCGCATGGCGATTGCTGCGCGTCGATGCAACCCGGCGAACGCCTGCCGTCATTGTGTACGCCTTCGCCCAGCGAACGCGGCTCAGGCCGCCAGCACGCCCTCGGGCAACTGCATGGTGATGCAGTGCAGGCTGCCGTTCTGCCAGATCAGCGCGCGGCACGGAATCGGCACGATCTCATGCTGCGGGAACGCCTGCGCCATCACCGCCTGCGCCTGCGCATCGGCGGCATCGCCGTAGGCCGGCATCAGCACCGCGCCGTTGACGATCAGGAAGTTGGCGTAGGACGCGGCCAGGCGCCGGCCGTGATCGAGCACCGGCTGCGCCCACGGCAGCGGGAACAGTCGGTACGGGCGACCGTCGGCGGTACGCAGCGCCGCCAGTTCGGCGCCCATCGCCTGCAGCTCGGCGTAGTGCGAATCGTCGGCGTCGTCGCAGGCCTGGTAGACGATCGCGTCTTCGCTGGCGAAGCGGGCGAGGGTGTCGATATGCGCGTCGGTGTCGTCGCCTTCCAGGTAGCCGTGGTCCAGCCACAGCACCCGCTGCTGCGCCAGCCAGTCGCCCAGGTCGCGGCTCAGCGATTCGCGCGAGCGCTGCGGATGGCGTTCGTGCAGGCACTGCCAGGTGGTCAGCAGGGTGCCGGCGCCGTCGCTGTCGATCGCGCCGCCTTCCAGCGCGAAATCGATGCTGCGCACATCGCTGTCGGCAAACAGCCGCTGCGCCGCCAGCGCGCTCACCAGCTGGTCGTCGCGGCTGGCCTGGAACTTGCCGCCCCAGCCGGTGAAGCGAAAGTCCAGCAACTGGAAACCGCCGCCGGCGCGGGCCAGGGTGATCGGGCCGGAATCGCGCAGCCAGGTGTCGTCGTACTCGGCTTCGACGAACCGCACGCGCTGCATGTCCACCCGCGCCGAGCGCAGCCGCGCCTCGGCGTAGATCTGCAGATCGGCATCGGCGACGCAGATCAGTACACGCTGATAGCGGACGATCGCCGCAACCAGCGCGATATAGGTTTCCTCGACCTCGGCCAGGCGCTCGGCCCAGTCGGTGCCGGCGTGCGGCCAGGCGATCAGGATGGCGGACTGGGGCTCCCATTCCGCGGGAAGGCGAAGGCGATCAGTCATTGCGACCACTACTCAGGTGCTGCCCGCCGAAGCCAGGCTGTTATTTAAGTCCTCGCACATGGATGTGCGGGCTCTTGCGAAGGATTCGCATAAATCGGGATCTTGCGAGGGACTCGCATATTTGAATCCCTGCACATGGATGTGCAGGCTCTTGCGAGGGACTCGCACTACCGAATTGCAGGCTTGGGCCCAACCTCGTTGGCATCGGCCTTGTTGGCCACCACATCCACTACCTTGTGCTTCTCGAAGTACACGGTGAAGGCCGGATACACCCAGCGGTTGATTGTCGGCCACTGTCGCTTCTGCCCGCCGCGCGGTTCCAGCTTCGACTGCGGAGCGCCGTAGCGCGACTCGACCTCGCCCATGCTGAGCCCGCGCGCCGGCATCGCCGCCACGGGTTCTTGCTTGATCCGCTCCACCAGCAGGGTCTCGGCGCGGGCGCCCGCAGCCAGGCCCAGGACGAGCAGCAGCGGCAGTACGGACAGACGGTGCTTCATCACGGTGTGCTCCCCAGAGGACGAACGGCGATTACAGCAAATTTCGGCAACAAAAAACCGCCCGAAGGCGGCTTTCGTCGATGACCCGCAACCGTGCGCGCGGTGCCGCAGCGCGGGCCGTCGTCGGATCAGCGCTGGCGAGCCTTGAAACGCGGGTTCGTCTTGTTGATCACAAAGACCTTGCCACGGCGGCGGACCACCTTGCAGTCGCGGTGACGGGCCTTCGCCGACTTCAGGGAGGACAGGACTTTCATGGCACACCTCGGCGTAAACTTGTGGAGTTGGAGAAGGAGACGGCGTGGCGAAACCACGTCGCTGGATCAGTAAGCCGGCGAGTATAGCCTGGTTTTCTTCATGGTTTCAACTGCTTGCGCCAGCATGGCCGGTGTCGGGGCTACAATGCGCGCGCCCCCCGTCCGAGGAACCGCATGAACGACCCCGCTCCCGTCCTGACCATCGATGGCCCTTCCGGGGCCGGCAAAGGCACCGTCAGCCGCATCGTCGCCGCCAGGCTGGGCTGGCATTACCTGGATTCGGGCGCACTGTACCGGGCGGTCGGCGTGGCCGCCAGCTGGGCCAACCTGGACATTTCCGACGCCGCGGCGCTGGTGCGCTGCACCTTCGATACCCATGTCAGCTTCGAGGACGTGGCCGGCGGCGGCTTGCGGGTCAGGATCAACGAGGTCGACGCCACCGACGAGCTGCGGCTGGAGACCACCGGTGCGGTGGCCTCGGCGATCGCCGCGATCCCGGAGGTGCGCTCGGCGCTGAAGCAGCGCCAGCGCGCGTTCCGGCGCCTGCCGGGGCTGGTCGCCGACGGCCGCGACATGGGCACGGTGATTTTCCCGGACGCCCCGTACAAGGTGTTCCTGACCGCCAGCGCCGAAGAGCGCGCCATGCGCCGGCATAACCAGTTGAAGGAAAAAGGAGTTTCGGTTATATTTGGCGACCTGCTGCGCGAGATCATGGCCCGCGACGCACGCGATGCCCAACGTTCGGTGGCGCCCCTGAGGCCGGCAGACGATGCCGTCCTCCTCGACACCACCGGCATGGACATCGAACAGGTGGTCGGCCGCGTCCTGGAATTGCTTCCCGTCTGATGGTCGCGCCGGGAGTAGGGCAGCAGTAGGGCGCCGCTTCGGTGCCATCCAGGCGAGTTGCACCGCAGTGCGCTTCACCCGTAATGCCGCAATACCGTTGTTCCACGCTCCGCCGCGCAATGTCGCGCTGCGGTTTTTCCCATTTCACACCCGGCCGCGGTTTGGGCCGACTAACCAGGTGGGCAGTTCGCAGTTTCCAGAAGAAACGCCCTGTCCGTGTGTCCACTAGAGTAATTTCAAATGACCGAATCTTTTGCCGAACTGTTCGAAGCCAGTCAAACCAATCTGGCCAAGCTGAAGCCGGGCTCCATCGTCACCGGCGTCGTCGTGGAAGTCCGCGGCGACGTGGTGGTGATCAACGCCGGCCTGAAGTCCGAAGGCATCGTGCCGATCGAACAGTTCCGTAACGACGCTGGCGAGATCGACGTCGCCGAAGGCGACCTGGTCAAGGTCGCCCTCGACTCGCTCGAGAACGGCTTCGGCGAAACCGTGTTGTCGCGCGAGAAGGCCAAGCGCGCGATGGTGTGGGACGAGCTGGAAGAAGCGTTGGAAAAGAACGAGACCATCACCGGTCGTATCAGCGGCAAGGTCAAGGGTGGTTTCACCGTGGACATCAAGGATGTCCGCGCGTTCCTGCCGGGTTCGCTGGTCGATGTGCGCCCCGTGCGCGACCCGGCCTACCTGGAAGGCAAGGAGCTGGAGTTCAAGCTCATCAAGCTGGACCGCAAGCGCAACAACGTGGTGGTCTCGCGTCGCGCGGTGGTCGAGAGCGAGCACTCGGAAGAGCGCGAGCAGCTGATGGACAAGCTGCAGGAAGGCGCGATCCTGAAGGGCGTGGTCAAGAACCTGACCGACTACGGCGCGTTCGTGGACCTGGGCGGCATCGACGGCCTGCTGCACATCACCGACATGGCCTGGAAGCGCGTGCGCCATCCGTCCGAAGTCGTCAACGTCGGCGACGAGCTGGACGTGCGCGTACTGAAGTTCGACCGCGAGCGCAACCGCGTTTCGCTGGGTCTGAAGCAGCTGGGCGAGGATCCGTGGGACAACATCGCGCGTCGTTACCCGGCCAACAGCCGCGTGTACGGCAAGGTCTCCAACGTCACCGATTACGGCGCGTTCGTCGAGATCGAGCCGGGCGTGGAAGGCCTGGTGCACGTGTCCGAGATGGATTGGACCAACAAGAACGTCAACCCGTCCAAGGTCGTGCAGGTCGGCGACGAGGTCGAGGTCATGGTCCTGGACGTGGACGAGGAGCGTCGCCGCATCTCGCTGGGCATGAAGCAGGTCGCCGCCAATCCGTGGGAGACCTTCGCCGCCACCCACAAGAAGAACGACAAGGTGTCCGGCCAGATCAAGTCGATCACCGACTTCGGCATCTTCATCGGCCTGGACGGCGGTATCGACGGCCTGGTGCACCTGTCGGACATCAGCTGGAACACCACCGGCGAAGACATCGTGCGCAACTTCAAGAAGGGCGACACGCTGGAAGCGGTGGTGCTGGCGGTGGATCCGGAGCGCGAGCGCATCAGCCTGGGCGTCAAGCAGCTGGAGCAGGATCCGTTCGGCCAGTACATGGCTGCCAACCCGAAGGGTTCGAAGGTCGAGGGCGTTGTCCGTGAAGTGGACGCCAAGGGCGCCGCCATTGATCTGGCCGACGGCATCGAGGGCTACGTCGCCGCGCGCGACATCGCCAACGAGCGCGTCGACGATGCGACCCAGCACCTGAAGGTCGGCGACAAGATCGAAGCCAAGTTCGTGGGCATGGACCGCAAAGGCCGCATCCTGCAGTTGTCGATCAAGGCCAAGGACGATGCCGAAATGCGCGAAGTGCTGGAGGAATACCAGTCCGCGTCGGGCGGCACCACCCAGCTGGGCGCGCTGCTGCGTGCGCAGTTGAACGGCAACAAGTCCGAGTAATCCGCCACACGCAGCGTTTCTGGCACGGCCCGGTCGATCCGGGCCGTGCCGGGTTGCGACCCCACCGCACGAATCCGAATGACCAAGTCCGAACTGATCGAAATCCTGGCGCGCAAGCAGGCGCATCTGAAGGCGGACGACGTCGATCTGGCGGTGAAATCGCTGTTGGAGATGATGGGCGGTGCGCTGTCCGGCGGGGACCGCATCGAGATCCGCGGTTTCGGCAGTTTTTCCCTGCATTACCGGCCGCCACGCCTGGGACGCAATCCCAAGACGGGCGAGTCCGTCGCGCTTCCCGGCAAGCATGTGCCGCATTTCAAGCCAGGCAAGGAATTGCGCGAACGCGTCAGCGGCGTCGTTCCGGTCGAGTCCGACACGCCCTGATACGCCCCGCGCCTGCGTCGTCGCGTCCCGGACTTTTCCGGAACCCACGCTTGTTCGGCTAATCTAGTGTCTCCCGGCGCTGGAGAGCTTCATGAAAATTGTTCGTCTGCTGCTATTGCTGCTGTTCCTGTTGGCCGGCTTGGTCATCGGATCGCTGAATTCGCAGCAGATCGTCATCAATTTCGGTTTCACCGGCATCAACACCACCTCCGGCATTGCCATCATCGTCTCGCTGTGCGCCGGCGTGGTGATCGGCGCGGCGCTGATACTGGCCACGTTGGTGATCCCGCTGTACGCCAAGCTGCGCCGCGCCAACAAGGCCGCGATCGCCGCTGCCGCACCGGCCGTCGCGCCGGTACCGACCTATCCCCCGCCTGTGGACGGACGCTGATCTTCGATGGACTTCCTGACCGAGTGGTTCTGGTTCTTCCTGTTCCTGCCATTGGCGGCGCTGAGCGGATGGGTGATCGGTCGCCGTGGCGGCCAACGCCATGGCGACACGCAGGTCAGCCGGCTTTCCAGCACCTATTTCCGCGGCCTGAACTATCTGCTCAACGAAGAGCCGGACAAGGCGATCGAGCTGTTCCTGCACATCGCCGAACTGGACAAGGAAACCTTCGAGACCCAGGTCGCGCTCGGTCACCTGTTCCGCCGTCGCGGTGAAGTGGATCGGGCGATCCGCCTGCACCAGGGCCTGGTGCAGCGCGCCGACCTCAGCGATCCGCAACGCGTGCAGGCCTTGCTGGCACTGGGCGAGGACTACATGAAGTCCGGCCTGCTGGATCGGGCCGAGACCGTGTTCACCGAGCTGGCACAGATCGACCAGCGCGCGCCGCAGGCGCTCAAGCACTTGATCGGTATCTACCAGGCCGAGCGCGAATGGGAAAAGGCAATCGACAACGCCACCCGCTACGAAGACGTGACCGGCGAGCCGATGGGCAAGCTGATCGCGCAGTTCGAATGCGAGCTGGCCGACCGCTACCGCGCCTCCGGCAAGCCCGAGCTTGCGCGGGCGGCGATCGCACGCGCCTACCAGGCCGACGCCACCTCGGTGCGCGCAGGCATCCTGGAAGGACGCATCGACGTGGACGACGGCAACGACGAGGCCGCGATCCGCGCCTTCGAACGTGCCGCGCGCCACGATCCGGACTACCTGCCGGAGATCATGCCGGCACTGATGGACTGCTACCGTCGCGGCAACGATCTCAGCGGCGCGCGCGCCTTCCTGTCGGAAATGACCGAGCACTACCGCGGCATCGCCCCAGTGCTGGCGCTGACCCGGTTGATGGAATCGCAGGAAGGCGTGTCCGCGGCACGCGCCTACCTCGGGCGGCAGCTGAAGGACCGGCCTTCGGTCCGCGGCGAATCGGCATTGATCGACCTGACCCTGGCCGAGGGCGCCGATTCGACCGCCACCCTGCAGGATCTCAAGCACATCACCGACCAGTTGCTGGTGCGCAATCCCAGCTATCGCTGCACGCGCTGCGGTTTCGGCGCCCGCACCCACCACTGGCAATGTCCGAGTTGCAAGGAGTGGGGCACGGTCAAGCCGCTGCTCAACTACGCGGTGGTGTAGGTGCCGGTCGCAGGATGGGCGCTGCTCGCGGCGCTGGCGGCGTTCAGCGCGGTCGGAACCTGGTTGTCGCGCCGCTATGCGCTCAAGCGCAAGCTGATGGACGCGCCCGGCGAGCGGCGCAGCCATACGGTGGCGACGCCGCGCGGCGGCGGTGTGGCGATCGTTGCCGCGGTACTGGCGGCCTGCGCGTATGCGGCGGCGCTGTGGCCGCAGCAGGGCATGGCCATCGCGGCGTTCGCTGGCGGGCTGATGCTGGTCGCCGGCATCGGCTGGTGGGACGATCACCGCCCGCTGTCGGCCGCGCTGCGGCTGCTGGTACATGCGCTGGCCGCCACCCTGCTGGCCGGACTCGTCTACCGATCGCAGCACAATCCCTGGCTGACCGCGTTGACCTGGCTGGCGACGATCTCGCTGATCAACATCTGGAACTTCATGGACGGCATCAATGGCCTGGCGACCAGCCAGGCGATGCTGGTGGCGTTGGGCTTCGCCTGCCTGCTGCCCGCGCCGTTGCGCTGGCCGTGCTGGGTGCTGATCGTGGCCTGTGCCGGCTTCCTGCCGTTCAACTATCCGCGTGCACGCATTTTCCTCGGCGACGTCGGCAGTGGGGCGCTGGGATACTTGGTCGCCGCGTTGTTCGCACTGTGCACCCGCGTGAGCCACCTCACTCCATGGTTGCTGCTGATACCAATTTCCGCATTCGCCATCGACGCCGGCTTCACGCTGCTGTCGCGCATGCTCGCTGGCGAACGTTGGTGGCAACCGCATGCGCAACATTTTTACCAGCGTTGGGTACATACAGGCAGGAGCCACACGCTTGTGACCTTCGCCTATGCCCTGTTCAGCATTGTCGCGATTACAATTGCCTGGTTAGGTGAAACGTTGCAAACCGCGGGGCAGGCTGGGTTGGCGCTTGCCTGGTATGCATTGGCGAGTGCGCTTTGGCTGACTTTGCGCAAGGGACTGTGCTGAACTCTCATGGATAACTGATGCTATCGACCCGCGACCGTCTGACCGAGCTGTTCCCCAAGGCCTCCGTGGTGGTGCACGATCTTGTGATCGTGTGGATCTGCTGGCAGTTGCTGCATGCGGCGCGTTACACGATGCTGGCCGGCGAGCATCCCTTGCCCTTGTGGAATCTCAATACCGTCATCGTGCTGGTGGCGCAGGGCCTGGTGTTCTGGAAGGTCGGCCTGTACCGCGGGCTGTGGCGCTTCGCCAGCGTTCCGGATCTGTTGAATATCTTCAAGGCCAGTTTCTATGGCCTGGTCGCGATCGTGCTGGGGCTGGCATATAGCCGCTTCGATGCCATTCCGCTGTCGGTGCTGATGGTGTATCCGTTCGCGCTGTCGGCGCTGCTCGGCGCGCCGCGGCTGCTGTACCGCGCCTGGAAGGACTACCAGATCGCCCATTCGGACGTGACCGCGCGGCGCGTGCTGATCGTCGGCGCCGGCCGTGCGGCCGAGGCGCTGGTGCGCGACCTGCGCCGTTCCGGCGCCTATCATCCGGTCGGCTTCGTCGACGATGCCGGCCATCTGCACGGCGCCAAGCTGCAGGGCCTGCCGATCCTGGGCCGGATCGACGAAGCCGGCGCGATCGCCAAGGAAACCGCGGCCAAACTGCTGGTCATCGCGATCCCGTCGCTGGATGCGACCGGCATGCAGCGGGTGGTGGCGATCTGCGAAAGCACCGGGCTGCCGTTCCGGACCGTGCCGCGCCTGCTCGACGTGCTCGAAGGCCACTATCTGCCTGGCGAACTGAAGGAGGTTGCGATCGAGGACCTGCTTGGGCGCAAGCCGGTGACCCCGGACTGGAAGTTGATCAATGCCTGGTTATCCGGGCGCACGGTGATGGTGACCGGTGCCGGCGGGTCGATCGGTTCGGAGCTGTGCCGGCAGTGCGCGCGCCATGGCGCGCGCAAAGTGGTGCTGCTGGAGATCGACGAACTGGCGTTGATCACCATCCACGCCGATCTGCACCGCACCTTTCCGGATCTGGAGATCGAGTGCGTGCTGGGCGACTGCGGCGATCCGGCGGTGACCCGCCATGCGATGCGCATCGCCGAGCCGGATGCGGTGTTCCATGCCGCCGCCTACAAGCAGGTGCCGCTGCTGGAGAAGCAGTTCCGCGAGGCGGTCCGCAACAACGTGCTTGCCACCGAGAACGTGGCGCGCGCCTGCGTCGCCGCCAAAGTCTCGACCTTCGTGTTTATCTCCACCGACAAGGCGGTCAATCCGGTCAACGTGCTCGGCGCTTCCAAGCGCTATGCGGAGATGGTGTGCCAGTCGCTGGACGACCAGACCGTGGGTACGCGTTTCGTCACCGTGCGCTTCGGCAACGTGCTGGATTCGGCCGGCAGCGTGGTGCCGCTGTTCCGCGAGCAGATCCGCCAGGGCGGCCCGGTCACCGTGACCGATCCGCAGGTGACCCGGTATTTCATGACCATTCCCGAGGCCTGCCAGTTGATCGTGCAGGCCGCCGCGTCGGCGTCGCATGGCGCGATCTATACGCTGGACATGGGCGAACCGGTGCCGATCCGTCTGCTCGCCGAGCAGATGATCCGCCTGGCCGGCAAGCAGCCCGGTCGCGACATCGCCATCGTCTACACTGGGCTGCGTCCGGGCGAGAAGCTGCACGAAACCTTGTTTTATTCCGACGAGAACTATCGTCCCACCTCGCATCCGAAGATCCTCGAGGCCGGCGCACGCACGTTCTCGCGCGAGAACGTGTTGCAGGGCCTGCAGCAATTGCGCGCCGCCGTGGCCGAATACGACAGCGATAGCATCGAAAAAGTGCTGCGCACGACAATGCCCGAGTTCTCGCCGCTGCGACAACAAGCTGGTCAGGATAGCTCCGCTACAATTGTTCCCTTCCCCGCACGCGAGGCAAGAAGGCTCTGATGAGCAAGAGAATCCGCAAGGCAGTTTTCCCGGTTGCAGGTCTGGGTACCCGCTTCCTCCCCGCCACCAAGACGGTGCCCAAGGAAATGCTGCCGATCATCGATCGGCCGTTGATCCAGTACGCCGTGGACGAGGCGATCGAGGCCGGTTGCGACACCCTCATTTTCGTCACCAACCGCTACAAGCATGCGGTTGCGGACTATTTCGACAAGGCCTACGAGCTGGAACAGAAGCTCGAACGCGCCGGCAAGCTCGAGCAGCTGGAACTGGTGCGCCACGTGCTGCCCAATGGGGTGCGCGCGATCTTCGTGACCCAGGCCGAAGCGCTCGGCCTCGGCCATGCGGTGCTGTGCGCCAAGCCGATCATCGGCGACGAGCCGTTCGCGGTGCTGCTGCCCGACGACCTGATCTGGAACCGCGGCCCCGGCGCGTTGGCGCAGATGGCCGACGTGGCCGAGCGCTCCGGCGCCAGCGTGATCGCCGTGCAGGACGTGCCGCACGAGAGCACTGGCAGCTACGGCATCGTCGCCACCGAGGCGTTCGACGGCAGCGAAGGCAAGATCACCGCGATCGTCGAGAAGCCCAAGCCGGCCGATGCGCCGAGCGACCTGGCCGTGGTCGGCCGCTACGTGCTCAGTTCCAAGATCTTCGATCTGCTGGAAAAGACCGTGCCGGGGGCCGGTGGCGAGATCCAGCTGACCGACGCGATCGCCACGCTGATCGAGAGCGATCCGGTGCATGCCTACCGCTTCGAGGGTACCCGCTTCGACTGCGGCACCCATATCGGCCTGATCGAGGCGACCATCCGCTATGCGCTGGAGCACGAGAAGCTGAGCAAGCCCGCGCAGGACATGATGCGTCGTGCGCTGGCCGACGTGGACGCCGGCAGCAAGTAAACGCACGGCGAGGCTGCCGAAGCGCGCGGGTCCACCGCGTTGCGTGCGGGGTTCGGCAGCGCAACCGCCGATGCAAGAAAAAGGGCAGCCCAGGCTGCCCTTTTTCGTTGCCCAAACGCGCAGCTCAGAGCGCTTCGATGATGCCCGCCGCCCCCATGCCGGTGCCGATGCACATGGTGACCATGCCGTACTTCTGCTGGCGGCGGCGCAGGCCGTGCACCAGCGTGGCGGTGCGGATCGCACCGGTGGCGCCGAGCGGATGGCCGAGCGCGATCGCGCCGCCAAGCGGATTGACCTTGGACGGGTCCAGGCCGCTGTCGCGGATCACCGCCAGCGACTGCGCGGCGAAGGCTTCGTTGAGCTCGATCCAGTCGATCTGGTCCTTGCTCAGCCCGGCCTGCTTGAGCGCCTTGGGAATCGCCGCGATCGGGCCGATGCCCATCACTTCCGGGCGCACGCCGGCGACCGAGAAGCTGACGAAGCGGGCGAGGGGGGTCAACCCGTAGTCCTTGATCGCCTGCTCGGAGGCCAGCAGCACCGCGCCGGCGCCGTCGCTCATCTGCGAGGAGTTGCCGGCGGTGACGCTGCCGCCGAACTGGCCGTTGCGGAACACCGGGCGCAGCTTGGCCAGGCCTTCGATCGAGCTGTCCGGGCGCGGACCTTCGTCGGTATCGACCAGGCGCTTGCGCAGCGCGATGACGTTGCCGGCCAGGTCGGGCTGGTGCGACAGGATCTCGTACGGGCTGATCTCTTCGCGGAACTCGCCGGCGGCGATCGCGGCGATGGCCTTCTGGTGCGAGGCGAGCGCGAACGCGTCCTGGTCCTCGCGCGACACCTTCCATTCCTCGGCCACCTTCTCGGCGGTGATGCCCATGCCATAGGCGATGGCGACGTGATTGTCGGCGAACACGCTTGGCGACAGCGCGACCTTGTTGCCCATCATCGGCACCATCGACATCGACTCGGTGCCGCCGGCCAGCATCAGGTCGGCGTTGCCCAGGCGGATCTGGTCCGCGGCCAGCGCCACGGCCTGGATGCCGGAGGAGCAGAAGCGGTTGATGGTCTGCCCAGCCACCGAATTTGGCAGCCCGGCCAGCAGCACGCCGATGCGCGCCACGTTCATGCCTTGCTCGCCCTCGGGCATCGCGCAGCCGATGATCGCATCGTCGATGCGCGAAGGGTCGATGCCCGGCGCCTGCGCGACCACCGCGCGCAACACGTGCGCCAGCATTTCGTCCGGACGGGTATTGCGGAACACGCCCTTGGGCGCCTTGCCGACCGGGGTGCGGGTGGCGGCGACGATGTAGGCGTCTTGGATTTGTCTGGTCATTTGGGGAGTCTCGAATGGCTGGAAGTTTGCTGGTTCGGGGCCGGTCCCCGGTCCCTGGTCCCGGCTTCAATCAGTTCCTCAACGGCTTACCCGTCTTGAGCATGTGCCCGATCCGCGCCTGGGTCTTTTCCTGCTGGGCCAGTTCGACGAAGTGCTTGCGCTCGAGTTTGAGCAGCCATTCCTCGTCCACCAGCGCGCCGCGATCGATTTCGCCGCCGCATAGCACGGTGGCGATGCGGGTGGCGATCTCGTAGTCGTAGTCGCTGATGAAGCGGCCTTCTAACATGTTGACCAGCAGCATCTTGAAGGTGGCGATGCCGACGTCGCCGGCAACCTGGATGCGGCGTGCCGGCAGCGGCGGGCGGTAACCGCTCTCGGCCAGCGCGCGCGCTTCGGCCTTGGCGATGTACAGCGCCTCGTAGCTGTTGAACACGACCTTGTCGGTGCCGCGCAGCAGGCCCAGTTCCTTGGCGTTGACCGCCGAGGTGGAAACCTTGGCCATCGCCACGGTCTCGAAGGTCTTCTTCAGCTCGGCGAACACGTCGCCGCCCGGACCGGCCGCCTGCGAGGCGCGCACCGCGATCTCCTTCAGGCCGCCGCCGGCCGGCAGCAGGCCGACGCCGGCCTCGACCAGGCCGATGTAGCTCTCCAGTGCAGCCACGGTCTTGGCGCTGTGCATCTGGAATTCGCAGCCGCCGCCCAGGGCCAGGCCGCGTACTGCCGCGACCACCGGCACCAGCGAATACTTGATGCGCTGGCTGGTGGCCTGGAAGTTGGCGACCATCGCCTCGAACGCATCGACCTTGCCCGCCTGCAGCAGGCCCAACGCGCCAGCCAGGTCGGCGCCGGCGGAGAAGGGTTCCTTGTGCTGCCAGAGCACCAGGCCCTTGAAGCCTTGCTCGGCGCGGCCGACCGCTTCCTGCAGGCCGTCGAGCACTTGGTCGGACACGGTATTCATCTTGGTCTTGAAGCTGACCACGGCGATGTCGTCGCCGTCGTGCCACAGGCGCAGGCCGTCGTTCTCGAACACGGTCTCGCCCGGCGCGAATGTCTCGCCCAGCAGCGGATCGGGGAAGCGCTGGCGCTGGTACACCGGCAGCGCTGAACGCGGCAGTTTGGCATGGCGCGCCGGGCTGTAGCTGCCCTCGGCGGCGTGCACGCCGTCGCGGCCGTCGAACACCCAGTCCGGCAGCGGCGCGCTGGACATGGCCTTGCCGGCCACGATGTCGTCGGCGATCCACTGCGCCACCTGCTTCCAGCCGGCGGCCTGCCAGGTCTCGAACGGGCCCAGCGACCAGCCGTAGCCCCAGCGGATCGCCAGATCAACGTCGCGCGCGGTTTCGGCGATGTCGGCCAGATGGTAGGCGCTGTAGTGGAACAGGTCGCGGAACGTCGCCCACAGGAATTGAGCCTGCGGATGCTGGCTCGCGCGCAGCTTGGCGAACTTCTCCGCGGGGTTCTTGATCTTCAGGATCTCGACCACTTCCGGCGCCGCGCTGCGGTCTGCCGGGCGGTAGTCCTGCTTCTGCAGATCCAGCACCACGATGTCCTTGCCGACCTTGCGGAAGATGCCGGCGCCGACCTTCTGGCCGAGCGCGCCCTTGGCGATCAGCGCGTCCAGCCACTTCGGCGAGGCGAAATACTGGTGCCACGGATCGTTCGGCAGGGTGTCGGCCATGGTCTTGATGACATGGGCCATGGTGTCCAGGCCGACCACGTCGGAGGTACGGTAGGTCGCCGATTTCGGCCGCCCGACCAGCGGGCCGGTCAGCGCGTCCACTTCGTCGAAACCCAGGCCGGATTGCGCGGTGTGGTGGATGGTGGACAGGATCGAGAACACGCCAATGCGGTTGCCGATGAAGTTCGGGGTGTCCTTGGCGTAGACCACGCCCTTGCCCAGGGTGCTGACCAGGAACGCTTCCAGGCCTTCCAGCACAGCGGCGTCGGTACCCTTGGCCGGGATCAGCTCGGCCAGGTGCATATAGCGCGGCGGGTTGAAGAAATGCACGCCGCAGAAGCGGTGGCGCAGTTGTTCAGGCAGCACGTCGGACAGCGCGTTGATGCCCAGCCCGGAGGTGTTGGAGGCCAGTACCGCGTGATCGGCCACGAACGGGGCAATCTTCTTGTAAAGGTCCTGTTTCCAGTCCATGCGCTCGGCGATGGCTTCGATGATCAGGTCGCAGCCGCGCAGCTGCTCCAGGCCGGAGGCGTAGTTGGCCGGCGTGATCGCCTCGGCCAGGGTGGGGCTGGCGAGCGGGGCAGGGCTCAGCTTGGTCAGGTTGGCGATGGCCTTGAGCACGACGCCGTCGGGGTGGCCGTCCTTGGCGGGAAGATCGAACAGCACGGTGTCGACGCCGGCGTTGGTCAGGTGCGCAGCGATCTGCGCGCCCATCACGCCCGCACCCAGGACGGCAGCACGGCGGACTAGCAGGGGGGTGGACATAGCGATCAGCCTCTGTAGGTCAACGATTGCGGGATATGGTCGGAACGGTTGTTGCGGAATCAGGGCGCGCTGCGGCCAGGAAGCCGGCCTCGGCGAAGCGGATCAGTTCGCGCGCGGCATGGGCGCGATGCGCGCTTTCGCTGACCCCGGCGGGACGCTTGATCAGGCCGAAGTCGGCCATGGCGTAGGTCAGCGCGCCGGCCAGGAAGTCCAGGCGCCAGTAAAGCTCTTCCTTGCTCAGTTCGGGCGCGCAGACGGCGATGGCCTTGCCGAATTCGCGCAGCACGTGGCCGTAGTGGTCGGACAGGAACTGGCGCAGGCTGTCGTTCTTTTCGGCATAGGCGCGGGCGATCACGCGCACGAAGGCGCCGCCGCTCTGGCGGTCCTGGGCCATCGCCAGCGCCGGCTCCACGAATGCGGCCAGCACCGGCCCGAGTTGGCCCGGATGCATGCGCTGTGCGGTTTCCAGCTGTGCCAGGCGCGCCGCGGTCATCTCGTCCATGCGCCGCCGGAACACCTCGTTGACCAGGTTTTCCTTGGAACCGAAGTGGTAGTTCACCGCGGCGATGTTGACGTCGGCCTGGCTGGTGACCTGGCGCAGCGACGTGCCGGAAAAGCCGTGCTGGGCGAACAGTTCCTCGGCCACGCTGAGGATGCGGTCCTTGGTCGAAAAGTGCGCTTGCTTTGCCATACGGCCGCCAGAATCAATCAAACGATTGTTTGAGTCTAGGCCTGGTATCCGCCCACGTCATGCTGCAATGCAGCACGATTCTGCAGGCGGTCGTGCAAAGCCCATTGCGATTGGATAGAATTGTCGATCGCAATTCTGGCTAAGCCCGCGTTTTGACGCGGGTTTTTTTCATGTTAACCTCGGGCCAACTGATCTAGTGGCCCGCCCAACGGAGAACTTCCCATGGCGCTGGAGCGCACCCTGTCCATCATCAAGCCCGATGCCGTCGCCAAGAACGTCATCGGCGAGATCTATTCCCGCTTCGAGAAGGCCGGCCTGAAGGTTGTGGCCGCCAAGTACAAGCAGCTGTCACGCCGCGAGGCCGAGGGCTTCTACGCCGTGCATCGCGAGCGTCCTTTCTTCAACGCGCTGGTCGAGTTCATGATCTCCGGCCCGGTGATGATCCAGGCGCTGGAAGGCGAGAACGCCGTGGCCGCGCACCGCGACCTGCTCGGTGCCACCAATCCGAAGGACGCCGCGCCCGGCACCATCCGCGCCGATTTCGCCGACTCGATCGACGCCAACGCCGCGCACGGTTCCGATTCTGTCGAGAACGCCGCCAATGAAGTGGCGTATTTCTTCGCCGCCACCGAAGTGGTTTCGCGCTAAGAGGTCATCGTGAACGAGGTCGTCCACACTCCGTTGGCGCTCGCCGATCCGATCCGGACCGGTGCGGCCGCCAAGCAGAATCTGCTCGACCTCGATCGCGAGGGCCTGGAGCGCTTCTTCGCCGAGACTCTCGGCGAAGCGCGTTACCGCGCCCACCAGGTGATGAAGTGGATCCACCATCGCTACGTCACCGATTTCGACCAGATGACCGACCTCGGCAAGGCGCTGCGCGCCAAGCTGCAGCAGCATGCCGAGGTCGTCGTCCCCAACATCGTGTTCGACAAGCCCTCTACCGACGGCACCCACAAGTGGCTGCTGGCCATGGGCAACGACGGCAAGAACGCGATCGAGGCTGTGTACATCCCCGACAAGGGCCGCGGCACGCTGTGCGTGTCTTCTCAGGTCGGCTGCGCATTGAACTGCACGTTCTGTTCGACCGCCACCCAGGGCTTCAACCGCAACCTGTCCACCGCCGAGATCGTCGGCCAGGTGTGGGTCGCGGCGAGGCATTTGGGCAACGTGCCGCATCAGCAGCGCCGTCTCACCAACGTGGTGATGATGGGCATGGGCGAGCCGCTGATGAATTTCGACAATGTCGTGCGCGCGATGAGCGTGATGCGCGACGACCTCGGCTACGGCCTGGCCAACAAGCGGGTTACGCTGTCCACCTCCGGCCTGGTGCCGATGATCGATCGCCTGTCCACCGAGAGCGACGTGTCGCTGGCGGTGTCGCTGCATGCGGCCGACGACACGCTGCGCGAGACGCTGGTGCCGCTGAACAAGAAGTACCCGGTGGCCGAACTGATGGCCGCCTGCGCGCGCTACCTGCGCGCCAACAAGCGGCGCGAGTCGGTGACCTTCGAATACACGCTGATGAAGGGCATCAACGATCGGCCCGAGCATGCGCGGCAGCTGGCGCGGCTGATGCGCCAGTTCGACAACGCGGTGCAGGCCGCGAACGCCGGCAAGGTCAACCTGATCCCGTTCAATCCGTTCCCGGGCACGCGCTACGAGCGCTCCGGCGAGACCGAAATCCGCGCGTTCCAGAAGATTCTGCTCGATGCGCAGGTGCTGACCATGGTGCGGCGTACGCGCGGCGACGACATCGACGCGGCCTGCGGTCAGCTCAAAGGGCAGGTGCTGGACCGCACCCGTCGCCAGGCCGACTTCCAGCGCCAGTTGCAGACGCAGGCGGAGCGGGATGCGGCGGCCTAACTACGCCCTGTCCATCGCGGTGTCGGTCGCGGCGTTGCTGGCGCTGTCGGCCTGCGCCGGACGCAGCAGCAAGCCGGGCAAGCTGCGTAGCGTCGAGCAGGTGGCGCCGCACTACGACTTCCGCGACAACGGCCAGGTCAAGGCGCGCTATGCGCTGCAGGAACAGCTGGGCCTGGCCGGCAACCGGCTCAGCGGCGGCGATCTGGCCGGCGCCGCGGACCATGCGCGCAAGGCTTTGGCGCTGGCGCCGGATTCGGTGCAGGCGCACACGTTGCTGGCGGTGGTCGCCGGGCGCCGCGGCGATGCCGTCAGCGCCGGCGAGCATTACCGCAAGGCGGCCGAACTGGCGCCGGACCGCGGCGAGACCTTGAACAACTACGGCGCCTGGCTGTGCGCGAACGGCGCCATCGCCGAATCGCTGCAGTGGTTCGATCGCGCGCTGGCGGCCCCCGGCTACGCCACGCCGGCATCGGCCTTGGCCAATGCCGGCGGTTGCGCGTTGCAGATCGGCCAGCGCGAGCGCGGCGAACACGACCTGCGCAAGGCGCTGGCGCTGCAGCCGGACAATGTCTACGCGCTGGAAGCGATGGCGCGCGACGAAGCGGCGCAGACGCGCTTTTTCGAGGCGCGCGCCTTCTCCGAACGGCGTCTGTCGGCTGCGCCTGCCACTGCATCCGTGTTACAACTTGCGATTCAGATTGAACAAGGGCTGGGCGACATGGCTGCTGCCGGCCGTTACCAACAGCGGTTGCGCAAGGAGTTTCCCGCTATCGCGACCACCACTCCCGGGGCTAGTGCATTGTGATCAGTGATTCCAATCCGAACGCTTTCGACGGCGCCAAAGGTTGCGGGCAACAGCTCCGCGA
Organism: Xanthomonas translucens pv. cerealis; assembly: GCF_006838285.1. Classification (NCBI taxonomy): domain Bacteria; kingdom Pseudomonadati; phylum Pseudomonadota; class Gammaproteobacteria; order Lysobacterales; family Lysobacteraceae; genus Xanthomonas; species Xanthomonas cerealis. The sequence continues at coordinate 1,429,890 of NZ_CP038228.1, forward strand.
AGCGCGCGAAGCCGCCGGCCTGAGCATCGACGACGTCGGTAGCCGCTTGCGCATGCCGTTGCACGTGATCCGTGCGTTGGAAACCGAGCAATGGGAGCGCCTCGGCGCGCCGGTGTTCGTGCGCGGCCAGCTGCGTAGCTATGCGCGCCTGCTCGGTGTGGACCTGGATCCGCTGCTGGCCAGCGCGCACATCGCGCCGGTGCAGCCGGTGGAGCTGATCAGTCACACGCATACGCCGCCGCTTCGGCGCATGCTCGAGAGCGCCACCCGGCGCCTGGTGTACGTAGTGATCACCGCCGGACTGGCGGTACCGGTGTGGTACGCCACCCGCACCCATTTCGCCGAGGACGGCCCCAGCACCGCGTCGCTGGACGTGGTGCCGGCCGCGCCGGGCGATGCCGCGCCGGCCGCGGCCGCCAAGGGCGGCAACGGCAACGCCGCTGCGCCCGCGCCGGCCGCCCACACCGTTCCCAGCGCGGCGCCGTACATCGCCTCGTTGACGCCGCTACCGCGCGCCTCTGGCGAGCCGGACAAGCCTGGCCTGAGCCTGTCGTTCCAGGGCGACAGCTGGGTGCAGATCATCGCTCCGGACGGCAAGCCGCTGGAGAAGGCGCTGCTGAAAGCTGGCGAAAAGCGCGACTACGCGCCGGGTCAAGTGGGCCGCATCGTGCTCGGCAATGCCTCGGCGGTCCAGGTTCAGCAATCCGGTAGTACCGTGGATCTGACGCCGTACAAGCGCGCGAACGTGGCCCGCTTTGCGGTATCCTCTGACGGTTCCGTGGTGCCAGCGTCAGAGTGACGGCGGCGCGGTTCCTCAATCTCAACATTTCATGTCCCGTCGTTGCGGCGGGGCGAGAGTACGCATGGCGATCGACGACCTGCTCGACGAGCACGAACAAAGCGAACGCGTCCGCACTTGGCTCAGCAAAAACGGCGCCGGCCTGATCGGCGGCATTGCCCTGGGCATCGGCGCGATCATTGGCTGGCAGTGGTGGACCAAGCAGCACTCCAACGATCTGGCGCTGGCCAATTCCCGCTACGACGCCGTGCTCAAGAGCATACAGGCCAAGCAACTGGACAAGGCCAGCAAGGACATGGCGGCGCTACAGCAGGGCCCGGCCAACATCTACGCCGAACTGGCCGCGCTGCGCCTGGCCAAGGCGCAAGCCGATGACAACAAGTACGACCAGGCCGTAGCGACGCTGCACGGCCTCAAGGCCGAGGGCGAGCTGAAGCTGCTGATCGACCAGCGCGTGGCGCGGTTGCTGATCGAGACGGGCAAGAGCGATGAAGCGCTGAAGCTGCTGGCCGCGGCCGACGACAACCAGAGCCTGGAGATTCGTGGCGATGCGCTGATCGCACAGGGCAAGCGCGACGCGGCACGCGAGGCGTACGCCAAGTCGTTGACCACCCTGGACGTGGCGGCGCCGCAACGGCGACTGCTGGAAACGAAATTGATGGATGCGGGCGGCACCGTGCCGAATCCTGCGGAGCCGATCTGATGAAGGTAGTCATGTTCAAGCGCATCGCGACCATCGCGCTGCTGGGTCTGACGCTGTCCGGCTGCAGCACGGTCAAGGGCTGGTTTGCAGGCAAGGACGCGGCCGCCAAGAAGGCCGCCGAGCCGGCCGAACTGGTCGATTTCAAGCCGTCGGTGAAGGTCGTCAAGCTGTGGTCCACCGATGCCGGCAAGGGCGAGAAGCGGATCGGCGTGCGCCAGCATCCGGCGGTGGCCGACGGCAAGGTGTACCTGGCCGCGGCCTCCGGTTCGGTCTACGCGCTGGACCTGCAGACCGGCAAGACGCTGTGGGAATACGACGCCAAGAAGGCGCGCAAGGAGCGCATGTCGCAGGTGCAGGCGCAGCCGGAGAGCCAGGTCGAGGGCGAGTCCAGCAAGGCCCTGTCCAAGGACGAGCGCGTGGCCTACAAGCAGCGCCTGCGCAACGAGAAGCAGCAGGCCAAGGAGCGCAAGCGGCTGGAGAAGAACCGTCCGCTGCCGCGCTTCGCCGGTGGTCCTGGCGTGGGCGAGGGCTTGGTCGTCGTCGGCGGCCTGAATGGCGAAGTGATCGCGCTCGACGCCGCCAGCGGCACAGAGAAGTGGCACGCCAAGGTGCCCAACGAAGTGATCGCCGCGCCGGTCGTCTCGCAGAACCTAGTGTTCGTGCGCAGCAACGATGGCCACGTCACCGCGTTCGATGCGAGCAGCGGCCAGCAGCGCTGGTTCCACGCGCAGGAACTGCCGACCCTGACCGTGCGCGGCAACGCGCCGGTGGTGTCCGGCCCGGGCGTGCTGTTCATCGGCAACGACGACGGCACCCTGGCGGCGCTGGCGATGCAGGATGGGCGCGTGCTGTGGGAGCAGACCATCGGCGTGCCGGAAGGGCGTACCGAACTGGAGCGCATGGCCGACGTGGACGGCGCGCCGGTGCTGGAAGGCACCACCCTTTACGCGACCAGCTTCAAGAATCAGACCGTGGCGCTGGAAGGCCCCAGCGGGCGTCCGCTGTGGACCCGCGATCATGGCGGCGCCGGCGGTGTCGGCGTCAGTTCCAGCAGCGTGGTGGTGGCCGACAACGCCGGTTCGGTGTGGGCGCTGGACAAGGCCACCGGCTCGGCGACTTGGTCGCAGCCGGCGCTGGCACGGCGTTCGCTGACCGGCGTGGCGATCCAGGGCGACTACGCCGTGGTCGGCGACTACAAGGGTTATCTGCATTGGTTGAAGCTCGACAACGGCGAGATCGCTGCACGCGAGCGGGTGGGACGCAAGGCGTTGGTAGCGCAGCCGGTGGTAGCCGATGGCATCCTGCTGGTCCAGAACACGAAAGGCGACCTGACCGCGTTCCGGTTGGGTCAATAAGGGAAGGAATTCGCGATGCTGCCGCTGGTCGCCCTGGTTGGACGGCCGAATGTCGGCAAGTCCACGCTATTCAATGCGCTCACGCGCAGCCGCGACGCGCTGGTCCATGACCAGCCCGGCGTCACCCGCGATCGCAACTACGGAGTCTGCAGGCTGGAGCCGGACACCCCGTTCGTGATCGTCGACACCGGCGGTATTTCCGGCGAGGAAGAAGGACTGGCAGGCGCGACCGCCGACCAGGCGCGCTCCGCGGCCGGCGAAGCCGACCTGGTGCTGTTCGTGGTCGATGGCCGCGAGGGCTCGTCCTCGCTCGACGACGAGATCCTGGCCTGGCTGCGCAAGCTGGCGCGGCCGACGCTGCTGCTGATCAACAAGATCGACGGCACCGACGAGGACCAGGTGCGCGCCGAGTTCGCGCGCTATGGCCTGGGCGAGGCCATCGCGGTGTCCGCGGCGCACCGCCACGGCATCGACGACCTGCTTGAGGAAGTGCTGTCGCGCTTGCCGGAAGAGGGCGCTGGCGCCACGCTGGACACCGATCCCGCGCGCATGCGCATCGCCTTCGTCGGCCGTCCCAACGTCGGCAAGTCGACGCTGGTCAACCGCCTGCTCGGCGAGGAGCGGATGATCGCCTCGGAAGTGCCGGGCACCACCCGCGATTCGATCGCAGTGGACCTGCAACGCGACGACCGCCTGTACCGGCTGATCGACACCGCCGGCCTGCGCCGTCGCGGCCGGGTCGAGGAGGCGGTGGAGAAATTCAGCGTGTTCAAGACGCTGCAGGCGATCGAGCAATGCGAGGTTGCGGTGCTGCTGCTCGACGCCACCGAAGGCGTCACCGACCAGGACGCCAGCGTGCTCGGCGCGATCCTGGACGCCGGCCGCGCCCTGGTGGTGGCGGTCAACAAGTGGGACGGGCTGACCGACTATCAGCGCGAGCAGGCCGAGGCGCTGCTGTCGCGCAAGCTTGGCTTCGTGCCCTGGGCCGAAGCGGTGCGGATCTCGGCCAAGCACGGCTCCGGCCTGCGCGAGCTGTTCCGCTCGATCCACAGCGCGCATGCCTCGGCTGTGCGCGTCTTCAGCACCAGCGAAGTCAACCAGGCGCTGGAAGTGGCCTACGAGACCAATCCGCCGCCGAGCATCCGCGGCCATGTCTCCAAGCTGCGCTACGTGCATCCGGGCGGCAGCAATCCGCCGACCTTCATCGTCCACGGCACCCGGCTGAAGGTGCTGCCGGAGTCGTACAAGCGCTATCTGGAGAATTTCTTCCGCAAGCGCTTCAAGCTGGTCGGCACGCCGGTGCGCTTCATGTTCCGCGAAGGCGCCAATCCGTACGAAGGCAAGAAGAACGTGCTAACCGAGCGCCAGGTCGCCAAGAAGCGGCGCCTGATGAAGCACGTCCGCGGCAAGTAGCCGGGCGATGGACGCGCGCTGCGAGGTCACGCTGGGCATCCTCGCCGGCGGCCGCTCGCAACGCCTGGGCGGTTGCGACAAGGCATGGCTGCAACACGACGGGCAAGCGCTGGTGCAGCGCCTGGCGCAATCCTTGGCGCCCGCGGTCGCAGCGGTGCTGATCAGCGCCAACCGCGACCTGCCGCGCTACGCCGCCGCCGGACTGCACGCGCTGCCTGACCGGATCGGCGCGCCGCCTAGCGCCGAGCGCTCGCTGGGGCCGATCGCCGGCCTGGACGCACTGGCCGCGGGCTGCGCCACGCCGTGGCTGCTGACCTTGCCGGTGGACCTGTGCCGGCTTCCGCCAGCGCTGCTGGACAGGTTGATCGACGCCAGTGGCGATGGGGATGGCGCCTATGCCGAGGACGACGACGGCCTGCAGCCGCTGGTGGCACTGTACCGCGTCGCCGCGCTGCGGCCTGCGTTGGCTTCGGCGCTGGATGCCGGCCGCTACGCGCCGCGTGCCCTGCAGCGGCAGTTGGCGCTGGCCTGCTTGCCGCTGCCTGGGCTGACGCTCGGCAACCTCAACACGCCGCAGGACCTGCGCGCAGCGGGTATCCTGCCTGCGCCATGAACGACTATCCCTCCCGTATTGCCTATTCCGAGGCGCTGGCCATCGTCGCCGCCGTCGCCCAGTCGCGCCCGTTGCCGGCCGAACGCCTGGCGCTGCCGCGCGCGGACGGCCGCATCCTGCTCGAAGCGCTGGACGCGCCGATCGACCTGCCGCCGTTCGCCAACAGCGCGATGGATGGCTTCGCGCTGCGCCATGCCGATCTGAATCCGTTTGCGCCGACCGTGTTGCGCCTGGCCGGCGAGCAGTTCGCCGGCGAGGACTTGCAGCAGGCGATCGGCGTCGGCGAATGCCTGCGCATCACCACCGGCGCGCCGCTGCCGGCGGGTGCCGATACGGTGGTGATCAAGGAAAATGTGGCCGAACGCGAGGGCCAGGTGCAGGTGCCGGTCGCGCCGGCCGCCGGCGCGCATGTGCGTGCGCGCGGCGAGGACGTGCGCGCCGGCGAACGTGTGCTCGACGCGGGCGTGGTGCTGACGCCGTCGCGGATCGGCCTGGCCGCCGCGCTCGGCGTGGCGCAGGTGGCGGTGGCGGCGCGACCGACCGTGGCGGTGTTCGCCACCGGCGACGAACTGGTCGAGCCGGGCATGCCGCTCAGACCCGGGCAGATCTACAACAGCAACCGCGACATGCTGATGGCGCAGCTGCGCCTGCTCGGCCTGGAGCCGACCGCGTGGCCGACACTGCCGGACGATCCGCAGCGGATCGCGAGCATGCTCAGCGATGCGGCCTCGGCGTTCGACGTGGTACTGACCTGCGGCGGCGTGTCCGCCGGCGAGAAAGATTATCTGCCGCGGCTGCTGGCCGAGCGCGGCCGCATCCATTTCTGGAAGGTGCGCATGCGCCCCGGCATGCCGCTGTTGTTCGGCGAGCTGGACCGCGCCCTGTTCCTAGGCCTGCCCGGCAATCCGGTGTCGGTACTGGCCACGTTCATGGCGATCGCACGGCCGCTGCTGGACGCACTGCAGCAGCGCACCGAGCCACGCCCGCAATGGCGCGCGCGGCTGGCCTCGGACTGGGACAAGCGCCACGACCGCCTGGAATTGCTGCGCGGACGCATGCGTTGCGACGCGCACGGACAGCTGTGGGTGGAGCCGAACCCGGCCGACGGCTCGCACCGCCTGCGCGGTGCCGCCGACAGCGACGTGCTGCTGCGCCTGGACGAGGGCGCGCGCCGCTTCGACGCCGGCGAGGTGGTCGAGGTGTTTGCGTACTGAGCTGCGCGCGTGTGCGCTCCTGAGCGAAGGACCCACCCCAGTTTTGCGCCGATAATGCACGCATGAGCATTCGAGAACTGACCCCGCAGCAGGCTCGCGAGCGCATCGCCCAGGGCGCTCGGCTGATCGACGTGCGCGAGGAACACGAGCGCGCCGCCGGCATGGCCGAGGGCGCGCTCGGGGTGGCGCGCGCGCAGTTGCAGGGCGATCCGGTCGCGCATGTCGGCGCGGCCGACGCCGAGACGATCCTGATCTGCCAGAGCGGCAAGCGCTCGCACGAAGCGGCGCTGTTCCTGCAGCAGGCCGGCTATTGCGCGATCGCCTCGGTGCTGGGCGGCACCACGCGCTGGCAGCGCGACGGGTTGCCGCTGCAGCGGCCGGCGCTGGCGCCGGAGCAGCAGGATTTCTTCGAGCGCTATTCGCGCCACCTGCGCCTGCCCGAGGTCGGCATCGACGGCCAGCGCCGCCTGCAGGCGGCGCGCGTGCTGCTGGTCGGCGCCGGCGGGCTGGGTTCGCCGGCAGGTTTCTACCTGGCGGCGGCCGGAGTCGGCCAGCTGCGCATCGCCGACGACGACGTGGTCGATCGCAGCAACCTGCAGCGGCAGATCCTGCACACCGAGGCGCGGGTCGGGCAGCCCAAGGTGGCGTCGGCGGCCGCGGCGCTGGGTGCGCTCAATCCAGGCGTCCGGGTCGAGGCGGTGCGCGAACGGGTGAGCTCTGCCAATGTCGAACGCCTGTTGCAGGACGTGGACGTGGTGCTGGACGGCTCGGACAATTTCCCGGCGCGCTACCTGCTCAACGACGCCTGCGTGAAACACGGCAAGCCGCTGGTGTACGGTGCGGTGCAGCGCTTCGAAGGCCAGGTCAGCGTGTTCGACGCCGGCCGCCGGCGCGGCCAGGCGCCGTGCTACCGCTGCCTGTTCCCGGAGCCGCCGCCGCCGGAGTTCGCGCCCAGCTGCGCCGAGGCCGGCGTGCTCGGCGTACTGCCCGGCATTGTCGGCTTGCTGCAGGCCAACGAAGTGTTGAAGCTGCTGCTGGACATCGGCGAGCCGCTGCGCGGCCGCCTGCTGTACTTCGACGCGCTGGCGATGCGCTTCCGCGAAACCCGGCTGGCCGCCGACCCGCAGTGTCCGGTCTGCGCGCCCGGCCTGGCATTCCCCGGCTACATCGACTACGCACAGTTCTGCGGCACCGAACAATAAGCCCCTCTCCCCTCGGGAAAGGGGTTGGGGCGAGGGTACGGGGCGAGAATTAGACCAAGACTCGCCATGCCGCACACAGGTGCATGGGGTGGCCCCGGCCTTGTGCGTAGAATCTGAGCATGACCAGCGCAGCCGACAGTAGTGAATTGATCAAGGTGGTGGCGCTGCTCGGCGCCGCGGTGGTCGCGGTGCCGGTGTTCCGCCGCCTGGGCCTGGGCTCGGTGCTCGGCTATCTGGCCGCGGGCCTGGCGATCGGGCCGTTCGGACTGGGCTGGTTCGCCGATCCGCAGGCGATCCTGCACGTTGCCGAGCTGGGCGTGGTGATGTTCCTGTTCGTGATCGGGCTGGAGATGCGGCCCTCGCACCTGTGGAGCCTGCGCAAGCAGATCTTCGGCCTGGGCACGGCGCAGATCGTGGTCTGCGCGACGGTGCTGACCGGGGTCGGGCTGGCGCTGGGGCTGTCCTTGCCGGTGGCGTTCATCGCCGCGTCCGGCTTCGTCCTCACCTCCACCGCGGTGGTAATGCAGTTGCTCGGCGAGCGCGGCGACATCGCGTTGCCGGTGGGGCAGAAGATCGTCGCGATCCTGTTGTTCGAGGACTTGCTGATCGTGCCGCTGCTGGCGGTAGTGGCGTGGATGGCGCCGGTGCCGGTCGCAGCCGATGCGCCTTCGCGCTGGATCGGCATCGGCATCGGCGCGGCGGCCATCGTCGGCTTGCTGGTGGCCGGACGCTGGCTGCTGAACCCGCTGTTCCGCCTGCTGGCCGCGGCCAAGGCGCGTGAGGTGATGACCGCGGCGGCATTGCTGGTGGTACTGGGCGCGGCATTGCTGATGCAGCTCGGCGGGCTGTCGATGGCGATGGGCGCGTTCCTTGCCGGGGTGCTGTTGTCCGAATCCACTTTCCGCCACCAGATCGAGGCCGACATCGAGCCATTCCGCGGCATCCTGCTGGGGCTGTTCTTCCTCGGCGTGGGCATGGCCCTGAACCTGGCGGTGGTGGCGGCGAACTGGACGCTGATCCTGAGCGGCGTGCTCGCCTTCATGGCGGCCAAGGCCGCATGCATCTATCTGGTCGCGCGGCTCACCGGCAGCGGCCACGCGCAGGCGCTGGACCGCGGCGTGCTGATGGCGCAGGGCGGCGAGTTCGCGTTCGTACTGTTCGCCGCCGCCGGCGCGGCTGGGGTCATCGATGCGCAGGTCAATGCCAACCTGACCGCAATCGTGGTGCTGTCGATGGCGCTGACCCCGCTGTTCGTGCTGCTGTACCGGCGCTGGGCGCCGGTGGAAGTGCCGTCGCTGGACGGCGTGGAGGCGGCCGACGGGCTGACCGGCAGCGTGTTGATCATCGGTTTCGGCCGCTTCGGCCAGGTCGCCAGCCAGTCGCTGCTGGCGCGCGACGTGGACGTGACCATCATCGACAACGACATCGAGATGATCCAGAGCGCGGCCGAGTTCGGCTTCAAGATCTACTACGGCGATGGCACCCGGCTTGACGTGCTGCATGCTTCCGGTGCGCACAGCGTGCGCGCGATCGCGGTGTGCATCGACAACCGCGAGGCGGCCAGCCGCATCGTCGAGCTGGCCACGCAAGAATTTCCGCACGCCAAGCTGCTGGTGCGTTCCTACGACCGTGAGCATTCGCTGAAGCTGATCGCCGCCGGGGTGGACTACCAGATCCGCGAGACCTTCGAATCGGCGGTGGAATTCGGCCAGGCCGCACTGACCGAACTGGGCATGGACCGAGACGAGGCCGCGGGCATCGCCCGCGAGATCCGCCGTCGCGACGCCGAGCGCCTAGAGTTGGAAATCGCTGCTGGCGACGTACGTGCGGGCAGCGGATTGATGTACGGCAATATCGCCGCGGCGGTGCCCAAGCCGACCCCGTTCACCCAGCCGCGGCGCGAGAGTCGCACGCTCAATCCGGCACCGTTGCCGAAAGATGCGTCGTCGGGCCGGGATGGCTAGGGCAGGGCCTCTGTCGGCAACGTGACGCCGCGCTTCATACGCCCGGCAAGCGGTCGACGCCAAAGATCCGTCCGGAAAAAAGTCCCGTAGGGTTGGGGCGAACGCAGCCCGGCCGCGCCCGGTCTTTTTACGATGGAGATGAAGGCCGGAGGTCATCGCTCTAGTGCCGCAGAGAGGTTCCGAAAGCACAGGCGGTTCCTGACGATTCGCCATGACGCCAGCCGGGTAGTGGGGGGGGCGCTTGTCCCGCCGTGGCATTGTGCGGCGCGTTGGCTGGAAGAGCGATTGACGGGCAGCCGAATTTGTCTATAAAATGCGAATCATTCTTAATCGCAATTATCGGGTTTCCACGCATCCGCATCGACCACGCGCCGCTTCCTGAAAGCCCGCTTGCTCGGTGCCCTGGCCGCACTCACCGATTTCTTTCTTCGCCCCAGACAGGCCAATGCGCTCAAACAATTCCAGTCGGCTGCAATCCGCCAATGCGTACAAGAATCCGTCGCCATGCATGCGCGGACACCTGGCCGTTGCCATCGGCCTTGGCCTGGCGTGCCTGTATGGCGCCGCACTCGCCGCGCCGCAGGAAGCTGCGGCCGGCGCGCAGGGCGGCCGCGCCGACACTGCGGCCACCGACCTGGACGCGGTGCTGGTCGTCTCCCAGCGCGCCAGCCGGGTCAGCAACGGCGCGACCAACCTGGACCTGGACATCAAGGACACGCCGCAGTCGATCAGCGTGGTCAGCGCCGCGCAAATGGAGCAGTTCGGCACCGACAGCCTCAACGAGGCGCTGCGCCTGGCCACCGGCATCCAGGTCGAGGAATGGGAGACGAACCGCACCAACTTCACCGCGCGCGGCTTCGATATCGCCAACACCCAGATCGACGGCGTCGGCCTGCCCAACGGCTGGGGCATCGTCACCGGCGCGGTGGACACCTTCGGCTATGAGAAGCTGGAAGTGATCCGCGGCGCCAACGGTCTGTTGACCGGCGTGGGCAATGCCGCCGGCACGATCAACTACGTGCGCAAGCGCCCGACCAACGATCCGCGAGGGACAGTCGGCGTGAGCGATGGCGCGTGGGGCACCACGCGCGAAGAGCTGGACTATTCGACCCCGTTCACCGCCGACGGCCGCTGGGCCGGCCGCGTGGTGGCGGCCCACGAGGAAGGAGGTTCCTATCTGCGCGGTAAGGACGACCAGCGCGATTTCTTCTATGGCGTGGTCGACGGGCAGATCGGCGAGAACGGCACGTTGACGTTCGGCTACTCCTGGCAGCACGCGCAGACCGACGGCAACATGTGGGGCGCGCTGGCCTTCATGTACAGCGATGGCACCCAGGCCGAATGGAGCCGCAGTGCCTCGACCACGCAGGACTGGACCTACTGGAACACCACCACCCAGACCGCATTCGTCGAGTACACGCACCAGTTCGGCCCGGACTGGCTGCTGAAGCTGTCCTACAACCGCCGCGACATCCGCAACGACGACAAGCTGTTCTACGCCACCGACCTGGCCGGCACCGGCCTGGAGCCGGGTACCCAACTGGGTTTGTACGGCTATCCATGGGGCGGCAAGGACGAACTGACCGCCGACCTGGGCGCGGCCACGCTCAACGGCCATTTCCAGCTGTTCGGCCGCGACCAGGAAGTGATGATGGGGGCGAACTGGTCCAGGGGCGAGAACATTAATCGGGAGTATGCCCAGGCGACGTGCGGCACCGCCCCTTGCGGCTATCTCGCCATGCCCAGCTTCCCGTGGCCGGGCGACGCCGTCGCCGAGCCGGTGTGGGGCGGCAGTTCCATGTACAGCACCCTGGACGAGCGGCTCAAGCGCGCCTATGGCGCGGCCCGGCTGGCGCTGAGCGACCGGCTGAAGGCCGTGGTCGGCTTCAACTACGCCCAATACCACCGCGACGGCGTCAACTACGGCGTGGTCTTCGACCAGACCGAGAGCAAGACCAGCCCGTACGCGGGGCTGACGTTCGACTTCAACGAACACGTGCTCGGCTACGCCAGCTATTCGGACATCTACCAGCCGCAGAGCCAGTCCGACGCGAGCGGCCGTTACCTGGATCCGACCAAGGGTTCGAACTACGAAATCGGCGTCAAGGCCGACTGGCTGGACCAGCGCCTGCTGACCACGCTGGCCGTGTTCAAGGCCGAGCAGAACGGGCTGGCCACCGGCGCCGGCTACAACGCGATCGGCCAGTTCTACTACACCGGCGTCGATGTCGAGTCCAAGGGCGTGGAACTTGAGGCGACCGGCAAGCTCAGCGACGACCTCGACGTGGTGTTCGGCTACACCGCGCTGAAGCTGACCGGCCAGGACGGCGACGACACCTACCGCTGGGTGCCTCGGCGCACCGCCAACCTGATGCTCAGCGCACGCCTGCCCAGCTACACCGCGCTGTCCTTCGGGATCGGCGGACGCTGGCAGAGCGACATCTCCAACGTGGAGAGCAACGGGTTCACCGTGCGCCAGGGCAGCTATGCGCTGTTCAACGGCTTCGTCGCCTGGGATTTCCTGCCCAACGCGACGGTGCGCCTCATTGCCAACAACATCGCCGACGAGAAGTACATCAATACCTTGCGCTACAGCGGCTACTACGGCGCGCCGCGCGCCTACACGCTCAGCTTGAACTGGCGGTTCTGACCCCGCTCCGACCCACGCACAGCCCACAGCCGACGCCATGCCCCGCACCGCCACAACTCCCGCTCCCTTCGCCGCCCCGCGCCTGCGCCTGGCCTCGCGCATCGCCGCGGCGGTGCTCGGCGGCTATGCCTTCGCATGGGGAACGGTCGCTGCGGTCACCGCGGTGCTGTCCGCCGCCGACCTGGATTTCCATGATGCCGAGTTCCTGGGCGCCGTCGCCGGCCTGCTCGCCTACCTCGTGGCGTTCCTGTGGGCGATCGCGGCGCGGCGCCTGGCGCGGGTCTGGGCGGTGCTGCTGGGCGCCGCTGCGCTGATGGCCGCCGGCGCTTCGTATGTGCAATCGTTGCTGGCTTGAATGTGCCCACCTTGAAACGGAGATAGTCGTGTTCCAGAGCTTCCGTCAATCCATGGCCTGGCTGCACACCTGGTTCGGCCTGCTCCTGGGCTTCGTGCTCATGGCCGCGTTCTTCTTCGGCGCGCTGTCGGTGTTCGACCGCGAGATTGACCGCTGGGCGATCCCGGCCACGCGCTTCGAGCCGCAGCCCATGCCCTCGTTCGAGCGCGTGCTGCGCCCGGCGTTCGAGCGGATGCGGCCGACGCCCAAGGCCATCGACGCGATGCGCCCGCGCGTGGACGGCGGCATGCCCGAACGCTTCGACACGGTGGTCAGCTGGAGCGCCTACACCACCCACCGCGACCCGGTGCTGGCGCTGTATGCCGGCTACGACGTGCCCAACGCCAAGGACCCGGAAGAAGCCATCTGGGCCTACAGCACCATCGATCCGCGCAATGGCAGCGCGTTGCCCGACGACCGCCTCAAGCTCGGCAGCGAATTCTTCTACCCGATGCACTACAGCTTGACGCTTGACTGGAAGAATCTGGGCATCTGGATCGTCGGGTTCTCGGCGCTGATGATGCTCGTCGCGCTGGTCAGCGGTGTGGTGATGCACCGCAAACTGTTCCGCGAGTTCTTCACCTTCCGTCCGGGCAAGGCGCGGCTGCGCAGCGTGCTCGACCTGCATAACCTCACCGGTGTGGTGGCGCTGCCGTTCCACTTCTTCTTCGCCTTTACCGGGCTGGTGATCTTCGCCAGCAGCTACTACTTCCCGGTCGGCCATACCCAACTGCACGAACTGCACGACCTGCACGAGCAGCTGAAAGCGCGCGAAAACGGGCTACCGCACGACCGCGCCGGCGTGCCCGCGGGCCTGGCGCCGGTAGATGCGATGGTCGCCGAAGCCCAGCGCCGCTGGCAGGCCAAGGGCAAGGCTGGCGAAGTCGGGTTCCTGGTGCTGCAGCACGTGGGCGACGCAAACGGCTACGTCAGCGTGTACCGCGCCGGCACCGACCGCATCGCGCTGATCGGCGACGGCGTGCACTTCAAGGCGTCCAGCGGCGAGCTGATCAGGGAAGACCCGCCGACCACGCCGGTCGGGCGCGTCAGCGAGTTCCTCACCGGGCTGCACCTGCAGCACTTCCGCCATTGGCTGCTGCGCTGGTTCTACGTGCTGGGCGGACTGGCTGGCGCGGTGTGCATCGCGACTGGCTTCGTGTTCTTCGTCGAGAAACGCAAGCGCCAGCATGCCGAGCAGGGCAGCCAGGGCGCACGTATCGTCGATGCGCTGGCAGTGACCATGGTGACCGGTATGGTGCTGGCGGCGCTGGGAATCCTGATGGCTAACCGCTTGCTGCCGGAAAACCTGCCTGCGCGCGGCGATTGGGAGCGCTGGGCGTTCTGGGCGACCTGGATGCTGGCGCTGCTGCACGCGACCTGGCGCAGCGCGGCTGTCGCGCAGGGGCTGGCCAATCCCGCCTGGCGCGAACAGTGCTGGGCGATCGGCGCGGGCGCGTTGGCCGCGGTGGCGTTGAACTGGATCACCACCGGCGACCACCTCGTGCGTACGATCGCTGCCGGCTACTGGCCGGTCGCCGGCATCGACCTGTTCCTGCTGTCCAGCGCCGCGGTGGCGTTTGTGGCCGCACGCAGGCTGGGACGGCACGCGCTCATCGCGCAGCCGCGTTCACCGGTCGAGGAGCCTGCACGTGCCTGACCCCATTTCCACGGCCTGCCTGTTGGCGGCGGCCTTACTCGTCAGCGTGGCCGGCATGGGTTGGCTGGCGCTATCGATGCAGGCGCACGCGCAGCAGGTCCTGGGCGGCGTTCTGTCGCTGCGTGCGGCGCGCGTGCTGCGCTGGATGGGCGCGTCCGGGCTCGTCGTGGCGCTGGGGCTGTGCCTGACGGTCGATCATGCGTCCATGGCGGCCCTGGTCTGGGTGATGGCCCTGACCGGCGCCTCGCTGCTCGTCGCCTTGACCCTGGCCTGGCGCCCGCATTTGCTGCGTGTGCTCGTTCCGTGGACGCCTCCGTTGCCGGGCCACGCGGGCGAGGCACGCGCGCAGCGGCGCAGCCATCCTCCACAGGACCGATAGGCGCCAGGCGCCGTTCCATTGACGCGTCGCCCGCAGGCCCAGCCGACAACGCGCCGTTGCGCACCCCAGGAAAACAGACGCTGCTCCGGACCATCCGGGAGACGCACCTCAGTGCAGGAATGCGCGCAGCGCCTGCGCATAGCGCGGGTCGGCATTGAGGTCGTCGTGTCCGGCGTGGGGCAGGGCGACCAGCTTGGGCTGCTGCGGCAACGCATCGAGTAGGCGCTGCGTGCTCGATGCGGGTATCGCTTGGTCGCGCCCGGCGCGCAGTACCAGCAAGGAGCCTCGGTAGCCGCGCAGCGCACTCGCCGAGTCGTAGCGGTCGCGCAGCAGCCAGCGCACCGGCGCCCACGGGTAGTGCGCCTGCGCGGCCGCGGCCAGGCTGTCGAACGGGGTGACCAGCACCAGCCGCGCCAGCGGCCGCCACGCCGCCAGCTGGCTGGCCACGCCGCTGCCCAGGCTGCGCCCGAGCACCGCGATCTCGGCGTGCGGCTTCGCGGCGCGCACGTGGTCGTAAAGCGCCAGCGCATCGCCGATCAGCGCCGCTTCGTTCGGCGTGCCGTCGCTGGCGCCGTAGCCGCGGTAGGCCAGCAGGTACCCGCTGTAGTCGGGCAGCAGCGGCGCTAGCTGCGCGTGCCTGGCGCAGGTCCTCGGCGTTGCCGCCGAAGTACAGCAAGACCTTGTCGCGGCCGGGATTGAGCTGCCAACCGCGCAGGCGCAATGCCGGGCTGCGCTGCAGGGTGAAATCGGTCTGGGCGGCCGCCACGCGGGTCGCCTGCGGGAAATACAGCAAGTTGCGCTGGCCCAGGTAGAGCAGCGCGCAGACCACCAGGTAGGCGACGGCCGCGATCGCCGCCACGATGCCCAGGTGACGCAGCATCTATGCGTGTCGGCGTTGCGCGTCGGCGAAGGCCGCCAGTTGGTCCGGCGTGGCTTCGGCCTGGAACTGCGCCTTCCAGTCGGCGAACGGCATGCCGTAGACGCGTTCGCGCGCCTGTTCCTTGCTCAGCGTCTCGCCTTCGGCGGACGCCGCCTCGCGGTACCAGTCGGCCAGGCAGTTGCGGCAGAAGCCGGCCAGGATCATCAGATCGATGTTCTGCACGTCGCTGCGGTCCTGGTTGAGGTGCTGCAGCAGCCGCCGGAACGCGGCGGCCTCGATGCGGGTGGTGTCGGTCATGGCGGAATCGGGGACAATGGGGGTCCCCAGACTCTACACCCGCTCGCCTCGATGACCGATTCCGCGCCCGCCTCCTCCGTTCCGGCCCGCATCCTCGACGGGCGGCGCATCGCCGACGAACTGCTCGACCAGCTCAAGCTGCGGGTCGATGCGCGGCTGGCGGGCGGGCAGCCGCGGCCGGGCCTGGCGGTGGTACTGGTCGGCGGCGATCCAGCCTCCACTGTGTACGTGCGCAACAAGCGCCGCGCGGCGGAAAAGGTCGGCATCGAGGCGTTCGACTACGATCTGCCGGCCGGTACCGGCGAAGCCGAGCTGCTGGCGCTGATCGACCGCCTCAATGCCGATCCCAAGATCCACGGCATCCTGGTGCAACTGCCGCTGCCGGGCATTCCCGACGCCAGCCGGCTGATCCACCGCATCGACCCGCGCAAGGACGTGGACGGTTTCCATCCGGAGAACGTCGGCCACCTGGCGCTGCGCGAATTCGGCCTGCGCCCGTGCACCCCGCGCGGCATCGTCACTCTGCTCGGGCATACCGACCAGCCGGTGCGCGGCCGCAACGCCACTATCGTCGGGGTCAGCAACCACGTCGGCCGGCCGATGGCGCTGGAACTGCTGATCGCGGGCTGCACGGTGAGTTGCTGCCACAAGTTCACCCCGCCGGAGGTGCTGCAGGCCCGCGTGCGCGATGCCGACATCCTGGTGGTGGCGGTGGGCCGTCCCGGCCTGATCCCGGGCGAATGGGTCAAGCCCGGCGCGGTGGTGATCGATGTCGGCATCAACCGCCTCGACGACGGCCGCCTGGTCGGCGACGTCGGCTTCGACGCGGCCACGCAGCGCGCCAGCTGGATCACCCCGGTGCCGGGTGGAGTCGGGCCGATGACCGTGGCGACGTTGATGCAGAACACGATCGAAGCGGCGGATGGGGCTGGTGTTGCCGGGACCTGGGACAGGGGACCGGGGACCCGGTAAAAGCAACGTTCGAGCCGAAGCACCGGCGGCCGATACATGTGGCTTGACCGAGAGACGTTCTTCGGGTCCCCGGTCTAGGCTTCTCCTCCCATAGCCTACGCCCCGCCTTTCAGGTTAAAATGCCGCGCTTCCCCACATTCGGGTCCGCCGATGCTGCGCATCCAGGCTGAAGCTCTTACCTACGACGACGTTTCGCTCGTCCCCGCTCATTCGATCGTCCTGCCGAAGGACGTCAGCCTGGAAACCCGGCTGACCCGCGACCTGCGCCTGAAATTGCCGATCCTGTCGGCGGCGATGGACACGGTGACCGAACACCGCCTCGCGGTGGCCATGGCCCAGCTCGGCGGCATCGGCATCATCCACAAGAACCTGACCCCGGCGCAGCAAGCGGCGGAAGTGGCCAAGGTCAAGAAGTTCGAAGCGGGCGTGATCACCGAGCCGTTCACCGTCGGTCCGGAAACGACCATCGGCGAAGTGCTGAAACTGACCCGCGCGCGCAACATCTCCGGCGTGCCGGTGGTCGATGGCAGCGAGCTGGTCGGCATCGTCACCAGCCGCGACATGCGCTTCGAGAAGAAGCTCGACGATCCGGTCCGCCACATCATGACCAAGAAGGATCGCCTGATCACCGTGCGCGAAGGCGCCAGCGACGAGGAAGTGCTGCAGCTGCTGCATCGCAACCGCATCGAGAAGATCCTGGTGGTCAACGACAGCTTCGAGCTGCGCGGCCTGATCACGGTCAAGGACATCCAGAAGAAGACCGACAACCCCAACGCCGCCAAGGACGCTTCCACGCGCCTGCTGGTCGGCGCAGCGGTCGGCGTTGGCGGCGACACCGAGCAGCGCATCGAACTGCTGGCCGCGGCGGGCGTGGACGTGGTCATCGTCGATACCGCGCACGGCCACTCGCAGGGCGTGATCGACCGCGTGGCCTGGGTCAAGAAGACCTATCCGCAGCTACAGGTGATCGGCGGCAACATCGTTACCGGCGATGCCGCGCTGGCGTTGATGGACGCCGGCGCCGACGCGGTCAAGGTCGGCGTGGGTCCGGGCTCGATCTGCACCACGCGCGTGGTCGCCGGTGTCGGCGTGCCGCAGATCACCGCGGTGGACATGGTCGCCGAGGCGCTGCAGGACCGTATCCCGCTGATCGCCGACGGCGGCATCCGCTACTCGGGCGACATCGGCAAGGCGCTGGTCGCCGGCGCCTCCACGGTGATGGTCGGCGGCCTGTTCGCCGGCACCGAGGAAGCCCCGGGCGAGGTCGAACTGTTCCAGGGCCGCAGCTACAAGAGCTACCGCGGCATGGGCAGCCTGGGCGCGATGGAGAAGGGCAGCAAGGACCGGTATTTCCAGGACGCCTCCGACGCCGACAAGCTGGTGCCGGAAGGCATCGAAGGCCGCGTGCCGTACCGCGGCCCGCTCAGCGGCATCATCCACCAGTTGGTTGGCGGCCTGCGCGCCACGATGGGCTACGTGGGCTGCGCGACCATCGAGGACATGCGCACCAAGCCCAGGTTCGTCACCATCACCGGTGCAGGCCAGCGCGAGAGCCATGTGCACGACGTGCAGATCACCAAGGAACCGCCGAACTATCGCATGGGGTAAGTGCCGGGACTCGGGACTCGGGACTCGGGACTCGGCACAGCAGTTGGACGGCGACGGACGAAGCGATTCCTCCTCGCCGTTTCTTCATCGTCGATCGCTACCGGATCGCGGGATCCCGAGTCCCGAGTCCCGAGTCCCGAGTCCCGAGTCCCGATGTCAAACATCCACAGCGACAAGATCCTCATCCTCGATTTCGGCGCGCAGTACACGCAGCTGATCGCGCGGCGCATCCGCGAACTGGGGGTCTACTGCGAGATCTGGGCCTGGGACCACGATCCTGCCGAGATCGCCGGCTTCGGCGCCAAGGGCATCATCCTGTCCGGCGGCCCCGAATCGACCACGCTGCCGGGCGCGCCGGTCGCGCCGCAGCAAGTGTTCGACAGCGGCCTGCCGGTGTTCGGCATCTGCTACGGCATGCAGACCCTGGCCGCGCAGCTGGGCGGCGCCACCGAGGCGGCTGACCAGCGCGAGTTCGGCCATGCCGAAGTGGAGGTGATCGCGCCCGACGCGCTGTTCTCCGGCCTCAGCGACCACCCCGGCGCCGCGCGCCTGAACGTGTGGATGAGCCACGGCGACCACGTCTCCAAGGTGCCGCCTGGCTTCACCATCACCGCGGTGACCGAGCGCATCCCGGTCGCGGCGATGGCCAACGAGGCCAAGCGCTGGTATGGCGTGCAGTTCCATCCGGAAGTCACCCATACCCTGCAGGGCCAGACCCTGCTGCGCCGATTCGTGGTCGACGTCTGCGGCTGCGAGACCCTGTGGACCGCGGCCAACATCATCGACGACCAGATCGCGCGCGTGCGCGCCAAGGTCGGCGACGACGAGGTGATCCTGGGCCTGTCCGGCGGCGTGGATTCGTCGGTGGTCGCCGCGTTGCTGCACAAGGCGATCGGCGACAAGCTGACCTGCGTGTTCGTCGATACTGGCCTGCTACGCTGGCAGGAAGGCGACCAGGTGATGGCGATGTTCGCCGAGCACATGGGCGTCAAGGTGATCCGGGTCAACGCCGCCGACCGCTATTTCGACGCCCTGGCCGACGTCAGCGACCCGGAGGCCAAGCGCAAGATCATCGGCAACCTGTTCGTGGAGATCTTCGACGAGGAGTCGAACAAACTGGCCAACGCCAAGTGGCTGGCGCAGGGAACCATCTATCCGGACGTGATCGAGTCGGCCGGCAGCAAGACCGGCAAGGCGCACGTGATCAAGAGCCATCACAACGTCGGCGGCCTGCCCGAGCACATGAAACTGGGCCTGGTCGAGCCGTTGCGCGAGCTGTTCAAGGACGAAGTGCGGCGCCTGGGCGTGGAACTCGGCCTGCCGCGCACGATGGTCTACCGCCATCCGTTCCCCGGTCCCGGCCTGGGCGTGCGCATCCTCGGCGAAGTGAAGCGCGAGTACGCCGAGCTGCTGGCCAAGGCCGATGCGATTTTCATCGAAGAGCTTCGCAAGGCCGAACTGTATGACAAGACCAGCCAGGCGTTCGCGGTGTTCCTGCCGGTCAAGTCGGTGGGCGTGGTCGGCGACGCGCGCGCCTACGAATGGGTGATCGCGCTGCGCGCGGTGGAAACCATCGACTTCATGACCGCGCACTGGGCGCACTTGCCGTACGACTTCCTCGGCACCGTCTCCAACCGCATCATCAACGAATTGCGCGGCGTCTCGCGCGTGGTCTACGACATCTCCGGCAAGCCGCCGGCGACGATCGAGTGGGAATGATCCCATGTCCGACATAGACCGGCACCAAAGAGCATAAAACACCTCTAAGCCCGCGTAACAGCGGGCTTTTTTCGTTTTCTACCTAGCACCATCTGGCAAATTTTCGCATCGCCAAGCACCCCGTTTTTATGGCATGTTGGATAGTACGATTTGAACTGATGCCATGTTCGGCACTCAATACCATGCTGATTTTGACGATAAATTCATGGTATTGAGTCAATCTAACTCATTGATTTTAAATATTTTTAACGTGAAATCACAGAGATTTCTGAGCATGGTGTTCGAATCGCCCTCAGATGGCCGGGGTTCAGCCGACATACGCGCAAAAATGACTCGCAGAATCCGATTTCCTTCGTGAAAACATGAAGTTGCCAGTTAAAACCGCACTTTCGTGGGATCATCCACTACCTTGTCCCTTCAGGTTCGGCACGCTGCAACTGTCTTGCGGCAAGTGTGCGGGGCCGGTAGGCCACTGGGCGCGTAATAGGTAGACGGAACGCCGCAGCCCTATGTAGTGGGTCTTGACAATGTGGGTCATCCCAGTTAAGTGAGATGCAGGCAATCGGCTCGTGCTCGCTCTCGTGAAGCCGGTGGCATCCGTCTATTAGCCACCCTGCGGATTCTGTGAGTCATTCTGGCCTGGACGTAGCCCACGTCCCCAGGAGCAACGGAACTCACGCCTACGACCAATGATTACTTACCCCACGCCGCGATCAGCATGAGGACTAGGAGCGATTCGTGCAAGAAATAGCCAAAAGTGAGGGTGGAGCAGGGATTGGTGTAAAAAAAACAGCCAAAATTGAGCTAACTTGCTGTCAGTACAGAATTTTTTACCAATCCCTGCCGACCCTCAACGCGATCGGGCTCGCGGTGAAGAGCTGAAGCCTAAAAGGCTGCTGAAATACCAATTTGGACCTGACAAACCCACACCGGTGAGCCGTCCCCTGTGAATTCTGCGTCCTCTGTTGACTGACATCGGACGCCTCAGATTCCACGCAGAAGCCCCCAAACGGGGTATCTCAAGACGACATTCATAGGTCCTGTGGAGTTTTTCAGCAGCCTGCTAAGGCTAGGGCAATCCGCTAAAAAATAGTCCCGCACTTTTTTAAAAAGCTTCATCAAAATCGGCTGTTTGGCTTAAATCAAGCCGCCCCCTGGCGGCGCGGCTTGTTACCAACACGAAGTGCGCCCAGTTACAGCGCCTGCGTTGCGCAGGACGAACTGTAACTGACAGGCCGCACACCCATGCCTAGCGTTCCAACGGGGCGGTATGCCGTGGACTCGCAAAGCCTGCCGTCAAAGTGTGTAAGGGTCCGGCCCCCACGGTTGGCTCCTCAGGTTTGGTGTTGAGATATCGGTATCCTTTAGATGAAACCGCTCCAGACGCTTTACGAACTGGCGGCTCTCGTCCTTCGAGGCCACCCGCAGAAAATCTATTGCGCGCTGTAGATAGACAAGCCGCTTCTGCTCCAGTGAGGTGCTTAATCGTCGAGGTTCAATCACCTTCGGGTCGACGGTTCCGCGAAGGCCGCGCTGATCCATTTTAAGGATTAAGAAAGGCCATGGATGACGCTCCGACGCGTGTCGGCTATATCGGTCACCGATCGTTTCGCCTCGGGTGTTGATGGCTGCCGCCGCAGAACCCGGCTGATTGGCCTCCGCCCATTGACCAAGGGTGCCGTTGGACTGCGAATGCTTGAAGAATTGTGCGGGCAATAGCGGCTTCCCGTCGATCATGCGGATGCCGCCATCACCGACCGCTGCTACGGGGATTTCGTTGCCGCTCCAATCCTCGAACGCGTCACCATTGACGTTCCGATGGTGGAGGTCATCCATGAGCGTCTGTTGATCTGCTGCTTTGGACGTAGCCGACAGCGCGAAGATCTTGCATCCCGTCTTTGCCTTCTGGGTACTCAAGCAGAGCAACGTCGTCTTCGCTTTGGATGGCAGCCTCTCCTTCAGTGCTGGAAATACATCCTGGCGATATTGGGCAACCCGGTCGGGATCCGTTCCCAGTGGATCGATGATAAGGACCGAACTCCGCCCACCGATAATGCGGACATCCACGGCGACCGCATGCTCTTCGTGGCCTGGCAGTACGGCTACGGCCCTCTTGCCCGACGCGGGGATGCTTTTTCTCAACCATTGACCAAGTTCCTTGGGAGTATCGAGCAAAGTCAATGGCGAGCCGGGTTTGCGCGCGGACTCCGCGGCGATTAGTGTCGGAATGACTACGGCGTCGAAGATTTTTTCTTCCTCTCCCGGCGTCCAGTTTCCATCGAGCAGCGCCGCGAAGCGTGCCTTGATTTGGCGAAGGGTGTTGATGGCCTCCGTTACGGGTTGACATGTGCGCGAATCTTGCGCCCGTTCTTGGAGTGCTTGAGGGTGCGAAGAAGCAGTGCCAATGTCAAAAGTGGCATTAGGGTTCAAAGCGTGAGAAGGCCACATATCGGCAGGATCGGCCAAGTGCTCACCAGTCGACGCGCCTTGCAACTCATGGGCTGAGTCATGCAAGTTGCCCTGGTATTCTGACCAACCGCTAAAACCTTCATGGCCGGACCATCCTGCCCCTTGCCAATTGGGTGAGCCCTGCGGTTCGAGAGAAGCAGAGCGACGCGGTGGGGAAGGTAAAGCCTCGCGCAGTGCACTGGTCGAAGAAGAAGGCGAGTCCCTGCGCGATGGCGACGGCGACTCAGATGGCGCGGCCTGCTCTGTGGTGGAGGTTGCATAACGCGCAGGTGACCCCGCCACGCTCGGCTTTGAATTGCATAGACCCATGTCGATCTCCTGCAGTGACTGTAGAAGCAAGTTTGGCGGAGGAGCGCTTCGCTTCGCTTCGCCTCACCGAAGTCCTGGCTGGGATGACGAAGGCATACGGGATGACCGGTGCCTTCCCCCGAAACGGCTGATCATTTACCTGCCGTCATTGCACCGGCTGAGATGGCGTTTTCGGGTTCGCCAACGCGGTGCGGCGGACGCAGCTGCTCTAGGAGCTGTTCCAATGTGCCCAGACGTACCGTGGCCCGCAAGGTGTCCGCCTCGGCGTATTCCCGGCGCTGGCGCTCCTGGCTCAGATCGGTCCGCGCCGCAGCCAGTTCGGCGCGCACGCCTTCCAGCGCCTGGACATCGTCGGCCCAGCGCGCCTGCAGGCCTTGGTGCTCGGCGGCCGCCAGGCGCAGCGCGTCGCGCTCGCGCTGTTGGGCGTCGGCCCGCTGGCGTGCCTGCGTCAGTTCCTGCTCCAGGCGGGTATGGCGTTCCAGCCACTGGCCATTGTCGCGGTTGAGCTGCATCAGGTCGTGGTTCTTGGTGGTCAGCGCCTCGTTGGCCTGCCGTAGGGCAAGCTGCAGTTCCTATACCTGGTGCTCGTGCCGGCGTTGTTCCTGCTCACGCTGGTCGTTGACCGAGGTGCGGTAGTGCTCCATGGCTTCCCTGGCGTGATCGTGCTTCTGCTCCATGGAGCGGGCGTGGCTTTCGTGCTCCTCCAGTCGCGCCGTGAGGCCCGCGATCCGCTCCTCCAACTGAGCCAGTTCGGTGGTGCGGCTGACCAACTCGCCCCTGGCGGCGCCGCCCGCCTCGTGTTCAGCCTGCAGTATGGTCTCACAGCGCTGCAGCTAACCGGCGAGCCGGTCATCTATCTTCACTGTCCCTTATTCGCACCTGCGGTGCTCAAAGGGAATCCTGCTCTGCGAGGCCGGGCCGGCTACCGCCGAAGACTTGGAGCGCTAGAGAGAAGGGCGCAGCCGCCCTTGCCTTGATGATGTCATTTGTGTAATATTGAAGTCAATGAAGTCACATATGAGGTCTTGACTATGGCAATCCTGACAGTGCGGAATGTGCCCGACGAGGTACATCGCGCTCTGCGCTTACGGGCCGCCGAGCATGGCCGCAGTACAGAGGCGGAGGTCCGCGAGATTCTGGAGAGTGCGGTTAAGTCAGAAAAGCGCATCCGCATGGGCGACGCGTTGGCGGAGCTTGGCCGCCGCGTACGGCTAACAAACGATGATTTCGCAGTATTGGACCAAGTGCGCGACAAGGTGCCGGCAGAACCGATGAGGTTTGAATGATTGTCTTGGATACGAATGTCGTCTCCGAGGCGATGAAACCCGAACCCAACCCGGCCGTGCGAGCTTGGTTGAATGAGCAGGTAGCGGAAACCCTCTACCTGTCCAGCGTGACGCTTGCCGAGCTGTTCTTCGGCATCGTCGCGCTGCCGAACGGGAAACGTAAGAAAGGCTTGGGCGAAGCCCTGGACGGCTTGCTCGAGCTGTTCGACGAGCGGGTGCTGATGTTCGACACCGAAGCCGCTCGCCATTATGCCGAGCTGGCGGTGAAAGCCCGCACAGCCGGGAAGGGTTTTCCAACACCCGACGGATATATTGGGGCTATTGCGGCCTCCAAGGGATTTATCGTAGCAACACGCGACACCAGCCCTTTTGAAGCGGCCGGGCTTACTGTTATCAATCCTTGGAACCATCGGTAAATTCAATCGCTACTTGACACCGTGATCTGATCAAAAAGGCCGGGCTTCGGTGTCGCCCAGGTCAATTACCGGTAGCTCCGTGGCGCAGCTACTTGATGAACCCTTTAACAAGCGCGCTTGCTCAAGGGGGCAGCCATTCATCGCGAGGTAATGACCATGAAGCAGCACGTTTTAGCGGCTAAAATCGCTTTCTCCCTAGCCCTCACTGTTGGCGTCGCCTCGATGTCTGCGCACGCGGGCATCCCGGTCCTCGACGGCAGCAACCTTTCGCAAACCACTGTCACCGCGATTCAGTAGGTTGCGCAGGTCCAGAAGCAAATCGAGCAATAGCGGACGCAGTTGCAGCAATACGAAAACATGCTGCAAAACACCGTCGCGCCGGCGGCCTACATCTGGGACCAAGCACAGTCCACCATCAATGGGCTGATGCAGGCCGTGGACACTCTGAACTACTACAAGAACCAGGCGGGCAGCATCGACGCCTACCTGGGAAAGTTCCAAGACGTGTCCTACTACCGCAGCTCTCCCTGCTTTACGACCAGATCGGTCTTTGAAGGTAAATGTCTGCTCTGGAAAGCTGGTTTCATGCGGCTTTGCGGGCATCAGCAGGTGTCCTGACCCGTGACGGTAAAAGCCGTCACGGGTCAGGAGGGAAACCTCGATGCTCACCGACACAGCACTGCGCAACCAGAGGCCCATCTACAAGGCTTGTGGCCGGGCCAGGATGATCGTGGCCGAGATCAGTGAGATGACTTCCCGTTCCTTGAGAGCAGTTCTCTTGCCATTTCTATTGCCTGCTCTCGCGACGGCGCAAGCAGTAGAGGGTAGCCCCAGAACTTGGAAAAAACGACCGCAAATGCCTTGAAACCAAGACGTTTTGCCGAGTTGGGTTCGACCAGGATCAGTGCCAGAACCAGCCTTCGCAATTCAACCTTGTGTTTCTTCATCCAGAGCGCGGTGCGTTTTTTTTCTTCCGGCGAGTGCTCATGGTCTTCAGCGGGTGCGGTATCGGTCAACAGAATGAAAGGCTCCCCGCGCTGCAAATTTTTCTCGAATTCGTCGAAGTCCTTCTGGTGGTCATGTCCGGGTTCTTGCGTAAGATTCATCCAGACTAAAGGGAAGTCAGAATTGTTCATCGACATGGCCGTTTCCTTTACTTTTGATGCGGCGCCAGGTGGCCGCAATGGCGAACACGCCTGGCAACGTGATAAAGAACATTGCCGAAAAGGCAATGTGCCAACCGTCGCGCAACCCGTCGGAGATGCCCCCGAGGGTATTCAGGACGACAAGCAGGCTGCCGAGGACCAGGGTCGCCCACTGAGATTTACGGGTTCCGATCAGTGCGAGAAGCACCGTGACGATCCAAGAGCCATAGAACGCGGAAAACATCCAGAGGACGTCGGGCTCAAACGTAATGGCAGGCGTCGCTCCGTGCGCTCTCACAAAGTCGTTGACGTAAAAGAACAACTGGAAGGTGACGAAAAGCACGGCACCAGCGGCTGTCGTCAACCAGAACAGGGCGACCTTGTATGGGTTGTTCATGGCCAGGTCTTGTGCAGGGCGCAGGGAGGGCTGAAGAGGCATAGGAGCTTTCTCGATAATGAATGGATAAATGTCTGAGGATTTCCAACGGCTGAAGCGTTCGCTCGAGCGCAAGTCAATACCGATAGTTCAGCGTCACCATCACGTTGCGTGGTGCGCCATACCCCACGGTGTCGAAATCGCCTTTCTGTAGCGCGTATTTTTTGTCGAGAACGTTGTTGACGTTGACGGCCACGTTGGTCTGCTTTGTGATGGAGTAACGCCCCATCAGCGATGCCAGGGCATAAGACCCCTGTTCCCCGCCCAACGAACTGGTGCCAGTGTTGGGCGCCTGGTAGAAGCGGCTTTGCCATTTGACGCCTCCGCCCAGCGTCAACTTGCTCCACTCTCCGGGCAACTGGTAGGTGGTGAAAAGCTGGGCCGTGGTGCGCGGCAGTTGCGAATTCAAGCGGACGCCATCGCCATCTTGCGCCGTGAAATGGGCGATTCCTGCGTAGACATTCCAGTCACGCGCCAGCTCGCCCTGCAGGTCCAGCTCGATCCCACGCGACTTCGTCCCATCCGCGCCCCTGTAGGCTTGGGCACCGCCCGGCGTATAGGTTCCCGCGACCATCTGTGAAGCGTTGTTCAGCGCGGTGTCGAACAAGGCCACCGACGCATTCATACGCCCGTACAGGTAAGCGCCCTTGAGGCCGATTTCCTTGGTTTTTCCCTTCGACGGCGTGAGCACGTTGCCGCTGCTGTCGCGATAGTCGGTTTGCGGATTGAAGATGCCCGTGTAGCTGACGTAGGCCGAATAGGTCTTGTCGATGTCGTAGATCAAGCCGGCATACGGGGTGAATTCACTGCTCTTCTTGTAATGCAACGACGAACCACCGGCGACGTCGTCGATTTGGTAGTTGCTGAAGCGGCCGCCGACAATGAGTTTCAGCGGCTCGGCCAGCGAGAACCGGGCTGCGCTATAGACACCGCTCTGCTTGATTCGGGTGCGGGTCGGTATCGACGCCATGGCATCGAAGTTGGGGCGGGGATATGCAGCGCTCAGGTCAAAGACATTGACCGGCGCAACGCCTGCATAGAACGGTGCGATATCTTCTTGGCGGGCCGTGCGGCGCGAAGTCGTCGCCCCCACCACCAGGTCATGCTGGCGGCCCAGTAGTTCGAAGTGGCCGCTCGCCATCACGTCGAAGGTGTTTTGACGGCTGCGACCTTCGGACGCCAGTGCTACCGGATAAGCCCCGTAGGGATAGGAGCCTAGTCCCGTGGCGCGATCGGGGCGGCCGATCAGGCCGAGGAGTTCGGCATCGTATTGGGTGCGGTACTGGTTGGCGACGGCCCGGAGTTTCCACCCGTTGTCAAAGCGGTGCTCGATCTCGGCAAATGCCGTCTTGAGGGTGTTGTCCCAATGGCTCCAGTCCTGCGCGTAGTTCCTGGAGCGTGAATACTCCGCCTGCGTGCCGTCGCTGAACCAGAGCGGCAAACCTCCCCAGGTGGAGCCCTTCGGCGTGATGTCCTGGTCGTCATAGCCCAGGCTCACCGTCGTGTCTGGTGTCAGATCTGCCTCGATGATGCCGTAGAACGACTTCCCCTTGGGCTTGTAGCCGTCGATGTACGACTGTCCGTCCTGGTACGTCCCCACCATGCGCGCGCGGATCCGGCCGTCCTCGGTCAACGGCGTCGAAATGTCGCCCATGCCACGGTAGGTGTCCCAACTCCCGGCACCAAGCGAGGCGGCTGCCGAGAAGTCGCGGGTCGGCCGTTTGCGCACCAGGTTGATGGCGGCTGAGGGATTGCCGGTGCCCGTCAGCAAGCCGGAGGCGCCGCGCACGACCTCGACACGATCATAGAACGCGGTATCGATAGAACCGATGCCGCTCCCATTGACGATGTTGCCGACGACGGTGGGGATGCCGTCGTACTGAACGTTGTTGATCAGGAAACCACGCGAATAGAAACTCGTTCGTTCGCTGTCGGACTGGTACGCCGCTACGCCCGTGGTGTTCTCCAGCACGCCCTGCACCGAATTCAACTGCTGGTCGTCCATGCGCTGGCGCGTCATCACCGTCACCGACTGCGGTGTTTCCCGCAGCGACAGCGGCAGGTGCGTCGCCGCTGCCGTCTGGCCTGTGGTGTAGGAGCCAGTACCTTCGGTGGTCGCCGTTTCCACGCGGCCCGTTACGGTGATGGCCGGCAAGGTCGTCCCCTTCTGAGACGTTTTTCCCTCGGCCTCGTTTTGCAACTGTGCGGGCTCAGCGGCAAATGCGCCCTGCGCGCTGATGAAAACTGCCACCGCAACTGCCGAGCCAAGCACGGTGCGGGGCGCACTCCTGATGGCGCCCTTGGACTGCCCATCCAGATGAGGATGGGCGGCGAGTGCTTTGCGCCTATCGATTGGCCAACGGGACTTCCCTGCAGTTTTGAGAGGAGTCATTAACAATACTCATTTGCATTTAGACGTTCTATTTAACAATAGAGCGGCATCGGCATGATGGTGAAATCAGGCCAGATTATTATTCATTTAGGCCAAACTTACGTGTCGCCGGGCCTTTGGCCGTAATGCGAAATAAATTGACCTTTTTTCGCAATGTAAAAGTGTGCCCACGCGGATAGGGTGCGCTTCATCGTGGTCTGCCATGCCTCAACCCAGCGTGCTTGGCCGGCCGAACGAGTCCCCCGTTCTTCCCCAGGAAATTCCCCCTATGCACTCACTTTGCCTCGGTGGATCGGCCCCGCACAGCCGGTCGCGCGCCACCCCGATCCCCTTTGTCGTTGGGAGGAACGCATGAGCACCGCCGTTATCGCCCGTGCCAAACCCATTGTCGTCAGCGTTGTTGGCCTCGTCGTGGTCTTCGGATTGCTGTATGCCTGGCGCACCACCCACCACAGCGGTGGCTCGGAATATCACGCCATGCCGCCGATGCCCGTCTCGACGATCCGCGCCGAACCTCGAGGCGTGGCCGAGGAGTTGCAGGCCGTCGGCAATTTGCAAGCCGTTCGCGAAGTGCTGCTGGCCCCCGACACGTCGGGCCGCGTGACTGCCATCCATTTCGACGCCGGCCAGTCCGTGAAGGAAGGGACGGTATTGATGCAGCTCTACGACGCGCCCGAGCAAGCGGATCGTGCCGCTGCTGCGGCCAAGGCCGATTTCGCGCAGGCGCAATTGCGGCGCTCGCAGGAACTGGCCCCCAGCGGCGCCGAGCCGCGCGAATTGCTCGAACAACGCAAGGCCGAGGCCGCCCAGGCCGTGGCGGTGGTGCGGCAACTGGACGCGCGCATCCAGCAGAAGGCCATCCGCGCGCCGTTCTCCGGCCAGCTCGGCATCCGGCGCATCAATCCCGGCCAGTACCTCAATGCCGGCGATGCGATCGCCACGCTGACCCAGCTCGACCCGCTCTACGTGAACTTCACGCTGCCCCAGCAGGACTTGCCCAAGCTGACGCCGGGCGCACCGGTGCAGGTGACGGTAGATGCCGCACCAGGTCAGGTGTTCAACGCCAAGATCAGCACCATCGAACCGCGCATCGACGGCGAAACCCGCAATGTGGCCGTGCAGGCACTGTTGCCCAATGCCGACCGGCTGCTGAAGTCCGGGATGTACGCGACTGCACGGCTGGCGTTGCCCGCCACGACCGACGCGATCGTGTTGCCGCTGACCGCGATCCAGACGTCGGCCTCCGGTGACAGCGTGGTGCTCGTGCAAGGTGCCGACGCGCAGGGAATCGGCAAGGCGGTCGCCGTGCCGGTCGTCACTGGTCGCCGGCTCGGCGAGGACGTCCTGGTGACCCAGGGCGTCAAGCCTGGCGACATCGTGGTGATGGCCGGCCAGAATCGGCTGCCGCCCGGTGCGACGGTGAAGATCAATGCGCCCGCGTCTGCCGCCGCAGCGCCGCCTGCCGCCCCGGCAGTCGCCTCCGCCGCCAGCGCACGATAGAGGACGGCGCCATGCATATCACCGACATCTTCATCCGCCGGCCCATTCTGGCGCTGGTCGTCAGCCTGTTGATCCTGCTGATGGGCGCCACCGCCATGTTCCTGCTGCCCGTGCGGCAGTACCCCTATCTGGAAAACGCCACCATCACGGTCAGCACCAAGCTTCCGGGTGCGACCCAGGACGTGATGCAGGGCTTCGTCACCACCCCGATCGCGCAGTCCATCGCCACGGCCAGCGGCATCGAATACCTCAGTTCGACCACCACGCAGGGCAAGAGCGAGATCAAGGCGCGGCTGGTGCTCAACGCCAACGCCGATCGCGCGATGACCGAGATCCTCGCCAAGGTGCAGCAGGTCAAGTACCAGTTGCCGGCCGGCGTCACCGATCCGGTCATCGCCAAGTCCACCGAGGGCGGCACCGCCGTGCAGTACGTCGCCTTCTACAGCAAGACCCTGTCGATCCCGCAGGTAACGGATTTCGCATCCCGGGTGGCGCAGCCGCTGTTCACCAGCATTCCCGGCGTGGCCTCGGCCGACGTCTTTGGCGGTCAGGCGCTGGCCATGCGCATCTGGATCGATCCGGTGCGGTTGGCCGCACATGGACTGTCGGCTGGCGAGATTTCGGCCGCACTGCGCGCCAACAACGTGCAGGCCGCGCCAGGCCAGCTCAAGAGCGCGCTGACCGTCACCAACATCAGCGCCTCCACCGACCTGCGCGGCGTCGAGGACTTCCGCCAGATGGTCATCAAGTCCAGCCCCGGGGGCGGCGTGGTGCGGCTGTCGGATGTCGCCACGATGGAAGTCGGCGGCCAGAACTACAACAATCTCTCGTTCGCTAGCGGCGTCCCCGCGATCTTCGTTGCCCTCCAGCCGACGCCCGATGGCAATCCCCTGGAGATCGTCAAGCGGGCCAACGAAATGCTGCCCAAGATCCGTGCGATGGCGCCGCCGGGACTGACGGTGGCGCCCAACTACGACGTGGCGCGCTTCGTCAACGCCTCCATCGACGAAGTGAAACACACGCTGATCGAAGCCATCGTGATCGTGATCGTGGTGATCTTCCTGTTCCTCGGCACCTTCCGCGCCGTCATCATCCCGGTCGTCACCATTCCGCTGTCGCTGGTCGGCACGGCGGCGCTGATGCTGGCCTGCGGCTTCTCGATCAACCTGTTGACGCTGCTGGCGATGGTGCTGGCGATCGGCCTGGTGGTGGACGATGCCATCGTCGTGGTGGAGAACATCCATCGCCACATCGAGGAAGGACTGACACCCGTGCGTGCGGCACTGCTCGGCGCGCGCGAAATCGTCGGACCGGTGATCGCCATGACCATCACGCTGGCGGCGGTCTATGCGCCGATCGGCATGATGGGCGGGCTGACCGGCACGCTGTTCAAGGAGTTCGCCTTCACCCTGGCCGGTTCGGTGATCGTCTCGGGGATCGTCGCGCTGACGCTCTCGCCGGTGATGAGCTCGATGCTGCTCAGTTCCAAGCAAGGCGAGGGACGGCTGGCGAAGCGCGTCGAACACACCATGGAAGGGCTGACCGCAGTCTATGGTCGCCTGCTGGCCCGCACGCTGGCCGCTCGCGGGGCGGTGCTGCTGGTCGGCGCGGTCGTGCTGGCCGCCATCGTGGTGCTGTTCACCGGCACCCGCCACGAACTGGCGCCGACCGAGGATCAGGGCGCCGTCATCGTCGTCACCAAGGCGCCGCAGTATGCCGGCGTGGGCTACACCGCCCACTATGCCCAGCAGATCGAAAAGCTGTTCGAGTCGATTCCGGAGTTCGATAGCAGCTTCATGAATATCGGCGACTATGCCGGCGGCCAGAACATGATGGTCGGCGGCGCCATCCTCAAGGACTGGTCGCAACGCAAGCGATCGGCCGCCGACATCCAAGGCCAGATCCAGGCCGCCGGCGGCGCCATCGACGGCGAGACGCTGACCGCCGTGCAGTTGCCCCCGCTACCGGGTTCCAGCGGCGGCCTGCCGGTGCAGATGGTGCTGCGCTCGCCCGACGACTTCAAGACGCTGTACGAGACCGGCGAGAAGCTCAAGACCGCCGCCTATGCCAGCGGCCTGTTCCTCTACGTGCAGAACGACCTGTCCTACGACAGTCCGCAGGCGCATATCAGCATCGACAATGCGAAGGCCAGCGAAATGGGCGTGACCATGCAGTCCATCGCCGACACCCTGGCCGTGCTGGTCGGTGAGAACTACGTCAACCGCTTCAACTTCCATGACCGCTCCTACGACGTGATCCCGCAGGTGCGCGGCGGCGAACGCATGACGCCGGAAGACCTCGGGCGCTTCTACGTCAAGGTGACCTCCGGCGCACTGGTGCCGCTCTCGACCGTGACCCGCGTCGAAATGCGTCCGCAGGCCAACCAGCTCACCCAGTTCGGCCAGATGAACTCGGCCACGCTGGAAATGCTGCCGGCCCCGGGCGTGACCATGGGAGACGCCGTGGCGTTCCTGCAATCGCAACCGCTGCCGCCCGGCACCAGCGTGGACTGGCTCAGCGATAGCCGCCAGTTCGTGCAGGAAGGCAACCGCCTGCTGGTCTCGTTCTGCTTCGCGCTGGTGGTCATCTTCCTGGTGCTGGCAGCGCAGTTCGAGAGCCTGCGCGACCCGCTGGTGATCCTGGTGACGGTGCCGCTGGCGATCTGCGGCGCGTTGGTGCCGCTGTGGCTGGGCTACGCGACGCTCAACATCTACACCCAGATCGGACTGGTCACGCTGATAGGCCTGATCTCCAAGCACGGCATCCTGATGGTCACCTTCGCCAACCACATCCAGCATCACGAAAACTTGAGCCGCATCGAGGCCATCGAGAAGGCCGCAGCGGTGCGTATGCGCCCCGTGCTGATGACCACCGCGGCGATGGTCGCCGGCCTGGTGCCGCTGCTGTTCGCAGATGGCGCGGGTTCGGCCAGCCGCTTCTCCATCGGCATCGTGGTGGTGATGGGCATGCTGGTCGGCACCTTCTTCACGCTGTTCGTGCTGCCCACCATCTACAGCTTCATCGCCAAGGATCACCGGGCGGCAGCGAAAAGCCCCCGCGCCCGCGAACTCGCCACTGCGGAGGCCCCCGATGTCGCGCTCTAAACCGATTGCTGCCATGACGACTGCTTCGCATCCAGCCATGTTTCCCCCTCGGCGCGCTGCGTTCATGGCCATTGCCGTTGCCGTGATCGCCGCAGGCTGCGCCAGCGGCCCCGACTATCGCGCTCCGGCCACGCCGGAAACCGCGGCAGGCCCCTTCGTCAGCAAGCCGGCCGATACGGACGCCGCTGCATCACTGCCGGCGGACTGGTGGAAGCTGTATGCCGATCCGGCACTCGACCATCTGGTGCGCGAAGCCCTGTCGGCCAATACCAACCTGCGCGTGACGCTGGCCAACCTCGACCGCGCACGGGCCATCTACAGGGAAGCGCGCGGTGGCCTGTTTCCTTCGACCAACGTGTCGGCGGGCGCAGGCTACGGCCGCGACCAGTCCACGTGGACCGGCAACGGCCAGGCGCCCACACAATGGAGCTACAGCGGTGGCCTCGACGTCTCCTACGAACTCGACCTGTTCGGCCGGGTCAGGCGCGACATCGAGGCCACACGCGACGACACCGATGCAGTCGCCGCCGCCCATGATGCCGCCAAGGTCGTCGTCGTCGCCGAGACCACACGCGCCTATGTGGACGCCTGCACCTTTGGCGAATCCATCGGCGTCGCAGACTCGTCCATTGAACTGGCTCAGCGCAGCCTGGATCTGGTCAGCCGCCAGGAACACGCCGGCTCGGCGTCCCATCTGGATGTGGAACGGGCCGGTGTCACCCTGGCCCAGGCACGGGCCGCCTTGCCGCGATTGCAGGGTCAGCGGGATGCCGCGTTGTTCGAACTGGCCGCGCTGGTGGGCCGTACGCCGTCGCAAGTGCCCGAGTCGGCGCGCAACTGCACGCAGGCACCGGAGATCGCGGGGGCGCTGCCGATCGGTGATGGCACCGCGCTGCTGCGCCGCCGTCCGGACTTGCGCCAGGCCGAGCGCCAACTGGCCGCCGATACCGCCCGCATCGGCGTGGCCGTTGCCGACCTCTATCCGCGCGTCACGCTGGGCGCCTCTGGCAACTACCTGCGCAACGACTACCTGAAAGGCAATCGCACCTGGTCGTTTTCCTTCGGGCCGCTGATCTCCTGGAGCTTCCCCAACACGATGGTCGCTCGTAGCCGCATCACACAGGCAGAGGCGCAAAACGCGGCATCGCTGGCCAGCTTCGATGGCGCCGTGCTGAATGCCTTGAAGGAGTCCGAACAATCGTTGAGTGCGTACGGTGCCGCGATGCAGCAGCGCGAGGCACTGGTCGAAGCGCGCGACCGGGCCGAAAAAGCCTTCCAGTTGGCAGACCAGCGTTACCGCGCCGGATCTATCGGCTACCTCGACGTGATCGTCGCGCAGAGCAGTCTGATCGACACAAAATCGCAGGTGGCCGCTGCCGACCAGCGTGTAGGTTCCGCACGAGTCAGCGTGTTCAAGGCGCTGGGCGGCGGATGGAAACAGGCTACTGCGCAGTAGCTCCTGCGGACATGGGCGCGGTGGCGGCCGCAGCATCGCGCCCATGTCCGAGAGCAACGATTAGCCACGCCGCTCCGCATTGTCACAAACAACCGGAGATCCGGCATGGAGAAGGAAGACAGACATGGAACCGCACGATGACCCACCTCGGATCATTGAACTGATCACATCATTCGGTAGCAAAAGTCTGCCGTCAGGCAATCACCTGATGAAGCATTCCGCAGCAGCCAATCCCGAGACCAGATCGCCGGTGTCGTCTCAGGAACAACGATTGGCGGCGAGCCGACTGCGACCGACGATCGCTCGTACCAGAGTCTTGAACGCGCTGGAGAAGGCGACACCGAGCTGTCTCGATGCCAGCCAGATGTACCGTCTCCTCCGCACGCAATTCGACAGCCTCACGCCGGGATCGGTCTACCGAGCGCTGAATGATCTATGGACTGCCGGGTTGTTGGTTCGCACGGAAGGCGCACGTGGGCGCGCGTTCTATGCAATCAAACCGTAGGCGCTAGACGACCAGTACGACACACTGCGGTGTCATTGTGGCGCGCGGCTTGTTTTCATTGAAGACCTGGCGTTGCATGAACACCTGCAGTCGCTGGCATCCGAGGAGGGCTTCGCTCTCGACCAGGAGTCAGTCTTCACCATCACCACGACGTGTGCGAAATGTCGGCAACTCCGCAAGGAAGGGCAGCAGGCGATGCAGGGCGGTCGGTGGTCCCGGGCGCACACAGCCTGATCCAATCAGGGTGAGAGTTCATCGGGGAACATGATGCCGGGCACGGAAGCCAGCTGCGCGCCGCTTATGCGATCCGAGAGGTAGCGTGCCGGAGGCTTGCCCACTGCCTTGCGGAACATGGTGACGAACCCGCTGGCGTTTTCGTAGCCCAGCTCCAATGCCACCGTTTGCACGCTTTCGCCCTTGGTCAAACGTTGAAGCGCAAGGATCACATGCAGCTGCCGGCGCCAACGGCCGAAGCTCATTCCAATTTCTTGCAGCAGAAGACGGCTCATGCTCCGCTCGCTCATGCCAATGCGAGTAGCCCAATCGGCCTTCGAGGTTTTGTCCGTGGGATCGGCCAGCATCATTTCCGCGAGGCGGCGCAATCGCGGGGCGCGCGGCATGGGCAGATGCAGATCTTCCACCGGTGCCGCCACCAACTCATCGAGCAAGGCGGCAATCAACCGGTCTTCCCGCCCCCCCAGCGCGTACAACTCAGGAAAACCGGCCACCTTCACTAGCAACTCGCGTAGCAATGGTGATACCGCAATCGTGCAACAGGTTTTCGGAAGATCCGGTGCGGCATCAGGCTCCACGAACAGGCAATAAAATTCCGTTTCGCCCGATCCCCGGGCCGAGTGCGGCAAGTCTCCTGGTATCCATATGGCGCACTGGGGCGGCACGATCCAGACCCCATCTTCGATTTCGCAGTTAAGGATGCCGCGAACGGAGTAAATCAGCTGTGCCTTGTGGTGCTGATGCCTCGCGTTTTCCCAGTCCTTTGTTACCGTTGTGGCACTCAGGGCAACAACGGATCGAGGGGAGTTGTCGACATCCCTGGACACGGTCACATCAGTGATGGCGACGCTAGACATAGTGCGTAGTGGGACTTGTATTGAAGATGAGAGTGATGTCTTGTTTGAAAAATATTATGGAAAAGTTTTGCGTTTTTGTCTAGGCGGTCAGCAAGTAGCAACCGGCCGACGACGGTCGCGATTCCCGGCGAGTAGATCGAACACCTTGCCAATGTGGCTGGCCTGGCTGCAGTCCCGCGGAGGCTGCGTGCTGGCGGAAGACCTGCTGGACGCGACGCGTATGGCGATGCGGACCAAGGTGGCGAAAGCACGCCTTCGGTGTGCCGCAGGGAGGTATGGCGGCTTTCAGGGCCTATCGACATAACCCGTTGGGCGTAGTGGGGGCGTTATCTTCATTCTCGACGCGCACGAGCCGGCCTCGAATATGGCATTGACGCGGCAGCTGCCGCACCGCGTTGAGAATTCCACTGCTGCGGACCGTGCCGATCGCATGCGCGCGTAGCGTACGGATACGGTTGCAAGCTTCGGTTGATCGTCCGGCCACATGGCGTACACTTTTTTCGCAAAGTGAACGCCATGTGCCCGTGATGGGCGATCAGGGAGTGTCAGATGCGGATCGGGCGACACAGGTTGCTGGCAGCGGCGTTGCTGAGTGTCGGGCTTTGGGTATCCGTTCCGACAGCGTTCGCTGCTGCGATGCAGGCCGCTGGTGCCGCGGAGACCGGCCTGGATGCGCGCGGACATCTGCGCGCTGTGGCAACCGGACGCGGCGAGTCGTTCGCGTATACGCGTCTGCAGCAAGGCGTCCAGGTGCGCATCGGCCGGGTCGTCAAGAACGTGATCTTCTACGGGCCGCAGACCGTGCGGGTGAATGCGAACCTGGGGGAGAATTACTGGAACGCTCCCAGCCTCGCGGTGATCGGCAAGCCGCAACCCACCCCCTTCGCCACCAGCGAGACCGCCGACGCGCTGACGCTGAAAAGCGCCAGGTTGCGCGTGGACATCAGCAAGAAGACCGGCGCGCTGCGTTTCTTCGACGCGGCGGGCAAGCTCTATGCGGAAGAAAACCGCGATGCGCCGCAGACCTTGAAGAAGGTCGTGGTGTCGGGGGCGCCGACGTTCGAGGCGGCCAACCGCTTTACCCTGCGCCCGGACGAGGCGATCTATGGCCTTGGCTTCCTCGGCGAGGAGAGCAGTAATCGGCGCGGCAAGGAATTGCTGCTGGTGCAGACCAATGTCGGCATCGTCATCCCCGTGCTGATGTCCTCGCGCCGCTACGGGATCCTGTGGGATACCTATTCGCAAATGCGCTTCAAGGACGATGCGAACGGCGCATCGATGTGGGCCGAAAGCGCCCCCGGCGGCGTCGATTACTACTTCATGGGCGGCGATACCTCGGATGCGGTAGTCGCGGCCTACCGGGCGCTGACCGGCCAGGCGCCGATGTATCCCAAGCAGGCGTTCGGCCTGTTCATGAGCAAGGAACGCTACAAGACCCAGGAGCAACTGCTCGACGTCGCCCGCAGCTTCCGCAACCACGGATTCCCGCTCGACTACATCGTGCAGGACTGGCAGTACTGGGGATCGGACAAGGACGGCAGCTGGAGCGGCATGACCTGGGATCCGGTCCGCTATCCCGATCCTGCCGGCATGGCGCGCCAGGTGCACGACCTGCACATGAAGCTGATGGTGTCGATTTGGCCCTCCGTCGGCGACGATACCGCGCTCGCCCACGAACTTGACCAGCACCAATTGCGTTTCGTGCCGCTGCACTGGATCTCCAAGCATGCGCGCGTGTACGACGCCTACAGTCCGCTGGGGCGGCAGATCTACTTCAAGCACATCAAGTCGGGCCTGCTCGACAAGGGCGTCGATGCGCTGTGGATGGATGGGACCGAGATCGAAGTCAGCAGCGCCATGTGGAACGCGCAGGACAATATCCGCGACACCAAGGCGCTGGGCTCCAACGCCCTGGGCGACTTCACCCGTTACCTCAATCCCTATTCGCTGCTCACCACGCAGGGCACGTACGACGGCCAGCGCGCGGTCAGCGACAAGCGCGTGTTCACGCTGACGCGCTCGGCGTGGGCGGGCGCGCAACGCACCGCCGCGGCGTCCTGGAGCGGAGACATCTTCGCCAGTTGGAAAACCTTGAAACAGCAGGTCGCCGACGGGGTGAATGTCACGGTGACCGGCAACCCGTATTGGACGCAGGATACGGGCGGCTTCTTCGTCGCCGATTTCCCCGGTGGCGAGAACAATCCTGCATGGCGCGAGCTCTATGCGCGCTGGCTGCAGTTCGCGGCGTTCAATCCGATCATGCGCATCCACGGCACCCACGTCGAGCGCGAGCCGTACCGGTTCAAGTCGACCGACCCGGCGGTCTATGCCGCGCTGCTCAAGAGCACCCAGCTGCGCTATCGCATGCTGCCGTATCTCTACAGCCTCAGCTGGAAGGTGACCTCCGACGGCTATACGCTGATGCGGCCGCTGATGATGGATTTCCCCGAAGACCGCGCCACCGACACCATCGACGATACCTTCATGTTCGGCAGCGCCTTTCTCGTGCATCCGGTGACGCGGCCCATGTACCACATCGAGCCGCCGCCGGCGACGACCATCCCGAGCGCGGTGCTGCGCACGCCGGACGGGAAGCCGGGCCTGGCGGGCCAGTATTTCGAAGGCGAGAATTTCGACACGCCCAGGAGCCGCTTCGTCGATCCGAAGGTGGACCACACCTGGCCGGATCCGCCGCTCGCCGAGGTGCCGGCCGGCCTTGCCGGGCTGACGCACTTCTCGGCACGCTGGCAGGGTAGCCTGACCGCGCCGGAAGCGGGCGAGTATGAGATCGGGGTCGAAGCCGACGACGGCGTCCGGCTGATGCTCGACGGCAAGACCGTCGTGCAGGATTGGGCGGCAGGCGCCGCGCGCTACAAGGCAACCACGGTCGCGCTGCACAAGGGCCAGGTGGTCAAGCTCGGACTGGAGTATTACCAGGGCGATGCCGAACGCATGCTGCGCCTGGCGTGGCGAACGCCGAGCGAGCGGCAGGCGCTCGCCGCCCCGCGCGCCGCCACGGACGACAACGTGGAGACCTATCTGCCCAAGGCTGCGGGCTGGTACGACTTCTGGACCAATCAGCGTTTCGATGGCGGCCGCCGCGTCGCGCGCCGCACGCCGCTGGATCTGCTGCCGCTCTATGTGCGGGCCGGATCGATCGTGCCGATGGGGCCGCATGTGCAATACGCCACGCAAGACCCGGGCGCGGCGTACGAGGTCCGCATCTATCCAGGCGAGGACGCGCACTTCACGCTCTACGAAGACGACAATGAAACCTATGCCTACGAGCAGGGGGGCTATGCCACCTACGATCTGGTCTGGAACGATGCGGCCAGGACGCTGACCATCGGCCCGCGACGCGGCGGCTTTCCCTGGATGACCCGGCGGCGGGAACTCGATCTGGTGCTCGTGGACGGCGCAACCGGTGGCGGCCTGGAACCGGCGCCAGTCACCAAGCGGGTCTCCTATACCGGGACAGCGGCTACGATCCGGTTCTGACGCGCAGCGTCGTTGCTGTTCGATTGCGAGCAGGCCCGTCGGCAATGGCGCGGCCAGGCGCTCGCGTCGCTCTTCGCCGATCATGCCGCTGCAGGTAATGCAGCGGCAATGCGCCGCTGCCGAGCGTGCGGCGGTTCTACACAAGACCATCACTTTGCCGAACGTAGTGTGATTGAAGTATGCGATTCGTGCGCTGAGCACCACTCTTTGGCGCGTCTGTCGCAGGATCGGGCAGCGCGTGCTGGCGAAGCTGGACTCGGTTCGAGTCGCTGCGCGTGGGCCCGCAGCGGCGACGGACAACCGGCGCCTTTCATCCAACCGCAAGTATAAGGACGACCATGACGCCCCATCGGCAGCGCGATCACGTGAATGGCGACGATCCGCCGCGCATCTCGACCGGCAGCGCGGGGTTGGACGACATCCTCGGCGGCGGCGTTGACCCCAATCGGCTCTATCTGTACGAAGGCCGCCCAGGCACTGGCAAAACCACGATCGCCCTGCAGTTCCTGCTGGAAGGCGCGCGCAACGGCGAGCGGGTGCTCTATATCACCTTGTCCGAGACTCAGCGCGAACTGAGCCTGGTCGCCAGCCGCCACGGCTGGAGCATGAACCAGGTCGACGTGTTCGAACTGGTGCCGCCGGAGACCGCGCTGGATCCGCAACGCGAACTCACCGTGTTCCATCCCGCGGAAATGGAACTGACCGAGACCACCAAGCTGATCTTCGACAAGGTCGAGCAGCTCAACCCCACGCGGGTGGTGCTGGATAGTCTCTCCGAACTGCGCCTGCTCGCGCAGAGTCCGCTGCGCTATCGCCGCCAGGTGTTGGCACTGAAGCATTTCTTCGCCAGCCGACAGTGCACGGTGATCATGCTCGACGACCTTTCCTCCCAGGAAAACGACCTGCAGTTGCATTCCATCACCCACGGCGTGGTGTTACTGGAACAGCTGGCCATCGACTACGGCGCCGAACGCCGGCGCCTGCGGGTGATCAAGATGCGCGGCATCCAGTTCCGCGGCGGTTTCCACGACTTCACCATCGAGAAGGGCGGGCTGGAAATCTATCCGCGCCTGATCGCGGCCGACTACAAGCACCACCACATCCACGAAGTCGCCCCCAGCGGCAACGACGAACTGGACAGGCTGCTCGGCGGCGGTCTGGAGCGCGGCACCAACGCGCTGCTGTTGGGCGCGGCCGGCGTGGGCAAATCCTCGCTGGCGCTGACCTATGCCATCGCCGCGGCCGAGCGGGGCGAGCACAGCGTGTTCTTCGCCTTCGACGAGGGGCGCGGTACCGTGGAGGCGCGCGCGCGCACCCTGGGCCTGCCGCTCGATGAAAAGCTCGATAACGGACTGATCCGATTCCAGCAGATCGATCCAGCGGAGATGTCGCCGGGCCAGTTTGCGGCCAACGTGCGCCGCAGCGTGGAAGTGGACGGCGCGCGAGTGATCGTCATCGACAGCCTCAACGGCTATCTCAATGCGATGCCGGACGAACGCTTCCTGATCCTGCAGATGCACGAGCTGCTCAGCTATCTGGGGCAGAAGGGCGTGCTGACCATCCTGGTCCTGGCCCAGCACGGCCTGGTCGGGCCGATGGAAACGCCGCTGGACCTCAGCTATTTGAGCGATTCGGTGCTGATGCTGCGCTATTTCGAGGTGGACGGCACAGTGCGCCGGGCGCTGTCGGTGGTGAAGAAGCGCAGCGGCCAGCACGAGAACACCATCCGCGAATTCCGCCTCAGCCGCAACGGCATCGATGTCGGTCCGCCACTCAAGGGGTTCAGCGGCATCTTCTCGGGAACGCCGCGTTACAGCGGAGAGGAGATGCCGTTGCTGGTGGATACGCCTGCATGAGCA
Organism: Xanthomonas translucens pv. cerealis; assembly: GCF_006838285.1. Taxonomy (NCBI): domain Bacteria; kingdom Pseudomonadati; phylum Pseudomonadota; class Gammaproteobacteria; order Lysobacterales; family Lysobacteraceae; genus Xanthomonas; species Xanthomonas cerealis. Next base: position 1,471,175 of record NZ_CP038228.1, read on the forward strand.
GCAGCGACGCGACCGAACACCGCGTTCTGGTTCATGCCCCGATCGGCCGCGACGGCGGGGCGTCGGTGGAGCTGTTGCGGCGTGGCGGCGTGGTGGCCTGCCATTGTCCCGATCTGGACAATTTGGTGGGTGAACTGGAGGTGGGTGCCGCCGCGGTGTTCGTTGCCGAGGAAGGCCTGTTCGGCAAGGATGCATCGGCACTGTTCGCCTGGGCCAATGCACAGCCGGCATGGTCGGATCTGCCGTTCGTTGTGCTCACCAGCCATCAGGAGCAACCGTCGGTGGTGAGCTGGCGGCGCAACCTGGTGGCGGCCCTGCGCAATGTGGCCTTGCTCGAGCGGCCGGTGCAGGCGATCACCTTCACCAGCACCATCAAGGCCGCGCTGCGCGCCCGCGCCCGCCAGTACGAAGTGCGCTCGCTGCTGCAAGCGCAGGCTTCGGCGGCGCAGGAGCTGGAGGCGCAGGTGGTGGCGCGCACATGCGAGCTGGAAGAAGCCAACCGCCTGCTGCGCACGCAGATGGACGAGCGCGCGCGGGTCGAGGAGACCCTGCGCCACGCGCAGAAGATCGAGGCCATCGGGCAATTGACCGGTGGCGTCGCGCACGATTTCAACAACCTGCTGATGGTGATTTCCGGCGGCCTGGCGATGCTCGACATCCAGACCGACCCGGCCGTGCGCAAGCGGTTGATGGACGGCATGCAGAAGGCGGCGCAGCGCGGCGCCGGACTGACCCGGCAATTGCTGGCGTTTTCGCGGCGGCAGGAGCTCAAGCCGGAGCCGGTCGATCTGATCCGGCAGATCGGCGGCATGCGCGAGCTGCTGGACCGCAGCTTGCGCGGCGACGTGCATGTGGATTTCGATTTCGCCGAAGACCTGTGGCCGATCGAAGTGGACCCGGGCGAGCTGGAACTGGTGGTGCTCAATCTGGCAGTCAATGCGCGCGATGCGATGCCCAGCGGCGGCACCATCGTGGTGCGGGCGCAGAATCTGCCGGGCGTCGGCAAGACCGATCCGGACTTCATCCGCCTGTCGGTCGTCGACACCGGCACCGGCATGACGCCGGAAGTGAAGGCGCGGGTGTTCGAGCCGTTCTACACCACCAAGGACATCGGCAAGGGCTCGGGCCTGGGCCTGGCGCAGGTACACGGGTTCGTGCAGCAATCCGGCGGCTCGATCCACATCGACAGCGACCTGGGGCAGGGCACGTCCATCCACCTGTTGCTGCCGCGCTCGTTCCGCGCGCCGGCGCTGGACGAACGGCATCTGCTCGACCTGCAGGTGGCGCGCCGTGCTCCGGGCGATGCTGGCTACGTGCTGCTGGTGGAGGACGACGACGAAGTCGCCGCGCTGGTCGGCGAAATGCTGCGCCAGCTCGGCTACCAGGTCACCCGCGTCGCCAGCGCGGCCGCGGCGCTGGGCGCGTTGGCCAACGAGCGCGTGGTGGACATCGTGTTCTCCGACATCATGATGCCCGGCGGCATGAACGGCCTGGAGCTGGTCCACGAGATCCGGATGCGGCGCCAGGAATTGCCGATCCTGCTCACAAGCGGCTACGCGGAAGCGGCGAAATCCGCGGCCGAGGCGGAAGGCGTGCAGATCCTGTCCAAGCCCTATCGGCTGGACGAACTGGCCACCGCATTGCAGCAGGTACGCGCCAATCCCGGCGCCCAGGACAAACCGGAAGCGGCTCCCGTATATTCGTGAGGGCAGGCGCCGTTGGCGACTGCCGGCGGTGCGCCAAGTCGCCCCGGCCGCCGTGTCAGCGCGGTGCCTAGCGTCGGCTCAGTGCAGCAAGGTGTCGCCGAGCAGCTTCACGTTCAGTACCACGATCAGCGCGGCGATGATCCACGACAGCCAGACCAGCCAGCGCGGCGCGACCAGTGCGCCCATCTTGCGTTTGTCGGCGACGAAGCGCACCAGCGGGATCACCGCGAACGGCAGCTGCATCGACAGCAGCACCTGGCTCAGCACCAACAGTTTGGCGGTGCCTCGCTCGCCGTACAGCCAGGTCACCACCACCACCGGCACGATCGCCAGGCCGCGGGTCAGTAGGCGCCGCGCCCAGGCCGGGATGTGCAAGTGCAGGAAGCCTTCCATCACGATCTGCCCGGCCAGCGTCGCGGTCACCGTGGAGTTGATGCCCGAGGCCAGCAACGCCACCGCGAACAGGGTCGAGGCCAGGCCGACGCCGAGCATCGGCGCCAGTAATTCGTAGGCCTGCTCGATTTCCTCCACGTCGGTGCGGCCGTGCGCATGGAACACCGCCGCGGCCAGCACCAGGATCGCGGCATTGACGAACAGCGCCAGGCTCAGTGCGATGGTGCTGTCGGCCAGCGCCCAGCGCAGCGCCGAGCGGCGGCCGTCGTCGCTGCGTTCGTAGGCGCGGGTCTGCACGATCGACGAATGCAGGTACAGGTTGTGCGGCATCACCGTCGCGCCGATGATGCCGATCGCCAAGTACAGCGCGGCCGGATTGGTTACCACTTCGGTGTGCGGGACGAAGCCGGCCAGCACTTCGCGCAGCGGCGGCGCGGCCAGCACGATCTGCACCAGGAAGCAGACGAAGATCACCAGCAGCAGCGCGATCACGAATGCCTCCAGCGTGCGGAAGCCACGCCGCATCAGGTACAGCACCAGCAGCGCATCGATCGCGGTGATGATCGCGCCCAGGGTCAGCGGGATGCCGAACAGCAGCTTCAGCGCGATCGCGGTGCCGATTACCTCGGCCAGATCGCAGGCCACGATCGCCGTCTCGCAGGCCAGCCACAGCAGGAAATTGACCGGCCTGGAATAGTGTTCGCGGCAGGCCTGTGCCAGGTCGCGGCCGGTGGCGATGCCCAGCCGCGCCGCCAGGCCCTGCAGCACAATCGCCATCAGGTTCGACAGCAGGATCACCGATAGCAGTAGGTAGCCGAAGTGCGAGCCGCCGGCGATGTCGGTGGCCCAGTTGCCCGGATCCATGTAGCCCACCGAGATCATGTAGCCCGGCCCCAGGAACGCAAGGAAACGGCGCCAGCCGAGTCCGCCGCCGGGCACGGCGACGCTGCCGTTCATGCGTCCCAGGCTGCGCCGCGGCGGCTCGCTGGCCTGCGGCCAGGCGGCATCGGAATCGGGCAGGGGTAGGGGATCGGCCATGGCGCAAACGTGTGTGGGATGAGCACGACCGAGTATATAGCACTTGCTATGCTGTTTAGCATTGGCAAACCAAATCGCTGCGATACACGCAATTTCGGCCAGAATAGGCGGCGGCCGGCGTTCGCCGGCACCGGACAAGGGCGTTGCGATGCACAAAAGCGGGAAGTCGACAGCACCGGGGGCGGTGCTGCTCGACGCCGAAGTACAGGTCGAGAGCTTCCGCCAGGTGCGCGAGGCGCACCGCCTGGAACTGATCGAGGACTACGTGGAGCTGATTTCCGACTTGCTGGCCGACGGCGGCGAGGCACGGCAGGTGGACATCGCCGCGCGCCTGGGCGTGGCCCAGCCGACTGTGGCGAAGATGCTCAAGCGCCTGGTCAAGGGCGGCTGGGTGATTCAGCGGCCGTATCGCGGGGTGTTCCTGACCCCCGACGGGGAGGCGCTGGCGGCGGCCAGCCGGCAGCGGCACCAGACCGTGGAGCAGTTCCTGCTGGCGCTGGGCATCGACGAGGACATCGCGCGGCGCGATGCCGAGGGCATCGAGCACCATGTCAGCGAAGCCACGCTGACGGTGTTCGCCGAGTTCGTGCGCAAGCATGCCGCGGCGCGATGAACGGCGATAGCGAGATCGCCGCGCGCAACGAGCGCTGGATGCTGCATGCGCTGGCCCTGGCCGACCGCGCCGAACGCGAGTTCGACGAGATCCCGGTCGGCGCGGTACTGGTCTCGGCGCAGGACGAGGTGCTGGGCGAGGGCTGGAACCTCAACATCGCCGAGCACGATCCCAGCGCGCACGCCGAGATCGTGGCGCTGCGCCAGGCCGGGCGCCGGCTCGGCAACCACCGCCTGCTCGGCAGCACCCTGTACGTGACCCTGGAGCCGTGCGCGATGTGCGCGATGGCAGTGGTGCACGCGCGCGTGGCGCAGTTGGTCTATGCCGCCGCCGATCCGAAGACCGGCGCCTGCGGCAGCGTGTTCGACCTGCTCGCCGATCCGCGCCACAACCACCGCGTGCAGGTGCGCGGCGGGGTGCTGGCGGCACCCGCCGGGCTGCGCCTGAGCAACTATTTCCGCGCCAAGCGCGGCCGGCCACCGCTGCCCGGGTGAGCGCCGCGATGCGCTGGCGGGTGGATGTGAATCCGCTGCGTCACGCGCGGTATCATGCGCGACCGATACGAAACCCCTGCGGCGGCGGCGCCGCCGCGAACGACTGGATGGTGATATGGCGGAACCGCACGTGGACAACGATCGTCTGATCTGGATCGATCTGGAAATGACCGGATTGGATACCGACAAGGATTCGATCATCGAGATCGCCACGGTGGTCACCGACAGCCAGCTCAACGTGCTGGCGGAGGGTCCGGAATTCGCCATCGCGCATCCGCTGCAGACGCTGCAGGCGATGGACGAGTGGAACCGCAACCAGCATCGCCATTCCGGGTTGTGGCAGCGCGTGCTCGACAGCACGATCACCCTGGGCCAGGCCGAAGCGCAGACCGTGGCGTTCCTGGCGCAGTGGTGCAAGCCGGGCGCGTCGCCGATGTGCGGCAATTCGATCTGCCAGGACCGGCGCTTCCTGCACCGGCAGATGCCGCGGCTGGAGCGCTTCTTCCACTACCGCAACCTGGACGTGTCCACCCTGAAGGAGCTGGCGCGGCGCTGGGCGCCGGCGGTCGCCTCGGGACTGAACAAGACCTCGTCGCACACCGCGCTCAGCGACGTGCACGACTCGATCGACGAACTGCGCTACTACCGCCCGTTCATGGGTGCGTTGGGCGGGCATGGCGGCGGCGCACGCTGAGTCGCGCTGCGCGGCACGCAGGCCGCGCCTGTCCGGCACGGCCTTGCGCAATCACTTGCGTCAACGGGCCAGCGGCGGCCCTTGCCTGGTCTCGCCGTCGTCGGTCACGCCCTTCAGCAGCAGCTCGGCGATCGGACGGCCATCGGCATCGTGGTGGTACACGTGCAGATCGCGCTGCGGGTAGGGAATGCTGAGCCCGTTCTCCAGCAATCGGTTGCGGATGTTCTCCAGCGTGCTGCTCTTGGCCGCGCCGAAGTCGCCGTTCCTGGCGTAGGCGAACAGCATCAGGTCCACCGTGCTCTCGCCCAGGTTGGTGACCTGCACGAACGGCGCCGGCGTCTCCAGGATGTTCGGATTGTCCTGCGCGATCTGCAGCAGCAACTGCTGCGCTTTCTTCAGGTCGTCGCCGTAGCCCACGCCCACCGTGATCTCCAGGCGCCGGTTGGGCAAGGTGCTGTAATTGACGATCGGCGCGGTGGTGATGGTGCTGTTGGGCAGGGTGATCATGCGCTCGTCGAAGCTGCGGATGCGGGTCTGGAAGATCCGGATCTCGTCGATGATGCCTTCCTGGCCGGCCACCACCACATGGTCGCCGTCGCGCATCGGCCGCAGCACGATCAGCATCACCCCCGAGGCGATGTTGGACAGCGAATCCTTCAGCGCCAGGCCCACGGCCAGGCCGGCCGCGCCGAGCACCGCGAACAGTGAGGTCGGCGGAACGCCGACCTTCTGCAGCGCGGTGACGAACACCAGCACCAGCAGCAAGGCATAGGCGACATTGCGCAGGAAATTGCTGAGCGTAGTCTCCACCCGCGCGCGAATCAGCGCGCGGTGCAACCACTGGCTCAGGCGCTTGGCGATCCACATCCCCAGCACCAGGATGACCAGCGCCACGCCCCAGTTGAGCGCGTACTGCGCCCAATCCAGGTCTCGCCAGTTGAACGGCTGCTGTGCCCGCTCCGCCGGCGCGACCGCGGCCAGCAACGTTGCCGCCGCGCCCATCAGCCAGCGGCTTTCAGCTTGGCCAGGCGCAGCCAGGTATCGACCACGGTGTCCGGATTCAGCGACACCGACTCGATGCCTTCCTGCATCAGCCACTCGGCCAGGTCAGGATGGTCCGACGGACCCTGGCCGCAGATGCCGACGTACTTGCCCTTGGCGCGGGCGGCCTTGATCGCCATCGACAGCAGCTTCTTGACCGCGGCGTTGCGCTCGTCGAACAGGTGCGCCACGATCGACGAATCGCGATCCAGGCCCAGGGTCAACTGGGTCAGGTCGTTGGAGCCGATCGAGAAGCCGTCGAAGATTTCCAGGAATTCGTCGGCCAGCAGCGCATTGGACGGCAGCTCGCACATCATGATGATCTTCAGGCCGTTCTCGCCCCGCTTGAGTCCGTTCTTCTCCAGCACCTCAATGACCTTGCGGCCTTCTTCCAGGGTGCGCACGAACGGGATCATCACCCACATGTTGTCCAGGCCCATCTCGTTGCGGACCTTGAGCACGGCCTTGCACTCCAGCGCGAACGCGGCCGAGAAGCTCGGATCGACGTAGCGGCTGGCGCCGCGGAAGCCGATCATCGGGTTCTCTTCGTGCGGCTCGTAGTTGCTGCCGCCGATCAGGTTGGCGTACTCGTTGGACTTGAAGTCGGACAGGCGCACGATCACCGGGTTCGGCGCCACCGACGCGGTCAGCGTGGCGATGCCTTCGGCCAGGCGGTTGATGTAGAAGCTGACCGGGTCGGCATAGCCGGCGATCTTCTCGTCGATCTTCTTTTTGGTCGCCACGTCCTGCTTGGCGTATTCCAGCAGCGCATTGGGATGGATGCCGATGTGCGCGGCGATGATCATCTCCAGCCGCGCCAGGCCGATGCCGGCATTGGGCAGCTGGCCGAAGTCGAACGCGCGCTCCGGGTTGGCCACGTTCATCATGATCTTCAGCGGCGCCGGCGGCATGTTGCCCAGATCGGTGGTGGTGCGTTCGAACGGCAGCAGATCGGCGTAGATGAAGCCGGTGTCGCCCTCGGCGCAGCTCACCGTGACTTCTCGGCCATCCTCGATCAGCTCCATCGCGTTGCCGGTGCCGACCACTGCCGGCACGCCCAGCTCGCGGGCGATGATTGCCGCGTGGCAGGTGCGGCCGCCGCGGTTGGTGACGATCGCCGAGGCGCGCTTCATCACCGGCTCCCAATCCGGATCGGTCATGTCCGCGACCAGCACGTCGCCGGGCTGCACCCGGCTCATGTCGTCCAGGCTGCGCACCACGCGGGCGACACCGGCACCGATCTTCTGGCCGATGGCGCGGCCTTCGGCGATCACCGTGCCGCGCTGTTCCAGCGCGAAACGCTCGATCTGGGTGGCATGGCCGCGCGACTTCACCGTCTCCGGGCGTGCCTGCACGATGAACAGCTTGCCGCTGACGCCGTCCTTCGCCCATTCGATGTCCATCGGCCGCTGGTAGTGCTTTTCGATCACCAGCGCCTGCTTGGACAGTTCCTGCACGTCCTCGTCGCTGATCGAGAAGGTATTGCGCAGCTCGGCCGGGGTGTCTTCGATGCGCACGCGCTCGCCCGGCACGTCCGAATACACCATGCGGATCAGCTTGCTGCCCAGCGAGCGGCGCAGGATCGCCGGCTTGCCGGCCGCCAGGGTGGGCTTGTAGACGTAGAACTCGTCGGGATTGACCGCGCCCTGCACGACCATTTCGCCGAGGCCGAAGCTCGAGGTAACGAACACCACGTCGCGGAAACCGGACTCGGTGTCGAGCGTGAACAGTACGCCGGCAGCGCCGACGCCGGAGCGCACCATCAACTGCACCCCGGCCGACAGGAATACGTCCTCGTGCTTGAAGCCGTGATGCACGCGATAGGCGATAGCGCGGTCGTTGTACAGGCTGGCGAACACTTCCTTGACCTTGTGCACCACGTCGTCGGCGCCGGTCACGTTGAGGAAGGTCTCCTGCTGGCCGGCGAAGCTGGCGTCGGGCAGGTCTTCGGCGGTGGCCGATGAGCGCACCGCCACCGCAACGTCGCCGCCGCCGTTCTCGGCGCACAGTTGCGCATAGGCCTCACGGATCGCCTGGTCCAACTCCGGCTGCAAGGGCGCATCGGTGACCCAGCCGCGGATTTCCTTGCCGGCCACGGTCAGCGCTCCGACATCTTCCACGTCCAGCGTCGCCAGCTTGTCGAAGATGCGCTGATAGAGATTATTGTGGGCGACGAACGCCTTGAACGCTTCGGCGGTGGTGGCGAAGCCGCCGGGTACCGAGACTCCCAAACCTGCCAGGTTGCCGATCATTTCGCCGAGGGAGGAGTTCTTGCCACCGACACGGGCCAGGTCGGTCAGGCGCAACTCGTGCAACCAAAGGATGTTCTCGTTCAAGCGCGATGCTCCGTAGGGCCATCGCCCGAAGCGGGCTGAGTGGCCGCGTCCGTGGGGGAAGAAGCCGATATCATGCAGTGCGCACCCGAGTCGGCACAAGCGCGGCCGGGTGCATCCGTTGGGTTTCAGCAAGGAGAATCCAGGCAATGTCGACGATCCGACCGGTGTTCTACGTCTCCGATGGAACCGGTATCACCGCTGAAACCATTGGGCATAGCCTGCTCACCCAGTTCAGCGGTTTCAGCTTCGTCACCGATCGCATGTCGTTCGTCGACGATCCGGAAAAAGCGCGCGAGGCGGCGCAGCGCATCCATGCGGCTGGCGAGCGCTACCAGGTGCGGCCGATCGTGGTCAATTCCTGCGTCGATCCGCAGCTGAGCATGCTGTTGTCGGAAAGCGGCGCCTTGATGCTAGACGTGTTCGCGCCATTCATCGAGCCGCTGGAGCGCGAATTGAACGCGCCGCGGCATTCGCGGGTAGGGCAGGCGCACGGCCTGGTCGATTTCGAGACCTACCACCGCCGCATCAATGCGATGAATTTCGCGCTGACCCACGACGACGGCATCGCGATCAACTACGACGAGGCCGATCTGATCCTGGTCGCCGTCTCGCGCGCCGGCAAGACGCCGACCTGCATCTACCTGGCGCTGCACTACGGCGTGCGCGCGGCCAATTATCCGTTGACCGAGGAGGATCTGGAGCACGATCGGCTGCCGCCGCGGTTGCGTCCGTACCGCAGCAAGCTGTTCGGGCTGACCATCGATCCGGACCGGCTGCAGCAGATCCGCCAGGAGCGGCGGCCGAATTCGCGCTATTCCAACCTGGAGACGTGCCGGCGCGAGGTGTCCGCGGCCGAGACCATGTTCAGGATGGAGCGGATCCCGACCCTGAGCACCACGCATACCTCGATCGAGGAGATTTCCAGCAAGGTGCTGGCGACGCTGGGGCTGCAGCGCGAGATGTTCTGAATGCCGTGGCGCCGACGCGGTCGGCTGGGGAAATCTGCGTACCCGGGAGGCTGGTGCAGCCGCCGTGCAGATTTCCAAGGTAGGCCGCCACGCACGATCCGTCAATGCTGCCGCGCGAGCGTTGCAGCGTGTAGCATCAGCGCCATGCAGCACGCCCTGACCCGCAGCGAACGCATCCCCCGGCTGAGCCGATTCGGCTGGCTGATGGGCCTGTACGCCGAGAACTTCGTGCACCTGAACCGCCTGTTTGTACCCTCGGACCTGGCCGTGGGCAGCTACCTGTCCTCGATCGGCGACGGCCTGGACCTGCGCCTGGACGTGATCGAGCACCACCGCTACACGGTGGAACTGCGCCTCACCTACGACCTGTGTGACCCGCTCACCGGCGAGCCGGATCCGTCGGCCTACGTGCGCCTGTACCGCGACGCGCGTCAGGCCGAGACCACGCATTGCTACGTCGGCCGCCGCTGGCAGGACGTGATGGGGCTGTATCCGCCGCCGGCGGAACTGATCAGCCACCGCATGCGCATGAACACCTTCCTCAGCAAATGGCTGGAATACCTGGCCGAGCGCGGCCACGGCGTGGCCACGCTGAAGCCGGCCGGACCGCTGCGGCGCCCGGCCGAGGACACGGCGGCGCCGGCGCGCTGATCGTCGGCCGCGGCGGATGCGGCATACTGCGCGCCCGTCGACTCGCCCGCCTGCCGCATGCCTTACACCCCGATCGTCGCCACGCTGGGCTACGTGCTGTCACCCGACGGTTCCAAGGTGCTGCTGATCCACCGCAACGCGCGGCCCGGCGACCACCACCTGGGCAAGTACAACGGGCTGGGCGGCAAGGTCGAGGCCGACGAGGATGTGCTGGACGGCATGCGCCGCGAAATCCGCGAAGAAGCCGGCATCGAATGCGACGCGCTGCAACTGCGTGGCACCATCAGCTGGCCCGGCTTCGGCAAGCATGGCGAGGACTGGCTGGGCTTTTTGTTCCTGATCAGCGCCTACCGCGGCGAACCCTTTACCGAGAACGACGAGGGCACATTGGCCTGGGTGCCGGTGGCAGAGATGCAAGCGTTGCCGCTGTGGGAGGGCGACCGCCACTTCCTGCCGCTGGTATTCGACGCCGATCCGCGTCCGTTCCACGGGGTGATGCCGTACCGCGACGGGCGCATGCTGTCGTGGCGTTATTCGCGGGTCTGAGCGCCGTCACGCCTGCGCTTGGCTTGTCCACAGCGGCTGTGGATCGATTCTGCACAAACCTGTGGGCAAGCGCGGCAAGTCGCTGAAATCGCTGCCGGATTTTTGTGCCTGGCGAAAATTTCGCCAGTACGCGCGGCGCTTCTCCACAGCGCGTGTGGATGGAAGCCGCCAAAGTCTGTGGATAAGCGCGTCGCCGCGTTGCAGCGCGGGGCTTGGCGTCTGGCTGGCGAAAAATTCGCCAACCGGCATTCCCGTTCCTACCCACGCCGCTGTTGCGGCACGTGCCGCGCCGCTACTGCGCGGTCCAGCCGCCATCGATGGCGATGGTCTGCGCGGTGATGTTGCGCGCCGCCGGCGAGGCCAGGAACGCGATGCAGCCGGCCAGCTCGTCGTAGTCGATGAACACGCCCTTGGGCATCGGCTTGAGCATCACCTGAGCGATCACGTCGGCTTCGGAAATGCCGCGGGTGCGCGCCTGGTCGACGATCTGCTTGTCCACCAGCGGAGTCTTCACGTAGCTGGGGCACAGCGTGTTGATGGTGATGTCGGTATCGGCGGTTTCCAGCGCCACGGCCTTGGAAAACCCGACCAGGCCGTGCTTGGCGGCGACGTAGGCGCTCTTGTAGGGGCTGGCGACCAGCGAGTGGATGCTGCCGATGTTGACGATGCGGCCGAAGCCGCGCGCACGCATACCTGGCAGCACGGCCTGGGTCAGCCGCGCCACGCCGGTCAGCATCACGTCCACCAGCAGGCTCCACTTGGCTATCGGGAAGTCCTGCAAGGGCGCCACGTGCTGCAATCCGGCGTTATTGACCAGCACGTCCACCGGCCGTGAGAGTGCCGCCAGCGCCGCATCGATGCTGGCCTCGTTGGTCACGTCCAGCGCCACCGATTCTGCCGAGCCGCCGGCATCGCGCAGCTGCGCGGCCACCGCGGCCGCGGCATCCGCATCCAGGTCGCTGACGACGATGCGGCGGCCGCCAGCGGCCAGTTCGTGGGCAAGGCCGGCGCCGATGCCGCTGGCGGCGCCTGTGATCAGGACGGTCTGCATGCAAGGCACCTGTCGGGGAAAGTGCGCAGCGTAGCAGCGCGCTGCGATGGCGCTATGGCAGCGGTCCTCGCCAGTGCGGTGGCGCCACGCTACCCTGTGCCGGTCGCACCCTTTTCACCCCGGATCCGCCACGCTATGCCGATGCAACGCCACTTTTCGATGCTGCGCGAATTCCAGTTGGCCGACTGGTTCACCCTGGCCAATGCCTTCTGCGGCACCGGCGCGGTGTTCGCGTCGATGCGTTTCCTGCAGGAGGGCCGGCGCAGCGACCTGCTGGTCGGCATGGCGCTGATCCCGCTGGCGTTCGTGTTCGATGCGCTGGACGGGCGCGTGGCGCGCTGGCGCAAGTCCTCATCCACCCTCGGCCGCGAGCTGGATTCGCTGGCCGACGTGATCTCCTTCGGCGTCGCTCCGGCGGCGCTGGCCTATGCCTGCGGCATGCAGGGCGGTTGGGACTGGCTGGTGCTGAGCTTCTTCGTGTGCTGCGGGGTCAGCCGCCTGGCGCGCTACAACGTCACCGCCGAGCAGCTGGCCGGCGACGGCGACAAGGTGCCGTATTTCGAAGGCACGCCGATCCCCAGCAGTCTGGCACTGGTGATCGTGCTGGCGGTGGCCGCGCACCTGGGCCATCTCGGCGATGCGCTATGGTGGGGCGAGTGGCGGCTGGGGCCATGGCTGCTGCACCCGCTGGTGCTGCTGTTCGCGCTGTCCGGTTCGCTGATGATCAGCAAGACCCTGCGCATTCCCAAGCCTTGAGCGCTGGCAGGTTGTTATCATCCCGGTCTGACCTGGGAGGGTGGCGATGAAGGCTAGCGGCGGCAACGATGCCGGCGATTTCGAGGCGTTGGCGCGTCAGTACTGGAGCGCCTGGAGCCACGCCTTGCGCCAGGGCGGCGCCTTCCCCTCAGGCGCCGGCGGCGGCGGCGGCTGGCGCGAGGCGATTGAGACCTGGGCGCAGTGGTTGCCGCGTGGCACCGCGGCGCAGGCCGAGGACGCGGTATCGCAGTTGCAGCAGCAGGCCGGCGAGTGGTTCGGCGCGATGCAGCAGGTGGCCGCACAATTCGCCGGACGCGATGCCAGCAGTGCCGACGTCGCCGACGCCTGGAAGCAGCAGGTGCAGGGCCAGCGCGAGCAGATGCTGCAATGGCTGCTCGGCACCGCGCGCCACGTCGGCCAGGCCGGCGTGGACCCCTGGTTGCAGCAGGCGGCGCACTGGCTGCAGGGCTGGCAGCGCGACAGCGGGCCGTGGCTGCAGATGCCGGGCTTCGGTCCGGGCCGCAACCACCACGCGCGCTGGCGCGCGCTGGCCAAGGCGCAGCAGGAGTACCAGACGCAGCTGCAGGCCTACCTTGGTCAACTGCAGGGCGCGATCGATCGCGCCTTCGGCGTGTTCGAGGCCAAACTGCGCGAGCACGAGGATCCGGGTCGCCAGCTGACCAATGCGCGGGCGATGTTCGACCTGTGGATCGATGCCGCCGAAGAAGCCTATGCGGCTTCCGCATTGTCGGAAGACTTCCGCGAGGTCTACGCCGGCTTCGCCAATGCGCAGATGCGCCTGCGCGCGCTGTTGCAACGTGAAACCGAGCAGCTGTGCGAGCAGTTGGGCCTGCCCACCCGCACCGAACTGGATGCGGCACATCGGCATATCGCCGACCTGGAACGGCGGTTGCGCCGGCTGGAGCGGGGCGCTGCGGCGGCGCCTTCGCAACCGGGCGCGAGCGGCAAGGCTGCGCCGCCTCCGCAGTCGCCCTCCAGGCCTGCGGCCGCTGCGCCGTCGGCGCCCGTTGGCGCGAAGGCCAAGGCCGCTGCCGAGCCGTCCGCTGCGCGCGCCGCTGCCACGTCCAAGCCACCGGCCAAGTCCAGGCCTGTCGCGAAGTCGAAGTCCAAGCCTGCCGCGAAACCCAAGCCTGCGGCGGTCAAGCCGGCACGTGTCAAGTTGGGTACAGCGCCGCGCCGGAGCCGCGCATGAAAGGGCCGTTGAGCTTCAGCAGCGACGACCTGCTGCAGGAAACCCTGGAACTGCAGCGCAAGCTTATGGAAGGACTGCGTGTGCTGCCGGGGCTGGACGAGGTGCAGTACGGCGTCACCGAGCGGCAGGAAGTGTGGCGCGATGGCAAGGTGGTGCTGTACCGTTTCGTCGGCGAGCGGCCGCCCACTGCGAAGGTTCCGCTGCTGATCGTCTACGCGTTGGTCAACCGGCCGTACATGGTCGATCTGCAGGCCGACCGCTCGCTGGTCAAGGGCCTGCTGGCGCTGGGCGAGGACGTATACGTGCTGGATTGGGGCTATCCCGACCGTTCAGAGCGCTACCTGACCCTGGAAGACTATCTGCTGCGCTACATCGACGGCGCGGTCGATCACTTGCGCGGCGCCGCGGCGGCGCCGATCAACGTGCTCGGCATCTGTCAGGGCGGCACCTTCTCGCTGTGCTATGCGGCGCTGCAGCCGCACAAGGTCCGCAACCTGGTGACGATGGTGACGCCGGTGGATTTCCATACCCCGGACAACATGCTGTCCAACTGGGTGCGGCAGGTGGACGTGGATCTGTTCGTGGACACACTGGGCAACGTGCCGGCGGATCTGATGAACGCCAGCTACCTGATGCTCAAGCCGTTCCGGCTGAACCTGCAGAAATACGTGGGGCTGCTGGACATCCTCGACGATCCGCGCGCCCTGGAAGATTTCCTGCGCATGGAAAAATGGATCTTCGATTCGCCCGACCTGGCAGGCGAGACCTTCCGCGAATTCGTCAAGCAGTTTTACCAGGACAACGCGCTGATGCATGGCCGCGCGCGCATCGGCGAGCACGCCGTGGACCTGGCCAAGGTCGCCATGCCGGTGCTCAACATCTACGCCGAACAGGACCACCTGGTGCCGCCGGACGCCTCGCGCGCGCTGCGCGGCCTGGTCGGCAGCGACGATTATGCCGAGCTCAGTTTCCGCGGCGGCCATATCGGCATCTACGTGTCCGGCCGCGCGCAGCGCGAATTGCCGGCGGCGCTGCACCGCTGGCTGGCCGAGCGCGATGGCGGTGAATGAGCGGGTGATGCGGCGCGCTGCGCGCTTCCCGTGCCGGCTTGGCGCGCGCTTGCTGGCGTTCGGCCTGGTCTGCGTCTGCACGGCCGCCGCCGCGGCCGCGCCGTCGCCGGTGGCCGAGCGCGAAATCGGCGCGCTGCTGGCGGCCTTGCAGGCCTCGCCGTGCCGGTTCCAGCGCAACGGCAGCTGGTATCCGGCGGCCGAGGCCAAGGCGCATCTGCAGCGCAAGTACGACTACCTGCGCAAGCGCGACCTGGCCGCCAGCGCCGAGCAGTTCATCGCGCGCGGCGCCAGCCGCAGCAGTCGCAGCGGGAAGGCCTACCGGGTGGCCTGTCCGGGCCAGCCCGAGCAGGACGCGGCGACCTGGTTCGCGCAGCAACTGGCCGCGCTGCGCCGTCACGCCGTGTCGGCGGCGCCGCGCCCAGACTAGCCGCGCGTTCGCCGCAGGAGCCGCCGCCATGTCCCAGCCCACCCGCACCCTGTCGCGCTCGCTCGACGACCGCATGCTCGCCGGCGTGATCGGCGGTATCGCGCACCGCTTCGGCTGGAGCGCGACCCTGCTGCGGGTGGTCTACGTGGTCGGCTCGATCGCCTCGGCCGCGTTCCCCGGCGTCCTGGTGTACCTGATCCTGTGGCTGCTGATCCCCAACGAAGCCGATTGACGCAGCCCGGACTGGCCGCGCTGCGCCTGGCCGGTTTTGCGCTGGGCGCGCTGTGGACCTCGCCCAATACGCTGCTCGGCCTGATCTCCGGATGCGCCGGCATGCCCTTCGGCGCCCGCGTGCGCTTCAGCCGGCGCGAGCTGGCGCTGGTGTTCGACCGTTTCCCCTGGGGGCCGCTCGGCGCGTTAACGCTCGGCAACGTGATCCTGGTCAGTGCCGACGACCTGGACGTGGCGTGCGCCACCTACGAACATGCCGCCGGCCGCTGCCGCCATCCGAACGTGCGCCTGGGCGACCACGAGCGTGCTCACGTGCTGCAATACCTGCTGCTCGGTCCCTTGTTCCTGCCGCTGTACTTCGCCTGCGGCGGGGTCGGCGTGGGCAATCCGTTGGAGCGCGCCGCCGACCGCTATGCCTTGCACGGCCACGGCTGGTGGCCGTGGCGGCGTTGAGGCTCAGTCCAGCCGCGCGAAACCGAACAGTCGCTGCAATGGATGCGCGCGGCGCTCGATCTGCGCGCGCAGCAGCCCGGCGCCGAGCATGCTGTAGGTGATGCCGTTGCCGCCGTAGGCCATGGCGAACTGCATGCGCGGCCCGTGCTGCGGGTGCGGGCCGAAGAACGGCAGGCCGTCGGCGGTCTCGGCGAAGGTGCCGGCCCAGGCGAAGGTCGGCTGCACTTCAAGGCCCGGCATCGCCTTGGCGATCTTGCGGCACAGCTTGCGCGCCTTGCCGTCCACGCGCGCATCCCGGCGCGCGGGAATGTCCACGCTGTCGTCCTCGCCGCCGGCGACGATGCGGCCGTTGCCGGTGCTGCGCAGGTACAGGTAGGGGCGCGCGCTTTCCCACACCATGGTGTCCTTCAGCGCGCCGAGCTGGGCGTCGTCCAGCGGATCGCTGACGAAGGCGTAGCTGCTGCGGTTCCTGGCCACGTGCTGGTCCAGCCAAGCCTGGCTGGCATAGCCGGCGGCCATCACCACATGCGCGGCGCGCACCTGCACGCCTTGCTCGGTGCGCAGGGTGGCGCCGCGGCCGTGCACCTGGATATCGGTGATGCGGGTACGATCGTAGACGCCGGCACCGCGCTTGAGCGCGCGGCCGAGCAGGCGATAGGTCAGGCGATAGGGATCCACGCGTGCGGCCTGGTGGCTGAGGATCGCGCCGTATGCCTCGACTCCGTAGCCGCTGCGCAAGGCCTGCGCATCCAGCCATTCCACGTCCAGCCCGTGGCGCGCGCGCAGCTGCAGTTCCTGCTGCAGCACGCGGACGTGGCGACGGCGGCTGGCGTAGTAGAGGCTGTCGTTCCAGCCGAAATCGACGTCGCGCAGCGGCCGCACCAGCACACGCAACTGCTCCAGCGCCTGCGCGCAGGAACGGTAGGCGAGGGCGGCGGCGTCCTCGCTGTAGCGCTTGGCCAGGTCGAGCATGTGCGTGTCGATCTCGTATTGCAGCAGCGCGGTGCTGGCCGAGGTGCTGCCCCAGCCGATGTCGCGTTGCTCCAGCACCGCCACGTCGTGGCCATGCGCGATCAGTTCGTCGGCGATCAAGGCCGCGGTGATGCCGCCGCCGACGATCGCCACATCGCAGCGCAGGTCGCTGTGCAATTGCGGAAAGCTCTGCATCAGGCCGTTGCGCACCGACCAGAAGGGATAGCCGCTTTTGAGATCCATGCCTGTTCACTGCAATGGGACGTGCGCGACTAATGCGCACCGGCGGTTAAGCCGGCGTGAGATGCGGTTAGGCCCTGTGCTGGCGACAGCCGCGATTAACCCGCGTGCAGACATCCGTCACGACGCGCTGTGTAGGCTGCGTGCCAGGTGCACCAATTCCAAGCAGAGGAAGCGTCATGTCGGTCGTTCTGTATATCGGTGGCAGCAAGGATGGCCAGAAGGGCGTGATGCCTTATGGCTTCAGCAAATCGATGCAAGAGACCGACGCCGGGCCGGAAATCTACGTCGAGCGCGTGCTGGCGCTGAGCGACCGCCGGGTCCGGATCATGGCGCTGGAATCGCTGCAGGACGAGATCGTGGTGGAACGGCTGCACCAGTATTATTCGCGTTGACGCCGGCATGCGAACCCCGGCGTGGCCGCCCGCCTAGCCGGGCCAGCAACGGTTCGCATCGATCTGCCCTCGAACATGCTCGCATCCGATACCCGCAAGGCCCCGCGCGTCACCGTCCACGAAAGCACCACCGCCGATCTGTCCGAGCACCGCAGCGATATCTTCTTCGCCGCCGTGGAAACCACGCGCATGCCGATGATCGTCACCGATCCGCGGCAGGCGGACAATCCGATCGTCTTCGTCAACCGCGCGTTCCTGGAGATGACCGGCTACAGCAGCGAAGAGCTGCTCGGCAACAACTGCCGCTTCCTGCAAGGACCCGACACCGACCGCGACACCGTGGACAGCGTGCGCGAGGCGATCGCCGCGCGCAGCGAAGTGGCGGTGGAGATCCTCAACTACCGCAAGGACGGTTCCAGTTTCTGGAACGCCTTGTTCATCTCGCCGGTCTACAACGAGCACAGCGAACTGGTCTATTACTTCGGCTCGCAGCTGGACGTCAGCCGCCGCCGCGATACCGAGGACGCATTGCGCCAGGCGCAGAAGATGGAGGCGCTGGGCCAGCTGACCGGCGGCATCGCCCACGACTTCAACAACCTGTTGCAGGTCATGTCCGGTTATCTGGAATTGATCGAGCATGGCCTGGAGCGCGAGCCGCTGGATCCGGCGCGGCTGCGCAAGAGCGTGGAGCGCGCGCGCGACGCGTCCGGCCAGGCCGCGCGGCTGACCCAGCAACTGCTGGCCTTCGCCCGCAAGCAGAAGCTGGAAGGGCGCGTGCTCAATCTCAACGCGCTGGTCGCCGGCATGAGCGACGTGGCCGAGCGCACCCTGGGCGACGGCATCGCGTTCTCGCTGGACCTGGCGGCTGACCTGCGCAACTGCCGGATCGATCCGACTCAGGCCGAAGTGGCGCTGCTGAACATTCTGATCAACGCGCGCGATGCGATGGCCGAGCAGCCCGCGCGGCGCTTGGTGATCCAGACCCGCAACGTCTCGATCCGCGCCGACGAACCCACCACCTACGACAATCTGCTGCCCGGCCACTACGTCTGCGTGTCGGTCACCGACAACGGCAGCGGCATGCCGCCGGAGGTGCTGGCGCGGGTGCTGGATCCGTTCTTCACCACCAAGGAGGAAGGCAAGGGCACCGGCCTGGGCCTGTCGATGGTGTATGGCTTCGCCAAGCAGTCCGGCGGCGCGGTGCGGCTGTATTCGGAATACGGCCACGGCACCACGGTACGGCTGTACTTCCCGATCGACGACAATGTCGAGAACGTGTCGCCGCGCGACTCGCGTGCGCGCCGAGCCTCCGACCGGCAGGGCGACGAGACGATCCTGATCGTGGAGGACCGGCCGGACATCGCCGAACTGGCGCGGTTGTTCCTGGAAGACCAGGGCTACGCCACCCATGTTGTGTACAACGCGCGCGAAGCGCTGGAACTGCTCGACAACGGACTGCAGGTGGACCTGCTGTACTCGGACCTGATCATGCCCGGAGGACTCAACGGGGTGATGCTGGCGCGCGAGGCGAGGCGGCGCCGGCCCAAGATCAAGGTGTTGCTGACCACCGGCTATGCCGAGACGTCGATCGAGCGCACCGACGCCGGCGGTGCCGAGTTCGACGTGCTGTCCAAGCCCTACAACCGCCAGGAACTGACCCGCAAGGTGCGCACCGTGCTGGACGGTCCCACCGGGGTGAGCTGATCCGGTCAGGGCGGCCGATTGCGCGCGCCGACGCCGACAGGTCGGCGCGCGCCTGTCAACGGGTTCCCGGATGGCGCCGGCACTGCGAAAATAGCGGCTTTCCGCAAGGCGGCTCCGGCCGGACGCAATGCACGACACTCAGCTCGCCCAGCAGATCGCCAACACCATCGCCGCCGAGATCGGCGCGCAGCCGGCGCAGGCCCGCGCCGCCATCGCCCTGCTCGACGAAGGCGCCAGCGTGCCGTTCATCGCGCGCTACCGCAAGGAAGTCACCGGCGGTCTCGACGATACCCAACTGCGCAATCTGGAAACCCGCCTGACCTATCTGCGCGAGCTGGAAGACCGCCGCGCCGCGGTGCTGGCAAGCATCGACGAACAGGGCAAGCTCAGCGCCGAATTGCGCGCGGAGATCCTCGCCGCCGACACCAAGTCGCGGCTGGAAGACCTGTACCTGCCGTACAAGCCCAAGCGCCGCACGCGTGCGCAGATCGCGCGCGAAGCCGGCCTGGAGCCGCTGGCCGACGGCCTGCTGGCCGATCCGTCGCTGACGCCAGACAGTTTCGCCGCCGGCTTCGTCGATACCGACAAGGGCGTGGCCGACGTCAAGGCGGCGCTGGAAGGCGCGCGTGCGATCCTGATGGAGCGCTGGGGTGAAGACGCAGCGCTGGTCGGCGAACTGCGCGGCTGGCTCGCCGAGATCGGCGTGATCCGCGCGCGCGTGGCCGAGGGCAAGGAACAGGAAGGCGCCAAGTACCGCGACTACTTCGACCACGCCGAGGCGCTGGCCCAGATTCCCTCGCACCGGCTGCTGGCGCTATTCCGCGCGCGCCGCGAGGAAATCGTGTACCTGGAACTGGACCCCGGCAGCGATGCAGAGGCCGGCCACCAGTACGCCGAAGGCCGCGTCGCGCTGCGCGCCGGCATCGCCAATCAGGGCCGTCCCGGCGATCGCTGGCTGCTCGACGCGTGCCGTCTGACCTGGCGCGCCAAGCTGCACATGCACCTGTTGCTGGATCTGTTCAATCAGGCCCGCGAGAAGGCCGAAGCCGAGGCGATTGCGGTGTTCGGGGACAACCTGCAGGACCTGATGCTGGCCGCGCCGGCGGGCGCGCGGGTGACCCTGGGCCTGGATCCGGGCATCCGCACCGGCTGCAAGATCGCGGTGGTCGATGCCACCGGCAAGCTGCTCGCCACCGACACCATCTATCCGCACGAGCCGCGCAAGCAGTGGGACCAGTCGCTGCACACGCTCAAGCAGCTGTGCACGCAGCATGGCGTGGAGCTGATCGCGATCGGCAACGGCACCGCCAGCCGCGAGACCGACAAACTCGCCGCCGACCTGATCAAGCAGAACCCGCAGCTGACGCTGGAGAAGATCGTGGTCAGCGAGGCCGGTGCGTCGGTGTATTCGGCGTCCGAATTCGCGGCCAGGGAGTTCCCGCAACTGGACGTGTCGCTGCGCGGCGCGGTGTCGATCGCGCGGCGCCTGCAGGATCCGCTGGCCGAGCTGGTCAAGATCGAGCCGAAGGCGATCGGCGTGGGCCAGTACCAGCACGACGTGGACCAGTACCGCCTGGCACGGGCGCTGGACGCGCGGGTGGAGGACTGCGTCAACGCGGTCGGCGTCCACGTCAACACCGCCTCGGCGGCGCTGCTGTCGCGCGTGTCCGGGCTGTCGGCCAGCGTGGCCGAGAACATCGTCCGCCACCGCGACGACAACGGCCCGTTCAAGCGCCGCAAGGATCTGCTGAAGGTGCCGCGGCTGGGCGACAAGACCTTCGAGCAATGCGCCGGCTTCCTGCGCATCGCCGACGGCGACGAGCCGCTGGACGCCTCATCGGTGCACCCGGAAGCGTATCCGGTGGTGGAGCGCATCGTCGGCGCTACCGGCAAGCCGATCAAGGCGCTCATTGGCGACGGCGGTTTCCTGCGCGCGCTCAAGCCGGACCAGTTCACCGACGAAAAGTTCGGCGTGCCGACCGTGCGCGACATCCTCAAGGAACTGGAGAAACCGGGCCGCGATCCGCGCCCGGAATTCAAGGCTGCACGCTTCGCCGACGGCGTGGAGGACATCAAGGACCTCAAGCCGGGCATGGTGCTGGAAGGCGTGGTCAGCAACGTCGCCGCGTTCGGCGCCTTCGTCGATATCGGCGTGCACCAGGACGGGCTGGTGCACATTTCGGCGTTGTCCGACAGCTACGTCAAGGACCCGCGCGACGTGGTCAAGGCCGGCGACATCGTCAAGGTCAAGGTGCTGGAAGTGGACGTAGCGCGCAAGCGCATCGCGCTGACCCGGCGCCTGGACGATGCGCCGCCAGCGGCGTCGGCGCGTAGCGGCGAGCGCGATGGCGGCGCACGTCCGGCGCCAGGCGCGCCGCGTCGCGAGCGCGATGCCCGCGCTGGCAATGGCGGCAACGGTGGCGGCAGTGGCAAGCCGCGTGCACCCGCCGCGCCGCCGCTGAACAGCGCCTTGGCCGACGCGTTCGCCCGCGCCAAGCGCAACTGAGCGGACGCGTGCCGCCGGCTCGGCTGCGGCACGCGTCCGCCATCGCGTCGCCGCCGCGCCGGCTCAGGCCGGTTCGGCTTGCGCGCTCGGGTCCTGTTCGATGACGATCTGCGGCTGCACCATCGAGGCGGCCAGCGCGATCAGTTTGAGCGGGTCCACCGGCTTGCCCAAGTGCGCGTTGAAGCCGGCATCCAGCGCCAGCGAGCGATCCTCGCAGCGCACGTATGCGGTCAGCGCTATCGCCGGGATGCGGCTGACCGCGCCGGCGCCACGCGCGCGCACGCTGCGGATCAGGCTGTGCCCGTCGCGGCCCGGCATGCCCACATCGCTGACCAGCAGATCGTATGGACGCTCGCGCAGCAGCGATTCGGCATCGTCGGCGGACACCGCGGCCTCGACCACCGCGCCGGCTTCCTGCAGAAAACGCTGGGTGACCCCGCGCGAGTCCATGTCGTCGTCGACCACCAACACGCGCACGCCATTCAAGCGAATCCCGCCGCGCTGCATCGAGGCGACGGCATTGGCCACACCAGCGCTGCGCCGCGCCGGATCGGTGTTTTGCAGATCGTTGCGCGGCAGCAGCAGGGTGAAGGTGGCGCCCAGGCCGATGCCTTCGCTACTGACCGACAGTTGGCCGTGGTGCATCTCGGCCAATTGCTTGGCGATCGCCAGGCCCAGGCCGAGTCCACCGGCGCTGCGCGTGCTGCTGGCGTCGGCCTGGCGGAAGCGGTCGAACACATGCGGCAGGAACAGCGGATCGATGCCGACGCCGCTGTCGCTGACGCTGATCCGCAAATAGGTCGTGCTGCTGTCCAGCGTCAGCGTGATCTTGCCCGCGCTGGGGGTGAACTTGATCGCGTTGCCGATCAGGTTGGTCAGCACCTGCTGCAGCCGCACCGCATCGCCGACATAGGGCAGAACCGGGCTGTCGGCGCAAGGTGTCAGCACGATGTCGATGCCTTTGCCCTCGGCGCCTGGCCGCGCCGCATCGATCGCCTCGCCGACCAGCGCGCACAGATCCAGTTCGGCCGGGTCCAGGCGCACCTTGCCGGACAGGATCGCGCTCATGTCCAGCAGGTCGTCGATGATCTGCGACTGCGCATGGGCGCTGCGCTCGATCACCTCCAGTCCCCTGACCATGTCCTTCTCGCGCACCGCATCGCCCTGCATCAGCCGCGACCAGCCCAAGATCGCGTTCAGCGGCGTGCGCAGTTCGTGGCTCAGCGTGGCCAGGAATTCGTCCTTCATGCGGCTGGCGCGCTCGGCCTCGCCGCGCGCGCTTTGCTCGGCGGCGAGCAGTTGCTGCAGGCGCTGGTCGGTCTCGCGGCGTTCGATGACGATACCGGCCAGGTGCGAGGCCGAGCGCGCCAGGTCCTGCTCGTACATGGTCGGGTAGTGCACGAACGGGTAGTACAGCGCGACCACGCCCAGCACCTGGCCGTCGCTGGCCAGGATCGGCGTGGAGCAGCAGGCCACGATGTCCGCTGCGGTGGCCGCGACCAGGTACTCCTGCCAGTGCGGATCCACGCGCACGTCGCTGCACAGCACCTGCCGGCGCAGGAACGCGGCACGGCCGCAGCAGCCGCTGCCTTCGCCGATCGGCAGGCGCTGCATGGTCTTGCGGAACCCGGCGGGCATGCTCGGCGCGGCACCCTCCAGCAGGCATTGGCGGTGTTCGTCGACCAACATGATGGTGCAGCGCAGGCCCACGTCGCTCTGCGCTTCGATGCCGCGCGCGATCGATTCGAGCACCGCGCTCAACGGCTTGCCGGTGGTGATCATCTCCAGCGCCGCGCGTTCGGCGGCGGTGGCGTTCTCGATGCGCTTGCGCTCGGCGATATCCAGCACCGAGCCGATGAAGCCGAGGAACTGGCCGGAGGAACTGAAGCGCGGCGAGGCGGTGTCCACACACCAGCGGTATTCGCCGTCGTGGCGGCGCAACCGGTATTCGATGGCGAACGCGCGACGGTCGGCGGCGGCGCGGGCCACTGTACGCCCGACCGCGGCGGCGTCGTCAGGATGGATCTTCTCCATCCAGCCCGAGCCCAACGCCTCCTGTTCGGTCTGACCGGTGAACAGGTACCACTGGCGGCTGACGTATTCGCAATCGCCGTCGGCATTGGCCATCCAGATCAGCACCGGCGCGTTGTCGCACAGGTTGCGGAAGCGCAGCTCGCTTTCCTGCAGCCGCTGCTCGACCACGCGGCGGTCGTGGATGTCGGTGTTGGTGCCGATCCAGCGCACGATCCTGCCCTCGCCATCGCGGATCGGAAGCGCGCGGCCCAGATGCCAGCGATAGCTGCCGTCGTGGCGCCGCAACGGATACTCGATCTCGTAGCCCTGGCCGCTGCGCACCGCTTGCGACCATGCCTGTATGGCCCGCGCCAGGCCATCGTCGGTGTGCACCTTGCGCCAGCTGTCGTAGCCGGATTCGCCGGCCAGCAGGCCGGTGTACTCGTACCAGCGCCGGTTGAAGTAATCGATCTCGCCGTCGGCGGTGGCGGTGAACACGATCTGCGGCATCGCGTCGGCCAGCTCGCGCAGGCGCGCCTCGCTGCGCGCCAGGTCCGATTGCGCGCTGGCACGCTCCATCGACTCCCAGCAGCGCGCCGCGACCAGCCGGACCAGTTCGATCTCCGCCGAGGTCCACACCCGCGGCTGCAACTGGTGCACGCCGATCACGGCGACCAGGCGGCCGGCCTTGTGCAGCGGCGCGCTCAGCAACGCGCGGGTGCCCATGCGCCTGTAGCCGGGGTCGTCGAAGCGCATCGGCGGCGCGTGCGCCTCGGTGTCCTGCACCACCCACGGCCGGTTCTCGCGCATGCACTCCAACAGGTCGCTGCCGAAATCGCTGAAGCGGAAGCGGCCGGTCACGTGTGCGGTGCGGTCGACGTAGTCGGCGCGGATCTCGAACGCGTCCTCGTCGGCATCGACGATCGCATACGCACAGCGGCTGGCATGCAGGTGCTGGCCGAGCAGGACGGCGCCGGTCTCGCAGATGGCCTCGGCGCTGTCCAGGTTCTGCAGCGCGTCCTCGAGCATCAGCAGGAAGCTGTCGTGGGCCTGCGCGCGGGTCTGCTCGGTGCGGTCGATGCCGTGCACCAGTACGCCTGTGACCTTGCCTTCGGTGTCGCGCATTGGCTGGTACACGCATTCCAGCGTGGTCTCGGAAACCGCTTCGTGCGGCGTGCGACGCAGGTTGAAGGTCATCGACTCGCCAGTGAGGGGCAGGCCGCTGGCGCGCACGTTGTCGAGCAGGCGGATGAAACCCTGCTGCTGGATCTCCGGGATCGCCTCGGCCAACGGCTTGCCGACCACTTCGCGCGGGCCGACCAGTTGCTGGTAGTGCTGGTTGACGCTTTCGACCACGTAGTCCGGGCCGCGCAGGATCGCCAGCGCCGCCGGCGACTGCTCGAACGCGTCGGCCATCTGCATGCGTTGCGCGTCCAGCTTCCGCAGCAAGACGTCGCGCTCGCGTTCCAGCTTGATCTGCGCGGTGTCCTCGGTGCACACGCATAGCACGCCGCCGATGCCGCCGCGGTCGTCGAAGATCGGGCTGTAGGAAAAGGTGAAATACACCTCTTCGTTATAGCCGTTGCGCAGCATCACGAACGGCACGTGCTCGTTCCAGGTCGACTCGCCGGTCGCCAGCACGTGCTCGGCTTGGCTGGCGACCGCCGGCCACACATCGGGCCACACCTCGGTCACCTCGCGTCCGAACGCGAAGGGGTGGCGCATCCCCAGGATCGGGATGTAGGCGTCGTTGTAGAAGTTGATCATCCGCGGGCCCCAGCGGATCACCATCGGGAAGCGCGAACTCAGGCAGAGCGACAGCGCCGAGCGCAGGCTCTGCGGCCAGTCCTGGATCGGCCCCAGCGCGTGACCGGACCAATCGGTGGCGCGCAACAACTCCCCCGTGGCGCTGTTGGCGGGCAGCCAGACAGGAGAGGGCGAGCAGTCGTTAGCGTTGATGGCGATGTCCCTCGAATCGATCCCTGCGGGGCAGGCTTCCGATCCAGGATTGTCAAGGTCGCGCGGTCATCTTCGCGTGAGCATCGACCAGCGCCTTGATCAGCTGTTCCGACAGGTAGGGCTTGGTCAACACCACGCCGGCAGCGAAGCCAGTGGGGAGCGACTCGGCGGCCACGCCGGTGGCAAGCACATAGGGGATGGCATGCTCGGTGAGGGCGCGCGCAACCGGCTCGCTGGTCTCGCCGGCGGCCAGGCGGAAGTCGAGCACCGCCCGGTCCGGCCGTTCCTGTTCGATCAACGCAAACGCTTGGCGCACCGATTCGGCAGGGCCAATCACCTCGGCGCCGGCTTGGGCAAGCTGCAGCTCCAGCAGTGTGGCGTTCATTTCGTCGTTCTCGACTACCAGGATACGCAGGCCCCGCAATGCCGACATCGCTTGCTCGTTAAGGTTTGAGAATGGAAATTATAGCGGCAGCCGCGACAGCCCTTGTTGGATCGCGATCCCAGTGAAGATGAAGGATTTACCTCTGTCGCAGGCGGTTGCGGTCGGCTATACTTCGCACCCGCGCCGAAGTGGCGGAATCGGTAGACGCAGCGGACTCAAAATCCGCCGCCCTTAAAAGCGTGTGGGTTCGAGTCCCACCTTCGGCACCAGGACCTACGGCAGCTTCGGCTGCCGTTTGTTTTTTGCGGCGTCGGCCGGGTGCGCCGCCCTAGCCTGCGACTGCGCCGCGGCGTTCGGCCACGATCGCGACACGCCAAACCGGCGCTGGCGTGGGCGCGGCCTGTGCGGATTGCCGTTCGAGCGTCATTGCTGCGGGTAGGGCATCTATCCATCAGAACGCAACAGCGGCGTATCGCTGCATGTCGTCCTGCGCGGATTGGATAACGCACGTGCCTGGCCGTAGTACGGCCAGGGTGCGCCGGGGCGTTGTGATCCAGGGTGGAGCGTGTTCAAGGCGACGGCATGGGCTTGAGCCGATCGCGATCGCCGTCGGTGCCAATCCCGCGCGGCACTACGTTAAAAAACTTGAAAAAACGCTTGCGTGCGGGGGATGCCGTCGCTAATATTCCGCTCCTCGCAGCACACGTGGGGCCATAGCTCAGCTGGGAGAGCGCTTGCATGGCATGCAAGAGGTCGCCGGTTCGATCCCGGCTGGCTCCACCAACTTTTTCGGGCACTAGGCCTGTCCGCAAAAGCTACATCGTTATCAGCGTCCCCATCGTCTAGAGGCCTAGGACATCACCCTTTCACGGTGGCGACCGGGGTTCGAATCCCCGTGGGGACGCCATTTTATTCGCAAGAGACCTGAAGTCCGGCAATGCCGGACTTTTTTTGTGCGGTGTTTGTACATCGCACAGGAATCGAGTAAGATTCGGCTTCTGCCAGTACACGTGGGGCCATAGCTCAGCTGGGAGAGCGCTTGCATGGCATGCAAGAGGTCGCCGGTTCGATCCCGGCTGGCTCCACCAAGTTTTCGGACATAGGCCTGTCCGCAAAGCGGCAACAGCATCAGCGTCCCCATCGTCTAGAGGCCTAGGACATCACCCTTTCACGGTGGCGACCGGGGTTCGAATCCCCGTGGGGACGCCATTTCATACAAAGACACCCGGCACTGCCGGGTGTTTTTTGTGCGCGTTTTGCGCGCGCGCCGCGTGGACGACTTCGGTCGCGATCATGGTGATCGCCATGCCGTTCCACAGCGGGCCGGCGAACAGCATCACTGGGACCAGTCCGACAATGCAGGTCAGCTTGGTCATCACGATCGGGCGCAGGCGCTTGACCGCCGCGGCGATCACCGCCTCGTGCCGGCCAAGGCCATCGGCCAGTTCGGCCTCGATGCGCTCCAGCAACAGCACCGCGTTGTTGACGATGATGCCTGCCAGCGCGAGCAGGCCGAAGATGGCCATGGAGCCGAACGGGTAGCCGGTGACGAGCAGTGCCAGCGCCGCACCGATCAGCACGAACGGGTGGACGCCCACGTGCACAACCTGCGCAAGAATCTGGAAGGCGAGCGCATCACCGGCGTGCTGGTGACGGTGCGCGCGATCGGCTGCCGCTTCCAATGACCTGGAAATGGCCATTCGCGCGCCATCGCACGCACGCGCACCTGTGGCAATGGGATGGCCTGCGTATGAGTGCGCTGGCGATGGTCACGGTGCAGGTGATCGCGTTGGGCATGTGGCTGCGTTCAAGTACCACGACCTGGTTTCCAATGCCGTCATCTTCTACAACGTGGTCGAACAGACCCGGATCATGAAGTCTCTGATGCGGCAGTGGTGGGAGATCGTGCGGGAGGACGTGGCTTTCCTCAGCCCGTACGTGACCAGCCATGTGAAGCGGTTCGGGGATTACCTGATTGACGTGGAGACGATGCCGGAAACGTGGTCAGCGCAATGTCATTCTCACCGCCGAACTCAACGGCCACCCGCTGGGCGAGGTGATGCAACAGGTGCAGCAGCTGCCCAGCGTAAAGCGGTTGCCTCCGGGGGGAGCTTCCTCAACACCGGCAACGCCGAGGTGTTCGTGGAGCTGTTCGTCGGCTTCATGCTGGCGATGGCCGCAGCATCTACATGGTGCTGTTGCTGCTGTTCAACCACGCGCTGATGTCGATCACCATCCTGGTCGCGGTGCCGCGGTGCCGCGGTGCCGCTGTGCGCCGGCGGCGCGTTCGGGGCCTTGCTGCTGACCCAGAACATGCTCTCGCTTCCGGCGCTGATCGGCTTGCGGATGCTGATCGGCATCACCACCAAGAATTCCATTCTGCTGGTGGACTAAGCGGTGATGGCCGAGGACGAGCACGGCATGAGCCAGCACGACGCGCTGATCGACGCCTGCCGCAAGCGCGTCCAGCCCATCGTCATGACTCCCCTGGCGATGGGCGCGGGCATGATGCCGAACGCGCTGGGCTTTCCCGGCGATTCCAGCTTTCTTGCGCCGATGGCGATCGCGGTGATCGGCGGCCTGATCACGTCCACGCTGCTGAGCCTGATGGTGATCCCGGCCGCGTTCACCGTGGCGAGTAGCCGTCGCGGCGCTTGCGCCACCGCTCGTCGCATTCGGCTGCCGGTTGAGCGCGGCGGACCAGGTGGCCCCTGCCTGCGCAATCCCGTGCAGGCAGGGGCGCCGCGTCGCTGCCCGATACCGGCGGCAAGGCCGGCCCGCTCACGATGGCTTTGGCAGTAAAATTGTTCCTGGCCGATGCAAGCGGCCAACCTGGATTTCCATCACCGGACAAACGCATTGACTGCAAAGCGCCCAGCCGGCCCGACCGGCACGACCCCTTCACAGTGGCAGGCGATCGAGCGCGCCGCGGCGCAGGAGCTTCAGCGCCGCACCGGCGAGGCGCATGCGGCGATCCTCGCATTGCTTCAGCGCCATGCCCAGGATTTCAGCCCGCGGCAGATCGCGGGGCTTCAGCGACGCTTGCGCAAAGGGCGTTGAGAGATAGGCGAGGGCGCGCGACGCGCTCGGCACGGAAGCGCCGTCCAGGTCCATGCCGCGCCACGCGGTCCGCTGGCGTTGCAGGACCGGGATGCAGCGCTTCGACGCGACGCTCCATCCATGGCGCGATGCTTCAGCCAGTATCCCGCGGCACGCGCGCCCGGAACGCGCGCACATTGTCGTCGCGGATGCGACTTTCCTGTGTGCCCGTGATCGTGTAGATCTTGCTGTCCGAGCCGGTCACCGGCTTGGCCTCGACCGTCGTTTCCCGCTCGAAAGCGTACGATTTGTCGGTGCTGCGGTAGTACCCGTACAGGGTCCAGCACAATGCGCTCGCGCCGGCCGGGCCAGCCAGCAGCAACCAGAGTCCGCTGTCGTCGCTCATGAGCTGCCTGCCAGCTTTCACAGTGCGATGGCTTCGATGAAGGTGCCGGCGGTGAGCGCGGTCAGCAGCAGCTTCCACTGCTGCACCGGCACGCTGCCCATGATTTCGCCGGTACGGCCGTTTACCGCGATGTAGTGCAGCATGCCGCCGTTGCGGCCGGGCTGGTGGTACGAGTACAGCCACACCGGCAGGTACATCGAGACCCAGCGCGTGCCGTGGACCTTGAGCCGCTCCTGCTCCCAGCGCACGCCGCGGTCGTAGCGGCCGACCGAGTCTTCGACCTGGGCGCGGGCGATCGACAGCAACTGGTCCTCCAGCCGCGGCCGCAGCTGCTCGACGTCGCGGTTGCGCTTTTCCGAGGTGAAACCCGCCAGGTACGACGCGTTGCACTGCACCGCGTTCTTGGTGTCGAACGGCAGGATCGTGTTGATGATGTTGTTGGTGTTGGCCTGGGTGTCCAGGTTGCCGCGCTCGGAAGACGATTCCAGCGGCAGGTCGTCCACGGTGAAATCCACGTGCCGTTGCACCTGGTACACGTCGGCGTCGTAGTATGGGGCCTTGTTTTTTTCCGTGCCGCGCGTGTATCTGCGCGTCTCGATCTCGCCCTTACCGGCCACGCTGGCACTGACGTTGCCATCGACGATCATATAGGGCAGGTAGACGCCGACCACGTTATCGGGCGTGAACTGCTGCTTGAACGCCTTCAGCGCGAACAGGCGGCGCTTGTCCACGAACTGGCTGATGCGCGCGACCGCATCGTCCTTCTTGATGTGGAACGGCAACACTGCGTCTGGCACCGCGCCGTTGGCCACGTGCTCGTTGACGCCGAACACGTGGCGGCACCAGTGGCAGCGTGCAGTCATCGTGCTCTCGGTGTTGACCGTGACCTCGGCGCCGCAGCCGCTGCACTTGAAGCTCATCAAGACGGCGGCGGCGGCGGCGATGTCGCGCGCACCCGAAGCGATGACCGTGCCGCGCAGCGCGTCGAGACCTTCGCCGAATCCGAATACCTCCTCGACCCGTGCGCCATGCCATTCGTTGCGGCAGTACTGGTGAACCAACAGGTCGGTGCCGAGCTTGGGGCGGATGTCGGTGGCGCCGCATTTCGGGCAGCGGTTGAGGCCATCCTTCAGCGCGTTGGCGGCGGTGTCCATGCCGAGCGGATCGGGCGCCTGTAGTTCGTCGCGGATCGGAGTGGGCAGGGTGGCCGGATCGAGCGGAAAACTGCCTGGCAGGGGCGGTACGTCCTGCGGCGCGAGCCGGGGCAGGGGCCGGTCACCGCCGCCGCCGGCAAGGGCGGCGGCGCTGCCGACCGCGGTGGCCAGAGTGGTGGGGTGCTGGGGTCGGATGCATGCAACCTATGTGACTTGCTCGTCGGATGTTGCACTTGGACGTTGAGTGCAAACTTGGCGCTTGCTAGGGTGCATTGGTTGACAATGCAACTGCCGCTTTGTGCGCAGCTGATCGCGCGACAGGAGAGCGTATGAAAGAGATCGATGGCATGCGCTACCCGGTGCGCACTGATGCAGCGCCTGCAGGCGAATCCGCAGGGATCGACCGGCGACGCTTCCTCGGCCTGGGGTCGGCAGCCGTGGTGGCCGGGATCACTGGCCTGCCGGCGCACGCGGCGGCGCCTGTGATCGGCGAGATGCGCGCCACCTGGGTCACCAGCGTGTTCAATCTCGACTGGCCCAGCGCGGCGTCTACCCAGATCGCCGACCGTGCCGAACGCGTGCGGGTTCAGCAGCAAGAGTTGCTGGCCATCGTCGACCAGGCGACGGCGCTGCATTTGAACACCCTGGTTTTTCAGGTCAAGCCTTGTGCCGATGCGCTGTATCGCTCGCGCATCCTGCCGTGGTCGTCAGTCTTGACCGGCGTGCTCGGACAAGACCCCGGCTTCGACCCGCTGGCCTTTCTGCTTGCGCACGCGCACGCGCGCGGCCTGAAGGTTCATGCCTGGCTCAATCCCTACCGGGTGTCGACCGGCCTGGATCAGGCCACGCTGGACGCGCTCACTACCGTATCGCCCGATTCGCCTGCGAGTGTGTATGTGCACCACCCCGACTGGGTGGGCGTTGCGGCAAACCGGTTAACCCTTGATCCAGGAATCCCGGCCGTGCGCCGCTGGATCTGCGAGGTGGTGGCGGAACTGGTGATCTGCTATCGCGTGGACGGCGTGCAGTTCGATGACTACTTTTATACCGAATCCTTGCAGTCGCCACTCGACGACGCACAGACCTATGCAACGTATGGAGCGGGATTCGCCGACAAAGGCGATTGGCGCCGCAACAACACCTATCGATTGATGCGCGATGTTGCCAGAACCATCCGCGTGATCAGGCCCGGCGTGGCCTTCGGCGTCAGCCCGGCCGGCGTATGGCGCAACCATCAGGACGATCCACTTGGATCGGACACCCAGGCGGGCACTCCCGCATTCGATAGCGCGTACGCAGATACACGTCGTTGGGTCCGCGAAGAGATCGTCGACTACATCGTTCCGCAGATCTACTGGCCGCTTGCGCGCCCGGCGGTGCGCTACGACACGATCGCCCGCTGGTGGGCCGAGACCGTGCGCGGCCATCGGGTGCAGCTGTACATCGGCATGGCCTTGTACAAGGTCGGCATCGCCAATCCGCTGGAGCCGGATTGGACCGTGGACGGCGGGGTGCCGGAGATCGCCAGGCAATTGGACGTGAATGCATCGCTGTCGCAAGTTCACGGATGCATGTTGTTTCGCCAAGGCTTCCTGGCTACTCCACAGACCCAGCAGGTAGTGGAGTATCTGAGACTGCGTTGGCAAGCGCCTTAGCCGAGTACGAAGAACATCTCCGTTGATGGACGGGGAGCAAGTTGACCATCATTTGACCGCACCCAGCCGATCAGGTTGAGTACGCCGTTGATATTGAGAATGGACACCCCGGCCTTGTGCACAGCCTCGTTTGCGTCCAGGATGCGCCAGAAGGACAACGGCGTCATGTCCGGCAGGGAGCCAAGCCGTACGAAGTCTGCGGCAGATAGCCATTGCGACTGCCAGCGTTCGTCTTCAATACTTTCGATCTCGCCTGCAAAGCCAGCCTCAGGCTCTGTGGGTACCCCCCGCAGAGCCCTATCCCCCAGCGGGCCCCGTGACGCTCGTCTGACTGTTTTCCCCGAGGTCATGCGATCCAAATCTAAGAGACATGGGGAGTGAAGTAGGTGTTCTTCTACGTCGATGAGAGCGGCAATACCGGGCTCAATTTGTTCGATAGCAGCCAGCCCAATCTACTTTACGGACTGCTGTCCAGTAGGGTGAATCTGGACGCCCTCGCCGAGCCACATCTTCAAGGTCTGCGAAAGCGGTTTGCACTCGCAACCGCCGCCATCGGTATGCCATCTTGGCGAATCCGGGGCAGCTTTTCCGTCGTTCCATCTTGGAGTAGGCATGGCCAAGCTCGATCCCCGTGTTTCCGAATTTGAGTCCACCGAAGCCGTCGAGGACTACGACCGGTGGTTCCGGGCGAAGATCGAGCGCGCCGTGGCCGACACGCGGCCGACGATTCCGCACGACCAAGTGATGGCGCGCACACGCTGCGATCGAAGCCGCCGCGAAGCGATAGATGCTCGCTGATGAAGATCACCATTGAGTGCGTGGGCAAAGCATTGGGAGTGCTGGTCAACTCCGGGGCGGTTTTTCCGTCGTTCCATCAACGCTGGGGCGACTTGTCCGGGGTTCCGCGAAATGTGAGGCGAGTTTCCGCGGCGAATGGGGTGTATGTCTGCTGGAACGGGGGCATTTCCTCCGCGACAATCACAAGCGTCCTGGTTCTCCGTTGGTGTATAGCGCGGAAACCTTGTGTTGAGATAAGTTGTTGAATTAATTGTATTTTATGATTACGGAGGTTGCCTCTTCTACCTCCTGAAGCGTCGACTTTTCCGTCGCCAGATGTATGGTGCGGAAAAATTCAGCTTCAGTTGAACACTACGCTGAAAAAAGCGAGGTTCGATAACCGGCCCCGGTATCGGCCTGATCAAGTAAGGGCATGCCCAACAGACTCGGCCGGCCAAATGCCGTGAAGCGGGCTGCCAACCCAACGACGGAGGGATCAGGCACCGCAACTCCCTCCTTTTCCTGAGATACGGGACCTGGACCCGCGTTCGCCACGCGATTGAGGCGCAAGTGTCATGCGGTCTAGGACGGGAGACCAGACGGGATGGCGTGGGTGGCTCAAGGGGAGACGACTTGCCGCCCCGCCTAAGCGCCTCGGTGACCTAGACTGCTAGAGGGCCTCGCAGGCCCCATTATGCAAAAACGACGACTCTCACAGTCGGCTACGTCCGCCATTGAGCGATGTGATAGTTCGGCTTCCCGGCAGCGCTCCACTCTCGAACGGACCTGACTGTTAATTCTTCGGTCTGGTCCAGCACATAAATCGAAGTGGCCGTATACCACAGGCAATCGTCCCACCCGCCGTCATCCCCCCGAAAGGAAAGATGGTGAAGGAAGGGGCGATCTTCACGATCATCATCGGCACTGATATCTAGCTGGCGTGTCGCTTCTGCCGCGATGCGCTTTGCATCCACGCGTGTTGTCACCAGTACCACGAAACCCTGGTCTCTGAGGTCCTCTACGACTGCATCAATGTCAATCGAAAAAGCAAAGACGGGGACGTGGTGATAGGTCATCGACGATAGGGCGTCAGGAACGGGCGCTGGTGGATGTAACCAAGTGAAGCTGCCTGCGTCGAGACGACGACGCAGGCCAAGTTGGATCTTAACTCTATCGCGATTACATGCAACGCCTCCTATCAAGGAAGTCGCTACTTGTACCGATCACCTGCCCAAGTCAGCACGATCAACCACGCAGGCGCTTGGGACGCGTACTGCTCTTCTTTGCATGGTGTGCCGCCGCGCGCACCTTTGGTGTCTCCTGATCAGCCACCTCAATGCTGGTCCACGAACGACGTTTTGACCATGCAATTCTCACGCTCAAAGCCCCTTGTACGTCGTGATCCAATAAGAGCCATGGCGACCGATAGCCGGCCCGCAAACGGTGATGGTCGTAGAGGGCCGGAAGGTAACGACCTGCCACCAATGTGAATCCAGCCGCGTAAGCCGGTGCCAAGACTTTACTCATGGCTGTCGCCAGCAGGGCATGTGATCCACTGGCTCCATGCGCATACGCCGGATCGTTGTCGATCAGGCGATGAGCTAGCTGGCTCAGAGTCCGATATGCAGACCTGGGTAGCACTCTGACGTCCAGATACAACCCGTCGACAACCCGCTGCAGCGGCAATAGCAGGAGCTCCATCCGCGAGCTACTCACTGCAGCGTGCTTTTTCGGCGCAAGCGACCACGCTTCCCGCTCGCGAGACGTCAGTGCAGTGTCCGGCAACCCGGCGGCCAGTTCACGCGTCACGCCCACCAAGATGGGCCACAGGGTTTGTGGAAGCTGCGCCATGCCTGGCAGCCCTGGCCAGAAGCTTTGGGCGTACTGGATGGCGTCTTTCCGGACTGTTCGCTCAGGAGGCTGTGAGGCTGGCCGGCGCCACAGCTCGCGGCAGTGGATATCGCACGAAGAGCGATGCCACATGGATGCCCATGGACGCAGGCTGGCTGGCGCCGCAACCAATGCCGCAATGGCCAGCTTGGCCTCGGGATCGGATTCCTCCGGTCCGATCAGCGCGGCCTTGCTACGCTGAGCTTGCGCCCATGCCAGATATGCGTCGACCATTCCTTGGCGCTGCTCTTCCTGCGCCAACGCGCTGCCCAACACACTCTTTTCCTTGACGTAGTCCAAGCCGCACTGGCACTGGAGCAAGATTCCGGTGTGCTTGAAGCCCTCCGCCCATGATGTGCCGCAGCGACGGCATTGCTCCAACAAAGGCACATCATGCCAAGGGCAGCGTTCGATCCAAGGCATCTGGAACAGGTTGGTGTGATATCCGCTACGCGTGCAGGACGGACAAATGCGCAGACGCCACGGCAACCATTGCCAAAGGTTTCCCTCGAACGGTTGCCATGCGTGCGCAAGCCACATCTCGGGGATGTCTTCCGCGCCAGTCACCACGCGCGCCAGGCGTACCTGGCGCGCCTTGGAGAAGGCCAGTACCTGCGAGAGATCCTCGCGGTACTGGAAGCCAAAGCCAAACGCCGTGGCAAAGTCCCTGCCGGTGAAGTGATTCAAACGGGCTAGATGCAGCACAGTGCCAAACCCGGAAATTCCAGGTTGGCGGTCCAGGCGCGCATGGACCAAGCCATGCGCGTAGGAGGGCAGGGTAAGGATCATCGTACTATTCCTCTTCCTGCTCGCTGCCGCGCGAGCGCTCCAGTTCGATGAAGCCGGCGGCCTGCAATGCGTCGTAAACGTCCTCATCGGAGAAGCCGGTGAAGTCCTGGCGCTGGGCCGCGACGTTGGTGAGCAGATAGTTCACGCACACCTCGAAGCTCTTCATCGGCCACGTCCACCCAGCCGGCAGCCCCGCCTGGATACGCAAGCGAGCGGCGTACTGGTAGATCTGCTCAGCATGCGAGCGCAGCCGCCAGCCCTTGCTGAAGGCATCCTTGGCGAAGTAAGCGCTGTAGCTGCAACCCGAGCCCTCCGGCCACTCGCTGTTGTCGTCCATGCGTCCCAGCGCGTGGGCGATCTCCTCCGGGCCGTTCAGGCCGCCAAATTCGTGCCGGCGGACCAGGTAGCGGCCGCGCACATGCGGTGGCGGGTTGCCATCGTAGATTTTTTCCATGGCCGTGCCGGTGTAGTCGCTCTGGACCACCAACACGACAAACAACATGTATCCTGCGTCGGTCAGGTCATTGTCCAGCGTGCACAAGTGTTCGTAGTCATCGGGAAATAAGCGCTGCGCTTCGTCAAGGAAGACGACGATCAGATTCCCGCCGTACTCCTGACACTTACTGATCAGGAAGTTGCGCAGCCTGGCTTGCCGCTGCAATGCGCTGCAGCGTTCGGGCAGAACCATGCTGAAGCGATCCAGCCAGAGACTGTAGAACGCGCCTTCGGTGCGCTTGTGGCTCTTGGGTACGCTGATTCGCGCCGAATAAAAGGAGTCCTGGAGCCAACTGCTGGTACTGGTCAAGTACCTCACCGCCCAGGATTTTCCGAAGCGCGCCATGCCGTGGATGACAATGCCGCGATATTCGCAGTCGATCGCACTAAGGATGGCGTTGGTCATGCGCTCGATCGGGCGCGTGGCAAACGGCGGCCGCAGCCGCATGAGCAACGGGTGAGTGCTCATGAGAGGTTCTCCAGGTCCGCGGCGGCGTCCGGGTCCTCGCTACACGCAACGTCAGATCTAGGCCCGGCATACACGATGTGGAACAACTGCGGTGTCCGATGTCCCGTTTCATTGGTCATAAAGATCCCGCTCTTGCCGCTCCGTGCCAGTCCTTGGAGCACCAGTTCCGGGGGGTGCTGGCGCGAGGCATGGAGAATCGATTCCAAAGACCGCATGCGATAGGGTTGGGCGCTCATTTGGTGGGATCCTTTGCGTAGTCGAAGTTGACTGAACCGCCACGCGGCACGAAGGCGCGCTCGCTTGCGGCATCCCTGGCAGGCTGGGCGACATCTGAGCGAGGCTGCAGATGCGTCATATGGGTCGGCGCCAACGGCGATGTGCGGGCATGGGATTTGACGTAAGCCCGATAAGCATCCACGGCATCGTCTACCCCGGCGATAGAGAACAATCCGCGCTTGCTCCAGCGAGAGATCAACTTGCGCAGGTCAAAGTCATGCCGTGTCCGGCTCCAAGGGGGCAGTGCGGTCAGCTTGGCGAACAGTTCCCCATTCTCATCGATCAGATTGAGGTAGCGCAGATCATTGAGGTTGTAGGACGCGAGATACTTCTTGCCTACCAAATCCCAACGATCGCGCATCCCAAAGCCCCGGTAGCGCGCGCGCATGAAATTGACATAGGGCTGCCTGCCATCTTTGGCATTGCCTTTGATGGTGACCCATTGCAGGTCCCACATTAGTCGCTCAGCATCTTCGGCGTTGCGAGAAGACTCGAAACTCCACCGTCCGGCCTGTACATGTCGGCGCACGACGTCCAAGGCTGAGTGATCGTGCAGGCTATCCAGCGAGGTCGCGTTGTGGCCCGCGATGATGACGTCCAGCAGGTCGTGTATGGCCTCCAGATTGATCGGGTAGTCCTTCGGGTTGTAGGGCGTGGTGGCGTGCTTTGGCGTCTCGTAGTCCCGTGCTGGCTCAAACCCCCCGGCAACATGCGAATGGCGCCGTTTGCTATCTGCCGAAACATGGCCTCCAATACTCCACGGGTCTCGGGAACGCGAGGCCACCCAAGATGGATGACGCCGCGTTGATAGCGGGACAGATTGGTCGTGGTCAGCTTGGCATGGTGGGCCATGGCATTGTCCGCAGCCGTCACGATGCCTCGCAGCACCCGTCCGTCAATGCAGGAGGTCCCCACACCGGACCCGGCGACGTACTTCATCTGAGGGACCAGCAGGTCTCGCGGTTCCCACGGCAACAGGCTCACTGAGAACACGTGAAGGACGTCGATCTGGGTGTACGCACGCCCCAGCACCAACGACCAGCGCAGGATCAGTCGAGATACCGAATCGATGACCAGCAGCAACCAGGCGTAGGGGATCTTGCGCAGGACGCTGCGGCCCTTGGTGCTCTCGACCTCCATGTAGAGGTCGGCGTCCATCTTGTGGGCATCGAACTCCAAGCGCTCCATCGCATCGAACTCGAAGACCTGCTGAAGCTGCTTGGCTTCGGCGGCCTCGTTCGCTTCGCCCTCAGGCTCGGTCTCTACAATGCGCTTGCGTGCTCGTTTCAGGTACTCAAGCAGGGCCCGACGTCCCTTGTCCGGCGCATTGAAGGGATAGCCGGCATTGCCTACGCGCGTGCGGACGTGCGCCAGCATCTTCTCGAAGACCCTATCGAACTGGCTGGATGCTCTTGCCCGCGTTGGCAGGACCCCCTTGAACCCATCCAACAGGTCCTGCAGGCCTTCCACATGACGTACCAGTTGCTTAAAGGCGCTGGGCGCTGCCTTTTCCGGCAAGCGCGTCGGACCCGGTGACTCGCCGCGTACGCGATGCGGAACGCAGGCGCGCCACCCCCAGGGCACCCCGTCCGGGGCCAGCTTCCTTGCATTCTCGAGCGTGTCGTTGAGCGTTCCCTCGCGTACGCCGTGCTTGTTTGCAGCCGCCTTCAGACCGAGGCCGCCGGTCATGGCCAGCAGGGCGTCACGTCTTTTTCCGTATTGGCCTTGCTTAGCCGCGGACAAGGTCGTGACGATCGGTTCGGGCCAGGCTTGGACCTCTTCCAGGGTCAGCGGGCTCACGCTCATGCGCCTTCTCCATGTTCCAGGGCGCTATAGCGCTGCAAGCGCGAGTTCCAATCCAGCTTGAGATGGCCGGCATGCACCAAGGCACAGGCAGTGGCCCTAACATCGCAGGGGTCAAACCCTTCCATCGTGAGCTCAAGCTGGTGGAAGGACTGCCGGGGCTGATACCGGAAGACATCCAGAATGCGCGCGCTTACGGTTTCTCGTTGTGCCAGGTGCTGGGCGGTCTGCACGTACGGCAGCAGGCGCAGACGGTTGGCATTTGCGGTGGCGCGATGCAGGTATTGGGCCTGCGGTTCCAGACGCAACGCGATCTGGGCCGTCGCGGCGGCCAAGAGCAGGGCGGCCCTGCGCTGCTCCGTCTTGCGACTGCCAGTGGCACCGAAAGTTATGGAGTGGAACTGTTCAAAACCTGCGTTGGTGCAGGACCAGAAGCACAACTCAATTCCGCCTGCTTGGGTATCCAGAATCCGAGGGCGCGGGACGTACGCCACAACGGTGGGGTCGAACTCAAGTTCCAGCGCCAACGCCAACCGGGAGGGCTCCACCACGGTTATCCGCCGGCCAAGCTTCGGGGAGTCATAGAAGTAAATGTCCTGGCGTTTGAGTTCGCGCAGGCTCAGCTCACGCCCAAGGAAAGCGGCGTCTTGTGTGACCCGGGCGCTCATGAGCTAGCTCCTTCGCTGCCCCGCACGGGCAAACGCCATTCCAGCCAGCGATCAAGCTCGGGGTCGCGCACGAACAGTCTCGTCAAAGTGCGCTTTGCATCAAACAGCGCCACACCCTCCAGCCAGTCCCAGCTGACGTGATCTACGCACGCAGCGTCAGGCACGACACGGACACGGCGAATGCCCATTCGCTGAAGCACGCCGGTGTCGTCGGCTTGAGTAGAAGCCGGATAGAGGTAGAAAAGTGGCGACGCCGGGGGCGCCACGCGGGAGGCGGGTACGTTCATCTGACGGTTCTCCAAGGTCAAAGGCGCCCGTACCCGACCGCCCATCGGGGCGGGGGTAGACAATCGGCCATAGTCAGGAGTACCGTCAGCTAGCAGTTCGAAGTACTAGCAGTACTCAAGCCCCGACAAGGTCCCACCCTTGCCGGGGCTTACTGTTTTGGCCCCGGACGTTGTGAAAAAGGGGGCAAACGGGCGAGGGGCGGGATACCTCCTGGATCAGGGAGAGGGGGGAGTGAGTTGGATCAGCCACGCCGCCACATCGCGCGTGCGCGCAAACCAGCCGTTGCGGCGAGCCAAACGGAACACCGGGACAGGAAAGCCGTCCTTGACGGCGGCTCGTCCCAGGGCCCGTTCATTGGGGAACTTGAAGAATTCGACCAGTGCGGCGCTGTCCATCAGTTCGCCATAGCGCCCCACGAGCGCGAGTTCAGCGGCTACGGGGGGCGAGGAAGGCATCTGGTCGGCCATGGCAGGAGTCCGTTGGAAGCGCGTGGCCATGGGAGCACACTATGAGCCTTGTCAGGCGCATCCTTAAAAGGATTAAACATGACCAGCCTTGGACGACCACAAGACGCTTTTGGCGACCCTGTTGTCCGGCTTAAGAGTTGGGCATGGGAATCGCGCCTGTGCTCCGATACGGGGCTTGAAGCCCCTACAGACTTGGCTCGTAAGTTTGACGTCCCCCGCTCATCGCATTTCCACAAGGTGCGAGAAGACGGTGCCGATCCGCAGCGATTGCAGGTAGGGGGAAGCTGCCTGGCGAAGGCCGTTGCGCGCTTGCCCGAGGGGCAGGGGGCATATCAAGCCTGCACTCATGATCTGTGGGATGCACTCACACGCATGAAAGTGGAAAGGCAAGCGCACCGAAGCCATCTCACCTCTGCCGAGTTCGAGAGGACGATGCGGAGCTTTGGCATTGTGAGAATCAGTTTGTTGGAGATCTTTTTCGGCATGGTGCTTGGCTTGCCCCGCCAGTTTCCAAATGCCGAGTTGCCGGACGCGACGGATCTGCAGTTAGAGCCCGAGAAGTTTGCCTCGCTTGATGGGCTGCACATGCTATTGCAGTTGTACCGCAGCGCGATCAACGAAGGCGCTTTAAAGTTTGCAGGTGTCTTTGGTGAAGCGCTTGAAGAAGCAGTATGCGTTTACGTCAGGTCATGCTGGAACGACCGCGAAGAAATCAAGGACACGTGGCACTGGATCTTGCATTCGCGCATGCTGAGCTGGCGCCCTTACCTTAAACCTGATGCGCTCCAACTGGCCCGTTGGCGTGATGTTTGGGTAGATCTTGCCCGTGAAAGCAACGACATAGGCGCCACCGCTGACACACTGCCATTGTCCCGCCGAGACCGAAGAAAAATCTTCGTGCATGCGTGTGCGAAGATGTTTTTGCAGCAAGAATTGCCGTCGCACTATGCGCGAGGGACGGAAGTGCTTTACTGGTTGGCGGCGAACCGAGACCGCATCACAGAACAGATGATGTGGGCGCTGAACAACTTAAAGTCGGTAGACGCTAATGCAGCGCAGGCGCAGGCGGAACTCCAGGCGCTGATCATGCCGGCGCACCTCTTCTCCGAGCGGGCTCGTCCCCGAGGCCGGAAAGCTCCGTCCACCGGTTTCAGCCTGGAGAAAGTATTTGAGCTAATTCCCGTGTTAGAGGCCAAGTAGTCGCCTAGCCTTGTGCCCTGCTAGCCTTGCGAAACCGAGCGGTCCGCCGTCCAGTAGGCCCAGGCCATCGGCGTGACGTGTGCCACAAACAGCCGTGCTAATGCCTAGCTGGGCAGAGCCTGAAACGGCGTGAACATGCCCAGCTGATTGGCACCATGGGTGACGCAGCGAAGGCGCTTCGGTAGTTCCAAGAGTATCGCTTCAAGGATCCATGAGGCAAGTTATGCGTGCTGCAAAGGCCCTGCATTGACATGAGTCAACTGCGGGCTCATTCGCCAAAGGTGCGCAACCGCCCCAATGACCTAGGCCGAAAAGTCCGCTGGTTCTCCTACCGGTGCCAGCTAGCGACAGGGCTGGGCCGAACTTCACGCTCGCTTGGAAGGAACACAACGCGAGTCTATGTATCAGCCTCGTACGTCGAGGCTTCAGGCATGAGCCATCTTGCGATGCTGTCCCTGTCATCAACGCAGAGCTGATAGTCGGGCGGACGCTGCTGATCTGGATCGATGGCCGCGTGTAGATCCTGGATGACATAGGGGAGCAGGGCGCCGCGGACTGGCTCGGTGCGCGCCATGGTGCGCTGGAAGTACTCAGCGCGCACCAGCGTCTTTTGCGCAGGCGTCAGGTCCGGATGCGGAATCAGCCGAAGGTCAACGATGGTGTTCCAGGCGTCGTCAAGTTCACGTTGGGCATCCGGCAGTCGCTCCAGCTTCTCATGCAACTGCACGTCCTCAAGTCGTGTCAGGGCCAGATCCTGGAACCGTCCTGTCTCGTGTATGTAGGCCCGCACATGCCAGCGGCGGCCAGCCTCGACCAGGGCGTGAGGGAAGAAGATTTTGTGCGTCGGCTCCGGGCGGCGCATCGAGGAATGAAGTGCGGAAACTGCCAGGCCCTCTCTGCAGGCCCGATGAAGCGTCGCGAACATCATTGGAGCAGTATTGCCGAAGTCGATGTGGGTCCGTACCAGCGCCGGTGAAATCAGGCCACGCGCTCCGGTCAGCGCCAGGTACTCTTCAAGCGAAGGCGCTTGGCTACTCGGCTCGAATGCGGGCGTTGCCAGCCACGCTCGGTGGGCCATGGAATAGGCCAAGCCCGTCTGGCGATGTCCCGCGTACTGCGCCAATTGCCGACTGACAGAGGTGTAGTGCACGCCAAGCAAGTCGCGAAGGCGATCATTTCGCGCCACGCCCTCCCACAACAGTAGTGCCTCGATGATCCGTTGGCCATCGGTT
Organism: Xanthomonas translucens pv. cerealis; assembly: GCF_006838285.1. Lineage (NCBI taxonomy): Bacteria > Pseudomonadati > Pseudomonadota > Gammaproteobacteria > Lysobacterales > Lysobacteraceae > Xanthomonas > Xanthomonas cerealis. The sequence goes on from NZ_CP038228.1 coordinate 1,513,638, forward strand.
GTTCGATTTGGAGCGGGAGTGGCCATGCGAAGTTGGGCGCCATTACGAAGTATCCGTACAAGACAATACAACGAATGTAGCGCTGGCGCTACATGTAGCGTTGGCGCTATGCTATGGATAGACCTTTCTGGACCGCGCTCCTATGTCCATCGCAGCCAACCCGTCGCTGTTCGATGTACTACCCAAGGATCTATTTAGCCCTCTGGCCTCCCAGAACCGGCAGCACTACTGGCTGCTTCTCTGCATGCTCTACGGTCGGTACTTCGGCCCAGACGCTGACCTGCCACCGGCCATCGGTTGGGACCGGCGCGAGTTGGTGGCCAGCATCGTGCTTCTGCTGGACAACGAAGACCCCTGGGAGTTTGAGGCCGGCGAGAGCATTTCAACGCCGGCGAACATCCGGGCTGCGAATTACCTCAACCGCCTGATCGCATCGGGGTGGATCTTCGAGGAGAAAGCAGGAGGTATCAATGTCTGCTCCATGCCGACGGACGTGGTCAGGTTCATGGAGGCCCTCCATTCCTTCGTCGACTTCACCCCCAATGCGGTAGGCGCCAAGATGCGTTCCATCGAAAGCGCCCTACAGCGCGTCTTCGAGTCACCGCACCCTGGCGACGACCTGGACGAGGCAGCCAACCAAGCCAAGGCGTTGGTTAGCAATCTTGGAACCATGGGGCTGCGCATCCGCGAGGTGATGCGATCGTTGAACGCCGACGTCAGCACTGCCGACGCGCTCAAGCAGATCTTCGGCGAGTACATAAGCAAGGTGTACATGTCCGACTACTCGGATTTCGCCAGCGGCGACCATCCACTAGCACGCAAAGCGAGCGTGCTAGCGATCGCCAATCAGCTATCCATCCCCGAGCACAGGCAGCGACTCATTCGTTGGTATGCCGACCACCGCAAGGGCGGAAACATGGAAGCGGCCGAAGCGCATCTGGAGCGGACTCTGCGGAAGATCAAGGCCCTCAATCGCTTGCAAGACTTCATCGATAGGCTGGAAACCGATCTGCGCCGTATGAACCGACGGATGCTCGCGCTCATCGACTACCGTCTGCAGTCACCTTCGCATCTCGAGAAGAGACTCCAACGGGCCGTCGATGGAGTGAAGAATGCAGGGGTGCCGACTATCGCCATCCCCAGTGGTCCCGGGCAAATGTTGAGCGGCGAGCTGCTCTACAGGCCGCGCAAGAGACTCCCGCCGATTCCGCGAACGAGCGACGCGCGCAGGCAGCAAACGCCTGAATCGGAGGCGCGCATGCGACTGAGCCGTCTGGCCAAGGAGGCCAGGCGCGTGCAGCCAAGCGACATCCGGCACTACCTTCACCGGGTCATGGGCGATGCGATCCAGATGCGCGCTTCTCAACTCCCGATCTTGTCCATCAAGGACTTCCGCGTTGTTCAGACGTTGGGATCAATGGCCCAGGCGGCCCTGACCATCAAGGCGCACCGAAGCGGTGCCACTGGCGTGCTGGGGAAACTTCCTAACTACGCCTTCAGCACTTCGGGGAAAGACCAGCAACTCAGAAACGGATACTTGGACATGCCGGATTTCTATATCACCAAGGTAGGCAAGCGATGAGCACCATGTGGGACCGCCTGGCGGAGAAGAGCAAGATCTATGAAGCCAACGACTTTGAGCGCGCCGCGTACCATCTGGTGACCGCCCAGGTGTTGTCCGTATCAGATATGGCTACACGCAAGGACTACCACATCGTTGCGGAGAACCTGCCGTCATACGAAGGGGCCATGGCACTGTTAGGCGTCAACATCAAGCATGTGCAACAGTTCCGCTACATCGTGGCGACTCCACGCCACGTCTTCAACCACGCCAAGGCCACCAAAGCCATGACGTTGCTTGCGCTGGTATTGCGCAGCGTCTACCACACCATCCGTTTGAACGGCCAGGAAGGCGACTTCGGCGAAGGGTACATAGAACTGCCGGACCTTCAGGACATCTACAAGAACTTGACCAAGATGGAGTTCCCTAAGACGGCAGAGCTTCGTGCTCAGGTCGTTGAACTTGAACGTTGGGGCATCGCCAAACAGACAGAAAGTGCGGGGGGTGACAACCAGCCCTTTCGGATCATGATCCATCCAGCGATCTCGGAAATCATCACGGAAGAGTGGCTGGGACAGCTGGATCTGCTGCGCAAGCATGACGACATTGAAGCGGAAGACCGGGAGGCCGACGATGTATCTGCTTGAGAAATTGCACTTAGTCCAGTTCTACCTGTTCTCCGCCGAGACGTTATATTTCGGCAAGAGTTCGGCCATCGTCGCCCCCAACGGCTCGGGCAAATCGGCGGTGCTCGATGCTCTGCAGATCGTGCTGCACGGTGGGGACCAGAATGCCATTGACCTCAACGCGCAATCCGGTGGCAAGAAGGGCGGCCGGTCGATCCGGGAATACCTGCTGGGCTACTACCTGGAGAAGGAGAACGTCCGCGATTACGCGACCTCATTCCTAACGCTCGTCTTCCGCGATAGCACAGGAAAGCATCCCGTCGTGTCGGCGGGGATCAGCCTGGGCGCCGCCAAAGACGAGCCGAAGCATCGGGTCTATGGCATGTACCTCGCTCCAGGCGTCGAACTGCGGCTTGAGCACCACGTCGAGGTCACACATGGCGAGCAGTTGCCCGTCGACTGGGTGCGCTTCAAGGAAATCGTCCGGCAAGCAGCCCGCGATCGCGCTGGAAGTGGGCAGGACAAGCCCGTCTTCTTCGACAAGGCATCCGAATTCGTAGAGGCCCTGCTGTTCCAGCTGCGCCCAGACCGATCGCGCGGTATCGACCACGGTGCGTTCTCAAAGGCACTGAAGAACGCGCTGAATCTGAAGGACGTCCACGACGCAAGCGCTTTCGTACGCGAGCAAATCATTGAAGCCAGACCAATCAATGTGGCCGAGTTCCGACACCAGCTGGAAAGTTTCAGAGAGCTCAGGGAGCGGGTGAGGCAGGTTAAGGAACGCATTGACGCCGGCACGGGAGTGGAAGCGACCACAGTGAGGGCCATAGCGGCACGGATGCGTAAAGCGAGCTATGCGGCTCTTTCAGCCGATCTGGAACGCGACATTGCCTTCGAGAAGATGGACGAGGCGCAAGACCGCCAGGTAGCCGCGACTATCGCCTACGAAGAGGCTAAGAGGCGGAAGGAAACCACGGAGACGGTTTTCAACGATGCCAATAGGAGGCTTGGCGACTTGCTAGAGAGAGCGCGACATGACCCGTCCCTGAAAGGGCGGGATATGCAGGCGGGCCGCGAACGTGCGCTGATGCCGCTGAAGAAAAACCTTGCCACCGACCTGCGCAGAGTCGTGAACGCATATCACCAAGCGAGGGATAGAGACACAGGTTCCACCGCATGGTCGATGATCGCCAAGCCGTGGCAGATGCTCCTGGATCGCATTGCCGGAGCGGGCGCTGCAACCTCCCTGGGCGTCGACGTGCAGTACGAGATCTCGCAACTCACCGGCACGCTTGGCGTTCTACAGCCGATGCTGACCGAATTGAAGCAGCGCGAATCCGCAGACCGGAACCGGCTGGAAGAGGCCAAGCGGCTGTTCACCACGGCTGTAACTCAACTGGAGCGCGCCAGACGAGGAAAGAGTCAGATTCCGGACTCGGTCGTCATTGTCCAGAATCGGCTGGCCGATGTCGGCATCATCGCTACGCCGGTAAGTGATCTGGTCCGGATCACAGATGCCAGTTGGGCGCCTGCGATCGAGGCCTACCTGCGCACCAATGCCTATGCGCTGATTGTGGACAAGGGCCGCGAAGATGAAGCGATCCATGTCTATGAGTCGATCCCGGATAGTGCAAATCCCTTCGGCGTCAAGATCGTCCAGCCCAAGAACTACACTGTGGATGTCGAAGGATTGCCGGCAACGGCGTTGGCGCGTCTGATCGTAGGTGAGAACGACTTGGCTGTGGGATTCTTGCGCTCTCGCCTGCGCCGGCTGCTCCAACTGGAGTCAGCCAACAGCCGCAGTCTGGATGGCCTCACCCGCAAGGGCATCCTGGTCAGCAACGGCACCATCGAGCGTTTGCGCTTGCCGGCCATGGATCAGGTTTCGCTCGGCAAGCAGGACTTGCGCGCCAAGATCGACTTCCTGACGCGCGAACGCATGCGCATCAGCCAGGAGGTGACTGAAGCCGAACGGGACCTGCTCAAGACAAGTCAGCTGATGGAGGTGACCGCGCCGCTTGCGAGTCTGAAGGATGTGCTGGCCAACGTCGAACGCTGGCTATCGGAACACGCGACGCAGGAACAGGAATTCGAGGAACGCGAAGCGGCAGAACTCAATGACGATAATCCGGACCTGCAGGCATTTCACGCCCAGATGCAGGCGATTTCTGACCAGGCCAATGCGGCAAAGAAGGCACGAGACGAGGCCCTTCACGCTAGCGGTATGGCAGAACAAGCCAGCTTGACCGCCACAAGCGCTCTGACGGAGCTATCGGCTGAAGTAGACGTATGCGCACGCAAGGCAGCTGTTGCCATGCAGGCTCCCTACGTAGATGCCGGCTGGATTGACGATATGCGATCCAAGTGGGAGAACCAAGGCAAGAGCATCGGCGATATGCTGCAAACCTGTGCGTCCGGCAAGGATCGCGATACCAAGGCGGCCGGCGAGCTGGAAAGCGATGTTCGGACGCAGATACAGGCCTACGCGAGCCAGTACAACTTGGAGCTAACCTGCAACCCGTCCGACCCTGAGGATGTCCAGAACTTCTTGCGCGCCTACATCAATCACCTCAGGGAGTCCGAATTGGTGACCTACGAGCGGCAGGCCGAGGAAGCGTATGGCGTCGCGGTCAGAACCTTCCGCTCGCGGATCGCGGCGAGCCTTCGCAGCAGCTTCGATGACATGTTTGAGCAGCTACGGCAGCTGAACCGCCTGATGGCTTCCTTGCCTCCTTTCACCAACGATGAGCGGTACAAGTTCAAATACGGCCATACCCCGGAGTATCGGCAGCTATACGACTTTATCGTCAAGGTCGCGGAACGCAGCGGGGACGATGATCTCTTCAACGATCCAGTGAATACGCCTGAGGAATTCCGTTCCCTGGTCGAGGACGTGGACGGGCCGCATCAGCAACTGTTGGAAGACTACCGACGGTTCTTCTGGTTCGACGTGGTCGTGATCGGCGGGCAGGGCAACGAGATCGCCACTCTCAAGACCCGCATGGAAAAGGGATCCGGCGGCGAACACCGTGCACCGCTGTTCGTGGTGGCTGGCGCGGCACTGGCGGCCGCCTACGGCAAGCTGCAGGGCGATACCAGCGGCATGTCCCTGATCCTGTTCGATGAGCTGGGAGACAAGATCGATGGCAACAACACCAAGGCGGTCTTCGAATACCTGTCCTCCCTTGGTCTACAGCCCATCGTCGCCGCACCTGACGACGCGCTGGGGAAGATCAACGAATCCATCATTGGCTACGTGGAACTCTACCGCGACGGCTCATACCTTTCGGTCAACCACGTAGGCCTTGGTCCGGCCGCCGTGGAGCTACTGAGCTCGGACGACTTCGTGAAGTACCCGCATCTGCTTGAGGCGGAGACTCGGCGGGTCATTGAGGCGCGTGGAGATGAGACATGACTATCGCCAGCACCTTCATCAGGAAGCTTTTCAAGCGTGCGAACAAGGTAAATACCCAAGGCAGGCGACCAGGGAAGTTGCTGCTCAATGAAGCCCAGTGCCCGGAACTCTTTGCCATGCGCGACAGAACCCAGGCCGTCGAGTTCCGCGCTGAGCTCCAGGTCGCTGCGGACAAGGGCGCCATCCGGATCAAGCCCTTGTTGCGCGCTGCGCCTCCGATGGACGTGCACGCCATCGAGGTGCTGGACATCCGAAAGCTCGCCGAGTACCTCGGCGAGCCTCTTGGCACAGACCGGCTCGAGCATGCCAGAGCCGAACTGACTCCTCTCATAGCGCAGCTCCCGATCATTGAAAATGTCCTCTCCACCTGGGCCGTCGGAAAGAAGGTGCGCGGTTGTGACCCTACGCCGGATGTCGTGTCTGCCTTGGTCGATGCAGCCAGAGTGGTGCTTGCGCGCCGAGAGGCGACTGAAGACATGATGCTGCGACGCTTCAGCAGAAGCATGTTCAAGAATTCAAAGCGAATTGAGGGCATAGAGCCCTGGATCGATTTGGCCTACGCCGGCGATCTCGCGCCGTCCGGGCTTCACCCAGAAGACATCAGGGGCGCACTAGGCCTCCATCACGAGCCGCAAGCGTTCTTCCTCCACGCCGAGGTTGAATACTGGACGCGATCACTGTCCGTTCCCGCGCAGCCTCCATACGTGGGACTTCCGACCAGGGATATCAAAGGCTTTCGTTTCATCAAGCAACCTCAGGCACTGCTGTTGATCGAGAACAAACAGAGTTTCCACGAGTTCGCGGCAAAGGCTGAGCACCTCCCGTGTTCCGTTGTATACACCGCGGGAATGCCAAGCCCGAGCTGGCGCCGAGTGATGGAACTCTTATTGGAAGCAGTCGATCCCCAAGTGCCGGTGTATCACCTGGGCGACATCGATTTGGGTGGCTTCCGGATAGCTGCGAACATCGCCAAGTTCATCAGGGCAACAGGCCGAGAGCTGCGGCCGTGGTTGATGGATCCTAGCGAGTTGGCGGCGTTTGGTTACGAGCTCGAAATAACGGACGAGAGCCGCAACATACCAGCCATGCAGCGATGGTGTCGGGAGGCAGGCTGGGACGCGATTGCAGACGAACTGGCTAAGACGCCTGGTTCGGTCGAGCAAGAGCTGATTGAGGCGCGGTTCCCAATCTGAGGGGCCTAAAAACGAACGCCATCGGCGTATGGGTTCACAAACGCACTTGCAGATTGTCAATGCGCTTGATCTCCTGCGTTCCGACGCCAGCCGTCTTGGCGAACTCGGGCCACGAAGCCACGGCGGCGATCACATCCTCGATGGCGTCTTTGGCACCTGGAATAGAGAAACGCGCGGCCACCGCCATCAGCTCTTTACGGGTAATGGCGTCGAACTTTCCGTCGATCGACATGAGGTGGTTGGCTAGCCAGATGTTGGCGCTATCAAATGCGAAAGTGATGTCGTAGGCAGGTGCAAGTTCCCAGCGGCCTCCCTCGGCTAACGTGAACGCGAAGTTCTTGGTGTGGTCGTCACGATTGGAGCCCGCCACGTTGAAAGCCATGCGCCGGAACAGTTGTGTCATGACAGCATCACCGAGATGCAGCTGTGCTGCAGTCAGGAATAGAGTCTCGTAGGCGTGCGTCTGACGCAGGTTGAAGTCCAGATGCCGCATGGCACACAGAGACTGGACATGCACCTTTTCGTTGCCGTTGCGATCAAAGCGCTTGGTGAAGAAGTGGGCGCGCCCGTTTTCTTCGAGCAGCTGGCAGGGACTCATGACGACGCCGGCGGCGCCGGCCATCAGCGAGTAGGCGTACTCGATCCGGCCGTACTGCTGGCTTGGCCCCAGCGCACGGTCCACGCCCATACCGTCGAACTTGAGCAACCAGTGCTCGAAGCCGTCGGGAATTTCGAACTGACCTGACACCAGCTCGTTGGTGCTGGGATTCCAGCCGAGGACGGCCTTGGCCCGTGCGCCACCGGCGGAGGTGCCTACCGAGATGATCTTGCTCAGCGCCGCCTTGGAGGCGGCTTCGTCCGCCAGCGTGCCCTGAACAGCGCGCCGCGCCGCGTCCACAAGCGTCCCCATCTCGATCTGTGCCAACGACTTACGCTGGCCGCCGCGGCTTGGCCGGAACTCCAACGCCCCCATGCTGCGCTTGCTCATGTAGGCCAGACGATCCAGCGTGCTCACCTGGTCGACAGAGTAGCCGTGCTGGGCCATCCAGGCATCGATCAACTGGTTGCCGAAGCGATCGGGTAGGGCATCAGAAAGCAGGCCCGGCAGTCCCATGTATGTCTCCCTGGCCAGCCCGGGAAACACGAACGCCGATGACCTGTTGCTCACGAGCATCATGAATGGCGCCAGGTCGATCTCGCGGGTCTGCCACTTAGGGTCGTACTCAAAAACGTAGGCCCCCAAAGCTGGGTCTGCTGCGACAGCGCCGACACGGCTGCCCCAGATCAGGACTTCGATTAACTCTACGTGCTTGAAGACCGCCATCACCGCACTCCCCGCTTGGGGGTGCGGCTTGAACGCGTCAGCGCCATGGGGCTGATGCGGGGCACCGGCACCAAGGCGGCGAGGTTTTCCTCTAACCCCAAAGCCTTCAGCACACGCACCAAGGTCTCCATCGACGAACCTCGCCCTGCCTCCAGGTCGACGATCGCCCGCCGCGAAACCCCCGCTTTGTCGGCTAGCGTCACCTGCTTGAACCCATCGGCTAGGCGCCGCTGCTTGAGGCGGTCGCCGAGGTCCGCCAGCATCTCGTCTGGACTTCTGAAAGCGGCTGGCTCCATGAGTGTGGAATTACGCCCATAAGGCCGAGTTTTGGCCGTTGAGTGCAACTATACACACTCTATATGAATATCCTCCTGTGAGCGAAAAAGCGCCCACAAAAGTCTTTTTAGCCATTTATGGGCATTATTTTGCACTTTAAGTCGATGGTTACACACTCTGAGCATACCTTCGAGCCAAAGCTGAGCTGTGGTAGCGCCCACCTACCGACATGCTTGCCAGGGGGCAGCAAGAGTATCGACGTGGCCACCGCCGTGGCAGTTGGGCGCCGCATGCTTGCGCAGGCACGCACATAAACCTCGTTGGGTAGGCAGCGCAGCGTGTTGCGCAAGCTACTATGCGATGCCGATGCTGCTGACCTGGACGCAATTACTCCCAAGATCCTGCCTGCTGAACGAGCAGACGCTGCGCACAGCAGCATCGGGTCAAGCTTGCCTTCGGCCAGGTGCCCACGGGCAAGGCCAATCTGGTCGGGGGTTATGGCTTGAGTGCGAGCATGCAGTTGCAGATGGCCTTGGGTGACTACCTCAGCGACGAATGATATTGCCAACATCCGTCCAAGATAACGAGATCGCTCTTCGCGCGGACCGGCAAGGAGCCGTTGCCCAGATGCGAGCAGGTGCAAAGGAATGCGGGGCTTCCCAGCTCACCTCAAAAACGGGCGCAGGATTTGAGAATTTCGATAGGTGTTGCATTGGGCGCTGCTGTTTGGTCGATCGGAGGGGACTTCGCCCAGAACTCCCGTCCCATTGGGGCAATACGGATAAGGAAGACATCAAGCAATAAAGGACGGTGCCATAAGGCATCAGGCACAAAGCAGTAATCATCCTCGGCAATCTCCCCTGCCACTTGCTTTGCGGCAAGCCATCGTCCACGGCGTCGGATATAAGTCTCCAAAGAGGCGTAACCCACGGTGATGTCATAGTCTTGACTAATCAGGCTAGCCGCGGCGTGGCGCAAGCCCGCCCAGGCTAGGTACCTACGCCGACCAAGACAATATGGTGCCCATTCTGCTTGAATTGCTCGCAATAGCGGGTCCAAGTCGCCTCTTTCCATTCGGTGGCGCCGAAGGAGATAGATCAGGTAGGCCTCACTTTCCGCGTCAGCAAGCAAGCGCCATAAGGCGTCGCGGCCGGTACCGTCATCCTCCTGTATTCGTACAGTCAAGGCCTGCTCAACCCTTGACTGGATAGAGGCATCTGGTAGACCTAGGTCGTGGTACCGCCAACTCACCGGTTCATATATGGCTCTATGCGTGCCGCTAGAAGCTGCTAAGCAGCGCGTTAAAACCCCCGCATCTTGCAGGGCCTGAACCAATTGATCCGTCAAGAACGGTCGAGAGGTGATTGGGTGAGGGTGCTGGGTCGCCAGCTGCAGCGCACACCACGCCGCGGTGCCGATGAGCCCGATACGCTCAGAAGCGTGTAGCAGCGCGGTACCAGGAGGTGGAAGGGTCGGTTGGGTGCGGACATTGGTCACACGCACCTCGAAGTGGTCTTAGGGGTAGCATCTCAGCGAGCATACCGCATTCCACACGATTTTCATGTAATCGGTGGGTGGCGCATAGATTGCGGGTCGCATTCGGCATCGGCGACCATGGCAGCCAAGACGATCTATCACGAGCAGTACCGCGAGCTGGTGCAACAGCTCCGCGCGCGCCGTGAACGGCTGGGTGTCTCTCAGAGTGACATTGCTCGCCAGTTGGGCTGGCCGCAGCAGCGCCTTTCCGCAATTGAGGCCGGAGCGCGTCGTTTGGATATCTTGGAGTTTGTGCATCTCACACAAGCTTTGGGGCTGAGTGCTACTGCTGCTAGTCGCATTTTATTTCCTAAAATCTAGTTGCTCGTTGCCATGCTTGACCGATTGTATGTAGGCGCATTAGAGGCACCAAGAAGGCGCGATTCCAGAACTCTTCAATTGTCGTTGCAGTCATCTTGTGAGGCGGGTAGGCTTTAATGAATCTAATTTAGCTTTGTAAGCCTCACTATGACTCAAGCATCTCTCGCTACCATCTCCAGCGCTAAATCCAAGATCCAAGAGGAACTCCGCAAACTTGAAGAGCAGGAACAGGCTCTTCGCCAAGAACAGGCCGCCGCCGCTGTCGCGGAAATCACGAGCCTGCTGAGCCAATACAGTGAGCACTTCACCCCGAAGCAGAAGGCCGAGCTGGCGGTGGCCATTGGCGTCAGCAGCCCGGGCCGCGGTCCCAAGGCTGCTCCGACACAGGCCAAAAGGGAAGTCGCCCCCAAGTATTGGCTGCCCCATACCCATGAGACCTGGAGCGGCCGGGGCCGTCCCCCGCGGGCTTTCAAGGCTTGGGAGGGCACCGCTGCCTACAAGCAGTGGAAGGCCAGTCACCCGGACGAGAAGTTCCCGAAGTATCCCGGCTGACGCCCACTTGCCGCAGGTGACCAAGCTCAAATCGTCCGCAGGCATGGCAACGACAGAAGCGGGTCATCCGACCGCAGGCTCGGGAAGCCTCGATGCACCATTCCAAGTTCGTTGGCGCGCGTCCGCGAATATTCGGAGAAACCGGCGGGCATCGTTGCCCACCGGTAACATTGCTGACTCGAAGCGTTGCTGTTAATGCACGCAGGTATTGACCGCGTTCTGCGCCGAGGCGGTGATGCCGGCCAGATAGGCGAAGCCGTCCGGCAGCAGTGGGCGCGTGCTGGTGTTGTAGAAGATGTTGTACAGGTCCTTGACCGCCTGGATGTGTGCCGCGCTGCCATTGCCGTTTGTGAAGCCAGCGAGGTAGGTGATCGCGGCGATAGGATAGGCGTTGCTGATGGGGGCGGCCGGATTCATGAGACGCACGCAACTCTTTACTGCAGAGGTGCCGCTACCCGGCACGGTGTTGACGGTCGCGCCATCGAGCACGCGACCGGCCAGCAGGGTCGACGCCGTCAGGGTCACCGGGACCGAATTGCCACTGGAGTCCTTGCCGAAGTTCTTCGGATCGAAGTTGGCCACCGTTGCATATTTAGCGGCCTGCAGCAGCACTTCGCCGATGCCGGCGTAGCCCAGCGCGTTGGCGTTGGTGACGCGCACCGCGGTCACCAGGCCGTTGTCGCCGTTGGCGCCGATCGCGCGAGAGCCGTATACGCTGCTGATGCTGCCCGGCAGCGCCAAGTTGAAACTGTGGTGCGGGGTGAAGACGAAACCTGACGGCACGTTGGGCGTGCCGTTGCAGGTGCGAGCCAGATAGCTGGTGAAGGCGAGGGTGGTGCCGCTGCCGTCGGCGCGGTAGACAATTTTGATTGGACCAAAGGTGCCGCTGCCGGACACGCTGGCCCAGTCGCTGACCAGGCCGGAATAGATTTGACAGATCTGGGCGGCGGTCAGGTTGAAGTTGGTAGTCGGGGTGCTATGCGGCAGCGCGATCGCACCGGCCAGGGTCGGGACCTGGACGATGCCGACCCGGCTGGCCGCGTTGCCACCACTTAGGAACGCGTTATAGTCGGCTGTGCTGTATGGCGCATCGGTGGCGATGAAGTCTGGGGCGGCAGCTGCGGCGCTGAGGCCCAGCGGCGGGACACTGAAGTCCCGGCAGGGCTGGTTGGCGGCGGGGTTGCCGGCCAGGACGTTTTTGCCGAAGGCGCTGCCGGTCTGGCAATACGAGACCTTGTTGGTGCTGGCGTTGCTATAAGCGAGGAACACCGAGTTGACGGTGACCGGGAAGGCGAATCCGATCAGATTGGTGCCGAGCGGCGCCGTGGTGTAACCGGCACCGGCGGTGTTGCCGGCATTGGTCGACAGGCGCGCGTTCGGAGTCACGCTGGCGTAGTCGTGGCCGACGTACGGTTCCGCCGGGAAGGTGGCGCCGCCGCCGTAGAGGTTCTCGGCCGCCATGGCCGAGCCGTTGGATAGGGCCGCAATCGCAATGGCGATCGCGCTGATACGGGAAATATGAAGGTTGAGCACTTGCCTCTCTCCTTGGTGAGAAAACGACGGAATGGATCCGGAAGAATTCCTTACCTATAGCGTGCTGGCGCCATTGACTGGCGCCGAGAGAGGTTGCGCCCAGCAGTTGATATTGCGGCGACATGCGGCTGTCTTTTTTCTTACCTGTGATGCGCAGTCTGAAATTAGGTATTTAGCGAATTTCGCTGACATATGGATGGATTGAAAACTAAAGAGAAAATCGATGGTTTCTTGTGGGTTGTCCAATGTCTACGAAATACGCCGTATGCCGCTCGCTGGGGAGCCGACGTTGAATGAGGTGCCGCGCGGATTCCGGCACTTACCCAAATTTGTCTACGAACGGATACGCATACTCGCGCCTGTTGGCGTGAGTTCCATGCGCCAAGGCAGTGTTCTCTTGATGATCTGGGATGCGGTGTTTTCTGACACTGCAAAGGGCGCCTGGCTGATCGACCTTCCATGTCAACGATGGCAACCTGTCTTTGTTGTCCAGGCCACTTCACCCACCATGGTTGGGGGACGGGGGCCAGAACCTCCACTCAAGCGCCAACGACCAAAGGCCTCGCATGCGAGGCCTTTGCTTTTTGCGATCAGGGGCTCCCTGACCAGGCATGGGAAGGCCGCCGGCCGGAAGGCATCTGTCTATCCTCGTAGACGTTTTGAGTAGCCCAGGGTCTGACGCTTGCAGGCCCATCTGGTCAGCAGTAGCGTTTCGAGACGCTTTCTCGTCAAGGAACGAACGATGAAAACCCTCTCCGGAGCATTGCTCGGATTGGCCGCGCTGGTTGCTGGCTTTTCTCCGATCGCCAAGGCGGCGGACCAGGTGATGAACCCAGGCGATGTCATCGAGGGCATGGGAGAGCGCGTCCCTCCGGGCAATAGGAACGTCAGCCTGTCCTTGCTGTTCAAGGTCTATACCTTCGAAAAGTCGGGGCTGAAATTTGTTCAAATCAGTTCTCTGCGGGACGAGGTCATAACGGTGATAGAGTGACTCCCGCCGCCGAATCCCGTTTGCCGATCGGCTCGGCCGCGGCGCAACCACTGCTCTTGGTCAACGACGAAACCGCCAGCTTGCAGTCCGGGTAAGCAGCAATGCCGAGACGCTTGGACTTGTCGCTCCTGAATCGGTGACTGCCTTATGTTCCAGCCCACAGCTTGGAAGCCCCGGTTGGACTGGGGCTTGGGGCGAAGCCGTGTTGTGCCGCCGTGCTATCAGCTCAAATCGCAGTTGCTCGGCAGCGCCCACGTCGAGTTCGGCAGCATGTTCTTCACCGTGGCCGAGGCCGTGTTCGTCATGCGCTCAGGTCCTGGGGCATCGCCTGATCCTTATGCCAATCGTGCTCAGATGCTAACGAGTGAGGCGCTAGCCGCGTCGCAAGAGCAACAATACCTGGCCGCTAGTCAAACTAGGGATATGCAGGAGCAGACGCGTTTACAAGAACTTGCGCAAGCACGTGATCGCGGAATGGATGCCCAGCAAAAGAGCGGGATGACGATATCATGAGCGAATAGCATCGTCGCGGGTAGCCACACTTAAACGCTTAGCCTTTATGGAGACTGCTATGGCTACTAAATGGAAAGCGATTATTCTTGCTACGTCAACTGTGTTAGTCGCTGGCTGCATGCATATCTCACCGGCACCTAACAGGCGTGACAACTACAGCTTTACAACAGAGGAGAAACGCCTGAGGCAAGAATGGATGCAGGGCGGAAGTCCTGAACTTAGTCTTGTTATGTCAGGTGGTGGGATTCGCTCCAGCCTTTACAATTTTGGTGTCCTCAAGGCGCTCTACGACGACGGCATTCTTGAGCAGACAGATCTAATCTCTTCGGTGTCCGGCGGTAGCTATTTGAGTTACTGGATATATTCTGAGCAGGCAAAACATCCGAGTAGTAAGTTCGCTTCTTCCATATACGACAACTCCGTCTTTGGTAAGAGTCTTTGCGAATTTTCTGCTAAAGCCAACTTTGTTACCTGGCAAAGTATGCTCTTGCGGGGGATGGCCGGTAGAAGCTTGTATGAGAGTCGAATGGCCGGTGTTTTTGGAGAGGCAGACAATCCTCAGGCAAAATTCCCTGACCTTAGACCGTTAGTCGCCTCCGGCGCGGCGCCGTACCTTATTATGAACTCGACGATATACGGTCGGCGCTACAATAATCTTCCTTGGACGGACCGCTATTTTGAGATGACTCCTCTGCATCATGGAAGCATTGATGAGCCGCGCGCTTGGTCTGATGGCGAAAAGCTCTATTCCCGGCTCATCTATGGAGCACTCGCTTCAGGGGCGGCAATTAGCCCCCTTAAACGCTGGTTCCCGAGGCCGAATGACGCGGATACGCCAGACGGTGGAGTTTACCTGTGGGATGGAGGTAAAACCGAGAATCTTGGCGCTGTCTCCGCATTGCTCAGAGGATCTAAGAGGCTTATTATAATCGATGCGCAGTTTGATAGTCCCCATGAACCATACGGCGCCTATTACACGTTGCAGCGGCGCATGGCAAATCTGGGGGTGAGCGTGATGCTTGATCGCGATCCAGAGCTCCAGAAGTACGGTGTCTATCCAGGCTATGCCCGTGGCCCAGGCTTGGATACGCGAATTGCTTACGTTAAGATGGAAAAGCCGTCATTAGTAACGGATTTTATCAATAAGGCTAGTGAATCGGAAAGAGAAGTCGCAAAAGATGCGTTTGATCGTTTTGATAAGGCTCGCGGTAGCTTTAAGGGCGGAAGGTGGCAATGCGCCAAATTTTTAGTAGATGACAAAGATTACTTTGAGCAGTTAATGCGATTTAATCTTGGTGCGTACATTGAATGGGCGGATGGGAATACGATTTATAGCAGGGCAATTAGAAAGGACTACCCCCTGATTGGCGGCGTCAGCACACATGCCTTTCCACGAACCACGACAATTGACCAGAGCTTTTATGTTAATCAAGCGCTTGCCTATATTGCACTTGGTTATCTAACGGCTAAAAAGGGGATCCCCCGTGCTCTTAAGGCGGAGCCATTTCTGCAGTTGGATTCAAGTTCACATTGATACACTATCCGATGCCATCGCATCTGAAGACTGGCTTTCCCTGAATGTCCTGACGCTTCTTTGAACACGACGTCTCCTTGCGCCCAAAGTCTGCAGGAGTCTTGCCAAATGGGCTGCGCTTCGATTGATGGCGCGCCAGGCGCGCCATGACGGGCAAGATTTTTAGATTCAAGCAGTGAGTTGAAGGTGAGCGCCATGGTCCCTTGCCAGGCGCAGGATCATATGTCGATTGAGGTAGAGATATACTGGGCTGCGGAACACGGTTAGGGATCGTTATCAGGGGTAGGAGAGGGCTCCTTCCGCCACCCAAAGCAGACATACACGCGCCCTCTGGACCGCATCTAGCGCGGGCTCAGCCGCCCGGTCCGGTTATTCGTCTGCTTGTTAGGAACTGGCTTGTATGCGGCAGATCGCCCATTAGCTCCTTCTGACTCTTCGGCGTCGCCACTCAAAGGTGTTTGCCGTGGAGGTCACGGCATGATGTCTAGCAATTCGTCGAAGCCAACGCCGCTTCGCTGCGCGTCTAGCTCAGGCATTGCGAATGACCGCTCATGCCCATATCTGTCGCCGCTGGGATCGCAGATGCACGCAGGTCGATCGAATGGCCAGCGGTGCTACACCTCAGTGCGTTGCCCAGTGGAACACGCCTCACGGACACGCGTCGAGCTACAGAGCGCCGCCCACCGCCCAGCCGACGATGGCACCACAGCGGAGGCCGCGGCCGCCGAGCTCTACCGGGGCTAATCCCATCGCCGGAGCCAAATTGGGATCGGAACTATCGGGCCTGGCTCAACGCAATGGTGGCTTGGCTTTTGCCGTCCGTCTAGCCATGATCTAGTATCTTCCCTTCAACCGAAGTCATCTTCATCGCGGGATTCGAATGCACATAGCTAGAGCGTGTTATGAACTTTGGAGGATGGCGGCAGCGTTGCTGAGCATGAGGACCGTGAAGACGACGAAATGCAGGCCAGCCAGGGTTTCCGGCAAGCGCTCGTAGTCGCGTGCAAGCCGACGGAATCGATTGAACCAGCCAAAGCTACGTTCGACGACCCAGCGCCGAGGAAGCAACACGAACCCTTTCTTGGCTTCGGGAAGTTTCACCACGTGCAATTCGATTCCTTCTTCCTGAGCCGCTTGCGCCGGCTCCTGGCCGGTGTAGCCTTGATCCACGAATGCCACCGTTACGGTGTCACCTGTGACGTGTTGCACCTCCTGCGCCAGTGAGCGCACTTGAGCGCGCTCTTGTTCGTTGGCTGGCGTGACTTGCACTGCAAGCAAATGTCCGAGCGTGTCGACCGCCATGTGCACCTTGCTGCCTTTCTTCCGCTTATAGCCGTCGTAACCGGCGCGCGGGCCGCTCTCACAGGTGGATTGCAGTGTCCGCCCGTCCAGGATGATTGCGCTGGGTTGGCCTTGCTTCCCCTGGGCGACACGTAGGACGGAACGCAGATCGCTGACCATGGCTTCAAAGCAGCCCGCCTGCAGCCAGCGCTGCGTCTGCTGGTAAACCGCTTCCCATGGCGGGAAGTCGTTGGGTAGCAGGCGCCACGGCGCTCCAGCACGCGCCATCCAACGCAGCGCATTGAACATCGCCCGCAACGCGTACTTGCGCTGCGGAGCTTGCTCTGTCATCAGGCTCAGGTAAGGCGCCGCGAACGCCCACTCTTCGTCGGAAATATCGGTCGGATATGGGCGTTTGCTCTGCATCCATCTACGATAGCTGCATCCCCGAAAAGTTCATAACACGCTCTAGTCTGTCTACATACGCAAATTTCTACTACCGATCACTGAGCGACGGAGTTATCCGCGCTCAAACCAGCTAGATCGACCTGGGTGCGACGGAATTATCCGCGGTAGACATGATGCACAGCCAGAGCGACGGCACCAGCCACAACAGCCAGGCTGATTGCCAACTTCGCATAATGTATAGCATGGGTTTCGGTAAGCCCTTGAATTGCTGATGCTTTCGCGCTGTCCGGCAGGGCCGCCCCGATGAACAGCATTAGGCCCATCACTGTGGCCGCCAGCTTTTGCGCAATTCTTTTCCAGGCTGCTTTTTCGGCCTCGGAATTGCTGCGTTCTGCCATCACTAATGCCGACCACGTTTCCGGGCTATCGCCTATTTCCATTGCCATCTTTTCGATGTACTGGATTTCGGCATTTTTCCCTTGTTTCCAGCTGGAAATTGTCGCCCTGGTTACGCCAAGAGCGATTCCGCCTGCATTGTCACTCTGGATCTTTTTCACGTGTTTCCAGCGGCAGAAGAGGTCGTAGCTCTGGCTCATGTAAGCACCCTGTTGACACAGTGTCAGCACCCAGCATACATTCCCTCCCAGATGTCAGCACACTCCTGACATCGCCCGCCGACCGGTCCCCCTGTCCGGCGGCGGGTTCTCAGGGAGCAGGGGAAGGGGCTACGTCATGAACATCGAACAGCACGCCGCGATTCAACCGCGGATCGTGGAATTGCAGCGCGCCGCATTGGAGTTCGCCGAGTTGGGCGAGTCGAAGGTTTCGCGTCTGATCCTGGCGGCATGCTTCGCCGCGCAGAAGTTGAAGCCGGTCAAGGTGGTGGCGGTCGATCCCGCTGCCGATGCTTCGAAGCCGGCGAAGGGGAAGGGCGCTTAACGCGCCCTTTTTTTCGTGATGAGTCACGTAATCATGTGGTGCTGTTTGGCGTCCGCGGTTGCCGTCGTTTCTCTCGGCGTCGCTCGGTTGTTCGCATGGAGGTCGGCGCAACAGCTGCGCCGCCTCGATGCCGACTACCGCGCTTTCGCCATGGTCGAACACGCCAAGCGCGAGGTCGCTGCTCGCGCCCACAGCCCGTTCGCGTATGCCCGCGACGCTGATGGCTATCTCGATATCGATGCCCTTGCCCCCTGCGATCAGCACGCGTTCTACGGCGATGAGGCCTATCTGTGATCCCGCTTCTCGCCCTTTGCCTACCCTTTTCACCGGCGCAGCTGCGCAATCGGCCGGAGCATCCGGTTGGCCCGAGCAGTAACACGGGCCAACTCGATGCCGACTACCGCGCGTTCGCCATGATCGCTCAGGCCAAGCGCCAGGTGCGCCGCGACGCCGAATTGGAACGTGCTGTGTGCGCCCTGGAAGTGCAGTGGGGCGTTCGCCGTGGCTGACGGGTCCGCGGTGCCGGCAGGACTCCCCTCGTCTAACAGGGGAGTCAGTCAATTCAGGAATGCCGACGGAACCCTAACGGTCGGCATCGACTGGTTTTCCGCCTCTGTGGATCTGTTCGCGGTCCTCCGCGATATCGGGTTCTTGGAGCGCGATGCGGCCGATGAGGTCCGCGCCTGGATCGATGCCAGCTCAGAGAATGCCCGCATTGCTGCGTTGCAGGTCTTCTGCTGGTTCTTCGCAGGCCTGGGCCTGGAACTGGATCAGGAGGCCAGGGCAGGGCAGTTCTATCTCTGGCGCGTGCGTGTGCTGGATGCCGATGGCAAGCATGTTGGCCTGGTCGAGCTTGGCGGCGAAAACTGCCGGCGTTCTGATGGCACCTACACGTCTCGCATCGAGTTGACCGGTGTCGGGTGCAAGACACTGAGCGCAGCGCGCTGCGGCCATGCGCAGCGGTGGCTGGAGCTTCGAGCGAAGCTCGAAAGCTGCGCAGGACGGCTAACCCGTGTGGACGTGGCTGCGGATGATCTGCTCGGCCACTACCCGCTCAAGCTCGCTCAACAGTGGTACGCGGATGGTGAGTTCGACCGTCGTGGCCAGCACCCGAAAGCGCAGTTGGTGGACGACTACGACAGTGGTGACGGCAAGACGCTGTATGTCGGCGGCAAGAAGTCGGAGCAGCAGCTACGGGTGTACGAGAAGGGCAGGGAACAGGGCGATCCCGCCAGCGAGTGGGTGCGCTACGAAGCGCAATTCCGGGCCTCCAACCGCAAGGAACTGCCGCTCGATCTGCTGCGTGATCCTGCGGGCTATCTGCTCGGCGCGTACCCCGTGCTGCGGTTCCTCCACTGCGTGGCGTCGCAGATCGATATCACGAAAGCGGCAGTCGAAGCGACGTGGAAAAGCGCCCGTCGTCACCTCAAGCGCCAGTACGGCGCAACGCTCAATTTCATTGCGCGGCAGTGCAAGACGCCTGAGGCGCTGCACGCCGTGATTCATACCTGCACGTCGAACAAGCTGCCGGCGTGGGCAACAGGTCAAGCAGCGGAACTATGGCCCGAAATCGCGGGCATCAACCGGAGTTAGAGCAATGAGCGCAATCAAAGTCACCGTACTGAATGCCGAAGTCATCGAGCGTAAGGGCAGTTTCAAGGACGACAGCGGTCAGCAACGCGAGTTCACCACGCGCAAGCAGAAAGCCAAGATTGAGATGGCCGGCTTCGCGTACCCGTTCGATGTGCGCCTGGAAGACGGCCAGGCCGGCTATTCAGCCGGCGAGTATGAGTTGGACGTGGAATCCATGGGCCAGGTCAACAAGGGCGTGTTGAGCCTGGATAAGTTCACCAAGCTCCGCGGTAAGAACGTCGCACGCGCGGCGGCTTAACCCATGGCGCGCGTCCTGACCTGCATTGATCCAGTGCCGGCGCAGGACGGCACCTGCACCACCACTGCTTGGCTGGATCAATCCAGCTGGGTGGACATGCTGCCCACCGTAGCGCAGGCAAACGAAGTGGGCGCGATGTTCTTCACCTCGGTGATGGCCGTCGCAGTCGCAAAACGCCTGCTTTTCCCACCTGAAGAGAGAGAAATCCGATGAACAAGAACACCCGTGAAACCGCGTTGATCCGCGCCAAGGCTGTGGCCCGTTCGTTCCGCAACCGTGCTGTTGGCATGGTCGGTGCGTTCGGTCTGGTTCCCGCCTTCGCCATGGCTCAGGACGCTGCCGCATTCGATCCCAGCACGATCACCACGAAGATCGCCACTTATGCCGGCTACGCGCTGATTATCATCCTGGCCTTCGCTGCGGCGGTGTGGGGTCTGCGTGCGGCCGGCATCATCAAGAAAGGCTAATTTCGTCATCCGTCACGAAATGATTTACAGGGGCGGGCGACCGCCCCTTTTTTCTAGGGGAATTGCGATGGAAGGTTTGGTGATGTTGCTGTGGTGGATCGTTCTCACCTCCGTTGCGGCGAGGGTGTGATGCGCTGGCTTGCTCGCTATTTCGCTCGCACCCTTGTTCGTCGTATAGTTTATTTATTGTCTATTATCGTTATTTCATACTTTAGTTTTGGAACTGCTCGCGCGCAGCAATCTCTAAATTGTTCTGCAGACTACACCGAGCAAACGTCTAACGGTTGTGCTGATGAGGGTGAGGCATACGCAATGGCCTATGCTGCTTATGGGAAGTGGTCTTCTACAATTTCAGGTTCTACGGCCGCATGTGCGCCTGTCTATTCTTATTCTGGATCGCAGAAATTTTCTCTTAAGTTTACAGCCTCTTTTAATGGTGGGGCCTGCACTGCATTGACCTTGTACCGCGGCTTTGTTCCGGGCGCTACTTGTTCACAGCGAAATACTAACAAGCTTGCTGATGCTGCGCAGTCTTATTCCTCTTCTGGTGTTAGTAATTGCATCGCTGGTTGTCAGGTGCAGGGCACTTCTTTTAGTACACAGACCGGTGGCGTTAATATTTATGGAATGAGGGATCGGACATATAACGGTCAAACTTGTAATTCGGCCAAGCCTGTTAATGATATTTCCCAGGTTCAGACTGATAAGGCTGATGCAAATAAGCCTAAAGCGCCTGAGTGTACTGCACTTGAATCCGGCCAGACGGCTTGCGTGAAAACAAATGGTGATTATTGCGCTACTTCTTCCACTGGTAAAACGTTCTGTTGGACTCCGCAGGAAACCGGCAAGAAAGCAGACGGTGCAGATGCGCAAGTTAAGTCCCCAAAGGGTGAGCCTGTGACGCCGCCAATTGCTACT
Organism: Xanthomonas translucens pv. cerealis; assembly: GCF_006838285.1. Lineage (NCBI taxonomy): Bacteria > Pseudomonadati > Pseudomonadota > Gammaproteobacteria > Lysobacterales > Lysobacteraceae > Xanthomonas > Xanthomonas cerealis. The sequence goes on from NZ_CP038228.1 coordinate 1,534,917, forward strand.
ATTTCCGATCAGGAGTGGCAGCGTAAGGAAGGTCACCAGCAGACTTCATGCGTTAACACGACTTGCACCACGTACAACGTTACCAATTATTCTAGTGTGCCTTCTGGCACTTCTAAGAACTCAACTGGCGATAATACCGCCACGGGTAGCGGTAATACTTCCGGCAATGGATCAGCTGGTAAAGGCAGCAAGGACGGTGACGATGATGGTGATGGAGATAGCGCGTCCGATAGCGGCAACTGTATGTCGCCTCCTGCATGTACGGGAGACACGCTTAAGTGTCTTCACCTGAAATTTACCTGGAAAAACCAGTGTAACACCACGCATAACGAAGTGAGCAAGGGTGATAGCTGCGACTCTGGTGATGTGCCGGTTTGTGCTGGTTCTAGCTGCAAGGCCGAGGCGTATTCCCAGCTGCTGCAGCAATGGCGTGCTCGGTGCGACGGTGAGGCGATCCGCAAAGGCGTGGAAGGCGAAGCGGGGCAGGGCGACGGCGACGATGGGCAGGGTTCGATCTTGATCGGCGAGGGCGGTACAGGTGCATCGCTCAATGAGGGTTTGGTTACCTATGGCGCTGGCGCGCTGGGCTATGACTTCGATGTGGAGGGAGTGAAGTTCAAGATGCCCCAGGAGGTGCTTGACTTCGTTTCCATCCTGCGAGTGTTGATCATCGCCGCCGCTTCGATCGCGGCTATCGGCATCATGAGGGGTAACGGATGAGCCTATTTACTGAGGGCCTCGGTGTTTGGCTGTCGAAGATCATCATCACCAAGGCCGCCCGTTGGGTGACCAAGACTTTTTTTGGACTCGGCATTGGGCTTGGCAGCTATGCGCTTATCTTGCAACCGCTGCTTGATTGGGCGATGGTCAAGTGGCAATCCATGCCCGGAAATATTGCCGGTTGGTTGCACGCGCTCGGCATCGACATTGCTGTGTCAATCCTTCTCAGCGCCTACGGGTTCAAGGGTACTGAGCGTCTATTCCTTCGCAAGCGAGATTTGCCATGAGCATATATAAAACAGCGGCCATGTCGCTGCTTACTGGTATTCTTGGCAGCGGCAAAACCCTGCGCGCTGTGCAGTTGATGACCGACGCTATCAAGGAGGGCGAAAAGGTCTATCAGTCTGGGTTCAAGGGTCTGGCCGTTTCCGGCGTGGTCGATTGGGAAGATCCACGGCAGTGGCAGCAGTTGCCTCCCGGTGCGATCCTCTTTGTCGATGAGGCGCAGAAGTGGTTCGGCGAGCGTCGCGCAGGCTATGCGCCTGACTATCTCAAGGCCATGAACACGATGCGCGGTGAGGAAGGTGTGCGCATGGTGTTGCTGACCCAGCACCCCAAGTACCTCGACAGCCATATCAAGGATCTTGTTGGCTGTCATGAACACTTGCTGCGCGAGTCTGGCAAGTTGTCGTCCAAGCTGTACCGCACCGACGAAATCATGGAAGACCCGCGCAGCCCTCGCGGACGCTCCAAGGCCGACACCGAGACGTTCCGTTTCCCCATCGAGACGGCTGGCAAGCTGTATGTTTCTGCGAATAGCGATCACACGATCAAGTACCGCATGCCTGCCCTGGTCAAGAAGGCGATCATCATCGGTGGAGCGGGTGCGTTACTGCTCGGCGGCGCGTGGTTCTTCCTGTTCCGGACCGCCTACAGCGAGATTGATAAGTCCAAGCAGCAGGGCGCCTCCGCCGCCCCCGCGACGGCCACGCCGGAGCGAGGCGGCGGTGGTGTCCCTGCTGGTACGTCGCAGCCTGATCGCGTGGCGATCCGGACGGGGAGTGACTACGTTGCCGCGATCACGCCCCAGGTTCAGGACGTGCCGTGGTCGGCGCCAGCGTACTTGGGCCGGCCCATCGTTTCCGATCCTCACGTGTATTGCATGAGCACGGTAAACAGTTGCCGGTGCGTCACTGAGCAGAATACCCGGCTCGTTGTCCGCGATGACGTGTGTCGGGAGATTGCGAGGAACGGCGAGCCTTATAACCCCTTCAAGGCGCCCTCCCAGCATGTGCAGACGGCGATTGCATCCCAGGATAGCGCCCAGGGTAGCGGGGGAGACCGTGCCGCCCATTCTCCTGCTTCTGCGGGCGTTCCTGGCTCTGTCATATCCAAGCAGACCCGCGCCCTGGGCACGTTTCCGGAGTCGAAGCCCTACAGCACCACTTCGGTAACGCCTGCCACCACATTGGATATGTAATTTCGTGACGCGTCACTTATAACTAACGATCATTAGACATTCGTGACGCGTCACGATAATATATCACCATCGACAGACAGCGGGGATTGCGTGATGCGTGACGAAAAAGACCCTGGCACCTTGGAAATGCCGCTCAAGCGTCGGCGTGGCCGTCCACCTGTCGGCAATGCGGCCATGACCCCTGCCCAGCGTGCGGCGAACTATCGTTTCAACCGGAAGATGGCTGCGCAGGCTGCATACCGCAAAGAGGTTTCCGACGCTGCCATGATCGATGCGTTGCGCGATGCGATGGCCCGCGGTGAAGCCGACTATGCGCTCAAGCTCTTGGCTGATTTGCGCGTCCGCGTGCAGGCATCTAAAGCGTAACGCGTCACGAAAGTAGCTACCGCCTGGATTGTGGGGGCAGCGCCCCCACGGATACGCTTCACGCATCACCCGCGCCGTGGACGCCTCGGCCCACGCCCTGGTCGTCCTGCCGTGTGCCTCCCGGCATCAACACGACCACTCCCCACTGATGACCGCTTTTCCTCCTGCCGGCGTCGCAGTTGTCTAAGCGTGGCATGACGCTGTCCGATATGATCCAGGCTACAAGGGGGAGTTCATGGACGTTCGCGTATTTGCCGTAATTTTGGCGCTCATCATCGCGCCTTCGCATGCGCAGCAGGTTTACAAGTGCGTCAGCGGAAAGCAGGTGTCCTATCAGTCCGCACCATGCGCAACGGGGCAGGCGGCCAAGGCATGGGATGCCACGCCCGTTGCCGAACCTTCCAATGCTGAGCGCTGGCGGCTTTACCGGATTCAGCAGCAATTGGACCGGCGTTATGCAGCTGATCGCGCGGCTCTTTCTGCGGGTAGCGGATATGGCGCCAGTGTTCCTAGTGAACAATCTAGCTATGCCTGTCAGTCTGCCAAGCGTCAGCGCGCCGTCGTTTATGAGGCTGCTGGATTAAAGCGTTCATTTCAGCTTTCTAGCCAGCAGGATGAGCAGGTTCGCAATGCGTGCAAGTGATCGGGTGCAGGGGCTTGCCCCCTGCGTATACGCTCATCCCGCCATTGATCCGAAGTGGCGATCCCGCCAGCTTGCAAGGTCAACGACAACAACCTTCACCATCGACTGCTGACGTGCTTTCCTGGCAAGGTTCCGATTTCGTGTTGCGTCACGTAAGTCTGTGGCATCTGCGCGCCATAGCAGGCCGCGTAGTCGGCGTTCGGGGATCCGTTCGCCAGACGGTGCGACCAGATCCCGGCCAGCCAGTCGCCAGCCAGTCCATGGGCCGTGCAGATCCACGTGGTTGTCGATGATGTGCCGCGCGTGGGCCTGGGCGCACTGGTTCGGGCAGGGTTCGCCGGCAGTCCAACATGGTGGCCGCCGGTCGATGTTGTAGCTGTCGCTCATGCTGCGAGTTCCGTTTCGCTAGGGGAACGCCTGGGCAAGCAAGACTTGATCCACATCCAAATCCAGCGCGCTCGCACTCGTGCTGCTCGTAGTGCGTATTTCGCATAATGTATATTATGTTGAATTCCGTGCGCTGTACTACGCTGGGCTGCTGCGGCTCTTGCTGGAATCGCTCTTGCATACCAGGGAACCTCCCCGAGGTCAAGGATCGCTTGTGGTTGTACCAGTCCACCCAATCCAGTGTGGCCAGTTCGACGTCCTGGCAATTGCGCCATTGAGCGCCGATGGATCACTTCTGCCTTGTACAACCCGTTGATCGTCTCAGCTAGCGCGTTGTTGTAACTGTCGCCGACGCTGCCCACCGACGGCTCGATTGCAGGTTGCCGCCAGACCTTGCGCACGCCGTACACCTGCCAGTTCTCTTCCCACAACCGCCGGATCTGCGAGCGCAGCGCCCGATCGCTACACCTGCGATTGGGCCGCAGGCCCGCGCCAGCTTGCCGCCCCGCGTGGCGGTACTACGTCGACGGAGCAACCTGCAGCACCTTACAGATCGGCTCGACCCCGTAGACGTCACGATGTTCGCCCACGAACCTGTCAGGGCTCGAAGCGGCGGTCGAGTTCCGCCAGGGCAAAATACCCGCTGGCTTTGCGCAGGATCTCGTTGGTCTGCCGCAGCTTACGGTTCTCCCGCAGCAGTGTCTTCAACTGCGCACGCTCGTCCATGCTCAAACCCGAACGCTCGCCGGCATCACGTTCGGCCTGCCGCACCCAATTTCACAGCGTCTGGGCCGAACAGCCAATCTTCCCTGCAATGGACTCGATCGCTGACCACTGCGAGCCGTACTCCCCCTGGTGCTCCCGCACCCACCAGACGAACCGCACGCTCACGCACTTCCGCTGAATACTTCGTCTTGCTTATCGCTCCATCTTCTCAAGAGTTGGAGCCTCCAGGAATTCCGGGGCGGTTCAGTTCCTAGAATGGCTTATAGCGATTTTTGACCTTACTTTGTGCTCATCCTCGATGCCAGTTGTTGTCATAAGCAACTGCAACTATGGAAAGCGACTGGGCCGTGAGTGAATCGCACATATCAAGCGGGCACTTGCAGTGGCCACATCTTCCGATGTACTCTTGTACCGGTACACAGATACAGGAAACCTTGGCCGTGCTAGATCTGGTCGCCACTACACTTACGTTGCAGCTTCCAAAGCGTGCGTTTCTAGAACTTGGCCTGCCTATTTACGAGGCCTTGTCGGAGCGCTTCCCAAGAAGCGAAATGGTTCTGCTCGAATCCCTTGGCCGAACTTCAGACGCTCGTTCTACGCTAGTTGCTGCTGATCCACTTCTCACGATCGAGGTTCGTGGGATTTGCGTTCGCCTTACTGGCACGGACGTCGTGCTTGAAGCCATCGCGCCACATCTTCATTGCTTTGCATGCGAATACGCCAATCAAGCGCGGCACTACACCTTGCCGTCCCGCCGAGAGCTGTGGAATTTTTTGCGACAGCTCGAAAGAGCATTTTCTGTATCTGGACAACAGGGTGAAGTCCCGCTCGCGTTGTTCGGCTATTGGGGCTACGAAACCATCAGTTATATCGAGCCGGTCCTCGGGCAAAGCGATGATGCTCAGCGCGGCCCCGATATTGCGCTCGGCTTGTACAGAACCCTGGTTTCGCTTCAGGAGGACGTAGCAACGGTAACCCACTATGGTGTGGTAGAAGAAGACGCAGTCTCGGCAGCAAGCATTGCTGCGCTTTGCGAGGAGGCTGCGGTTTGCCCGCCTGAGCGTCAGGACGTGGTTTGTACCACCTTTGAACTGCACTACGAAACCACACGCGAAGCCTATTTAGGGAAGTGTCGTCAAGCACTGACACACATCGGCTTAGGAGATGTTTATCAGATCCAGATCGGTCAAAAGCTGACGATCCAGTCGGGGATGTCACCCCTGCAACTATATAAACGATTGCGCGAGAGAAATCCATCGCCATACATGTATCTCTTCACCGCAGGTAGCCGGACAGTGGTAGGGGCCAGTCCAGAGCTTTTTGTGCGCACCGAAGGGCAGAGAATCGTAATGCGCCCCATTGCCGGAACTGTCGGAAAGGCTGGCGGCCTTTCTGGCGAACAAGCCAAAGCCATCCTTCATGGTTCGGAAAAGGAAGTCGCCGAGCACCTGATGTTGGTGGATCTGTGTCGAAACGACATCTGCCGAACATGTCTCCCGCACTCGCTTAATGTGACCGAACTGATGGCTATTGAGGAGTACTCCCATGTCTATCACATGGTTTCGAACGTAAGCGGCGAAGTTGACAGGGAGCGCGACAAATACGACGTGTTTATGCTTGCATTCCCAGCAGGGACCATGACGGGAACCCCTAAGATTCGCGCGATAGAGCTCATCGATTCGATCGAGGATAGTGCTCGTGAGCAGTACGCCGGAGCTGTCGGACTCATCGGAATCGGAAACAATTATCTCAACACCGCACTCTGCATTCGTAGTGCGGTGTTTCATGATGGCGTCTACACGCTTAGGGCTTCGGCTGGCATCGTTGCGGATTCTGTTCCAGAAAGCGAATACCGCGAGACGCTACATAAGCTGGGCTCCGTATTTAATGCGATAACCGACCAGGAGTTGGCATGAGCACGCGCGTCACCATTGTCGATGCCTACGATAGTTTCGTGCATATCTTGGTGGATTACGTCCGTCAACTTGATTGCGAAGTGCGCGTCGTTCGGCGCAATGCGGCAGATCTGTTCGCTGCAATAGACCCGGAAGTCTGTGACGTGATCCTACTTGGGCCCGGGCCAGGACATCCGAGCGACTCTGGTTACCTGCAACTTTTGGAACACAATCGCAAGCAGCTCCCAGTGTTTGGCGTTTGCCTTGGGCATCAGGCCATCGGCCTATATTACGGCGCCAAACTCGCTTACGCGGAACACTTAGTCCACGGCAAGACCAGCCTTGTTCATCACGATGGTCTGGGCTGTTTTGCCGGGTTGCCCGCACAAGGCATTCGGGCGATGCGCTACCACTCCATCATTGTCGATCGCAAGTCACTTCCACCTTGCCTGACTGCCACGGCGACCGCGAGCGGAGACGGCTACTTGATGGGGTTGCGACACAACCGCTTCGCAGTGGAGGGCGTCCAGTTCCATCCGGAGAGCATCGGCACTGAGTACGGAATGGAAATCATCAGAAACTTCATAAAAAGCTACCACAAAGATAGTAGGTAACCGATGTCGCCTCGCGAAAATCTCGATGCATTCAAAGAGCGCTATAACCCAATCGATTATGCCTACCGCAACGGCACAATCAGTCGATTCGTGCTCGCCACGTGGCGGGAGCAGCAATTGCGGACAGTACTCAAGCACGCCAAAGATAATTCTGTTTTTTATGCCTCTCGTCTCGACAATGTTGACGTGGACAGCATCACAATCGATCAGCTCGAAGCAATCCCGTTCACTACTAAGGACGACTTGCGGGAGCAGATGGCCGACATAATGTCAGGCACAATCAATGATGCTATTTACTACTACGAGACTACCGGCACGACCGGTGCCGCGACACCGTGTCCTCGAGACAAAAAGGAGAGCTACGCGAGCAATCTGCAACTCAAACATGCTTACGAAGACATCGTCCGTGCGAACTTTCCGGAACAGCATCGGCCGGTGATGGCCGTCCTCGGACCAACCGAGGCCCATTCCTTCACAGACACGCTTGGAGCCATCGGCTACGACCTCGATATGTGTGTAGCCAAGATATGGCCGGGCTCGCCGATCATAGGCTTCGAAAAGTGTCTGGACCTGCTGCGCAAGCTTGATGTCGAGATCGTGGCTACCGCTCCGGGCCAGGTAATGACCTTGGCGAAAGAAGCACTGCGTCGTGGACTGGATCCAAAGCGAGATTTTAAGGTAAAGGTATTCATGCTCAGTGGAGAGTTGTGCACGCCCGAGCTTGCAGCCAATCTCGAGAGCCTATGGGGTGCGCGCGTTTACAACAGCCTGTACGGTTCGCAGGAAGCCTTCGTAATCGCTTCAGCTACACGCGAAAATCGCTTGCGCCCGCACGTGCCTAACTACATATTCGAAATCGTCAATCCAACCACGGGCGAGAGGCTCGGTGCTTGCGGGCATGGCGAACTCGTAGTGACCTGCTTGGTTGACGGTGTAAAGCCGTTGATCAGGTACCGCACCGGGGACATTGTGACCCTCACCGACAACGGCGGTGAAAACCTGTTCGCAGCCTTCGACATTGAAGTCGTAGGTCGCGTTCGTGACGCGGTTGAGATTAATGGCAAGAACTATACGGCGGCGCAGATCGAGTCTGCGCTCATGCAGGATGTTCTCGGCTGCGTTGGCTATCAGATATTAATTGGGAAGCAGGCAGAGAATGACACGCTGCTGGCCAAGCTTGAGGTGCCGGGGTTGGAGGCAGACGCCACCAAGGCTCTGTTGCAGAAGATCCGCGATAATGTACAGCAACGCTTAGCCTGCGAGTGCACGCCGATGATGGTAAACGATCTTTCTGAGCACGTTAACATGGGGGGATGGATAAAATGGAAGTCGGCACGTCTAATTGATGGCCGCGAAGCCATTTCTTCCGACGACCAGGCCGCAGAACTGACTACCGAAACGCTATTGGCGAGACTCGGCACGCGATGACTCTTGCCATCGCGCTGCTCGGCTCTCATTCCAGCGATCTAGAACAGCTGAAATACTGGCGTGACCAGTACATCGGAAGCAATCCAGCCAGAGAAATCATGTTCCAGGAACTGGAGGCAATGCGGAACCAGGCGTCCTACCAATTCGCGTTCTACATGCACGATGAGTTGGTGGGTGGAGCCCGCCTGACATCAGTGGGCCACGGGCTGACCCTGAGCGAACGTCTTGCTGATGTGCGCGCACTGACCGGCGCGCAGAGCCTGCTGGAAGTCAATCGCTTGGTGGTGCGTGAGGACATGCGTGGTACGACAGTGGCAACGGACGCGCTACGGCAATGTTTTGGCTGGGTTCGCGAGTGGACCATCCATAGCGGACTGGTCGCCCTGTGCCAACCACATTTTGTACGCCTGTATCAACGCGTGGGCGCTCGGGTAATCGCAGCAGGCATACCGGCGCCAGGTATTTCGACCAAGCAATACAGTCTAATCAACCTGATTTTTGAGGAGTAACCATGAGTACGGATTTCATCGCGCGTCTTGAAGCTGCGGTAGCGCAGGAGTGGGACTACATTCGAACTGGTCGTTTCTGGGACCAAGTCTTGGCACAGCCAGTCACCACCGATCTCTACCGTCTGCTGATGGAGCAGATCTATCACTACACGCGGCACAACTCAGTCAATCAGGCGACGGCTGCATACAAGACCGACCCACAGAAGCGGAAGTTGCTTCGCTTCGTATACAAGCATGCACTTGAGGAGCTCGGGCATGAGGCGATGGTCGTCCATGATTTGACCGTCAAGGGACTCCATGATCCTGCACGGCTGCAGCAGCGGCCACTTCCGGCAACGCAGGCGCTCATTGCCTATCTGTACCAAGTTGCCCTCGAACGCGGAGCCATTGCCCGCTTGGGCTACAGCTACTGGGCTGAAAGCTGCTACGGACACATTGACGAGATCCTAAAGAAGATTTCAAAGGATCTGAACCTTACTCCAAAGGATATGAGCTTCTTCGTCGCTCACTCCGACATCGATGCTAAGCATTCCGAGGAGGTAATTGAGGCCATTGGAGAAAATGCACTGTCGCTTTCAGAGCAGGAGGACATAATCGACGTGGCCACGACGACGCTCTACCTGACAGGACAAATACTCGAGCAGGTCGAGCGTGAGTACCGCCAATCTCTGACGACGAGCAGAAGCGCAGCCTGATTGCTGCGACATTCGCCAAGGGGGCCACTTGCAATTCCAGCACGCCTGCCGACTAATGAAGTTCTGTATCATCGTCGGATCCAGTCGAAGCGAAGGTCAGAGCGAAAAAGTTTGCCGTCTGATTCAGACGTATCTGAATGAAAGGGCGAGTTGCGATTTCATCTACCTTCGCGAATACCGGATCGACTTTTGCGATGCGGATAATGCTTGCGATTTACAGCCGTGTGCCGTGAACGACTCGGTGCACGGATTAACCCAGCGGATGCTGGACGCCGATGCTGTGATCTATGTGCCAGTGGTTCATGCGTACGGCACGAACAGCCGTTTTCAGGCGTTTCTGGAACGTGTCGGCTACGGCTTCTTGCGCCCGCTCGGTCGCCCACTGCGCGACAAGCTTGCCGGCATCGTTGTGGTGGGACGGCGTTATGCCCATACCAGCATCTATTCGCAGATCGTCCTGAATATCCTGCTCAATAAGATGATTCTGGTGGGCGCGGGATTTCCGGCGACGTTCGTGGGCGGTGCCTGCGATGCGGAGGCGACCCAGGCAATGTGTGAAATGCTGGATCGCATGGTGGAGGTCGGCAGGCGTCTTTGGAATAGCGAAAATCCGAGCGCGCAATCAGGTGGATAGTGCACTGTGGAGGTGATATGTCGTTAGCAGATCAGAGTTCCGACAACGCTAGAATCGATCCGGCATTCGATGTAGTCGGCTGCTTTCTTGGTCGCGCGCGTCAGTTTGCGGATCGGCCCTGGCTCCATCAGCCAATCGATGGCCGCACGCGCACCATCAGTTGGGGTGAAGCGGCACACGAGGTTTGCTGCATCGCTTCTGCGCTCCGTGCCATGGCGTTTCCCGCCGGATCTCGCATCTGCATTAGCGGACGTAATACCGCGCACTGGATCCTGGCAGATATAGCGATCATGCTGGCGGGGTACGTGCCAGTCGGCCTGTTTCCGGGCCAGTCTTTGGACAACACGCGGTTCATTCTGGCGCACACGGATGCCGCTGCCATCTTCATTGGGCCATCAGAGGACCTAGCTACCACTCTGGCAGCCGTGCCCTCCAGCATACATACGATTTCGCTTCCATATCCAACTGTGCCGCAGATGGAGCAGTCATGGGATCAACTGGTCACGCAGCATTCTCCCTTGCTTATCGAGAATCGGCCGCCGCCGCTGGTCGGCGAAGTGGCGATGCTCTTGTACACATCCGGTACAAGCGGGCGACCGAAAGGAGTCATGTTAACGCATGGCAACATCGCGTATACCGCGCGTATGGCACTCGCACACGTGTTCAAGCCAAACGGGAAGCAGCGGCTGGTTTCGTACCTGCCACTTGCGCATGCGCAAGAGCGCCTCACTTGCGAGGCTCTAAGTCTGTTGGTCGGGGCAGAAATTCACTTCTTGGAAAAGCTGGAGTCGCTCAGCCGCACCCTAGTCGAGGTAGCGCCGACGTTCTTTACCGGCGGGCCGCAGGTCTATGAACGCATGCGTGGTGCCATACTGGATCGGGTGCCGCCCGCCCGCCTGCAGCGATGGCTACGCGTCCCATTGGTAGGCCGCGGAGTCGCATACGCGTTGCGTCGCAGACTTGGCCTGCACCGAGCTGCGTTGTGCGTAGTGGGCGGCGCTAAGGCGGCAGATGACCTGATCAACTGGTTCGCCGAGCTCGGTGTTGGTGTTCGGCAGGGTTACGGATCCACCGAGAATTGCGGCTATGTGGCGTGCAATCTGGCAGGATCTGAACGCGTCGGTACCGTGGGGCGTGCACTGCCGGGAGCTGAGCTCCGGATTGCGGTTGATGGCGAACTCCAGTGTCGTCACTCTGGCACCATGTATGGTTACTTCGGCGACCCTGATGGCACTGCGCAAGCGCTCACCGCGGATGGCTACTTCCGTACGGGCGATATCGGGATCCTAGATGCCGATGGATTTCTGTCGATTCGCGGCCGACTCGGCGACAAGCTGATTACGCCTGATGGGGCCTCGCTATTTCCCGGTGACGTGGAAAGCGCCGTAACAAGCCACATGATCGCACAGATGTGCCTGCTAAGTTCCGAGCGACTGAAGCCGACCTTGGTGATCACCCTTAAGCCGCAAGCCCAATCTCAGTCCAGGCTAGAAGTCGAGTCGAACCTCACCGACGTGATTGCACACGCTAATGCTAAGCTCGAAGTGTCGGCACGCGTTGATCGCATCCTGATCGCCAAGGCTCTATGGATGCCCGCAGAAGGACTTGTGACGCCCACCATGAAGATCCGGCGGCGTGAGATTGCGCGAGTTTATGGTCCGCTCGCCCAACAGGCGGCATCGCGGGACCGCAAGATTGTATGGGAAGACGAATGCGCGGAGTTGGATAATTGCGCTATCGCAGGATGCGGTGTTTCCCATCCGGTGCCGGCGCATGAATGCAATGATTCCGAAGAATAAGCCTCGTCGTCATAGGGCTGTGGTCCTGCTGGGGCTTGCACTGCTATGTGTGTTGTATGCCGCGTGGCCGCGTGTTGCTTATTTTGCACGATTGCACTATCAAATTTGGCAGGCTGGCCTTTCAAGCCATACGCGACAAGTTGGGACTGTTCGTTGGAGTTACTATGAGGATGGCAAGGGGCACACGGTGGTGCTGCTCCATGGTATAGCGTCGACCAAGGCCGTTTGGCTGTCGGTGGCTCCGCAACTAACGCGTCGCTACCGGGTGGTGATCCCAGACTTACTTGGTTGGGGACAGTCGACGGCTTTGGATGTCGCTGGAAGCCCAAGCCGCGCGACTAGAGCGTGTTATGAACTTTTCGGCGATGCAGCTATCGTAGTGGGATGCAGAGCAAACGCCCATATCCGACCGATATTTCCGACGAAGAGTGGGCGTTTGCGGCGCCTTACCTGAGCCTGATGACGGAGCAAGCTCCGCAGCGCAAGTACGCATTGCGGGCGATGTTCAATGCGCTGCGCTGGATGGCGCGTGCTGGAGCGCCGTGGCGCCTGCTCCCCAACGACTTCCCACCATGGGAAGCGGTTTACCAGCAGACGCAGCGCTGGCTGCAGGCGGGCTGCTTTGAAGCCATGGTCAGCGACCTGCGTTCCATCCTGCGTGTCGCCCAGGGGAAGCAAGGCCAACCCAGCGCCGTCATCCTGGACGGGCGGACACTGCAATCCACCTGTGAGAGCGGCCCGCGCGCCGGTTACGACGGCTATAAGCGGAAGAAAGGCAGCAAGGTGCATATGGCAGTGGATACGCTCGGGCATTTGCTTGCAGTGCAAGTCACGCCTGCCAACGAACAAGAGCGTGCTCACGTGCGCTCGCTGGCGCAGGAGGTACAACACGTCACCGGTGACACCGTGACGGTGGCATTCGTGGATCAAGGCTATACCGGCCAGGAGCCGGCACAAGCGGCTCAGGAAGAAGGAATCGATCTGCACGTGGTGAAACTTCCCGAAGCCAAGAAAGGGTTCGTGTTGCTTCCTCGACGCTGGGTCGTCGAACGCAGCTTCGGCTGGGTCAACCGCTTCCGTCGGCTTGCACGCGACTACGAGCGCTTGCCGGAAACCCTGGCTGGCCTGCATTTCGTCGTCTTCACGGTCCTCATGCTCAGCAACGCTGCCGCCATCCTTCAAAGTTCATAACACGCTCTAGAAGCGTTTCTTCGCGACATTCACATTCTCAACTTCACTCTGGTAGGCCACTCGATGGGTGGGGCGATCGCCGGCATCCAAGCGGCGGAAGCCCCGCAGCACGTGCGTGATCTCGTATTGATTAGCACATTTGGCCTCCCGTCGAGGGAAAACGACTTTGTTAGAGCGATGCGTGCCGGCCACAATCCGTTTCTCTACTCGGATGCTCCTGGCTTTGACCGCGCGATGGCATACTCTTTTGCCACCCCCAAGACGGTTTCGATGCGAGTGCGCCGCGCCTTGGTAGCAGCCAATATCAGCCATGCGGCCATAGTGCGAAAGACCTTCGACGCACTGAGCAAGCCTGGGGCCCATTGCGTTACAAGGTCGGCTGGGGAGTTTGCAGCTGCCTGTATTGGCGCTATGGTGCAAGAGGGACGGAATCATTGATGTCTCCGCACTGGCGTCGCTGCAGGCAGGGCTCGGCGCGCGTTTGCAGTCGGTGGTTCTGGATCGATGCAGCCATATGCCCATGCTGGAGCGCACGGATACGGTGGCGAAAGAGATCGCAGCATTTATTGATGTGTGCGGACCACAGGCGGGAGGGGGCTAACGCATGTTGTCAGAGGGGCGCATGAATGTTGACCGCGCCTCGGATTAGCGCTTTGTCGACTCTGATCGAGAGCCTATCGGCTCGGTCTATTAGACCATACTGAGCGCTGCGAAGAAACGCTCAGGCAGGGAAGTGCTTGCGAAAATAGGCACGCACCTTGGGCGAGCGGGCGTTACTCGCGCCCCGCTCCACTTTGCTAATGCTGACCTTGGCCAACTGGGCAATAGCGCGCTGGCTGTACTCGCCGCTAACCAACAGGCTGTAAATGTGCAGACGATCGCCGATGTCATGGAGCTCGCGGTCAGTAAGTAGCTGTTCAAGCAGCCAGCGAATTTCCTCTGGCGAGTCGATGGCCGCAAGGTGTTCCATTAATTGAGTTATAAGTAATGAACGCATTTGGCAGAAAGTATGATTAATTTCTCAAAATATATCTGTTCATCACATACAATTCAACCGGTCTCGTACTAGCTGGCGGCCAGTTAGGAGGTGCCGCGGATGCTTAAGATGATAAATCTACATTATCCCGCGTGAATCCACATTGAAATTCGCCCAATCTTGTAGCTTGAATAGCATGTAATTACGTGGTATGCAATGCATTATGAAATAATTCGAGTAGGCTGCCACGGCCCGCGGCGAGGTGTACAGCAAGGCAAGCACCCGTCGGTGGACGCGGTGCGGGTGGCGCTGGGCAATACCGGTTCCAAGACCACGATCCACCGCTACCTAAAAGAACTGTAGTAAGAAGAAGGGCAAGGTCTCGGCGCCAAGGTCGCCGACCGACCAGGCCCTGCAGGACCTGGTCGGTCGGCTTGCAGCCACACTGCATGAGGAGGCTGAGACGCTACCTGGCTAGTCCCGGCCCAGACACGATGACACCCAAGCGCCTCTGGATCAAATCGCTCTTCTGCAAACCTCCAATGGGCTGTTCTGCCGCGCATTGGCGCGCTGTCGCCGATATCCGCTAGCTGCGCGTTCGCGCCGAGCACGCCGCAGTTGCCGTCGGCAGCCGGTTCGCTGGAGTTTGGGCGTGCCCTTCACCAATCCGTTATGGGACCAGCTGTGCTGCGTCATGTCCGATGCCGATGCCCTTACGCTGCGCGCGCATGCCCTCGCCTTGCTGACCAATATGCCGCTGCCCGAACACTCGGGTAGCTACGTTAGCCGCAGGTAGATGGCGAATAAGAAAAGTCAATCCAGGCGCGGATGGGGCATGCACTGCTCCAACCCGCAGCGAGCATCGCAAACGGAATGGAAGCTTCGCAGCGAGCAGGACGGTTGGCAGGCAGATTGACTAAGTTACAGGCATGAAAACCTCAAAAGTCAATCTCAATGCATTGCGCTCGAACTTGTCTTTCCCCGCGAGGACCAGCCTACGCCGGCCGGGGAGCAAGCTGTACACAGCACCCGCGACAGTCAGCCGCCGCTTGGACGGCCACCGGCCAAACGGCGGCGGCTGGAGCCAGCCACTCACTCGCACAGGCACGATGAGCCCAGCGACCGACGCGGTATCGCTGCGGAGCGGCGCCCGGACAAAATGCCGGCTTACGCCAGCACCTCGTCCTCGTCATCGCAGCGCATGCCACAACCACCAAGGCATGGTTCGCAGGCGCCGGCAGAGCTTCGCCTGACCGAACAAACGTCAGACCGGGCGGCTGGAAAGCGACCGCGGGAGCAGCAAGAGCCGTATCGGCAGCCAAAGCGGGCACTGCATAGCGTGGAGTTGACGCCGGCGGATCTTCGGCTGGCCGAACATCAGCTCGACTCAGCGGAAAAAAGACAGCTGCAGGCAGAGCGAGAGCGTTATCGGCGGCAGTTGAGTGCGCCCAGCCGGTTGACGCAGACCCACAACGCTCGCCTGAGCGTCTCCATGGCGCAGGACAATGCGCTGGCGCGTCGCATGGACTGCAAGCTGGCCCTGCCCTTCCTGGATGAGAACGCCCACGCGCAAGTCAATGCGCATTTGCTGGACAAATATCTTCAGATGATTGCCAATGCAAGGCGGTTCACAGGCCCGGGTCTAACGCACCGCGATCTCGATCGTTGCACCGAACTTGCGGCGCAGTATCTCTACAAGACCGGTTGGTTCGACGGTGCATCGCTGAAACAGCTGGCCCATGTGGCCAACAAGCTGAGCAAGCACCCAAACCAAACGGCGTGTATGTATGCAATCGCGTGGATCGCTGGAGAGGTGATCCAGGCCGATGCTCCGTTGGGGCTGGATGGTCCCCCGTCAATGCTCCTCCTGAACGCGTTCGCCAAGAACACCGACAGCGCCAGGTGCGAACGCGCGGCGGCGCGTCTGGCACGTCACCTGCTACGTGAGCACAAGGCCTGGCAGTCCATGAACGCGCAGGGCATCGGCCTGGTACTCAATGCCTTCAGCAAGTGGTCCGATAACCCAGACTGCCAGTCCATCGCGCAGTCGCTTGCCGAACTGCTCGCCAGCAACAGGAACCTGCGTCACGCGATGGATGCACAGAGCGTTGCAAACACGCTCAACGCCCTGAGCAAATGGCACGACGCGGAGCTGTGCAAAGTCGCCGCCAGCGCGTTGGCCTTGCGCCTGGCCACCGAGCGCGGTTTGTGCAATGCCTTCAAACCGCAAGAAGTCGGAATCGCGTTAAACGCCCTGAGCAAATGGCACGACACGCCTGACTGCAAGGATGCCGCCAGCGCGCTGGCCTCGCGATTGGCCAATGATGGCACTTTACGCAACGGCCTCGAGGCGCAAGGCGTAGCCCAGGTGTTGAACGCCCTGAGCAAATGGCACGACAGGGAGGCCTGCGCGGTGGTCGCAAGCGCGCTGGCCTCGCGATTGGCTCATGATCGCGACCTGTGCAACGATCTCAACTCGCAAGGCGTGGTCAGCGTGCTCAACGCCTTGAGCAAATGGCCCGACACGCCGGTGTGCGCCACCGCCGCGGAGGCGCTGGCGGCGCGACTGGCCGACGATCCCGGGTTATGCGACGCCCTCGAAGGGCAACACATGGCCAATGTGCTCAACGCGCTGAGCAAATGGCCCGACATGCCCGACTGCCAGGATGCAGCCAACGCACTGGCCTGGCGACTGGCCGGCGAGTCACGGTTGCGCGACGACCTCGACCCGCAAGGCATGGCCAACGCGCTCAATGCCCTGAGCAAATGGCCCGACACGTCGATCTGCGCTGCCGCGGTCAAGGCGCTGGCGGCGCGCCTGGCCGCCGATCCCGGATTGTGCGACGCCCTCGAACGGCAACACATGACCAACGCGCTCAATGCCCTGAGCAAATGGCCCGACACGTCGGTGTGCGCCACCGCCGCAGAGGCGCTGGCGGCGCGACTGGCCGGCAATCCCGGGTTGTGCGATGCACTCAACCCACAAGAAGTCGCCAACGCGTTGAATGCCCTGAGCAAATGGCCCGACACGCCGGTGTGCGCCACCGCCGCGGAGACGCTGGCGGCGCGACTGGCCAACGATCCCGGGTTGTGCGACGCCCTCGAAGAGCAACACATGGCCAACGCGCTCAACGCCTTGAGCAAATGGCCCGACACATTGCTCTGCGCTGCCGCCGTCGAGGCACTGGCCGCACGCCTGGCCGACGATCCCGTGTTGTGCGATGAGCTCGAACCGCAAGGTGTGGCCGTTGCGCTGAACGCCCTGAGCAAATGGCCAGATACGTCGGACTGCAAAGATGCCGCCAACGCACTGGCCTTGCGACTGACCAACGATCCCAAGTTGTGCGACGCCCTCGAGCAGCAGGAACTGGGCATCGTCCTGAATGCCCTGAGCAAATGGCCCAGCATGCCGGTCTTTGCCGATGCAGCCAGCACGGTGGCTTCCCGGTTGGCGAACGAGCCCGAGGTGTGCGGCGACCTCAACGCGCAAGGCGTGGCCAAGGCGCTCAACGCCATGAGCAAATGGCCCGACAGGCAAGACTGCAAGGATGCCGCCAACGCATTGGCCGCGCGGCTGCTCAACGAGCGCGATTTGCGCAATGCCCTCAACCCACTGGACATGGACCACGTGTTGAACGCCCTGAGCAAATGGCCCGACACGCCGGTGTGCGCCACCGCCGCGGAGGCGCTGGCGGCACGACTGGCCGAGGATCCCACGTTGTGCAACGCCCTCGACCCGCAAGGCCTGACCAACGCGCTGAACGCTCTGAGCAAATGGCCCGACACCTCTCTCTGCGTTGCCGTGGTCGCGACACTGGCCTCGCGATTGGCCAACGATCCCGGGTTGTGCGACGCCCTCGAAGGGCAACACATGGCCAACGCAATCAACGCCTTCAGCAAATGGCCTGCGGTACCGCGCTGCACTGTCGCCGTTGAGGCACTGGCCGCACGCTTGGCCAACGCATCCGCGTTGTGCGATGCGCTGGAACCGCAAGAAGTGGCCATTGCGCTGAATGCCCTGAGCAAATGGCCTGGCACGCAGGTCTGTGCGGACGCCGCAAGTGCGGTTGCTTCGCGGTTGGCGAACGAGCCTGGTTTGCGCCACGCGCTGGATCCGCAAGGCGTGGCCAATACGCTCAACGCCCTGAGCAAATGGCCCACTACCGCGCTCTGCGCTGCCGCGGCCAAGGCACTGGCCTCACGACTGGCCGACGATCCCGACTTGTGCAACGCCCTCGCGCCGCAAGGCGTGGCCAACGCGCTGAACGCCCTGAGCAAATGGCCCACTACCGCGCTCTGCGCTGCCGCGGTCAAGGCACTGGCCTCACGACTGGCCGACGATCCCGGCTTGTGCAACGCCCTCGCGCCGCAAGGCGTGGCAAACGCGCTGAACGCCCTGAGCAAATGGCCTGACGTATCGCGCTGCACTGTCGCCGTAGAGGCACTGGCCGCACGCTTGGCCAACGCACCCGGGTTGTGCGATGCGCTGGAACCGCAAGAAGTGGCCATTGCGCTGAATGCGCTGAGCAAATGGCCCGGCAGGCGGGTCTGTGCGGACGCCGCCAGTGCGGTAGCGTCGCGGTTGGCGAACGAGCCTGATTTGCGTCACGCGCTGGATCTGCAAGGCGTGGCCAATGCGCTCAACGCCCTGAGCAAATGGCCCGCCACCGCGCTCTGCGCTGCCGCAGCCAAGGCACTGGCCTCACGACTGGCCAACGATCCCGGGTTGTGCAACGCCCTCGAAGGGCAACACATGGCCAACGTAATGAACGCCTTGAGCAAATGGCCCGACACGCCTGACTGCAAGGATGCCGCCACTGCGCTGGCCTCGCGACTGGCCGACGATCCCGCGTTGTGCAACGACCTCGACCCGCAAGGTCTGGCCAACGTGCTCAACGCCCTGAGTAAATGGCCCGACGCGCCGTACTGCAAGGATGCCGACACTGCGCTGGTCTCGCGATTGGCCAATGATCGCGACCTGTGCAACGACCTCGACCCGCAAGGTGTGGCCAACGTGCTCAACGCCCTGAGCAAATGGCCCGACACGCCTGACTGCAGGGATGCCGCCAATGCGCTGGCTTCGCGACTGGCCGAAGATCCCGCGTTGTGCAACGACCTCGACCCGCAAGGTGTGGCCAACGTGCTCAACGCCCTGAGCAAATGGCCCGACGCGCCCGACTGCAAGGATGCCGCCACTGCGCTGGCCTCGCGATTGGCCAATGGTCGCGACCTGTGCAGCGGCCTCGCGCCGCAAGGCGTGGCCAACGTGTTGAACGCCCTGAGCAAATGGCCCGACACGCTTGACTGCAAGGATGCCGCCACTGCGCTGGCCTCGCGACTGGCCGACGATCCCGCGTTGCGCAACGATCTCGACCAGCAAGGTGTGGCCAACGTGTTGAACGCCCTGAGCAAATGGCCCGACACGCCTGATTGCAGGAATGCCGCCACTGCGCTGGCTTCGCGACTGATCGACGATACCGGGTTGTGCAACGACCTCGACCCGCAAGGTGCGGCCAACGTGCTCAACGCCCTGAGTAAATGGCCCGACACGCCCAACTGCCAGGATGCCGGCAATGCACTGGCCTCTCGACTGGCCAACGATCCCGGGTTGTGCAACGCCCTCAACGCGCAAGGCGTGGCCAACGCGCTGAACGCCTTGAGCAAATGGCCCGAGGTGGAATTCAGCGGGGCCGCCACTGACGCCTTGGCCTGGCGGTTAGCCGACGAGCGCGTTTTGCGCAACGCCATGTTTCCTATTGAACTGGCCCAAGCACTCAACGCGCTGAGCAAATGGCCCGGACGTACGAACTGCGAGCAGGCCATCGACGTGCTGGCCGACAGGCTGACCGAGGACCACGAGCTGCGACACGCCATGCAGGCGCTAGACGTGGCAGTGTCACTCAATGCGCTGAGCAAAGGCCTCGAAAGGCCGGCGTGTCAAACAGCAGCGGTGCTGCTCGCCGAATACGCCGGCTCGGCCGCGGTGCCGTGGCAGCAGTTCGAGATGCGTGGGCTGGTCATGGTGGCCAACGCGATGTCCCGCCTGCGGCACTTGGACGATGAACAGTTGCAAACCCTGGGTGGCGCCAAACTGCGGGCGATGGCCGGGTACCTGGAGCTGCACCGCGAACGTTTTGAGGCAGCCTCCGCCGGAGAGATCGGGGTGCTCTTCAAGGCCCTCGCATCGGCGCAACTTCATCGCCAGATGCGTCCGCTGGCAGGGCCAGCACTGGAGCGGGTTTCGGCGCTCGCGCAGGACGACGGATTACGTGAAACCAACCTTGAGGGTCTCGGCAACCTGTGCATGGGACTGTTGCCATTGATCCGCAACCCGGAGCTGATCCCTCGCCATCGCAGCCGCGCATTGCGCTTGTTCAACGCGTTGCAGCCCATTGCCGAGCGCAAGATCGACTTGTACCTGGGCGGCGCTGGCGCGCAGGCTTCGGCCGACACCGACCAGCACGCAACTCGATGCCCGGCGTTGTCCTTTTTCCAGATGCTCAAGGCCTATGGGGTGGTCTCCCGGCAATGGAAGACGCGCCATGTCGAAGGCGCGCGCAAGCAAGTGCAGCAGCGCCGCGAGGAATTGACGACATGGGTAGAGCGGACGCTGGAGCGGACCCGCGAGGCCATCGAGGCGGACCTGGGCGAGATGAGCTGGAACTTGATCGCGCAGATCGAGGCCGGTGACCAGGTGTTTGACACGCTGGACCTGCGCATGGCGAAGGAGTCGGCGAAGATTGCGCAGGCCCATCCACCAAGCAGCTTCGACCTGGACAGCGGGCGCTTGAGCATGCGCTCAGCTCCGGGCCAGCCTGCCGCCCCCGTCACCGGCACCGGCAGCACGACGCATGTCGTGGTCGACATGCGGGGCAAGGAAATCTCGAACAATCTGGCCGAAGCGGACAAGCCGTACTCGCTGTTCGCGCGTCTGACCGGCCTGCCGCTGGTAGAAGTCCAGCTGCCGGGGGCGATTTCGACGTTCATGCTGGCGCGTACGTTCAACTATCAGGATGAGCCATGGCGCTTCGACATGTTCGGCGGCAGCCGCGTCGATGGCAAAAAATCTGCCAGCAACGGCCTGTCGCTGCCAAGCCGACCTGAAAAGACCTCGCTGTTGCCGGCGTTCCGCTATGCCGACACCGTCCCGGGCAGCAGCCTGATGCAACTCGCAGCCAAGCTTGCCCCGCAACGTGAGGACTGGTCGCGCATGCAGCGCTCGCTGATGGAGATGGTCCCGAGCGACCATGTCGTCGAGGGCACGCTGCGCCTGGGCTTTTTCGATGATGTCGAAGGCCCTGCGCACCCGTTCAAGCCGTTGGCATCGGATGGGAGCCCGCTGGCGCTATGCCCCAACGATGGCTGCGGCTTTCTGAAGTTGGAGGTGGCCTTGTGCATCCCTGCCTTCCGCAAGCGTTACGACGCATGGCAAGCGGCGCAGGCCGGCCAGGCCAGCCAGGAGCAGCGCGAGCTTCTGGCCGTGGACAAGGGTCCTTCGATGATGCCAGCGCAGGCGCTGCAGCACTTTCCGCGCGACGAGGCGGCATTGCGGGAGGCGCGCGAGGCGATGCAGCAGCGGCTGAAGGCGCTGCCGCCTGGATCGGGTGAACTCCTCTCGACATACAGGCTTGCCGTCGGCGGCGGCTACCAGGGCCAGAGAGTCAGGGCGGTGCCGTCCGCCGATGACAAGGTGCACCTGCCGCGGCAGCGCAGCCAGGCCTTTGACGGCGCAGGCGGTCCCTTGCTGCTCGGCAAGCCGCCCTACGACAAGGAGAACCTGCTGCCGGTGCCGGAGGAGCGCGTCGCGACCGTGGCGCAGGGCGACGCCACCGCCGAGTTCCTCTCGCAGTCGTTCGGCATCCAGTACAGCTACACCGGCTTCGACGACGGATCGGGCGACGATCCCCCTATGCTGCACAGCAAGGGCATGCTCATCGTGGTGCCGAAGACGAACTGGCCGGCCGATTTCGCCAACAAGGACCTGGTCTGCTCCAAGGAGGATCTCAAGACGCTGTCGAGCTGGACCACCGGCCGCGACCGCGATGCCTTGCCGCGCGACATGCGCAGCACCGGCAGCCTGCGGCTCAAGGACATCGTGGAGCCCGGGCGTCTGGGCGCACTGCCGATCGCGGAGTTGCGCAAGCGCAACATGGATACCGACGGGGACGACGCCTTCGTGTACGCAGGCTACCCCAAGCTGGCCGCGCTGATTTCGCGGGTGATGGCCGAGCGCGAGGTGAGGCTCGGTCGGCAGCAGTCCTTCAAGCCACCGAAGACGGCCACGCCGGCCGTCGACCCCGTCAGTGGTCACTACCAGGCCGGGCGGCTGTCGGAGATCATCTCCTTCAAACGCGGTCAGCACATCACAAGCGCGGCCGCCACCCTGGCGTCGCGCTTCATGGCCCAGCCCGACGAGCTGCGCGAGGCGATGGCGCGCAGCATGATGTTCGGCACCTACGATGGCATCGAGCGCGACCTGCGCAACGGCTTGCGCGAGATGCTCGAAGGCGACGCCCGCGATCCACAGATGTTGGCAGAACTACGCACCCAGGCGCAGGAAGCGATCGGACGCGCCCACATGCCCGAGGCGCGCGAAGCCGCCGAGTTGCTGAACGCGCAGCTGGCTGGACTTGCGCCGGGTTCGGCCGCCAGCAGCGACGCGCCGCGTCTGCCCGACGCATTGGCTGAGGCGTTTCCACTGCTTGCCCAGGCCTACGAGGCCGCGCCTGGCGTAGAAGCGCGCATCCACGCCATCCTCGACAACTACCCGGTGTGCCGGTTATCGCACGCGCAGTTCCCGAACGGGCAACCGGGGCTGGTCCGGAATGAGCCTGAACTGAGCATGCGCAACCTTTTCACCATCGCGATCAAGGTCGGCACCGATGCGCTGAAGTCCGACACCGGCACGGCGCTGTTCGCCAAGATCGTGGAGGCGTGCGAACGATCCGAGCGGGCATTCGCCGAGCGCGTGTCCATCGTGCCGTACGGCAAGGCGACCGCCCGGGCCATGCACGAGGGGCGCTTCGATCCCGAAAGGACCAAGGGACTGCTGCAGCGCATGCCGTCGATGGCCGCCGGTGTCATGGAAGACGCGCTTGGTGCGCTACAGCAGGCAGGCCTGATCGCCCCGCCGCCGTCGCCGGCAGCGCGTTTGCGCGAGGTTCGGCGCGAGGACATTGCGCTGCAGGCGCAGGCCTTGCGGACCCGAGCTCGCGAAATGGAACCCAAGGTCACCGACATGCTGAGCGGCGTTGCCGCGCCCCATGGTGGGCGACTGGAGGGAACACAGCATCAACTGAAGTCGCACGGCTCGCTTCTGGCAAAGCTCGAGCGGCAGATGGCGTTGAAGAAGCAGACCCTGGAAGAAGCCGTGGCCGGCATGAACGACGCGCTGCGCTACAGCCTGGTACTGGAACCGCAGGACTTCACCGCCGGCCTGCGCGGTGTGCTGGCCGCACTGGACGATCAGGGGCATGTACGGGTCAAGCTGAGCAACCACTTCAACACGTACACGTACCGGCAGAACTTCAAGGCGGTCAATGTCACCCTGCGAAGCCCGGAAGGCGCGCTCTGGGAAATCCAGTTCCACACCCCGCACACGTTCCAACTCAAGGAGCAATTCCATGACCTTTACAAGCGCTCATTTGCGCTGAAGCTCAGCGGCGCCTCACCGGCGGAGAAGCGCGAACTGGTCGCCCCTGCGCTAGCGGCTTTCAGTCGCGTAGCGTCGCCGCCAGGATGCGACGAGATCGAGGATTGGGAAGAGTCCAGCCCTTGACGCGGCGTATGCCAAGCACCAGTCAGGGCTGCCGATCGTCGCAGGCTCCGGCCGGGATTCGTGCAAAAGCAGCGATTTCTCCGCCCACTCAATCGCCTCGAGCGGGATAACGTCACATTATCCCGCCCAACGTATGAGTGCCCAACAGTGCGGCAACCTCTCAAGCAGGCAGCCGGGCGCAGGGCGCTGGTCCGGCGGGCAGCGGGCGCGCATCGCTGCAAAGGCCATGGACGCTAGACGGTTCCGCGCAAGGCAGCAAGAAGAGCCTTTGCGTCCGCAACCAGACTAGCCATCGCGGACCGCGCCCACAGGCGGTGCCTGGCAGTGGGGTTGCTGCGCCATCGGCAATGGCACCGATGCCGGGCGTGCCAGGTGCAGGCAGCGATCGGCCACGCTGGACAGGCTGGTCCGGTGCGACACCACGACCAGCGCGGTGCGCGGCAGGCGCTGGCGCAGCGTCGACAGCACCTGTTTCTCCGAAACGGCGTCGAGCGCGCTGGTGGCTTCGTCCAACAGGGCGATCCGCGGTTGCCTGAGGATCACTTGCGCCAGCAGCAGGCGCTGCAGTTCGCCGCCGGAGAGTTTGGTGGCGGCGCCGCTCAGGGGTGTGTCCAGGCCCTGCACGCCGTCGTGCAGGCGCGCGGCCAGGCCGACGTCGCGCAGCGCCTGCCACATCGCCGCTGCGCTAGCGCCCGGCTCGGCCCAGGCCAGGCAGTCGCGCACCGTGTGCTGCCACGGTCGCACGCTCTGGCCGACATAGGCGCCGTGCCGGACCAGGGCGCGGTATGCCGCGAAATCCAGCGTTTGTCCATCGCATTGTGCCGCGAACACGCGCGGTTCGACCATGCCGGCGAGCACGTCCATCAAGCTGCTCTTGCCGGCACCGGAGTGTCCGCAGATCAGGGTCATGCTGCCGGGCGCCAGGATCAGTTCGCCGATCGCGACCTCGGCCAGAGGCGGCGCCAGGCCGATGCTGTGGATCCGCAGCGGGCCATGCATGGGCGCGGCCGCGGGCGGCCTTGTCGGCATCGCCCGCGCCGTCCCCAGCCCAACATAGTGTTGCCATAGCTCCAGCGCCGGTGCAGCCGAACGCAGTTGCTGGAAGCTTTGCCGGGTCGAGACCAGGTACGGCAGCAGCCGTCCCAGCAACAGGCCGACGGTGATCAGCGCGCCGCGGTCGATGCCGTGCCACAGGCCGGCCAACAGCATGATCGCCGCGATGGCGGCGACCGCACTGAGTTCCAACAGCAGCCGGCCCGAGGCGACCAGTGCCTGCTGCCGCCAGTAGCCATGGCTGAGCCGGCTGGAGATCGCGGCGTAGCCGCTTTTCTCCAGGTCTTCGCGTTCGAACGAACGCACGTGGCGCAGGCGCCGCGGGAAATCCTCGCTGAGCCAGAACAGCCGGGTCATGTCGGCGACGTACTGGCGGCTGACCCGCGCCTGCTCGTGGCCGGAGATGCGGAACGCGAGCAAGGCCAGGCCCAGCAGCGGCGGCAGCGCCAGCACCAGGGCCGGCGAGACCAGAAAGGCGATGCCCAGGCTGACGCCGGCGGTGATGGCGGCCACAAGCAACTGCAGCAAGGCGCTGAAGCCCTGGACGATGATCTCGATGTTGTAGGTGAGCACGTTGGCGATTTCCGCCGAACTGGCGTCGGCAAGCGCCGGCAGCGGTGCATCGAGCAGGCGCGCGTGCACTTGGCGGCGCAGGCGCACCGCATGGCCGCTGGCCAGGTCAGCGGCCAGCCGCGCGCCCATCCAGCGCAGCAGGGCGAAGCCGGCGCTGGCGAGGACGAAGATCGCCGCCTGGGCGAGGATGCCGTCGGGCAACGCCAGCGCGTGGCCGCCGAGCGTCGGTGCATGCCCGGGTTGCACCAGCGGTACCAGGGCGACCGTGGCCACGGCGCCGGCCAGCGCGCACAGCAACGACAGCGCGACGTACACACAGATGCGCATCCGCTCGCCACGCTCCAGGGTGGCGCTGAACGCGTGCAGCAGCGACTGTGCCTGGTCGGGCACGGTGGTGTCGCGCGTGGTCATCGGTGGCAGCCTGGGAATGCCGGCTGTCCACTGGATGCCACGGCTGGCGGCGGCGGCCGTGTGGCGACGCCGCCGCAGCGGCCCTCGCCTGCGCGCGATGCCATGCTCATGGCACGCATCCGCTCTTCGCCACCGCGCTCATGGCAGCAACTGCAACAGGGCATCGACCGAGGCATCCGGATACGCGCCGCGCTGCAGTTCGTACACGCCCAACCGCTGCAGTTGGCGCACGAACAGCGACCATCCCGGTTGCGCGGCGGCATAGGGCTGGTCGGCGCTCAGGCGCTCGAGCAGCTCGTGTTCGGCGATGGGCCGCAACAGCTGCTGCGGATCGGCGGCGGCCGTGCCGGAGACGAACACTGCAGCGGCCAGCTGCAACGGCGCGGGCGCAAGACACGCGCGGCCGTTGCGGATATCGACTTCGTGCTTGGACACGCCGCTGCGGCGCCGGATCGTCGGCGCGGCGGCGATCCAGGCGCGCGTCGGCGCATCGACCAGCCGCAGCAGATCCGGCCGCAGGTGCAGAAAGTTGCCGATACCGGTAGCGAGCATGCGCTGCGGCTCGACGAACAACGCATCCTCGGCGAGGAACTGCAAGCCGCGCAGCAGGCTGTGCAGGGCCAGCGTGGACTTGCCGGAACCGCTGGCGCCGAGCAACAGCACGCCGCGCCCGCCGGCGCCGACACAGGCGCCATGCAGCGGCACCAGGCGCATCGCGCGCGCCGCCAGCACGAACACCGCGAATTCGATCAGTTCGTAGCGCACATGATAGGGATGGGCGAGCATGTCTTCCGACACCACCAGCAGCGCCCTGCCCTGCTCCGGCGTCAGTACCATGTAGTTGTCGGCGTCGATGACGCCGCACAACGCGCCTGCACCCGCATGCGTCCGCACCGGCGGCGGTTCCAGCGCCAAGACATAGGGCGCGTCATTGCGCGCGATCAGGTTCAGTTCGATGCGAAGCTCGGCCGCATCGGGCAACTGGTGCGCCGGTACCCCGCCGAATGCCGCTTCGACCAGCTGCAGCAAGGCCTCACTGTTGCTTTCGAACTGGAAGCGGCAGCCCAGCAACTGCTTGCCGAGGACATGGTCGCGCCGCAGCCGCTCGTGGAACGGATCGGCGGCGACGCCAGCGTACGTTGCGTCGGAGCTGGCCATAGGCGCCCAGCGTTGCGTGCGCACGGTCGAGAGCGGCATCGGGATTGGATCCATGGGAGTCGATGCGCGTGAGTGCGCGCAGCGGCGGCAAAGGTTGCGCGGCAGGTGCAGCAGTGCGCTATTGGCCGCGCACGCCGCTGCACCGGTGCAGCGCGTACAACCAAAAACGGCGCGGGCGGCACTTACAGCACCGCCACCTATGCGCGGCCACTGCTGCATGCGCCGCGGCATTGGTTGCCGGCGCCGAACGAGACCCTTCCGCCGATGCCAAAGATCCAGGTCAGCCATTCCTATTTCCTGCGCTACGATCCCAAGCAATGGGAGCGTGGCAAGCCGTATCCGCCGCTGGCCACGCTGCAGGTGGCCACGCTGCTGCGCCGGCACGGGCACGCGGTGACGCTGTTCGATGCGATGCTGGCCGACGGCGTGGAGGACTACCAGGCCTCGCTGCGCGCCGCGCAACCGGACCTGGTGGTGTTCTACGAGGACAACTTCAACTTCCTGACCAAGATGTGCCTGAGCCGGATGCGCGAGGCGGCCTGCCGGATGATCGCCGAGGCGCGCGCCGCCGGCAGCCGGGTGATCGTGGCCGGTTCCGACGCGTCGGACCATCCCGAAGCGTTCCTGGCCGCCGGTGCGCATGCGGTGCTGATTGGCGAAGGCATCGCTGCGCTGCTGGAACTGGTCGAACGGCTGCAGCAAACGCCCGACATCGATGCCGTGGCATGGGTGACGGACGTGGCCGATATCGCCAGCGTCGCGCTGCCGCAGCTCAACCGCGCGCACATCGGTGCGCGGCCGCCGGACCCGCGCCTGTCCGGGCTGGCCGCCTGGGACCTGGTCGATATCGAGCGCTACCGGCGCCTGTGGCTGCAGCGGCACGGCTATTTCAGCCTGAACATGGCCGCCTCGCGCGGTTGCCCGTTCCGCTGCAACTGGTGCGCCAAGCCGATCTGGGGCAACCACTACAAGCGCCGTAGCGCGCCGGAAGTGGCCGCGGAAATGATCCACCTCAAGCGCGCCTTCGCCCCCGACCATATCTGGATGGCCGACGACATCTTCGGCTTCCACATCGACTGGGTGGAAGAATTCGCCGCGGTGCTGGCCGCGGCCGATGGCTCGATTCCGTTCACCATCCAGACCCGCGCCGATCTCGGCAGCGAACGCATGGCCGCCGCGCTGGCCCGCGCCGGTTGCGCGGAAGCGTGGATCGGCGCGGAAAGCGGGAGCCAGCGCATCCTCGACAAGATGACCAAGGGCACCGCGGTGCAGGACGTGATCGACGCGCGTCAGCGCCTGGGCGTGCAAGGCATCCGCGTCGGCTTCTTCCTGCAGCTCGGCTACCTGGACGAGCAACTGGACGACATCCTCGCCACCCGTGCGCTGGTGGCGAAGGCGCGCCCGGACGATATCGGCGTCAGCGTGTCGTACCCACTGCCCGGAACCACGTTCTACCAGCAGGTGAAGAACCAGCTCGGCCGCAAGACCCATTGGCAGGACAGCGACGACCTGGCGATGATGTTCCATGGCGCCTACGACTCGGAGTTCTATCGGCGCGTGCGCGATCTGCTGCACCGGCAGGTGGATCTGCAGTGCAGCCAGGACACGCGGCAACCGCACGATTATGCGCAGGACTGGGCGGCATTGGATACGCAATGGCAGGCGCTGATCGCCAGCGAAGGCCGGCACCGGACCGACGCCGCCATGCCGTCGGTAGTCACTGCCTGCGACCGCGACATCTTGCCGGTGCAACGCCAATGACCGCGCACGCGACAGCGCACGCGCAAGCGCCCTGCTCCACCAACCCCCTTGACGACCGCGCAGTGCAGCCCGCGTTGAAGCATGTCGGCAAGGGCCTGCGGCTGGCGACAGAGACCCTGGCGCGCGAATTGGCGCGGCCGGGCAACGCGATGCCGCAGTGGAATCGGCTGCAATGGCAGCTGGCCGCGGCAGCGACCGCCGCGCACGGCATCGGGCCGTTGCTGAGCCGGCGATCGGTGTGGCCCGATCGCGACTGGAGCGCGTTCCTGGCCGGGCAGCGCGAGCACGTCGCCCATCGCTACCGGCGCATCGCCGCGCTGCTGCAGCGGATCGATACGCTGGCGCAGGCCGCCGGTGTGGCGATCGTGCCGCTGAAGGGCGCGGCCTTGCACGCGCAAGGGCTGTACCTGCCGGGCGACCGGCCGATGGCCGACATCGACCTGCTGGTGCGCGCCGAAGACGCCGCGCAGGTGGGCGCGCTGCTGGGCGAGCTCGGCTACGTGGCCGAATTCGCACAGTGGAAGCACCAGACCTTCCGCCCGGCGCAGGCGCATCCTGTCGCCAGCCTGGGCGAGCATCGCGACACGCCGATCAACATCGAGTTGCACCTGCGCATCCAGGAGCGGCTGCCGTTGGCCACCGTCGATATCAGCGAGCGGGTATTCCCGCGCGACAGCCGTCCGGGCTTGAAACCCTACCCGTCCAACGGCGCACTGATGAGCCATCTGCTGCTGCATGCAGCCGGCGGCATCTGCGGCCGCAGCCTGCGCTTGATGCATCTGCACGACATCGCGCTGCTGGCCACGCGGATGAGCGGCAAGGACTGGCGGGTGCTTTGCGACGCCAGCGATGGCGCGCCGTGGTGGGCGTGGCCGCCGTTGCAACTGATGCTGCGCTACTACCGTACGGCAATTCCGAAGGCAGTGTTGGCGCAGTTACGCGCGCAGTGTCCGCCGCTGCTGCGGCTGGTCTCGCGGCGGCTGGACCTGACCCACGCCTCGTGCTCGCAGCTGTGGCTGTCGGCGCTGCCCGGGATCGAATGGGCGCGCTCGCTCGGCGAGGTGCTGCGCTATCTGCGGCAGCGGCTGCAGCCCTCGCAGGAGAGCAGGCAGGAGCGCGCCGACATGATCCGTACCCAGCTGTGGCTGCAGGGCCAATCCTGGGTCGCGCTGCCGCAGCGGCGGCGCGTGCTGCTGCGCCTGCTGCGGCCGGTGCCGCGTATGGATACGCTGTATGCGGTGCGCAGCGCCTTGCAGGGATATGCGGCGGGTTAGGCAGGCGCGGTTTCAGCCGCGACAGGCGCTATCGGTAATGCCTGTCGCGGCTGAAGCCCCTACATTGGATCCGGGTGCTCACGCGCTCTGCGGACACAGCCGCCGGTACAGCGCGTTGAAGCTGCGCACGGTGTGCTCGGCGTCCTCGCGCACCGCGCGGCACTGCGCGGACCAGGCCAGGCGCAGGCGTAGTTCGTCGTCGGCCAGGACCTGGCGCAGGGCTTCGGCCAGGCCAGCCCAATCGCCGGTCGGCACCGCCAGCGCCGCCGATGGCGCCCATTCCAGCAGGTGCCCTACCCCGGTGCCGACGGTGGGTACGCCGGCCACCGCCGCTTCCAGCAGCACCATCGGCCCGGCTTCGTGCAGCGACGACAGCACCAGCAGATCGGCGGCCTCCACCAGCGGGCGCAGTTCGCGCTGGGTCTTGAAACCGAGGAAGCGCACCTGCTGCGACAGCCCGAGTTGCGCGACCAGGCGCTGCATCTCGCCGTCGAGCGTGTCCACGCCGACGATGTCGATCCGGAACGCGACGCCGGCGCGCGCCAACGCCGCCAGTGCGCGCAGCAGCGTCGGCTGGTCCTTGACCCGGTTAAGGCTGGCCACGTGCAGCAAGCGCGCGGTGCCGCCATCGCGCCGGCGCGGCGCGCGCGGCGGCCAGGCGCGCAGGTCCACGCCCAACGGGACGCGCTCGGCGGCGATGCCCAGCGCCTGCAGCGCCTCGACGATCGGCGCGCTGGCCGCGGTGACCGCGTCGGCCAGCCGCAACACAAGTGCTTCGCGCAGCCGCCCCTGCCATTTGCGCCGCCCGCCGTAGCCGATGGCATGCAGCGCGACCAGTTCGCCGCCGGCGATGTGCACCAGGCTCGGCCGCCGCAGCAGGCGCGCGGCGGCCACGGCGATCAGGCTGCAATGGCCGGAGAAGATCGATTGCACCAGGTCGAACGGCGCCTGCCGATGCTCGGCGCGGATCGCGGCGACCGCGCGCAGGCGGGTACGGCCGTCGCCGATGTTGTGGATGCGCGCGCCGAGCAACTCCCAGCATGCCGGCGCAGGCTCCTGGTGCAGCACGAACACATGCACCTCGTGGCTGCGCGCCAGGCGTTCGATCAAGGTCAGCAGCACCGGGATCACCCGGTACTCGCCGCTGCGATCGACCCCGCCCGGCACCACCAGCGCCAGCCTCATGGGTCGCTCCGCGCGGCTTGCTGCAGCAGCTGCGCATAGGCGCGCGACCAGCGCCGCCCGACCGCCGCGAACGACAGCTGCGCATCGAAATGGGCGCGGACCTGCGCCGGCGACGGCGGTTCGGCGGCGGCATGCACCAGCGCCTCGGCGAGCAGCCCGGCATCGCCGCATGGCCACAGTTCGCCGACGCGACCGCAATCGGTGAGCGCGCGGAACGACGGGATGTCGGTCAGCACCGGCAGCGTGCCGCAGGCGAAGGCTTCCAGTGCCGCATAGCCGCAGCTTTCGGCCAGGCTGGCCGACACGAACAGATCCGCCGCACGCATCAGCGTCTGCACCTGCGCATGGTCGACCTTGCCGAGCAGATGCACCCGCCCATGCAGGCGCGGATCGCGTCGTATCCGTTCTTGCACCGCCTCCAGCAACGGCGCGCTGCCGAAGGCGCAAAACAACTGCAACCCCGGCAACCGCGCGGCGGCGCGGGCCACGCCGTCGAGCACGGTCAACGGGTCCTTGCCGGCGCTCAGGTGACCGACCCACAGCACGCAGGGCGCGCCATGCAGCCCGCTGTCGCGCCGCGCCTGGGCGCGATCGCCGGGGGTGAAGCGGCAGCTGGATTCGGGAATCGCGAACAGGCGGGTGGACGGCGCGAACAGCCCGGCATGCACGAACGCGCGCGCCAGATCGAGCGAGGTGAAGGCGATTCCCGCCGCGGCCGCGTACCACTGCCGCCACTGCGAGCGGCGCCACCAGCGTGGCGGGCGATTGGCATGGTCCTGCAGCAGGATCGGCACTTGCGGCAGCTGCCGCGCCATGGCGCAGGCCTCGCGCGCGAACTCCAGGCCGTGCACGTGAACCACGTCGGCGCCGATCGCGTGCACGATGCCGGCGATGCGCCGCGCACGGCGGCGGCGGCTGGCATCGCCAGGATCGATGAAGTGATATTCCACGCCGTTGCGCAGCAACTGCTCCGACCTGTGCGCGGCCTGGATCACCGACACCCGGGTGCCGGCGCTGGCCACCGTTTCGGAGATGTCGGCCAGCGACGGCCAGTGCGCGAACACCTGCGCCGGCGCAAGTCCCGGCGGAGTGCGGACGAAATTGATCTGGGCGACGTGCATGGGGTTTGCGCTGGGAGGCGACATGCCTAGATGCCGGAAACCTGCGGCAGGCGCAGGCACACCAGCCAATTGGCCAGGTTCAGCGGCGCCAGCGGGAAGCGCGCATTACCGCGCGAGGCGATGGTCGGATTGACCAACAGCGTGTTAGGTGTGGAAGGCATGCAAGGAGATCGCAAGGCAAGGCTCATGGCAGGCGTCGCAGCAGGAACACCAGCGCCACCGGCATCTGCAGCGCGGCAGGATCGAAGTGCGCGCCGGCGGGAATGTCGGCAGGGTCGAGCATCGGTTCGCGCACCGCCTCGATCCTCAATCCGAGCGTGGCGCAGGCCGCATGCCAGTGGCTGTAGAGGTGTTGGCTGTGGCGTACCGCATAACGCTGGCCAGCGGCCTTGAAATCGCGCTTCCAGCCCAGCGCGTGGCCGATCGGGTGCACGTCGCTGCACAGCACGCTGCCGCCCGGGCGGGTGGCGCGGCGCAGTTCGGCCAGCGCCGGCAACAACTGCGGCAGATGCCCGACCGCCAGCGCGCAGATGCTCAGGCCGGCCTCGGCATCGGCCACAGGCAGCGCGTCCAGGCTGCCCTCGCGCAGCGTATAGCGATCGCCGGCGCCGGCCGCCTCCAGTTCGCGCGCGGCGCGGCTGAGCATCTGCGGCGACAGGTCCACGCCGGTGGCGTGCGCGGCGCCGCGTTCCAGCGAATGCAACAGATAACGCCCGCTGCCACAGCCGGCATCGAGCACGCGCTGGCCGTGCAGCGCGGGCGGCAACAGCGCCAGCATGGCGCGCTGCTCGGCCTGCATCACCGGGTTGTGCGCATGCGCCGGATAGCTCGCCGCCCACAGCGCATAGGCCTCGAACGGGTCCAGGATCGGCACGGCGCTCATGCGCGGCACACCTGCAGGGCGACGGACGGCTCCGTCGTGCGAAGCGCGTTTGCTTGCAGCTCCAATCCGGGTTCGAGCGCGAGCAGCGCTGGGTCGGCCAGTTCCGCGGCCAGCAGCTTCGGTACGCCGTCCAGCGTCACCGGTACTGCAGCGACGCCAGCGGCCTCGAACCAGTCGGCGAAATCCGGATCGGCGATGCGCGGGCGCCCATCGCGCACCACCGCACGCAGTGCGCTGCGCGCCAGCCCGACCAGACTATGCGCCGGATCGCCGCCGCGGTCGCCGACGATCAGCAGATCCGCAGCAGTGCCGACCGCGAGACTGCCGCGTTCTGGCAGACGCAGGATGCGTGCCGCGGCGGTGGTCGCCAGTGCCAGCGCCTGCCCGGCATCCACGCCGTTGGCGGCGGCCACCTGCAGTTCCTCGAGCAGGTCGCGCGCGCCGCTCAGGCGCGAATCGCTGCCCAACGCCAGGCGCCCGCCGGCGTACAGCCGGCGCGGGTCCAAGGTGCGTCCCAGCAGCGTCAGATTGCTCGACGGGCACCAGACCACGGCGGCGCCGCAGGCGAGCACGCGCTCGATATCGGCCGCGCTCAGTCCCACGCCGTGGATCAGCACGCTGTTGCCGGCCAGGCAGCCGCGCCGCTCCAGCTCGGCCAGTTCGCCGGCGGCGAGCGCATCGGTGCCCTCGGCCAGGTGGATCATCCACGGGCGGTCGGCGGCGGTCGCGGCGAAGCTCTGCGCCAGCGGCGGACCGTAGTCGGGTCCGTGCAAGGCGTAGCTCCAGCCGAACTCGCGCAGCAGCGCCACCGGGAAGTCCGCCGCATCCAGTTCGGCATGCCACGGATCGTGCTGGGCGACGCAGGTGACGCCGGCAAGCAGGTTCTTCAGCGCGCCGTGGCGCAGGCGCAATGCTTTGGGCACTTGCAGCGCGGCGGCGACCGCGGGATCGCGGAAATGCGCGGCGAACGCCTCGATCCAGGCGTAGCTGTTGGCGAACGGCGCGGTCTGCGGCAATGGCGGCACCGCATTGACCTGCAGGTGCTCGTGCGCATTGATCAGCCCCGGAAACACCAGATGCCCGTGCAGCGCGACCCGGTACGCCGCAGTGGCCGGCGCGGCGACGATGCGTGCGCCGCGCAATGCCAATGGCGCGCGTACCGCGCCGGCCGGGGTAGCCAGGCGCGCGCCGTGCAGGCAGATCTCGGCGCTAGCGGAAGGCGGGCGCATCGGTCAGCGCTTGCGCATCACGATCAGGAAGTGATCGCCCATGTCGCGCAGCAGCGGCCAGCCGCCGATGCGATCGTCCAGCCGGCCCAGGCGTTCGCCCCAGCGCGGGTGGCGGCGGTAATGCTCGACCAGGTACGGCGGCGGCAGGCACAGGCTGAGCGCGCGATAGGATTCCAGGGCGAAATGCGCGGAAAAGGCGCGGTAGAACTCGCGCGGCAGGTAGTACCAGGTCCAGATCGTGTGCCCGTTCATGCCCACCGCGGTGACCCCGCGCGCACCACGCACCGCGGCGCGGCGGAAGCGTCCGCGCAGCGCGTAATGGCCCACTTCCCATGGGCACAGGCGCCCGATCACCGAGAACACCAGGCGCCCGTCGCGGCGCAGCAGGCGCGCGCATTCGGCGGCGACCGCGGGCAGATCCGGTGCGCAGTTCAGCGGGCCGAAGTTGGAATACATACCGTCGAACTCGCCGTCGAGTCGGTCCAGTTGCTGGATGCCGACGTGCGCCGCGCTGAGCCGCCCGTGCAGCGCCGGGTCCTGCGCCCGCTGCCGGGTGCGCGCCACCATCTGCGGCGACCAGTCGGTGGCCAGCACGTGGTAGCCACGCTGCGCGAACTCATGGGCGTCCAGGCCGGTGCCGCAGCCCAGGTCGATCAGCCGCGCGCCGACCGGCAACTGCGCGGCCACCGTGTCCCACAGTGTGGTGCGCATGCGCTGGATCAGCTCGTTGTTGCCGCGCGGGCCGTCGTAATCGGCGGCGACGCTATCGAAGGCGCGCTGGGTTTCCAGCAGCAGCGCCGGGTCGATCGTCGCCGCGCGCGCAGCGGCGCCGGGCTTGCCATTCGCACTCACATCCACTCTCCACTCGCCTGCCATCGTCGGGAACCGCCGTGCCGGCCGCAAGCGCGGATCGCACGGTACGCCCGTGAGTGCGGGCAGCGGCCGGTTTGGTTGAATCGGCGTGAGCGCTGTGGTCCGTTGTCGCGCTTATGCGCCGCTGGCGGCCTGCACAGGCGGTGGCGTGGGTGCGGCATGCCGGCGCCGCAGCGCGTTGCGGGCGATCGCGGCGAATACGCCCAGACCGCCGCCCAGCATCAGCGCCACCGCAAGCACCAGCACCGGATTGGGAAACGCCGGGCGTTCGGGCACCTCCGCCGCCCATGGCGCGGAGGTGTCGTAGGTATAGCGTGCGCCGAGCCGGGCGAGCAGGTCGTCGCGCTCGGACTTCAGGCTGCGGATGGTCGCGTTCTTTTCCGACAACAGCATGTTGCCGAGCAATTGCTGCTCGACGCTGCCCTTGCGCTCGGCCTGCTGTTGCAGCAAGACTGCGCGCTCGTCCTGGGTCGCGGCGAGTTCGCTGCCGATGTCCTGCAGGCGTTCGCGGGCCTGCTGCATCGGGACGGCCTGGATGCGCCGATGCAGCGCCTGCAGCTGCGCCGTCGTCGCCGCGGCCAGGGCGCGCGCCCGCTGCGCCGACTCGGAACGCAGGCTCAACGCGATCAGGTTGGCGTAGGGATCCGGGTCCAGTTTCAGGCTGCTGCGGTACAACGCGGCCTCCCCCCCGTCCAACGGCAGGCCCAGGCTGTGCAGCACCTGGTCCTGGAACAGCCGGGTCTTGATCCGCTCAATCACGCGCTGGAACGGCTCCAGCTTGGGATCGCGCCCGGCCGGGGTCGGGCCGAATTCGCCGACCTGCACCCACGCGGTGGCTTGCCACTGGCGCGTGGCGACATGCAGGAAGGCGAATGCCAGCGCCAGCGCCGCGAGCAGCGGCAGCACGCACCAGGTCCACTCGCGGCGCAGGATCTGCCACAGGTCGATCAGGTAGATTTCGTCTTCTTTCATGGCAAGGCACTTCTCGGAGAAAAAGGTGGCGATAGCGCCTGCCCCGCCCTGCCCGCCGCCGCGGCAGCGCGACGGTTCGGCAACAGCGCGCTGCAGGCGTGCAGGACCAGGCACAGCGCGATGAAGCCGGCGTTGGTCCAGGTGAAGGCCTGCGGTGCGAACGGCGACATCAGGCAGGCGTAGGCGATGCGCAGGAACACCAGCAGGTTGAACAGCGACACCGTGCTGCCGAGCAGGCGCACGCTCCACAGCAGCGCCGCGTATAGCGCCAGCATCGCGGCCAGTGCGGCGCCGGCGCCGCCGGCCAGCAGGAACGGGAAGAATTCGGTGCCGACGTTGATGTTCGGCGCATCCAGCGGAATGCCGGTGCCGGCGGTGGCGATCGAGCCGCTCAGCGGCACCAACTGGTTGACCAGGAAACTGGCGTTGACGTAGTCCTTGGCCAGCATCGCGCCGAAGTTGTATGGGCCGGCGCCGATGTACAGCAGCAGCCACTTGATGCCTTGCGGCGCGGCGCGGTACAGCGCGCCGAACGGCAGCGTCACCGAATCCAGCGAACCAGAGCGCAGCGTGCCCAGCAGCGAGAACGCCGCGCCGCCGGCGACCAGCAACGCCACGATGGCCTTCCACGGCACCGGCCGTGCCGGATCGCGCCGCAGCAGCAGGAGCAGGCCGAAGCTGAACAACCCGGCGAAGATGCGGTTGCGGTCGATCACCAGCACCGGGAACACGAAGCCGGCGACGATCATCGCGTTGCGCAGCGCCTTGTCGCGCACGCACAACAGCGCGATCGGCGGCAGGATCCAGCACATGTTGGACAGGTGCCGCACGTGCGCATGCAGCGGCGTCAGGTCGGCATACGCGGAAGGATTGGTGAACAGGGGGATCGGGAACAGCGCCAGGTCCAGCACGCAGAACACGCCGACCAGTGCGGCCAGGCACAGCGCGACGAAGGCCTCGCGGGTGCCGGCATAGCGCCGCGCGCGAAACGCGGCCAGCGACGGCAGGCGGATGCCATGCAACGCATCCAGCAGCAGCGTCGTTGCGGCCGCGGCGGCCAGCAAGGCGATGCCGGCGGCATAGCCGGGCGGCAGATCGAAGCTGAGCAGGGTCAGCGCGCAACTGAACAGCAGCGGCAGGCCGAAATAGCTCGACGGCAGGCGCAACAGGCGTTTCATGCGCGCTCGGCCAGCGGCGCCGCCGCGGCCGGCCGCAGGCGTGCCAGCAACGACAGCCAGGCATGCGCCAGCAGGTGGCCGCCCAGCGCCGCCGGCTGGCGCCGCAGGAACGCGATCTTGGCCGCGATGTAGTGCGCCTGCGCATGCAGCAGCGTGCGGCACGGCGCATCGAACAGCGCGGCGCGGCGCAGCGCCACCTGCCGCGACTCGGTCAGATTGGCCAGGCGGCTGGGCAGATGCCGGGTCCTGCTGGCGTTGGCGCCATGCAGCCGGTAGGCGCAGACGCCGACGTCGATGAAGCCCAGCGCGTCGCGCGCGACCAGGCGCAGGAAGAAATCCCAGTCCTCGATGTGCAGTTCTTCGTCCCAGGCCACGCGCGCCTGCAGCGCGCTGCGCCGCACTAGCGCCACCGCCCCGCTCACCGCCCAGTGCCGGATCACCGCGCGGCGGATGCCGGCGTCGCTCAGGTACAGGCGTTTGTCCACGCCGTGCAGGTCGCGCATGCTGCTCTGATGCAGCAGGAGACCGTCCGCATCGACCACCACCGCATCGCCGATCACCGCGGTCTTGCCCGGCGATGCGCGCAGATAGGCGACCTGCGCGGCCAGACCGCCCGGCAGCAGATAGTCGTCGCTGGCGCCCAGGCGCAGGAACTCGCCGCTGGCCATCGCCACCAGATGGTTCAGCGTGGCGGCGATGCCGCGATTCTCGCGCGTCCAGAACCGCACCGGGATGCGCTGCCCGTGCCGCGCGATCCACTCGGCGATGCGCGCGGCGGTGGCGTCGCTGGAGCCGTCGTCGACGATCACCAGTTCCTTGTTCGGGTAAGGATCTTCCAGCACGCTGTCCAGGCAGCGCTGCACGAAGCGTTCGTGGTTGTATGCCGGCACCAGCACCGACACCAGCGGCGCATCGCTGCGCGGTTCGAGTTCGGCCATCAGCGCAGTCCTCCCAGGTAGCGACGCACCACCACGACGTTGAACGCCAGATACAGCGCGTAGTTGACCGCGAACGCGTATGCCGCCCCGATCAGGCCCATGCGCGCGGTGAACAGATACACCAGCCCCAGATAGCTGGCGGCGAATACGCATTCGGACACCACGAACAGCCGGGTCATCGCCTTGGCCAGCATCAGGTACGAAAGGACGAACGAGGCGATCTTGATCACGTCGCCGACCAGCTGCGGCGCGTACAGCGGTGCGGCGGCGGCGAAGTCGACGGCGAACAGCAAGCGCGTGATCCAGTCGCGGCACACATAGATCGCCGCGGCCAAGGCGATCACCGCCGGCAGCACGTAGCGGTAGGCGGTGCGCAATTCCAGCAGCAGCCCGGCGCGGTCGCGCAGCGCCGCCAGCTTGGGCAGGTAGTAGACGTTGATCGCGGTGGTGAAGAACAGCAGATAGGCTTCGGACACCTTGCTCACCGCCTGCCAGTAGCCGACCTGCTGCCAGCCGAAGGTTGCGGCCAGATGGTCGCGCACGCCGATGTTGACCAGTAGCGGCAGCAGCGCCGAGGTCAGGGTCATCACCGAGAATGCGGCCAGGCGCCGGGTCATTTCCGCATCGAAGCGGATGCGCAGCATGTCGCGGCGGAAGTACGGGCTGCGCCGCAGCGCCGGCAGGCCGGCGCACAGCCACAACACCTGCCCGGCGACCAGCGCCAGCAGCGCGCCGTACAGCTGCAGCCAGCGCGACAGCCACAGCACCACCAGCACGCTGAGCACCGAGCCGGCGACCTGGATGAAGGCCAGCCGGCGTACGTCCATGAAGCCGTTGACCACCGCCAGGATGTAGTTGACCAGGGCGATGCCGAGCTGGGCCACGGCCAGCACGCAGATCAGGCTCTGGTAGTGCGGATCGCCGAGCAGGCGCTGCGCGATCTGGCGGCTGAACAGCAGCGCGACAACGCCCATCACGCAGGCCGCACAGCACGCATAGCCCAGCGCCGCACCGAGCAGTCGCGCCAGTTTCTGCGCATCGTCGCGGTACTCGGCCACGTACTTGACGATGCCCGCGCCGATGCCGCCGCCGGCCAGCACCGCCAGCAACGACATCAGGCTGGTGAACTGGCCGAGCCGGGCCACGCCGGCCGGCCCGGCATACACCGCGACCAGCTTGAGCACCAGCAACGCAGCCAGCAGCTTGGCCGCGGTGGCCACGCCGCTGTACAGGCCGCTGCGCAGCACGTTCATGCCGTGGTGGCCCCGAACGCCAGGCAGGCGTCGATCACCCGCTGCACCGCGGCCGCATCCAGGGTCGGCCCGATCGGCAGGCTCAGCACCTCGCGGTGCAGTTGTTCGCACAGCGGCAGGCTGCGTCCGCTCAGTGCGGCATAGGCCGGCTGCCGGTGCGGCGCGACCGGATAGTGCACCAGGCAATGGATGTCGCTGGCCTGCAGATGGCGCTGCAGCGCGTCGCGCCGGGCGCAGCGCAGCACGAACAGATGCCAGGCGTGGGCCGCCTCGTCGGCCACCTGCGGCAGTTGCAGCTGCGGATGCACGATGCCGGCGCGGTAGCGCCGCGCCACATCGCGGCGCAGGGCGATGTCGGCATCCAGGTGGTTCAGCTTGACCCGCAGCAGCGCCGCCTGCATTTCGTCCAGGCGCGAGTTCACGCCTTGCACCAGGTGCCGGTACTTAATGTCCGACCCATAGTTGCGCAGCATCCGGATCTGCGCGGCCAGCGCGGCATCGTCGGTGGTCACCGCGCCGCCGTCGCCGAGCGCGCCCAGGTTCTTGCCGGGGAAGAAACTGAAACCGGCGGCGTCGCCGAAACTGCCGGCGTGGCGCCCGTGCAGGCGCGCGCCGTGCGCCTGCGCCGCGTCCTCGATCAGCAGCAGACCGTGCTGGCGCGCCAGCGTTTGCAGCGCGGCCATGTCCGCCAGCTGGCCGTACAAGTGCACCGCCATGATCGCCCGCGTGCGCGGGCCGATCGCGCGCTCCACGCTGGCCGGATCCAGGTTGAAGCTGAGCGGGTCCGGCTCCACCGGCACCGGCAGCAGCCGGTTCTCGCTGATCGCCAGGAAGCTGGCGATGAAGGTGTTGCCCGGCACGATCACTTCGTCGCCGTCGCACAGCCTGCCCAGTTCGCGGTAGCCGCGCAGGATCAGGGTCAGCGCGTCCATGCCGTTGCCCACGCCGATCGCATGTTCGGTGCCGCAATAGCCGGCGAACTCGCGCTCGAACGCGTCGAGCTCCTCGCCCAGCACATACCAGCCCGAGTCGATGACCCGTGCCGCCGCGGCCTTCAGTGCGTCGGCATAGCGGGCGTTGAGCGCGCGCAGGTCCAGGAACGGCACGCTCATCGCAGATCCCAGGCGTAGAAATCGTGGACCACGCCGCGCGCGCCGAAGCGCTCCTTCTGCGTGACCAGGCCGTCGTTGAGCACCTGGCCTTGCTGCTCGGTGGAAATGCCGAGGCTGAAATACGCGCGCTGCGCGTAGCGGTCTTCGATCAGATCGGCCAGCAGCATGCTCAGCGCATCCACGCGCCGGCCCTGCTCGGAGCAGGCAAGGTACTGGGTGTGCACCACCCGGCCGAAGTCGTACAGCAGCGTGCCGGCCAGCAGCGCATCGCCGTCGCGCACTTCGTACAGCAGCAGCTGTTCCGGAAAGCGCCCGCACAACAGGCGCAGTTCCTGCAGGCTGTGGGTGGGCGTGGCGCCATGGCGCTGCAGCACCTCGCTCAGCAGCGCATGGAACGGGGCCGGGTCGTCGCTGCGCTGCACGCGCAGGCCGGCTTTGCGCGCCTTGCCGATCGAGCGCCGCCGTTCGGCGGCGAAGCGCGGCCGTTCGCGCAAGGCGATGGCCGAGGACAGGTCGCGGCGCTGCAAGCGCGCGCCGAGCCGGTGCAACACGTACAGATCCTCGTCCGCGGGCGACGCATGGAACAGGTGCGGCACCGCCTTGTACAGCAGCTCGTGCACGCCCTCGGCGCGGTAATGCGCGGCGATCTGCTCGAACACATCCAGCGTCGCCGCCGCGCGCAGCCCATGCGCGGACAGCAGCCCGGCATAGCTCAGCCCGGCATGGCTGACCACGCGCGTGCCTTCGATGTTGGCCGGGAACACCGCCAGCAGCGCACAACCGCGTTCGACCAGCAGCGAGGCATCGACGAAGCGCTCGGCGTGGTAGTCCATGTAGCCGCGCCGGTGCAGCAGGTTGCCGTTGCGGGATTCGGCGATCAACGCGTCCCAGGCCGGCGCATCCTCGGCGCGATAGGGCCTAACCGAATACATCGCCGCTTCCCTCGCCCGCGCCCTGCAGCAGCGGCGCCACCGCCACGCCGAAGCCGTCGCGGCCCATGTCGTTGCCGTTGTAGAACATCAGCACGCGGTCGCGGTGCCGGATCAGCGCCGGATAGCACAGCGTGCGCGCGTCCCAGCCGCCGGGCGAAAGCGCCAGGCCGAAGGCCTCGTCGCACCGCTGCCAGTGGCGGCCGTCGGCGCTGCGCGCCACGCCGGGGAAATACGCGCCGCCGACATTGCCGCGGGTGAAGTACATCAGGTAGCCGCCCTGGTGGCGGTAGACGCGCGGGCGGCCGATCCGGTATTCGCTGCCCTGCGGCTGCAGGCACAGCGTGTCCTGGCGCGGGATCGACTGCAGGTCGTCGGTTTCGGCGTAGCGGATGTGGTAGCGCGGGAACGGCGTGCCGTCGATGTGCTCCCAGTCGTCGCCCACGGCGTACCACAGCCGCCAGCGGCCGTCCTCGTAGCGTGCCGAATGCACCGCGGCGATGGTGCTGCGCCCAGGGGCGCGGTCCAGCAGCGGCGTGTCCTGGCGGCGCTGGAACGTCTCGCCGCCGTCGCTGGATACCGCCAATCCGGTGAAGGCCAGGAACTTGGCCTTGGCCACGCGCTGGAAGCCGACATAGAACATGTACAGCCCATCCGGCGCGGCGACCACGTCGCCGAGGATCATGCCGTTGTCGTCGAAGCAGCCGTCGCGTCCGATGTCCAGCACCGGCGCGGCACTGACCCGCACTACCCGGGTCGGAGCGTCGCCACGCACATCGACGTAACCAATGCGGCTGACCCCGGCGTCGTCGCGGAAGCCGGCGTAGACCCGGATCAGTTCGGCATCCAGGCGATGCGGGGTCGGCGTCAACGCCGAATGCCGCATCCAGCCGCCGACCCCGTCGCGTGCGGTGGCGAACGCCAGGCCGCGTTTGCTCCAATCGAACATGGCGTCAGAGCGTCACGTCGAAGCTGGACTTGCCGGCCACCGCACGCGCCGGGGAACCGACGTAGACCCGGCCCGGCTCGGTGTCGCGGGTGACCAGCGCACCGGCGCCGATCACGTTGTCCGCGGCGACCTTAACCCCGTCGCTGAAGGTGGCATTGACCCCGATGAAGCTGCTCTGGCCGATTTCGCAATAGCCGGAAATCACCGCATGCGAGGCCACGAACACGTGGTCGTGGATCACCGTGCGGTGGCCGATGTGGTTGCCGCTCCACAGGATGCAGTTGTCGCCGATGCGGGTGAACGGCTGCACCACATTGCCTTCGAACACGAAACAGTTCTCGCCCAGCTGCGCATTGCGCCAGACGAAGGCCCGCGAACTGACGTAGCTGGCCAGGCGATAGCCGCGGCGCTTGGCGTCGAGGAAAAACCGCGTGCGCAGGCGGTTGAGGCCGCTGGCCGGAATCGCCACGAACGCCTCGACCTCGGCCGGCGGGTACAGCCGCTCCAACTCCTCGTACGCCACCACCGGCCGCTCGGCCAGCGTCGGCGCGGCGATGTAGGCGCGCTCGGCGCTGAAGGCCGCGACCTCGTAGTCGCTGTCGTGGCTGAAGTACTCGCAGGCGATCTGTGCCAGTTCGCCCGCGCCGATGATCACCAGTGGCCGTGCCATGCGCCTACGCCTCCTGCCTGCGTTCGCCCGCGGCTTCGCGCAGGAACTCGTCGTAGTCGAGGATGTAGTCGGTCGGATCGTAGGCCTGGTCGGCCAGCACCATCAGCACGCAGTCGCCGCTGAAATCGTACAGGTCGCGCCACACCATGCTGCCCAGCAGCAGGCCCTGGCAGGGATCGTCCAGCACCACCTGCACCGGTCCGCTGCCGTCGTCGA
Source organism: Xanthomonas translucens pv. cerealis (assembly GCF_006838285.1). Lineage (NCBI taxonomy): Bacteria > Pseudomonadati > Pseudomonadota > Gammaproteobacteria > Lysobacterales > Lysobacteraceae > Xanthomonas > Xanthomonas cerealis. Next base: position 1,578,496 of record NZ_CP038228.1, read on the forward strand.
GCAGGAACGACACCGAGCCATGCAGGGCCACCGCCAACTGGTTGAGATGGCGGTGCGCATGCTGTCCGCGGTGCACGCCGTTCTTGGTGGCGAACAGGTAGTACACGCGGCGGATGTCGAAGGGCACGTCGCGTTGCTGTTCCAGAGCCACCAGCAGGCCGCGCTCGTCGCCGTGCGTGCGCAACTGGATTCGTTCGATTGCCATGAGTGTGTCCGACACGGACTCCGACGCGGAGGTACCAGGCTGAGTGCCGCCGGCCGGCGCAAAGGTTGCGCCATGCCACATGCAACACCGATGCGAACGCCGCCGCCACGCCGACGCAACCTTTTGCCGCGCGCCCGGCACCCATCTGCGACCACCACTGCGCCAGCCGTTGCGCTGCCCGCGGGTGGCGCAGCGCGACGCCACGCACGGCAACCCGCATTCCATCGACACGACCTGGACAGGGCACTCCACCATGACTTCACCCACGCAGGCCGACGACGGCCCCCCGCTCTCCACAGCGCCAGCGCAGTCGCCGCACCCATCCGCAACGGCAGGCTTGCCGCGGCCAATGGTGGTCCTGCACTGGCTCACCGTGCTGTGCCTGGTGCTGGCGGCGAGCCTGATCCTGCTGCGCGAAGAGGTCGAGGGCCGCGCCGTACGCCAATGGTTGCTGGAGGGACACCGGCATTTCGGCCTGTTCGTCCTTGGCCTGTTCTTCCTGCGCGTGGCGCTGCGCCTGCGCCTGGGCAAACGCCACGATGCCGATGCCACCTCGCCGCTGCTGCGCGCGCTCGCCGGGCTCACCCACGTGGTCATGTATGCGCTGCTGCTGACCCTGCCGGTGCTGGGCTGGGCGCTGAGCCAGTCCATGGGCAAGCCGGTGCATCTGTTCGCCATCACCCTTCCCGAGCTGGTCGCCGCCGATCCGGATCTGGCCGACACGCTCGGCGCCTGGCACGTGGATGCCGCCTGGGCGCTGCTCGGGCTGATCCTGCTGCATATCGGTGCCGCGCTGTGGCACCACTTCGTGCGCCGCGACGACACGTTGCGGCGAATGCTGCGCTTCCGCCGCGGCTGAGCCGCGCCTTACGCCCTTCCCTCGTCCGCCGCCGCGCCGACCCGCTCAAGGACCACCCGCATGCAGACCACACCGTCTTCTCCTTCCTTCTTCCGCGCCGCCAGGCTGCGTGGCGCCGAGCAGGCCCTGCTGTGGTCCACGCTGGGCTCGCTGTTGCTGCTGGTCAGCCCGCGCGCCGCGGCGGTGCCGGCGTTCGCGCGGCAGACCGGCTCCTCCTGCGCGGACTGCCACATCGGCGCCTACGGGCCGGCGCTGACCCCGTACGGCATGCGTTTCAAGCTCAACGGCTACACCGACAGCGACGGCAACGGGACCAAGATCCCGGCATCGGCGCAACTCACCGGCACCCGCAGCGTGCCGGTGCGCGGCAAGACCAACAACCAGCTCAGCGAGGCCGACCTGTACCTGGCCGGGCGGGTCAGCGACAACGTCGGCGGCTACATCAAGGTCTCCAGCAGCAACAACGGCAAGGACAAGTTCACCACCAGGCTGGACAACGTGGACCTGCGCTTCGTCGCCAAGACCTTCAAGCTCGGCGGCAAGGACGCGCTGCTCGGGGTCAGCGTCAACAACAATCCGGGCAGCCAGGATCCGATCGGCATGCTGCCCAACGCCTCCGGCCTGGGTCCGGCCTCGGCCTACGCCAGCTCCACCACCCTGCTCAACCAGTCCTCGCTGTCCAACCGGGTGATCGGCACCAGCGTCTATGGCGTGTACGACCGCAACTGGTACGGCGAGATCGGCACCTACAACGCGTTGCCGGTCTCCACCCAGGACGATCTCGGCTACGCGGTCGGCGGCGACCCGGGCAAGCTCAGCGACACCGGCTACCTGCGCCTGAGCTACATGAAGGACCTGAAGAAGCAGTTCTTCTCCGCCGGCGTGGTCGCCCTGACCACCCAGCGCCAGCTGCCGCGCAGCAGCGGCCCGCGCGACGACTTCACCGACCTGGGCTACGACCTGAACTACCAGTTCCTGGGCACCCGCGAGCACATCCTCAAGCTGGGCTATCTCAACATCTACGAACGCCGCCGCTACGGCAGCGCGCTGATCGACCCGGCCGATCCGAGCGTGGCCGGACTGCGCCGCGGCAGCATCCGCGACCAGTCGATCAACCTCAACTACACCTACAAGCAGAGCTACAGCCTGTTGCTGGCGCACTTCATCAATACCGGCTCGGACGACGCGTTCCGCTACCGCCCGTACGGCGCGCCGGACACCACCAGCAACCTGATCAGCGCGTCCTGGGCGCCGTTCGGCAAGGACGATTCCTTCACCTCGATCGCCAACCTGCGCCTGTCCGCCACCTGGTTCCGTTTCAGCAAGTTCAACGGCAGCACCGGCAACGTGTTCGGCGCCCTGCCGGTGACCCGCCCGCACGACCTGAACCAGTTCTCGCTGGCGCTGAGCCTCGCCTTCTGAGTACACCTTTCCCCCACCCACGGATCGTCATGAAACCAACCAACGCATTTCCCCTGTGGTGCACCTTGATGGCCAGCCTGCTGCCGCTCGGCGTCGCGCTCGCGCCCGCCGCGCATGCCGGCGGCGGCCTGCCTGGCGCCGGCGTGTTCGCCAGCGAATGCGCCGAATGCCATAGCGCGGCGCCGGGCAAGAACAAGAAAGGCCCGACCCTGTTCGGCGTGGTCGGGCGCAGCGCCGGCAGCGTGCCGGACTACCGCTACTCGGACGCGATGAAGAAGACCCAGTGGACCTGGAGCGACGACAAGCTGCGCAGCTACCTGTCGCAGCCGGCGTCCAAGGGCATTCCCGGCGCCAACATGAAATACGACGGGCTCGACGACAGCAAGCAGCTGGAGGAGCTGATTGCCTATCTGCATTCCCTGCATTGACCTGCGCGGCAGTGACGTCGGCCCCCGATCACGCCATCTTCGAAACTGAACCGGGTGTCCACAAGCCGGCGCCCGGCGCGGCGCAGCCGGGCGGCAATGCCGATAATGCCGACCTGCCCCGGGGGGCGAGCGGTCCGGCATTGCCGCCGCCCGGCCCCGAGCGTTCCCCGCGATTGGACCCGCGACCATCGAGCGACCGTGCACAACCGCCATTCCGCCGCCCGGCTCCCTGTCTGCGTGCGCCCCGCCTGCACCCGCTGCCCACGGCCGCGGCGGCCGCCGGCGTGCTGGGTGCGCCGGCTGATCTGCGTGGCCGCGGCTAGTCCCGTGCCAGCTGCCGCGCACCCGCTGTCAGCGCGTCCGCCGCCCGCGTGCATGTCTGCGCTACACGGCGCGCTGGCGCTGGCGCTGTGCCTGCCGGGCACGGCGCTGGCCGCCAAGGTCGGCGGCGCGGTCGGAATCAGTACGCAATTGGTGGATCGCGGCATCGCCGTGACCTCCGATACCCCGTCGCTGCAGCTCGCCGGCTACTGGCTGCCAGCGCCGGGCTGGTCGCTGAGCGCCTCTGCCAGTTCGGCGCTGGACGCGCCCGGCCATCAACTGCTGACCACGCTCGAACTATCGCGCAGCTGGACCCTGTCCGACAGCTGGCAGATGCAGGTCGGGCTGGTGCGCTACAGCTATCCCGGCAACCGCATCAACCGCGCGTTGAACCGCAACGAGGCCAGCATCGGCTGGTCGTACCGCGACCGGCTCAGCGTCTCGGCGGCCGCGTTCACGCTGCCCGACAGCTACCCCGGCCGCTACTACGGCGCTGCCGACCTCACCGTCCACCAGCCACTGCGGGCGCAGCTGTCGCTGTCGGCCGGGATCGGCATCAGCCAGGCCCCGGCGGCCCTGTACGGGCTGGATTATGCGAACCACTACAGCTACGGCCACGCCGGGCTGATGTGGAATGCCGGCGCCTGGAGCGTGGAGATCGACCGCGTGTTCAGCGACGCGCACAGCATCTACACCAGGCGCCGCAACGGCATCTGGCCGTGGGTGGCGACGCTGTCGCGCGCGTTCTGATCCGCACGCAACCTTTCCGTGCCGACCCGGCACATACCGGTGCCCGTTGCCAAGCTTGCCCTCCATGACCGACACCGATCCACTAGGCGATGCCACCGACCGCATGCTGCTCCGGCGCATGGCCGGCGCCGACCGCGACGCGCTGGCGACCCTGTACCGCAACTACCATGGGCGCCTGTGCCGGTTCCTGTCGCGGCTGACCCGGCGCCCGGACATCATCGAGGAGGCGATCAACGACTGCTTCTGGATCGCCTGGCAGAAAGCCGGCGATTTCCGCGGCGACTCGCAGGTCTCGACCTGGATCATGGGCATCGCCTACCGCTGCGGGCTCAAGGCGATCCGCCACCACAGCGACGATGCGATCGATGACGGAGTGAACGCCGAAGACCACTTCGCCGCGACCGACCCGGACGAGGACCGCGAGCTGCGCGACTGGCTGGGCAAGGGCCTGGAGCGGCTGTCGGCCGACCAGCGCATGGTGGTCGAGCTGGTCTACGGCCTGGGCCACAAACTCGAAGAAGTCGCGGCGATCATGCAGTGTCCGGTGGGCACCATCAAGGCGCGGCTGTTCCATGCGCGGGTCAAGCTGCGCAACGTGCTGCCGGGATTGGCCGGCGGCACTTCCCCTCTGACGGAGAGCGTGTCATGAAGACAGGCTGCAACGAACCGGGCAACGAATGCTCGCACGCCTGGGAACTGATGCCGTGGGTGCTGCAGGCCAGCGCCACGGAAGAAGAACATGAGTGGCTGATCGCGCACCTGGCCAAGTGCGCCTCCTGCAGCGCCGAGTTCGCGCAGCAGAGCCGGCTGCGCATGGCGATGTCGCTGCCCAGCGACGTGCCGGTGGATGCCGAGGCCGGGCTGCAGCGCCTGCTCGGCCGCCTCGACGCGCCCGAGCCGCAGCGCCTGCCGGCGCGCGTGCGCGCCAGCTGGACCACGCGCGCGCTGGTCGCCGCGGCGCTGGTGCAGGCGGTGGGGCTGGGCGTGCTCGGGGTCAGGCTGTCCGCCAGCGACCAGGGCCAGGGCAGCAGCTACCGCACCCTCAGCGAGACAGCGCAGCCGCTGGCGGCGGACGCGATCCGCGTGGTGCCGGACACGCGCATGACCCTGGGCGACTGGGACGCGGTGCTATACAAGCTGAAGTTGCGCGTGGTCGCCGGCCCCAATGGCGCCGGCGCCTACACCGTGGTGCCGGTCCAGGCCGGGGCGCCGGCACAGCCGCAGCGCAGCGTGCAACAGCTGCGTGCGACGCCGGGCATCCGCCTGGCGGAGCCGATTGCCGCACCATGAACCTGCGTCGCGCCTGCCTGTTCGTCGCCTGTCTGGCGCTCGGCGCCTGCGCCCATGGCGGGCGCAACGCCACCGACGCGCCCGCCGCTGCCGCAGCGGCGCCAGCGAAGACCCCGGCCCTGGACGCCTCACCGGCCTTGGACAGCCAGCGCCAGATCGTGCTCGCGGTGGCCAACCCGATGGCCGCGCCGGGCCGGCACGCCGGCTCCAACCTGATCGGCTATGCCTCTTCCAAGTATTACGGCGCCGGCACCCAGGCAGCGGCAACGCTGGACGCGCTGACCCAGCGCTACCGCCTGCGCCAGGTGACCGGCTGGCCGATCAAGCCGCTCGGCGTGTACTGCGTGGTGCTGGAGCCGGCGCCGGGCGAGCAGCGCGACGCGCTGCTCGCCGAACTGGCCAAGGACGAACGCGTCACCCTGTCGCAGCCGCTGCAGGAGTTCGCCACCTACGCCGACGCCGCGCCACCGGCCCAGCCCGCGCAAGCGCTGCGCTACAACGATCCCTACGTGGACATGCAACGCGGCTTCGCCGCGACCAACGCCGCCAGCGCGCAACTGCTGAGCCAGGGCCAGGGCGTGAGCGTGGCCATCGTCGATACCGGCGTGGACACCGCCCACCCGGACCTGCAGGGCCGGCTGCGCGAGGTGCGCGACCTGGTCGGCGCCGACCCCACCGCGTTCAATCGCGATCACCACGGCACCGAAGTGGCCGGGATCATCGCCGCCGCCAGCAACAACCATCTGGGCATCGTCGGCATGGCGCCCAAGGCCCTGCTCGACGTGTACAAGGCATGCTGGTACCCGCAGCGCGCCGGCGCCGGCGCCGGCTGCAACTCCTTCACCCTGGCCAAGGCGCTGGTCGCGATCGGCGATACGCGCACGCGCATCATCAACCTGAGCCTGGGCGGCCCGGCCGATCCGCTGCTGCGCAAGCTGCTCGAGCAGTTGCTGCGGCAAGGCCGCATCGTGGTCGCGGCGATGCCGCCGGACGGCCGCCTGGACGGCTTTCCCGATGCCACCCCGGGGGTGATCGTGGTGCGCAGCAGCAGCGCCAGCACATCGCCGCCGGGTGTGCTCAGCGCACCGGGCGAGGACATCCTGACCACCCAGCCCAACGGCGGCTACGACTTCACGTCCGGCTCGTCGATGGCCACCGCGCACGTCAGCGGCGTGGTCGCGCTGCTGCTGGCGCTGGCGCCGCAGCTGGATGCGCGCAGCGTGCACGCGCTGCTGCAGCGGACCAGCCGGCAACGCGACGGCCTGCTGCAGGTCGATGCCGCCGCCGCGGTGCAGGCCCTGCCCCGCGCCGCCGCCACGGCACGCTGAGCGTGGCGGCCATGGGCAAATGGATTCCGCAATGGCTGCATCGGCTGTCCTCGCCGCCGACCTTCTACCGTGTCGCCGGCACGATCCGGCCGTGGGCGCTGGGCGCGGCACTGCTGCTCGGCGCGGTCGCGTTCTACGGCGGACTGGTGCTGGCGCCGCCGGACTACCAGCAGCACGACGCCTACCGGATCATCTTCATCCACGTGCCCAGCGCCTGGATGAGCCTGTTCGTCTACGGCGCGATGGGCGCGGCCGGCTTCGTCGCCCTGGTCTGGCGGCTGAAACTGGCGGAAGTGGCGTGCATGGCCTCCGCCTCGATCGGCGCCGCGTTCACCTTCATCACCCTGTGCACCGGCTCGCTGTGGGGCAAGCCGATGTGGGGCACCTGGTGGACCTGGGACGCGCGGCTGACCTCGGAACTGGTGCTGCTTTTCCTGTACCTGGGCGTGATCGGCCTGTACCGCGCGATCGAGGACCCGCGCCAGGGCGCGCGTGCCGCCGCACTGCTGGCGCTGGTCGGTCTGATCAACCTGCCGATCGTGCACTTCTCCGTGGTCTGGTGGAACACCTTGCACCAGGGCTCCACGGTGCGCGTGCTGGGGCCGTCGAAGATGCCGCTGGCGATGCTGTGGCCGCTGCTGACCGCGGTGCTGGCGAGCAAGTGCTACTACCTGGCCAGCCTGCTCGGGCGCATGCGCACCGACCTGCTGGCGTTGGAGCGCGGCAAGGGCTGGGTGCGTGCGCTGGCGCTGGCCGCACCCGCGCCGGCAGCAGCACCGGCGGCGCCGTCCATGCCGGCGGAGCGCGCGGCATGAGCGGGTTCTGGGCGATGGGCGGCTACGCCGGCTACGTGTGGAGCGCCTACGCGCTGTTCCTGCTGGTGCTGCTGCTGGACACGCTGCTGCCGCGCTGGCGGCAGCGGCGCCTGCTCGCCGAAACGCGCGCGCAGCTGCTGCGCGAACAGGCGCGTCGCCAACGCGGCGCCGCGTCGCTGGCCTCAGGTCTCGACCATGAATCCCACCCGTAAGCGCCGCCTGCTGCTGGTGCTGCTGGTGCTGGGCGCGGCCGCGCTCGCCACCGGCCTGTTCGTGCTGGCCCTGCAGCACAACATCAGCTACCTGTTCACGCCGAGCCAGGTGCAGGCCGGCCAGGCGGACGGCTACCGCGTATTCCGGCTCGGCGGCATGGTCAAGGCCGGCTCGATCCGGCGCAGCGCCGATTCGCTGCGGGTGAACTTCACCGTGATCGATACCTCCGGCGCCACCGCGGTCGCCTACACCGGGATCCTGCCGGACCTGTTCCGAGACAACCAGGCGGTGATCGCCACCGGTTCGCTGCATGGCGCCGGTTTCGTCGCCACCGAGGTGCTGGCCAAGCACGACGAGACCTATATGCCGCAGGAACTGAAGGACGCGATGGCGCAGGCCCATGCGGGTCGCACTGCGGCAGCGGTTGCTGCGCCGGCCGCGCGGTCCGCAACGCCATGAAGCCGATACCGCCCTGCCGTGCCGCGCTGTGCTGGCCGCACTCGGCCACCCTGCCGCGATGACCGCCGAACTGGCCCAACTCGCGCTGATCCTGGCCTTGCTGCTGGCGCTGGCGCAGGGCGTGCTGCCGCTGCTCGGCGCCTGGCGCGGCGATCGCGCGCTGATGGCGGTGGCGCGGCCGGCCGCCTGGGCGCAGGCGCTGTTCGCCTGGCTGGCCTTCGCCCTGCTCGCCTATGCGCTGCTGCGCCTGGATTTTTCGGTGCGCTACGTGGCCGCCAACGCCAACCTGGCGCAACCCTGGTACTACCGGCTGGCCGCGGTGTGGGGCGCGCACGAAGGCTCGCTGCTGCTGTGGATCGCCATTCTCAATCTATGGACGGTGCTGCTGGCGCGCAGCAGCCGGCACCTGCCGCAGGCGTTCGCCGCGCGCGTGCTCGGCGTGCTCGGCCTGATCGCCGCCGGCTTCCTGGCGTTCGTGCTGTTCACCTCCAACCCGTTCGCGCGGCTGTCGCCGATGCCGCTGGACGGCAGCGAACTCAACCCGGTGCTGCAGGATCCGGGCATGGTGTTCCATCCGCCGGTGCTCTACACCGGCTACGTCGGCTTCTCGGTCGCCTTCGCCTTCGCCATCGCCGCCTTGCTCGGCGGCGAACAGCAGCAGGCCTGGGTGCGCTGGGCGCGGCCGTGGACAAACGTCGCCTGGGGCTTCCTCACCGCCGGCATCGTCGCCGGCAGCTGGTGGGCCTATGCCGAACTGGGCTGGGGCGGCTGGTGGTTCTGGGATCCGGTGGAGAACGCCAGCTTCATGCCGTGGCTGGTCGGCGCGGCGCTGATCCACACCCAGGCGGTCACCGAGAAACGCGGCGCGCTGGGCGCCTGGACCCTGCTGCTGTCGATCCTCGCCTTCTCGCTGTCGTTGCTTGGCACCTTCCTGGTGCGCTCGGGCGTGCTGACCTCGGTGCACGCCTTTGCCGCCGACCCGCGTCGCGGCCTGTACATCCTTGGCTTCCTGATCGTGGCGGTCGGCGGCGCGCTGCTGCTGTACGCGCTGCGCGCGCCGCGGCTGGCCGCCGGCAAGCCGTTCAGCGCCTTGTCGCGGGAAACCGCGATCCTGGTCGGTAATCTGATGCTGACCGTGGCCGCGGCGATGGTGCTGCTGGGCACGCTGTTCCCGTTGCTCGGCGATGCGCTGAAGCTGGGCAAGGTCTCGGTCGGCCCGCCCTACTTCGGCCTGCTGTTCCCGCTACTGATGCTGCCGGTGGTGCTGCTGCTGCCGTTCGGTCCCCACCTGCGCTGGGGCCGGACCGAAGCGGGCGCGCTGCAGGCGGTGGCGGTACGCGCCGTGCTGGCCGCACTGGCCTGCGCGCTGGTCGCCTTCGTGCTGAGCGACGGCTCGGCACGCGCGGTGGCCGGCGTCGCCGCCGCCACCTGGATCGGTGTCGGCACCGCCTTGTACGCGTACAAACGCCTGCGCGAAGCGCCGCGCGGGCGCCGCTTCCCCGCGGAGCTGGCCGGCATGCTGCTGGCGCATGCCGGGGTGGCGGTCTTCGTGGCTGGCGTGCTGCTGTCGGACAGCCTGTCGATCGAGCGCGACGTGCGCCTGGCGCCGGGGCAAAGCGAACAGATCGGCGGCTACGCGTTCCGCTTCGACGGCGTGCGCATGATCGACGGCCCCAACTGGAAGGCCGAACAAGGCACGCTGACGGTGAGCCGCGACGGTGCGGCGGTGGCGCTGCTGCATCCGCAGAAGCGCCTGTATTCCAGCGAGCGGATCCAGACCGAGGCGGCGATCGATGCCGGCGTCACCCGCGATCTGTACGTCGCGCTGGGCGAGCCGATGGACGACCAGCACATCGAGAACGCCTGGACCCTGCGCCTGTACTACAAACCCTTCATCCGCTGGATCTGGCTGGGCGGCCTGCTGATGATGCTCGGCGGCTTCGTCAGCGCCTGTGCGCGGCGCTTGCGTGCGCCGCACACGGGCGAGCACGGCGCCGAACCTGGCGCAGCCGTCGCCACGCGCGCAGCGGCGGCATCGCCATGAGCCGGCTGCTGCCGCTGCTCGGTTTCCTGCTGCTGGCCGCGCTGTTCGGCTTCGGCATCTACTGGAGCCGCGTGCACGATCCGCGCGAGGTGCCCTCGCCGCTGATCGGCAAGCCGGCGCCGGTGTTCTCGCTGCCGCGCCTAGATAACCCCGCGCAGCGCGCTGGCAGCGCCGAATTGCGCGGCCGCCCCTACCTGCTGAACGTGTTCGGCAGCTGGTGCCTGGCCTGCGGCGAAGAACACCCGGTGCTGATGGCGCACGCCAACGACCTCGGTGTCGCGCTGATCGGCTACGCCTACAAGGACGACCCGCGCGACGCACGCGACTGGCTCGCACAGCGCGGCAATCCGTACACGCTGGTCGTGGTCGATCTGGACGGACAGCGCGCGCTCGACTTCGGCGTCTACGGCGCCCCGGAAACCTTCCTGATCGATGCCCAGGGCGTGATCCGCTACAAGCACATCGGCGTGCTGACCCCCACGGTGATCGCCACCGAATTGCGCCCGGCGATCGCCGCGCTTGGCGGAGCGCGGCGATGAGCGGGACTTCTGCGCGAACGCGGCGCGGGCGGCCATGGAGCAGACCGTGGCTGCCGTTGCTGGCCTTGCTGCTGCTCGCCCACGCGTTGCCGGCAGCGGCACAGGCTGTAGATCCGCTGCCGTTCCAGGATCGGCAGCAGGAACTGCGCTTCCAGCGCCTGACCGCGCAATTGCGCTGCCTGGTCTGCCAGAACGAGAACCTGGCCGACTCCAACGCCACCCTGGCGCGCGACCTGCGCCACCAGGTGTTCGCGCAGTTGCAGGCCGGCCGCAGCGACGCGCAGATCAAGCAGTACATGGTCGATCGCTATTCGCAGTTCGTGCTCTACGATCCGCCGCTGGCGCCCAGCACCTGGCTGCTGTGGTTCGGCCCGTTGCTGTTCCTGCTCGGTGGCGCAACCCTGGTCGTGGCCACGCTGCGGCGCCGGGCCGCAGCGGCGCAAGTCCCTGCGCAACAGGAGACGGAAGAACAATGGTGAGCGTCGGTTTCTGCATTACCGCCACGCTGATGGTGGCCGTCGCATTGAGCGCCTTGCTGTGGCCGCTGCTGCGCCGGCATCCGGGCGCACGCAGGTGGCGGCTGACCGCCGCGGCGCTGCTGGCGGCGACGCTGCCGCTGGCCAGTGCCGGCCTGTATCTGCTGGTCGGCGACCCGGCCGCGCTCGCCGGCGTCCCCGGGCAGGCCACGCCGGTGCCGGCACCCGCGCCAGACCCGACGCCACCGGCACTGCAGCAATGGATGGACAAGGCGCTGTCCGCCACGCAAGCGCAACGTCCCGCCGAGGCGCGCGACGCCTACGCGCAGGCGCTACGAATCGACCCGGACAACCGCGACGCGCTGCTCGGCTGGGTCGAGGCGGACATGGCGCAGCAACCCGACTTCGCCGTCGGCGCGACCGCACACGGCATGCTCGAGCGCGTGCTCGCGCAGCAAGCGGACAACCAGCGCGGCCTGTGGATGCTCGGCATCGGCGAATTCCAGCGGCAGCATTACGCAGACGCCGCGGCGCACTGGCGGCATCTGCGCAGCCTGCTGCCCGAAACTTCCCCGCTGCGCGAAGCAGTGGCGCAGAAAATCGCCGCTGCCGAAGCGATGGCCGCGGCGCCCCCACCTGTGCCCGCCGCGACACGCTGAAGCGCCACTGCTTGCGCGAGCTATCGAACGATCTCGGCATCCAACTCGGCGACTCGGGTCATCGTCTCTGCCTGCGCTGGGGAGCAACCGGATTCTTGCCCTGAGGCGAAAGCTATCCACCCCGACGCTGCTGCACGCCAGCGGATCGCATGTGCACGCGTTCGACGCTTCCCGACCAATCTCGGGTAGGCTGCGTGTCCGATCCTTGCGGCCGCCGCCAGGATCGGAGGCGAGAACAAGGCCATCCTGCGATTACAGTGCACGCCGGGTATGGATCGGCCCGTCACGCTGTGTTGCCAAGTAAGCAGCCGCGCTTGATTCCATTTCATGCCACGTTCGTGCCGCTGGCGCTTGCCGCAGCATCGCTGGGCCTGGTCGCTGCGCTGCTGTCCGGGGTGGTGATGCGACAGCCGTTGTCAGGGCAGGTAGCCGTGGCTGACCTGGTGCAACACGGCTTGCACGATGCGTGCCTGCCTGGCGACCCCCAACAGATGGCCGGCGAGCGCCGGCGCCGCCAGGCGATGCCACAATCGCGTGGCCCCGGCTTTGCTGGAGATCGGGAAATAGAGCCGCAGCGCGGCAATAGGCTGCTGGCTACCCGCGCTCACTGGATGCCCTCCTCGCTCGCGCTTGCGGACGCGGTATCGCCCGGCGGCGTTGGCGGCCGTTCTCCAGCCTGCCGTCGTTGTTGCGCGTGAAACTGCCCCAGTTCGGCCAGACGCAAGGCATCCGGAATGGCCTGCCGATGGCCGCGGTGCTTGCCATTTCCCACGCGCTGGGCGTGGTAGATGCCGGTATGGCCCGAGAACAGATACGCGGTGACGCAACCGATCGCTGCCAGCGGGCCGATGTCGGCGCCGAACAACTCCATGGCCATCAGCGTGGTGGCGATCGGCGTATTGGCGGCGCCGGAGAAAACGGCGACGAAGCCGATCCCGGCCAGCAGCGGGAACGGCAGGTGCAGCAGCGGCGCCAGCGCGTTGCCGAGGGTCGCGCCGATGTAGAACAGCGGCGTGACTTCCCCGCCCTTGAAACCGGTCCCCAGCGAGGCCACGGTAAACGCAAGCTTGCCGAAGAAATCCCATGGCGCCATCGGCTGCTGGAAGGAACGCACGATGTCGGGGATGCCCAGACCGATGTAGCGGTAGCCATCGAGCGCCCACACCGCAGTGGCAACCACGCTGCCGCCAACGGCCGGCCGCAGCGGCGCATAACGGATGCAACGTTTGACCAGCGCGCCGAGCCGGTGCGTGGCGGTAGCGAACAGCATGCCGACCAGGCCGAACACGCCGCCCGCGGCGACCACGGCCAGCACGCTCGATACGCCGACCGGCACGACCTGAGCCATCGCATAGTGCGTGTGATGCACGCCCCACGCCAGGCACGCCTGGTCGGCGACGATCGCGGCGACGATGCACGGGAACAGTGCATCGTAGCGCATGCGACCGATCGCGAGCAATTCCAGGCCGAACACCGCGCCCGCCAACGGCGTTCCGAACACCGAGGCGAATCCGGCGCTGATGCCGGCCATCAACAGGACGCGCCGGTCCTGACGCTGGATGCGCAGCACATGGGTGAGCTGGTCGGCCAGCGCCGCGCCCATCTGCACGGCGGTTCCCTCGCGACCGACCGATGCGCCGAACAGGTGCGAGACCACCGTTGCGCCCAGCACCAGCGGCACCAGGCGCAAGGGCACGACCTTCCTGGGGTCGTGGATCTCGTCGATGATCAGGTTGTTGCCGCCATCGACGCTCTTGCCCAACAGGTGATAGACCAGGCCCACGCCGAATCCGGCCGCGGGCAGTAGCCAGACGATCCATTGGTGGGCTTCGCGCCAGGCCGTGGCGCGATCCAGGGAAAACAGGAAGAATGCGGAGGCGCTGCCTGCGAGCAAGCCAGCGACGCTGGCGATCAGCAGCCACTTGCCCAGATAAGGCAGCAGTTCGAGTTGTTCGGGTCGGCGGAATAGGCGCATCGGTCTTGTCTGCTCGAAGGGATCGGGCTGACCGAGAGCAAGGGAAGCGGACGCATGCGCCTACAGCCCCGACCGCGGTCAGGTGTCTGTAGGCGTCATCAACTGCGCCGTCGGCACAGTGGTTGAAGGAGGAACGCCATCTCCTGTGGGCGCATTATGGAACGCGGCCAGAAGCGTGTCCAGCCGCGCCCGGATGTGCCCTGCCCTTCAATTTCGACAGGCGGTCCAGGCGCATGGTCGACATTAGTCTCTGCGGGAACACGGCGCGCAGGCATGTCGCCTGCCGCGGCGCCGATCACCGCTGCGGCTTGCCCTTGTCAGCGCGTGCCTGCTCGCGTGCGGCGCGCAACCGGTCGAGCTTGTCCTTGAGCTTGATCTCCAGGCCGCGCTCCACCGGCCGGTAGTACACGCGCTCGCCCATCGCATCCGGAAACCCGGTCTGATCCAGGGCGATGCCGCCCTCGGCATCGTGGTCGTACTGGTAATGCTCGCCGTAACCAAGGTTCTTCATCAGTTTGGTTGGCGCGTTGCGCAGATGCAGCGGCACTTCCTGGGTGCCGCTCTCGCGCACTTCGGCCTTGGCCTGGTTGAACGCGGCGTAGCCGGCGTTGGACTTGGCGGTGCTGGCCAGGTACAGCACCAACTGCGCGAAGGCCAGCTCGCCTTCCGGGCTGCCCAGCCGCTCGTAGATGTCCCAGGCTTCCAGCGCCATCTGCTGCGCGCGCGGATCGGCCAGGCCGATGTCCTCGATCGCCATGCGGGTCAGGCGCCGCGCCAGGTAGGATGGGTCGCAGCCGCCGTCGAGCATGCGCGTGAGCCAGTACAGCGCCGCATCCGGATTGGAACTGCGCACCGACTTGTGCAGCGCCGAAATCTGGTCGTAGAACTGCTCGCCGCCCTTGTCGAAACGGCGGGTGCGGTCGGCCAGCACCTGCAGCAGGGTCTGCGGGGTGATCTCGCCGTCCTCGCCCTGGGCCAGCTCGGCGGCGATCTCCAGCAGGGTCAGCGCGCGCCGCACGTCGCCGTCGGCGGCGCTGGCGATCTCCAGCAGCGCTGTGTTCGACACCCGGATCGCCTCGCTGCCCAGGCCGCGCTCGCTGTCGTGCAGCGCACGCTGCAGCGCCTCGACGATGTCCTGCGGCGACACCGATTCCAGCACGTGCACACGGCAGCGCGACAGCAGCGCCGAGTTCAGTTCGAACGACGGGTTCTCGGTGGTGGCGCCGACGAACAGGATGGTGCCGCGCTCGATATGCGGCAGGAACGCGTCCTGCTGTGCCTTGTTGAAGCGGTGCACCTCGTCCACGAACAGCACCGTGCGGCGCCCGTCGGCGAAGCGCTGCGCGGCCTCGGCCAGCACCAGCCGCACCTCCGGCAGGCCGGACAGCACCGCCGAGATCGCCTTGAATTCGGCCTCGGCGTACTGCGCCAGCAGCAGCGCCAGGGTGGTCTTGCCGCAGCCCGGCGGCCCCCACAGGATCATCGAATGCACGCGCCCGGATTCGACCGCGCGGCGCAGCGCGCTGGCCGGGGCCAGCAGGCGTTTCTGTCCGACCATCTCGTCGAGCGTACGCGGGCGCATGCGCTCGGCCAGCGGGCGCATCGCATCGCGATCGACGCTCAGCAGGTCGGGGGTATCGGCGAGGAGTCTGCGCTTGGCCACCCGCCCATTCTATCGCCCGTCTGCGTGCGACGTGCGCCGCTGCAACCCGCGCCGACGCCGGCGAGCGTTAGCGCAGCGGTCAGCCGCTGGCGCACATCAGCTGCCGCAATGCCGGCGAACCTTCCGTTTTCAACACGCCACTTCGCCGACCGGTATTCGCGATCGACCGCACCATGGGACCTTTTGCACCACGCTGGCGCAAGCCCGGAGGCCACGGCTCGCCATATTGCACGCCAAAGCGAAACCATAGAGGGCATCGCGAACGTGAAAATTCCATTGCGCGAATTATTTCTATGCCTAAGTTTCCGCTACGGCCCTATGGGGTTTCCGCCTGTCTGCCGGGCATGGCCGAAACCGTCTCGCATCCATCTGCGCCCTCGGCAAAGCGGCAGACGCACAACAAGCTGGCGACTCCCGAGCCAAGCGCGTTCGAAGCCGAGCTGATCGCAGCGCAAGACGCGCCCCTGACCTGGTCGGCCGCACTGTTGCAAAAGGCCGAGCAGAACAAGGCGGTTCCCTTCACCCCGCTGAGCGCGAACAAGCAGCGCTCGTGGACCCTGCCCTGGCGCAAGGCAGGCGCGATCCTGGGACTGGACAGCGGAACGCCGCTGCCGCATCGCGACCTGCTCCGCCATGCGTCCTCCTCCGCTCGCCCTGCCGGCGACGCGGACAGCGCCGCCGCGCGCCAGCCCGGGACGGCCGCGCAACGGCCCGATGCCGCACCGGATCTGAATGACGCGTTGCTGGCGCGCCTCGAGCACACCAATGGCCGCCTCGCCATCGGTATTGCCCGGCGCCATGCAGACGAACTGAAGTACGCGCATACCCAGACATTGCAGTCGGCGCGCGAGCGGTTGGCGTTGCTGGCGCGCCGCGCCGGCAACCTGGGCGACCGCATCGCCCGGCTCAGACAGCAACGTGGCGAATTGGTGCGGCAGATGCAGCAATGCGATGCGCAAGCGGACGCGGTGTCTGCCGCGCTGCGGGAGCTGGAGCCGAAGGTCGCGGCCACGCGCGACGCACTGGCCGCCGCGAACAGTCGCGGCCAGCCGCCGCAATCCGCGGCGCCGGCCGGATCGTCGTCGGCCGCGGTGGATGGGGATGCCGCCATGGTTCAGGCACGTGCGGCGCTCGCCCGGCTAGAATGCGAACTTGGCCGCGCGCGCAGCAATGGCAATGCGCTTGCCAAGGCAGTCTTCTTCGGCCGCGGCGGCGCGCAAGCCGAGGCGCTGGCGCAACAGCTCACGCAGGCCAATGCCGAGCTGGAAACGCTGCAAAGCGCGCATGCGCGGGCACAGGCACATGTGCAGTCGCTGCAACGATGCGCGCAAGGCGCGCCGGGCGCTGCAAGCACCTGCGCACCGGCATCCGCTGCTTGCGGCCCAGCAGACACGCAGACGCAAACCATGCGCAACCGGCTGCTGCAGCACGAACGCATGCAGGCCCTGCAACGTGGTCACGGCGAGCGTTGCCAGCGGCAGAAGCGGCGGCTGCAGAACGAATTGCGGCGCGTGGACACGCAGTTGGAGCAGGCGCGGCAGTCGTTGCAGGTCAATACCAGCGAACTTTGGCAGCAGGACCGAACCGTGCACGCGCTCGAGGAAGCGCAAGGCCGGATGGAACAGGCCGTGGTCCGGGTGGATCAGGACCTGTCCAGTACCGAAGCGCAGCACGATGCGCTGCAGGCAACATTCGCCAGCACCAACGCTGACACGGCCGAACGCTTGCTCGATGCCCTGCCAGGCTTCCATGCGCAGACATTGTGCGCGGCCGACGAGCAGACCCTGCGCGCCTGGACCACCGCGGTGCAGACGCGCGGCGATGCGTTCGGCAGCGACGCATTGTCGCCGGCCGACGCGATCGAGATCGGCTTGCAGGCACTGTCGATTGCCGCCAGGGGCGACATCGCGCAGGCCGCGCAGGCCCTGCGCGAGCTGGACGCGATCGGTTTGCGCGAACTGGTGCCGGCGCCGGGGACCGATACGCCGGCGTTGAGCGAGACCACCGCCGCCTGCGTCGGATTGCTGGCTGGCGTGCCGCGCGGCATGCAGGTGCTTGCGCAGATGCTGCGGGCCGAGCAGACAGCGCCGTCCAGGGAACAGCGGGAGGCCGCGCAGATCTATCTGCGTGCCGGCCAGCTGTATGCGAAGACGGAGGTGGCGCAGAGCGCCCAGCGCACCTGGCTGTCCGCGGCACAGGCCGGGGCGCAGCATGCGCTGCATGGCGCATCGCCGACGCACGGCTTGGAGGCGGCCACGCAGATGCAACGCAGCGCTTTCCACGCATTGCGCAACGGCTATGAGAGCACCGCCGCCGGGTCGCCCTATGCGCAGGTCAACGCCAGCCTGCAGATGTTCGCGCAATGGGCGCGCGCCGGCAACGCGAGCGCACAGCGAGGCCAACTCAACCCCTTGCATGCGCTGGAACTGGGAACGCGGGTGGCCGCTGCCGAAGCGCTGCCCACCCCCTCGCGGCGCGCCGGCGAGGAACTGCGCAAGGCAGCGGAGCACCTGACCGGCTGGTTGAACGAAAGGCGCCATGCGCAGCGTGGGGCTGGGCAGCTCCCGGCCCCGCAGGAGCTGGCGCTACAGGCGCTTGCGGAATATGTGCGCTGGAGCCCGGCCGAACAGGACCTGACGCGGCTCGCCTTCACTCCCAAACTGCTGCGCGACATCCAGCGGCGCGGACTGGATCTGCAACACCACGCCGCGCGTTCCGCGCGCACCGATCCGGCTGCATCCACGGCCGCGTGCCATCCCGCGGTCGAGGCCGCCTGGAGCGCCTTGCGCGCCGGCGGCATGCGGCTGCCGGACACGATGCGCCTGCTCCAGCGCGGCCTGCTCGACCACCGCGAGCAGGCCGCTGCTAGCGCCGGCGATGACACGCTGGAATCGGCCGAACGCCAACGTTTCCATCAGGCCGTCGCCAGCGCCAGCCGCCTGCTGCATGATGGCGATAGCGCCCGCGTGCGATCGCCTGAGACCTTGTTCGATGCGCTGCGCGACCTGCTGGGCCATCTGGCATGGCGCGACAAACTGCGCATCACCGAACAACGCGTGCTCGGCCTCAACGCAGCGCCGCTGTCGGCCGCGCTGGCGGTGATCCCCGCCGGGCTCGGGCTGAAGCTGGCGCTGGGCGGACAGGCCAGCACCGAGGCCTCGATGGAAATCTACATGGGACGCACCGGCCTATCGCTGCAGATCGGGCGACAGGCGACGCGGCAGCTGCAGGCCGCGGCGGGAATCAGCGCCGGTTTGCTGCTGCCGGGTACCGACGCCGCGCCGGTGGTACTGGGCGGAACCGCCGAATGGCGCTTGAAGATGGAGTCGAGTCTAGAGAATGGCGTGCAGATCCGCGTGCCGCGGCGCGGCAAAGGCCACGAACTTGAGCAGCGCGCGCAATTCCTGGCCATGTTCGAGCATCTGTTGCGCATGGCCGGCGAACCCGACAGCGACGGCGTGCCGCTTGCGCAACGCGACCTGCTGGGAGCGTTGCTGGCAGAGCATCCCAGCATCACCGTCGGTGTGATCGACGGTGCCCAGCGCACCGCGTCGAGCACCGAATCCAGCATCGCGGCAACCGCCGGCGTGCGCGTGGGGGAGATGGACGGTCGGCCACGGCGCGTCACGCTCGGCGCGTCTGTGGGCGTCAAGGCGCGCCGCGAGAGCGCCAGCTCGCAGACCCCGATCGCCGGCTACATGAACATGCTGCTGAAGGATTCGACGGCGCAGTCCAGGGTCGAGATGGCCGCGCGCGCTTCGGCCAGTGTGGTGGCCCAGCAGTGGCATCGCCCCGCCGTGGCGGATGCCGCACCCACGCCGTTGGCGCGGCTGTCCACCGGCACGCTCGAGCTGGGTTTCAGCAAGGAACTGCATTCGGCCGGCAGCACCACGTTCACCACGCTGTGGATGTTCAACAACGAAATCGATCCGGTGCGCACCGACCGCGGGTTCGAGTTCCAGAGCTTCGCCCAGTTCGAACACGACGTGCGCCGCAACTGGCCGCTATGGACCAATTACGGGGTCGCCAAGCTGCGCGGCAAGGTGGACGAACAGCGCCTTTATCTGGTGGCCGAGCGTCAGCTGGAAGACTTCATGGACCGAGTCCGCGTGCATATGCGCGACAACCGCTTCGCCTCGCTGATCGTGGACTGGGTGTTGCAGACCGAGGCCGCGCCGCGCCTGGACGCGCTGCGCGCGCAGAGCCAGCTGTTGCGGATGGCCGGGCGCGAGGCGGAGGCGGCGCAGGCCGAGCGCGACTTCGACGCGCTGCTGAGCCAGCCGGCGATATGGGAACCCACCATTTTGATCCTGCGCGAGAAGGGCAAGCGCCAGCGCGAGCGCGGCATCGACTTCTTCGTCAAACGCCAGACCAACCAGTTGGCCGAGGCGATGCGCACGGTCGGCCAATGGACGCCTTACGAACCGGTGCCGTGAAAGCGCCGACCCGGCGCCGGCAGATCTGCCCTGGCCGAACCCAGGCCGGTTCGGCGCCTCAGCGGTCGCCGACTACGTCCACGTCCTTGTCCGGCACGTAGCGGAAGGTGCCGGCGGCGAAGGCCGGATTGCGCTTCCAGCCAGTGAAGCTGATCTCGGTACGCTGGCCGACCGCATCGACCACTTCCATCCGTGCCAGGCCGCCGGCGTCGAAGCCGAGCTTGGCGATCTGGAAGCTGGCCTCGGTGTCCACCTTCGGCGTCATCGACAGCCACTGCAGGCCGTCCCGCGCCACGGCTTCCTCGCTGACGTCGTACTGGCGGTCCAGCTTGCCCGGGTCGATCAGCGCGGTCAGCGGGCTGTTCTGCTCCTCGGCGCCCTGGGTGCGCATCGTGGCCTGCTTCAGGTCAGGATCGTAGACCCAGACCTTGGCGCCGTCGGCGACGATCAATTGCGTATAGGGCTTGTGGTATTCCCAGCGGAACAGGCGCGGCGCCGACAACGCGACGCGGCCGCTGGTGGTTTCCTTCAGCGCGCCCTTGCCGTCGTAGACCTTCTGCGCGAACTGGCCATCCAGGCCCTTGAGCCCGCGGGTGAAGGTGTTCAGGTCGTCGCGCGCGCCGGCGAAGGCGCTGCCGGCCAGCAGCGCGCTGGCAAAGAGGGTGTAACGGAGTATGGAAAGCATGCGGACGGCGTTCCGGATGGAGTGTGGGAAGTGTGACGCGTTCAAGCTGAATAGGCGATCAGAGGCAAGCGCGCTCACTGTCCGGTCTGCATGCGGCCGAGATCGCCGTACAGGATCTGCCCACGGAAACCGCGCCGCACCTGCTGGTATAGCTCGCGGAACGCCGCGTAGTCCTGCGGCTGGCACAGCGCCTGCGGGCCATGCACAGCGCGTCGGTGCAGCGTATGCGTGGCGACCACGGTCTGGCCGTCGCGCACCCAGGTCGCGGCGTATTCGCCGGCGGCGTTGCCGAAGCGGGTGTCGGCGGGGATGGCGATGATCGGCACGCTGTCCGGGAAGGTCAGCCGGTAGGTTTCGCTGCGCGCGTTGTCATTGCAGTAGAACGGGGTCAGGTTGTGCTCGGCCGAGGTGGTGGCGTAGACCCCACGCACCGAGTCGGCGCCGGGCATCTGCGGCAGGGTCATGCCACCGACCACGCCGAAGTCGACGTAGTCGCTGGCGCGGAACCGGTAGGCATAGCCGAACGGCCGGCTCAGGTCCTGCGGCGCGCCACTCAGTTCCAGCTCGCCGCTGCCGTCGAAGCCGGACGCGGCCAGGATCGATTCCTCGATACGGGTGCGGTTCTGCGTATTCAGCTGCACGAACATGGTGCGCAGGCCGATCTCGCCGATCTGGCCGCTATCGAGTTTGGTCATGCCGCGCAGGCTGCCGTCGGCGGCGAAGCGGTAGTCGGCCTCGGCCTGGTACAGGTTCAGCCGCGCGTCGTTGGGCGGGGTGCGCTCCACGCTGCCGTCCACGGTGTGCAGCACCGGCACGCCCAGATCGCCTGACGGCAGCTGGCCGAAGCGCGCGTAGGGATTGGTCGAGTCCACGTACAGCTTGAACTCGGGCAGATAGGTGATGGCGTGGTTGAAGCGGCCGAGCACCGGCACGTCCGGCAGGGTCGGCCCGCCTTCGGCGCCGATCAGCACCGGCGTGCTGGCGATACCTTTGGCCGCCAGCAGCGCTTCCAGCACCACGGTGTGGTCCTTGCAGTCGCCGTAATGGTTGTCGAGGATGCTATCGGCGCTGTTCGGCTGCAGCCCGCCGTTGCCCAGGTACACCGCCACGTAGCGGATGTTGCGCGCCACCCACTCGTACAGCGCAGTCGCCTGCGCGCGGCGCTCGCCGATGCCGGCGGTGATCTGCTCGGCGCGCGCGCGCACCTTCGGCGTTACCTGCGCAGCGACGCCGCTGCTGCGCTGGTAGGCCTGGCCCATCTGCGACCAGCGGCGGAAGCTACTGACCATGATGGTCGGGCTGAATTCCCAGGTCGCCGCCGCCCAGTTCTGGCTCTTCATCGGCTCGCGGCGCTGGTAGCGCCATTCCCAGCGCGCCTGCGCGCCGTCGATCTTCGGCGTGTTGGCACCGTCCACGCCGCGCGTGTACAGGTACATCGGCATGCGCCGCGGCGCGACCAGGGTCACCGTGGCGTCGTCGTACTGGGAGAACACGCTGAAGGTCTCCCACAGGCTGAAATAGCCGGGGAAGTACGGTACCGCCTGGGTGCGGCGCACCCGGTACACCAGTCGCGTGCCCGGCATCAGGTTGGGGAACACCACCACCTTGACCTTGCGATCGGCGTACATCGCCGCCGAGGCGCTGGAATAGCTTTCCTGGGTGTAGATCTTGTCGGCCGGCACGTCGTGGCGCAGCCCGTCCGGGGTGATCGCGTAGGCGGCCAGCACCTCCAGCGTTTCCAGCTTTTCGCTATAACTCAGCCGAACCTGGCTGAACTTGTCCACGCCGGCCTTGGTCTTCAACAGCAGCTCGTACTCGTCGGTCTCCACGCTGCCGGCGTCGTCGCGCACCTCGTAGTCGGCGCGGTAGCGCACGTAGCTGTAGTTGTTGGCGACCTCGGGCGTCGCCGCGGCTTGGCTGGCGGCCGCAGCGGCTGGGGCTGGCGGCTGCGCGGCGGCAACGGACCCGGCCATGGCCAGGACGGCGCACAACAGCAGGCGCAGGGGGCAGGCGGTTGGGGACATCGGCGACGGCAGCGGGCGGGAACGGCCGCCAGCATCGCATGCGGCGCGGCACCGGGCAGTTGCGATGGCCGGGAATCGGGGTGCGGGCCGCGTCGCGCGCCTCACTTGGGCGGCGGCGGCGCCAGCACGCTGCGGTCGCCGTTGTGTTCGGGGGGGCTGACCACGCCGGCCGCCTCCATCGCCTCGATCAGCCGCGCGGCGCGGTTGTAGCCGATCTTCAGCCGCCGCTGCACGCCGGAGATCGACGCGCGGCGGGTCTCGGTGACGATGCGCAAGGCTTCGTCGTACAGCGGATCGGATTCGTCGCCGCCGCCGCCGCTGCTCTCCGGCAGGCCGGTGGCACCGACCACGGTGCCGTCGCCCATGGTCTGCACTTCGTCGAGCACGCCCTCGATGTAGTCGGCCGGGCCGCTGGCCTTGAGGTGCTCGACCACGCGATGCACTTCCTCGTCGCTGACGAAGGCGCCGTGCACGCGGTCGGGCATGGCCGTGCCCGGCGGCAGGTACAGCATGTCGCCGTGGCCGAGCAGGGTCTCGGCGCCGGACTGGTCGAGGATGGTGCGCGAGTCGATCTTGGAGCTGACCTGGAACGCGATGCGGGTCGGGATGTTGGCCTTGATCAGGCCGGTGATCACGTCCACCGACGGGCGCTGGGTGGCCAGGATCAGGTGGATGCCGGCCGCGCGTGCTTTCTGCGCCAGGCGCGCGATCAGCTCCTCGACCTTCTTGCCGACGATCATCATCATGTCAGCGAATTCGTCGATGAAGATGACGATGAACGGCAGCGTGTCCAGCGGCCGCGGCGCCTCGGCCAGGTCCGGGTTGGGCTTGAACAGCGGGTCCATCATCGGCTGCCCGGCGTCCTGCGCATCCTTGACCTTCTTGTTGAAGCCGGCCAGGTTGCGCACCCCGACCGTGCTCATCAGCTTGTAGCGGCGTTCCATCTCCGCCACGCACCAGCGCAGGCCGTTGGCAGCCTCCTTCATGTCGGTGACCACCGGCGCCAGCAGATGCGGAATGCCTTGGTAGACGCTCAGCTCGAGCATCTTCGGATCGATCATCAGCATCCGCAGTTCCTTGGCCGAGGCCTTGTACAGCAGGCTCAGCACCATCGCGTTGACCGCCACCGACTTGCCCGAGCCAGTGGTGCCGGCAACCAGCAGATGCGGCATGCGCGCCAGATCGGCCACGGTCGGGCGGCCGGCGATGTCCTTGCCCAGCGCCAGGGTCAGCGGGCTAGGCGACTTGTCGTATTCCTTGGAGCGCAGCAGCTCGCTGAGGTAGATCATCTCGCGGCTGACGTTGGGGATTTCCAGGCCGACCACCGATTTGCCCGGGATCACGTCGACCACGCGCACCGACTTCACCGACAGGCCACGCGCGATGTCCTTGTCCAGCGAGCTGATCTGGCTGACCTTGATGCCCGGCGCCGGCTCGATCTCGAAACGGGTGATGACCGGCCCCGGATAGGCGCCGACCACCTGCGCCTCGATGCGGAAGTCCTTGAGCTTGAACTCGATCTGCCGCGACAGGGTTTCCAGGGTTTCCTCGGAATAGCCCTTGGTCTGCGGCTTGGGGTCGTCGAGCAGGGCCAGCGGCGGGATGCCGGACTGGTCGCCGCTGGTGCCATGGAACAGCGGGATCTGCTGCTCGCGCTTGGCCCGCTCGCTCTTCTCCACCACCGGCGCCGGCGGCGGCTCGATCCTGACCGGCTCGCGCTTGGCGCGCTGCACCGCATCGACCTTGCGCACTTCCTCGCGTTCCTCGCGCATGGCGCGGGTCTGCTGCCATTCGTTGGCCTGCTGGCTGCCGCGCCGCGCCAGCGTCGGCAGGGTCATCATCGCGCGGCCGATGCGCTCCATCACCGCGAACCAGGACAGGCCGGTGGCCAAAGTGATCGACACCAGCAGCAGCACCAGCACGAACAGGTTGCTGCCCAGCGCGCCGAAGCCGGCGGTCAACGAGCTGCCGACCAGCTTGCCGAGGATGCCGCCGGCGCCGGCCACGTCGCCGCTGAACAGGCGCAGGTGCAGCAGCCCGGTGCCGGCGATCAGGAAACCGACGATGCCGACCAGGCGCAACGCCGGACCCAGGTCGGCCTCGCCGTCGCCATCGCTGTCCATGCCGAACAGCGCGATCCAGGAGATCGCGCCGATCACCACCGGCAGCAGGAACGCCACATAGCCGAACAGCTGCAGCAGCACGTCGGCGATCCAGGCGCCGAACTTGCCGCCCATGTTGTGCACCGGCGCGACCACGTTGCCGGTATGCGACCAGCCCGGATCGGTCGCCGAGTAAGTGGCCAGGCTGGCTAACAGGTACAGCAGCAGCGGCGCGATCGCGATCAGCGCCAGGTCGCGCCACAGCTTCTGCCGGCGCGGATTGGCCGCGGCGGCCTGCTTGCGTGCGGCCGCATTGGCGCCCTGGGATTTGCCGCGTTCCGGAACCTGCTTCGCCACGCTATGACCAAACCTTAGAAATACACTGTTAGTGATTGATAATAAACGAATCGGCCTGGCATTTCAGCAGTCGAAACCTGAATCGTCCCGCCGCGCTTGCGGTAACGCCCGGCACCCCGCGGCGGCAGGCACACACGGCGTTGGCACGGTGACAGGTGGGCCGCAGGCTGCAGCGTTCTCGCCACGCGGCTTGATTCATCCCAGGCCGGCCGCCACTCTATGCGACTTCGCCGGACACCGCGCAATGCCGCGCATCCGCCGCCATTTCAACCTCTTCGCGAGTATACATGAGCCCCCCTGCCCCCCTTTCCGCCAAGCATTCGCGCCTGCTGATCCTAGGTTCCGGCCCGGCCGGCTGGACCGCCGCGGTGTACGCCGCGCGCGCCAATCTCAAGCCGCTGGTGATCACCGGCCTGCAGCAGGGCGGCCAGCTGATGACCACCACCGAGGTCGACAACTGGCCCGGCGACGCCCATGGCCTGCTGGGACCGGACCTGATGGCGCGGATGCAGGCGCATGCCGAGCGCTTCGAGACCGAGGTGATCTTCGACCACATCCATACCGCCGACCTGTCGCAGCGCCCGTTCAGGCTCAGCGGCGACAGCGCCGAGTACACCTGCGACGCGCTGGTCATCGCCACCGGCGCCACCGCCAAGTACCTGGGCATCCCCTCGGAAGAGGCGTTCAAGGGCCGCGGCGTGTCCGCCTGCGCCACCTGCGACGGCTTCTTCTACAAGGACCAGGACGTGGTCGTGGTCGGCGGCGGCAACACCGCGGTGGAAGAGGCGCTGTACCTGTCCAACATCGCCCGCAAGGTCTACCTGGTGCACCGCCGCGACACCTTGCGCGCCGAAAAGATCATGCAGGACAAGCTGTTCGCCAAGGTCGCCGCCGGCAAGATCGAGACCGTCTGGCACCACGCCATCGACGAAGTGCTGGGCAACGAGGCCGGCGTCACCGGGGTGCGGGTCAAGTCCACCCAGGACGGCAGCACCCGCGAGATCGCCGCGCACGGGTTCTTCGTGGCCATCGGCCATCACCCCAACACGCAGCTGTTCGACGGCCAGCTGGCGATGAACAACGGCTACCTGGAGATCCGCTCCGGGCTGGGCGGCGCGGCCACCGAGACCTCGGTGCCGGGCGTGTTCGCCGCCGGCGACGTCGCCGACCAGCACTACCGGCAGGCGATCACCTCGGCCGGCTTTGGCTGCATGGCCGCGCTGGATGCCGAGCGCTATCTGGACAAGGGTGCCTGAGCACGCCGCCACGCGCGCGCTGACGGCGTCCGCCACGCGCGCGCGGGTGCGGGCATGAGCAGCGTGCGCTGGCTGCACCGGCTCGACGAGGTCGCCGCGGCCGACTGGGACGCGCTGCACGACGGCGGCAACCCGTTCGTCGCCCACGCGTTCCTGGCCGGCCTGGAACGGCACGGTTGCCTGCGCCCGGACTGGGGCTGGACGCCGCTGCACCTGACCCTGTGGGACGGCGATGCGCTGGTCGGCGCCGCGCCTGGCTACCTGAAGACCAACTCGCACGGCGAGTTCGTGTTCGATCATGCCTGGGCGCATGCCTACGCGCGCTACGGCAAGGACTACTTCCCGAAGTGGCTGTGCGCGGTGCCGTATTCGCCGGTGACCGGGCCGCGGCTGCTGGCGCGCGACACCGCCCGGCGCCAGGCGCTGCTCGCGGCGATGCAGGCGCTGACCGCGGCCAGCGGGCTGTCCTCGGCGCACGTGAACTTCCACAGCGCCGCGGACGACGCCGCGTTCGGCGAGGACTGGCTGGCGCGCAGCGACGTGCAGTACCAGTGGCACAACGAGGCCGGCTGGAGCGATTTCGACGCCTATCTGGCGGCGATGGACCACAAGCGGCGCAAGAACATCCGCCAGGAGCGGGCCAAGGTGCAGCGCGCCGGCATCGGTTTCCGCGTCGTGCACGGCGACGAGGCCAGCGCCGCCGACCTGCAGGCGATGTACGCGTTCTATCTGCGCACCTTCGACGACTACGGCAACTCGCCCGCGCTGACCCTGGAGCTCTTCTCGCATATCGCACGAGAAATGCCGCGTAACGTCCTGATATTCCTGGCCATGCAGGAAGAAAAGCCGATCGCCGGAGCGCTCTGCCTGCGCGGCGGCGACACCTTGTACGGCCGCTACTGGGGTGGCGACACCCTGCCCGGCCTGCATTTCGAAACCTGCTATTACCAGGGCATCGACTACTGCCTGCGCGAAGGCCTGACCCGTTTCGAGCCTGGCGCGCAGGGCGAGCACAAGATCGCCCGCGGCTTCCTGCCGCGGCTGGTGCGCAGCCGCCACTGGATCGCCGACCCCGGCTTCCGCGCGCCGCTGGCCGACTGGTGCGCCGAGGAAACCGCCGCGGTGCGCCAGCACGCGGCGACCCTGCTGCGGCACTCGCCGTTCCGCCCGGACTGAGCGCCCGCCCGATCGGCTACGCTGCGCCGATGCGCCGTCTCCCCGCCCTGCTTGCCGCCGATCCGGCCGCCCCATTCCCGCCCGCGGCCAGCGCGCTGCGCGAACCGGACGGCCTGCTCGCGATCGGCGGCGACCTGACCCCGACGCGCCTGCTCAATGCCTACGCGCACGGCATCTTCCCGTGGTACTCGGACGGCGATCCGATCCTGTGGTGGAGCCCGGACCCGCGCACCGTGTTCCGCAGCGACGCAGTGCGGCTGTCCTCGCGCTTCCGCCGCGCGCTGCGCCACTCGCCGTGGCGGGTGCGCGCCGACACCGCGTTCGCGCAGGTGATCGGCGCCTGCGCGCAGGCGCCGCGGCGCGGCCAGGACGGCACCTGGATCACCGCCGAGATGACGGCCGCCTACGTCGCCCTGCACCGTGCCGGACACGCTCACTCGGTGGAGGTGTTCGATGGCGAGGAGCTGGTCGGCGGCATCTACGGGGTGGCGCGTGGACGCATGTTCTTCGGCGAGAGCATGTTCAGCGCGCGCAGCGGCGGCTCCAAGGTGGCGCTGGCGGCGCTGGCCTGGCGCCTGCACGGCTGGGGCTGGCCGCTGATCGATGCCCAGGTCGAGAACGCGCACCTGCTCAGCCTCGGCGCGCAGCGCTGGCCGCGCGCCGTGTTCCTCGAGGCGATCGCCGCGCTGGCGGCCGATGCCACGCCTGCCGGCCCGTGGACGCCGCGTTTCGGCGAACTGGCGGCCGCAGAACTGGCCTACTGCTGAGCGGCGTTAACGCAAACTTTGCATGCTGCGGCCGAGGCGGGTAAAATCCCCGCTCTTCAGGCCTTTGTGGCCGCTCGCGAAATCGCACAGGATTACATGTCGAAAGACGACTCCATCGAATTCGAAGGCACCGTCAGCGAGACGTTGCCCAATACCACCTTCCGGGTCAAGCTGGAAAACGGGCACGAGATCATCGCCCACATCTCCGGACGCATGCGCAAGAACTACATCCGCATCCTGACCGGCGACCGGGTGAAGGTTGAAATGACCCCGTACGACCTGACCAAGGGTCGCATCACCTACCGCATGAAGTGACCGCCTCGCAGCGGTTGTGAAAAAGGCGGCCCTCGGCCGCCTTCTCGTCTCATCGGTGACATCGCAAGGCGACTGCAGGTTCTGCAGCCGCCTTTTGTCGTGGTTGGCGTTCTAGGACGCCATCACTCGACGGTCGCCGGCAGCAGGCGCTCCGGCTCGGCCTGGGTCTCAACCACCAGCTCGCCGTCGCGCACGTCGATGGTGACGCGGCCACCGCCGACCAGCTTGCCGAACAGCAGTTCGTCCGCCAGCGGGCGCTTGACCTTGTCCTGGATCACCCGCGCCATCGGCCGCGCGCCCATCAGCGGGTCGAAGCCGTGCTGGGCCAGCCAGTCGCGCGCGGTCGGCGTGGCCGACAGCGACACGTGCTTCTCCTGCAGCAGCATCTCCAGTTCGATGATGAACTTGTCGACCACGCGCAGGATGTGGCTGAACGCCAGCGGCTGGAACTGCACCACCGCGTCCAGGCGGTTGCGGAATTCCGGGGTGAAGCTGCGGCGGATGGTCTCCATCGCGTCGGTGGAATGGTCCTGCTTGGTGAAACCGATCGAGCGCCGCGAAGCCTGGGTGGCGCCGGCATTGGTGGTCATCACCAGGATCACGTTCTTGAAGTTGGCCTCGCGTCCGTTGGTATCGGTCAGCACGCCGCGGTCCATGACCTGCAGCAGGATGTTGAAGATGTCCGGATGCGCCTTCTCGACCTCGTCCAGCAGCAGCACGCAGTGCGGGGTCTTGACGATCTTCTCGGTCAGCAGGCCGCCCTGGTCGAAACCGACGTAGCCCGGAGGCGCACCGATCAGACGGCTGATCGAATGCGGCTCCATGTATTCGGACATATCGAAGCGTACCAGCTCGATGCCCAGCTGCAACGCCAGCTGCTTGGTCACCTCGGTCTTGCCGACGCCAGTGGGACCGGCGAACAGGAAGTTGCCGATCGGCTTCTCCGGATTGGCCAGGCCCGAGCGCGCCAGCTTGATCGACGAGGCCAGCGTCTCGATCGCCGGGTCCTGACCGAAGATCACCATCTTCAGGTTGCGCTCCAGATGCTGCAGCACGTCCTTGTCGGTGGCACTGACCTGCTTGGCCGGGATCCGCGCCATCTTGGCGACGATGGTCTCGATCTCCTCGATGTCGATCAACTCCTTGCGTACGCCCTGCGGCAGTAGCCGCTGGCGTGCGCCGGCCTCGTCCATGACGTCGATCGCCTTGTCAGGCAGCAGGCGGTCGCCGATATGCTTCACCGACAGGTCCACCGCCGCCTGCAGCGCGTCGTCGGCATAGGTCACCCCGTGGTGCGCCTCGTACTTGGGCTTCAGGCCCTGCAGAATCTCGAAGGTTTCGCCCACGGTCGGCTCGACGATGTCGATCTTCTGGAAGCGCCGCGCCAGCGCACGGTCCTTCTCGAAGATGCCGCGGTATTCCTGGAACGTGGTCGAGCCGATGCAGCGTAGATCGCCAGAGGCCAGTGCCGGCTTGATCAGATTGGAGGCGTCCATGGTACCGCCCGAGGCCGAGCCGGCACCGATGATGGTGTGGATCTCGTCAATGAACAGCACCGCGTTGGGCACCTTCTTCA
The DNA here is from genome assembly GCF_006838285.1 of Xanthomonas translucens pv. cerealis. Classification (NCBI taxonomy): domain Bacteria; kingdom Pseudomonadati; phylum Pseudomonadota; class Gammaproteobacteria; order Lysobacterales; family Lysobacteraceae; genus Xanthomonas; species Xanthomonas cerealis. The sequence continues at coordinate 1,608,636 of NZ_CP038228.1, forward strand.
GCGCGGTCAACACGCCTTTGAGGCGCTTCTCGAAGTCGCCGCGGTACTTGGTGCCGGCGACCAGCGCACCTAGATCCAGCGAATAGATGACCGCGTCGGCCAGCACCTCGGGCACGCTGCCCTCGACGATACGCTTGGCCAGGCCCTCGGCGATCGCGGTCTTGCCGACACCGGCCTCGCCCACGTACAGCGGGTTGTTCTTGCGCCGGCGGCACAACACCTGGATGGTGCGCTCGATTTCGTCGGCGCGGCCGACCAGCGGGTCGATGCGGCCGTTGCGCGCCTGCTCGTTCAGATTGCTGGCGTATTCGGCCAGGGCGTCGCCCTTGGCTTCGCCCTCACCTGCCTCGCCCTTGGCTTCGCCGTCGGACGGCGCCGGACTCTCGCCCTCCTCGCCCAGCTTGGCGATGCCGTGCGACAGGTAATTGACGATATCGAGCCGGGTGACGTCCTGCTGAGTCAGGAAATACACCGCATGCGAGTCCTTTTCACCGAAGATCGCGACCAGCACGTTGGCACCGGTGACCTCCTTTTTGCCCGAGGACTGCACGTGGTAGACCGCGCGCTGCAGCACCCGTTGGAAGCCCAGGGTGGGTTGCGTGTCGCGGCCGTCATCTTCGGCCAGACGCGACACCGAAGCTTCGATGGCCTGTTCCAGTTCGCTGCGCAAGCGTTCGGTATCGGCGCCGCAGGCCTTGAGCACCGCCTGTGCCGAAGGGTTGTCGAGCAAGGCCAACAAAAGGTGTTCGACCGTCATGAACTCATGGCGGGCTTCCCGGGCGCGCTTGTAGCACTGGCCGATGGTTTGCTCGAGATCTTTGCTGAACATGGTTCACTCCGACGTCTGTTGCCAACAATATGCGGCTGGAGTTGTGAATTTCCACAACCCTATCGGATCAGTGTGTTCAGACCGCGTTAGTCCGGGGCAAACCGGTGACCGACGCTTACCACTATCAGGCTTTTTCCATCGTGCACAACAGGGGATGCTGGTTCATCCGCGAAAACTCGTTCACCTGAGCTACCTTGGATTCAGCCACCTCGCGGGTGTACACCCCGCAGACGCCGCGGCCGCGGGTATGCACGTGCAGCATCACCTGCGTGGCCCTCTCCAGGTCCAGCGAGAAAAACCGCTGCAACACGGTCACCACGAACTCCATCGGGGTGTAGTCGTCGTTCAGCAACAGCACTTGGTACATCGGCGGGCGGGCGATCTCCGGCTTGCCGGTTTCCACCATTACGCCGTGGTCGAGGTCTGAAGAATTCTTGCGAGGCATGCGCCGATTATATACGGCGGCTGTCGGCCCGGATTGGACGATCGCCGCTCCTGCCCGCACAATTCCCCCTCTTTGATGGCGCAACGCATGCATTCGACGAATTTCCGCACGGCCGCCGTGCTCGCCGCGCTCCTGGCGGCCTCGCTGCCAGCCGCCGCCGCGCCGGACCAGGCGCTGGGCAAGCGCCTGAAGGCGATGGGCTACGACGTCCAGGCCGATGCCGACGGCGACTACCAGTTGCTGTTCGGGCTGCGCGAACAGGGCCGCGAGCGCCAGCAGCTGATCTACGTGCGCTCACCGGTGGAGACCTTCGGCAGCTACCGGATCCGCGAGATCTGGTCGCCGGCCTACCAGGCCAAGGGCGGCACCCTGCCCGCCGCGATCGCCAACCGCCTGCTGGAAGACGCGCAGGCCGACATCCTCGGCGGCTGGGTGCGCCAGGGCGGCACCGCGGTATTCGTGGTCAAGGTCGCCGCCGATGCCGACGACAGCGCCTTGCGTGAGGCGCTGGAAGCGGCCGCGCGCGGCGCCGACGCGATGGATGCCGAACTCAACGCCGGCAAGGACGCGTTCTGATGGCGCTGACCCCCGGCCCCTGGCAGCCCGATGTGACCGTGGCCACGGTGGTGGTGCGCGACGGACGCCTGCTGCAGGTGGAAGAATCCATCGCCGGCGCGCTGGTGCTGAACCAGCCGGCCGGGCACCTGGAGCCGGACGAGAGCCTGCTGCAGGCGGCGCTGCGCGAGACGCTGGAGGAAACCGGCTGGCAGGTGCGGCTGACCGCGTTCATCGGCGCCTACCAGTGGAAGGCCGACAACGGCCGCCACTACCTGCGCTTCGCCTTCGCCGCCGAGCCGGTCGCGCACGACCCGCAGCGGCCGTTGGACGAGGGCATCGTGCGCGCCCTGTGGATGACCCCGGCCGAGCTGCAGGCCGCCGCGCCGCGCTGGCGCAGCCCGCTGGTGTGGCAGGTGGCCGCCGATTTCCTCGCCGGCACGCGCTATCCCCTGGACCTGGTGCGGCAACTGGAATGAACCGCTCGCGGATCATGGTCGGCGTCTCCGGCGGGGTCGATTCGTCGGTGGCGGCTTGGCAGCTGGTGCAGCAAGGCGCCGACGTGGCCGGCCTGTTCATGCAGAACTGGGCCGACGACGGCAGCGGGGATGCCCAGGACAGCGCGAGTGTCGCTGCAGGCAGGAAGCCGAAAGCGACCGGCTGCCGCGCCGAGGCCGACCGCCGCGACGCGGTGGCGGTGTGCGGCCTGCTCGGCATGCCGTTCCACTTCCGCGATTTTTCGCAAGAATATTGGCAAGGCGTGTTCGCCCACTTCCTGGCCGAGTACGCCGCCGGGCGCACCCCGAACCCGGACGTGCTTTGCAACCGCGAGGTCAAGTTCAAGCATTTCCTGGACGCGGCGCGCGAACTCGGCGCCGAGCGTATCGCCACCGGCCACTACGCCCGGGTGGCCTTCGCCGACGGCCGCTGGCGGCTGCTGCGCGGGCTGGATCGCAACAAGGACCAAAGCTATTTCCTGCACCAGCTCGGCCAGGCGCAACTGGCCGCGACCCTGTTCCCGGTCGGCGAGCTGCCCAAGGAGCAGGTGCGGCGCATCGCCCGCGAGGCCGGCCTGCCGACCCACGCGAAGAAGGACTCGACCGGCATCTGCTTCATCGGCGAGCGCGACTTCCGCGACTTTCTCGGCCGCTACCTGCCGGCGCGGCGCGGCGAAATCCGCGACCCGCAGGAACAGGTCGTGGCCGAGCACCCGGGCGTGTTCTACTTCACCCTGGGCCAGCGCGAGGGCCTGAACATCGGCGGCGTGCGCGGCCGCGCGGCGGCGCCGTGGTACGTGGTCGGCAAGGACGTAGCGCGCAACGTGCTGTACGTGGACCAGGACCGCGACAGCCCGCATCTGATGTCCACGCATCTGCAGTCCGAAGCCGCCCACTGGATCGCCGGGTCGGCGCCGGCGCGGCGCTTCGACTGCACCGCGCAGACCCGGTACCGCCAGGCCGACGAGCCGTGCACGGTCGAAGTGGCCGATGACGGCACCCTGGCGGTGCGCTTCGTCCGCCCGCAGCGCGCCGTGACCCCCGGCCAGTCGCTGGTGCTGTACCAGGGCGACGCGTGCCTGGGCGGCGCGGTGATCGCCAGCACCGATGCCCCGCTGCAACGCCGTCTGGCGCAGCGCCCCGCTTCACTAGAGGAAACCACCCGATGACCGATTCCATGGACGCGCGCGTGCTGGCGCTGGCCGGCGTTGCCCAGGCCCTGCAGCAGGTGCGGCGCATCGCCGAGACCGGGCAGTCCGAGGCGTCGCTGGTGCGGACACTGCTCGACAGCGTGTTCCGCACCGATGCCGACACGCCGCAGGCGGTCTACGGCCAGGTCGGCGACGTCGCGCCCGGGCTGCGCCTGCTGCACAACTATTTCCGCAACCAGGGCCAGGACGAGATGCTGCCGCGGCTGGCGCTGGCGGTACTGCAACTGGAGCGGCGCTTCGTGCGCGACACCGAGACCGCCGCCAAGGTCAGCGCCGGCATCGCCCGGATCGCGCCGCTGCTGGCCGAACATGCCGACAGCGCGCATCCGGAGGTGATCGGCGCGCTCGGTCAACTGTATGCCGATACCATCAGCCACCTGCGTCCGCGGGTGATGGTGCAGGGCAATCCGCATTACCTGGGCCAGGCCGGGGTGGTGGCGGAGATCCGCGCACTGTTGCTAGCCGCGGTGCGCTCGGCGGTGCTGTGGCGGCAGATGGGCGGCAGCCTGTGGGATTTCCTGCTGTCCAAGCGACGCATGATCGACGCGGTGGACCGCGCGCTGGGCTGAGCGCGGCGCTGGCGCCGCCGGCACTGGCTCGATGCAGCGCACGTTTCGCCGCGCGGACGCGATCGGTACCACACCGCGGCTAAAGACCGAGGGGGTACGGCCGATACAGCAATCGTGAATCTGCCGAGAACGTCCATGTACTCACGCCTCTTGATCCGTCTGGCTGCTCCGCTTGCCCTGACGCTGTTGTTCCCCATCGCCGCCGGTTTCGATTGGCCGGCCCCGGTCCGTTGGGCCATCCTCACCACGATGACGCTGAGTTGGCTGGGCTTCGCTGCCTGGACAGCCTATAGCCAGAGCCGGCGTTCGCCGGAGCAGTCCAAGATCATGCGCGAGCAGGATCAGCTGCTGTCCGAGCTGCGCAACTTCGTCGGCAACGAGATCGAAGGCTCGCGCAGCGAGATCGAACGGGCCCGCGAACTGATCCGCCAGGCGGTCAGCGGCCTGGGCGGCAGCTTCGAGGCGATGAACCGCAAGTCGCGGCAGCAGAACGTGGCGCTGGCGAGGATCGTGGATCGCGCCGGCGACGACGGCGGTGCCGGGGTCGACGTGGCCCGCTTCGCCCAGCATGCCAGCCAGCGCATGGAGCAACTGGTCGAGGCGCTGGAGCAGGTCAGCGGCCAGAGCAGCGCCACGGTGCACTATATCGACGACATGTCGCAGCACCTGGACGGCATCTTCGCCCTGCTGGAGGACGTCAAGTCGATCGCCGACCAGACCAATCTGCTGGCGCTGAACGCGGCGATCGAAGCGGCGCGTGCCGGCGAGGCGGGCCGCGGCTTCGCGGTGGTCGCCGACGAGGTACGTAACCTGTCCGAGCGCTCGACCACCTTCAACGAGCAGATCCGCAAGCTGGCGCACAGCTCGAAGGACGCCATCGCCAAGGTCCGCGAGACGGTGTCGCACATGGCCTCGCGCGACATGGACCGCTCCCGCGAGGCGCGCGCCGAGGCCGCGTCGATGCTGGACAACGTGGCGGCGATCAACAACTCGCTGGGCGAAGGCATGCGCGAGATCTCCGAGTGCGGCCGCGCCATCGACAGCAGCGTCGCCGAAGCGGTGCGTGCCCTGCAGTTCGAGGACATCGCCACCCAGGCCCTGGGCGGCGTGCACACCCACCTTGACCGCCTGACCGCGATCAATCGCGAGGCCGTGGGCCTGCAGGAACTGCTGCATCGCAATGGCGGCGTGTTCGACAACGAACTGGTCGAAGCCCTGCAGCGCGTCGGCACCCGCCTGCGCGAGATGCGCGTGGAGTGGGAACGTCCGCCGCACAAGCCGGTGGCGCAGCAGAGCATGGGCGCCGGCACCGTCGAACTGTTCTGATCGACGCCGCGTGTTCCCTGCCACACCATGAAGCGACCAGTCCCCGGCCCCGGCCGGGGCTTGTCGTTGCTGCCTTTCCCCGTTTGGCCGAGTCGATGCCCTTTCAGTCCCTGTCACGAGTAGAGGCCATGTCCTGCGACGATCTGACCTCTGCGCAGCACGCCTCGCCTGCTCCCCTGCACCTGGTTGCCGACCTTGCCGCCAGCGGCATGCCGGTTGCGGCGCGGCGCCAGCCGGGCAGCGCGCTGCGGCAGCTGGAAATGCTGGCGCAGGACGAGTTGCGGCAGATGCTCGGCCGGCGTGGCCCGGTGGCGCAGAGCGATAGCATCGCCGACCTGATCTGGGCCGGCCTGGCCTGGGACATGGGCTTGAACGGGGCCACCATCGCCGCGGCCGGTACGCCGGTGCCGATGCCCGGGTACGCGGCGCTCGCCGATCACGATTGAACCGCTCTGTGCGGGCGCAATTCCGAACGCCGCGAAGTCCTGTAGGGGCGGCATCACCTGCGCATCGACGAAGCGACGCGCTAGCTGGGATTCTTCAGCGAGAACAGGTCCGCCTGCTTGTCGTAGGCGAAGTACTCGGCGTAGCGTGCCCAACTGATCACCGCCTGTACGGTTTCCGCCGCATAATCCTCGGACATGTGGTCTTCCAGCTCGTCGCGGAAACGCCGCGCTGGGGCGTGGTGGGTCGGGCGTTCGTCGAGCACGCGGCGGATGTGCGCGGCCAGCGGCACGTAGGTGGCCAGGTGCTGGGCGAACATCTGCTTGCGCGCGTCGGTGCCAAGTTCGGCGAAGCGCTGGCCGGCCGGGGTCAGTTGCAGGTCGCCCTGCTCGAACACCGCGAAGCGCAGCAGTTGCAGGGTCTCGGCGATCGGGAACAGTTCGTCCACCTCCAGCTGCAGGCCGGCGGCCAGCGGCGGCAGGTCGGCGCGGCCATGGTAGGGCTCGGCCGCCACCGCCTCGACCAGGCCGGCCAGCAGGTTGCTCGACACCCGCGGCAGTACCATCGCGATGCCGCTGCCGGGGAACACGCCTTCGCGCGCCTGCGGCCGCTGCGGGCTGGCGGTCATGCGCGCGTAGATGTCGTCGACCAGGGCGCGGAACGCCGGCGCCAGGCGGTTGCGCGGCTGCGGCAAGGTAACCTGGATCTCGCCGATCACTCGGCCCGGGTTGGCACCGAAGATCACGATGCGGTCGCACATCAGCACCGCTTCCTCGATGTTGTGGGTGACCATCAGGATCGATTCGATCGGCATACGCCCTTCCGACCACAGGTCGAGCAGGTCGGTGCGCAAGGTCTCGGCGGTCAGCACATCCAGCGCCGAGAACGGCTCGTCCATCAACAGCAGTTTCGGCCGCACCACCAGGGCGCGGGCCAGGCCCACGCGCTGGCGCATGCCGCCGGACAACTCCTTCGGATAGGCGCCCTCGTAGCCGTCCAGGCCAATCAGGTCGATTGCCGTCAGCGCGCGCCGGCGGCGTTCGTCGGCGGCCACGCCGCGCGCCTCCAGTCCGACTTCCACGTTCTGCAGCACGGTCAGCCACGGGAACAGCGCGAAGCTCTGGAACACCATCGCGATATCGTCGATTGCCTGGGTCGGGGTGGCGTCGCGGAATACGATGCTGCCGGCGCTGGGTTGCAGCAGCCCGGCGATGGCGCGCAGCAGCGTGGACTTGCCGGAGCCGGAGCGCCCGAGCAGGCCGACGATCTGCCCCGAATGCAATGTCAGATCCACATCGTCCAGCACCACCAGCGGTGTCGCCCCGCCCTTGTCGTAGCTCTTGCGCACGCCGTGCACGCGGACCAGCGGGGCGCGCTCGGGCGCGCTTGCGGAAAAGGTCATGGTCGGGATCTCCAAAAGGGGGTCAGTCGAAGCGCAGGCGGCGTTCGGCGAAGGCATACAGGCGCCGCCACACCGCACGGTTGCAGACGGTCACGAACAGCGACATCACCGCCACCCCGAGCAGCACCCGCGCACCGTCGCCGGCGGCGGTGGCGCGGGCGATGTAGGAGCCCAGCCCGTACGCTTGCACCTGGGTGTCGCCCCAGCTGGCGAGCTCGGCGACGATGCTGGCGTTCCAGGAGCCGCCGGAGGCGGTCAGCGCGCCGGTGATGTAGTACGGGAAGATGCCCGGCAGGATCACCCGCCGCCACCAGGTCCACGAGCGCAGCTGGTAGACCGTGGCCGCCTCGCGCAGGTCGGTGGGAAACGCGCTGGCGCCGGCGATCACGTTGAACAGGATGTACCACTGCGTGCCCAGGATCATCAGCGGCGACAGCCATATGTTCGGATTGGCGCCAGTGGCGACGATCGCCAGCACCGCGAACGGAAACAGCACGTTGGCCGGGAACGCGGCCAGGAACTGCGCCAGCGGCTGCACCCGCTGCGCCACCTTCGGGCGCAGCCCGATCCACACCCCGATCGGCACCCACACCACGCTGGCCAGCGCGATCAGCACTACCACCCGCGCCAGCGTGGCCAGGCCGCCGCCGAACGCCTCGGCCAGGTCGTGCAGGCCCAGATTCCGGCGTCCGTAGTCGAACGCGAACCAGGCCGCGGCCAGTCCCGAGATCGCCAGCGCCGCGCTCCATAGGCGGTCGCCCCAGCGGTTGGCGGCGCCGTCCTGCGCAGGCGCCGCCGCCGGGCGCGCGCGCCGCGGCGCCCAGCGCCACAGCAGCGTGCGCTGCCAGACCCAGACCAGCGGCGCGACCAGGCGCTTGGCCAGGCGCGTGCGCCGCAGCACGTCGTACAGCCACGATTGCGGCTTGTCCTGCGAAGCGGTGAGTTCGGCGCGGAACTTGTCCGACCAGGCGACGATGGGACGGAACAGCAACTGGTCGTACAGCACGATCAACACGCCCATCGCCAGCACCGCCCAGCCGACCGCGGCGAAGTTGCGTTGCGCGATCGCCAGCGCCAGATAGGAGCCGATGCCGGGCAGTTCCAGGGTGTGGTCGCCGACCGTGATGGCCTCGGAGGCGACCACGAAGAACCAGCCGCCGGACATCGACATCATCATGTTCCAGATCAGCGCCGGCGTCGCATAGGGCGCCTCCAGCCGCCAGAAGCGCTGCCACGGCGACAGGCCGAAACCGCGGGTGACCTCGTCCAGGTCGCGCGGCACGTTGCGCAGCGACTGGTAGAACGAGTAGGCCATGTTCCAGGCCTGACTGGTGAAGATGGCGAAGATCGAGGCCAGCTCGGCGCCGATCTGGCGGCCCGGAAACAGGCCCAGGAAGAAGGTCACGGTGAAGGTCAGGAAGCCCAGCACCGGCACCGACTGCAGGATGTCCAGCGCCGGCACGATCAGCCGCTCGGCCCGGCGGCTCTTGGCCGCCAGGGTCGCCACGGCGAAGGTGAACACCAGCGAGGCGGCCATCGCGGCGAACATGCGCAAGGTGGTGCGCAGGCCGTATTCGGGCAAATGCTGCAGCTCCAGCGAGACCGCTTCGGTGCCCGGCGGCAGCAGCGGCGCGCGCATGTCGGCGGCGCCGTGCAGCAGCAGCACGCCCAGCGCCAGCAGCAGCGCGAACACCGCCAGATCGTGCAGATTGGGCAGCACGCCGGGACGTGCGGCGACATGGCCGGGCGCGTTGCGGTCGCGGGGGAATAGCACCATGGGAAGGTTCCGGCAGGACGGCGGCGCCAGGCGCGCCGCACGGGTGGTAGGGAATCACGGAAACGTGGGTGGGACGACCGCCCAGTGTGGCGCGCGAATATTCCAGCCAGGCGTCAGCCGCTGCTGCGCCGGCGCCGCGATGCCGGCCGCGACCGCGGCGATCGCGCTGTGCGGCAGCAGGCGCCGCGATGCGGCATGGACTGGCCGCGGCATGCGCGCGGACAACCGGCAGTGACGAAATGCATGGCGACAGCGACGACAGGCATGGGCGGCTCCGGATGCGGAAACGCCAGCGGCTACGCTCGGGGTCCTCGCGGATCGGGCTTGCGTACTGCGGGGTCTGTCGCCAGCGCCGGTACGGCGGTGGCGAACGATCCCGTCCTGAGCGGACGGGACCCATCTGGGACGAACCCAGACCTTGTCGGTCCTGTCAGCTCGACAGCTGCAGCGTCGGTCTAGGATGACTGTCCAAGGAAGTGGCCTCTGGCCGGGAACGATGGGCGCGAAGTATAGCCAGCAAATGCGGCGCCGCAACAGCGCGGCGCAGGCGCCCGCAACGCGCGTTCACTGAGCAGCAAGCACCAGCCGCGGCAAGGTCGCGGGCAGCACGCTCTGGCGCGCCCGCAACCACGCCGCCAGTTCGCGCGGCGGCAGCGGGCGCGAGTGCAGATAGCCCTGGATCTCGTCGCAGCCCTGCTCGCGCAGCAGCGCCTCCTCCTGCGCCGTCTCCACGCCCTCGGCCACCACCTGCATGCCCAGCGCATGGCCGAGTTGCACGATCGCCTGGGTGACCTTGGCGGTGCCGCTGTCGATGAGCATGTCCTGCACGAAGCTGCGGTCGATCTTCAGCCGCTGCACCGGGAAGCGATTGAGGTAATGCAGGTTGGAGAAGCCAGTGCCGAAGTCGTCCACCGCCAGCAGCACGCCTTCCTGCTCGAACAGTTCGAAGCAGCGGCGCAGCGATTCGGTGTCGCGGATCAGCGCCGACTCGGTCAGCTCCAGCTCCAGTCGCTTCGGCGACCAGCTGTTGCGCTGGCACAGTTCCAGCACCCGCTCGGCGAAACCACGGTCGCGCAGTTGCATCGCCGACACGTTCACCGACACGCGGTCGAAATGCAGCCCCGCCGCATCCCAGGCGGCGGCCTGGCGGCAGGCTTCGTTGATCACCCAGTCGCCCAGGCGCACGATCTCGCCGCATTCTTCGGCGATGGGAATGAACTCGGCCGGATTGCAATGGCCATGGCCGGGGCGGTGCCAGCGCAGCAGCGCCTCGACCGCCGGCGCGCGTTCGCCTGCTGCGTGCACCAGCGGCTGGTACACCAGCGAGAACTCCTCGCGGTCCAGCGCGCCATGCAGCGCATGCTCGATCTCCAGGCGCCGCTGTGCGCGCAGCAGCACATCCTGGCTGTAGTAGTGGCAGGTGTTGCGGCCGGATTCCTTGGCCGCGTACATCGCCGCGTCGGCGGCGCGCAGCAGGCTGTCGAAATCCTGGCGCCCGTCTTCCATCAAGGCGATGCCGATGCTGGCGCCGATCTTGATCACGTTCTCGCCGTTGTGCAGCGGCTCGGCCAGCGCGGCGATGAGCTTGCGCGCCACGTGGCCGGCGTCGCTGGGTTCGGCCAGGTCGCGCAGCACCACAAGGAATTCGTCGCCGCTGAAGCGCCCGAACAGGTCGCTGGTGCGCAGCTGCTGGTGCATGCGCGTAGCCGCCAGCTTCAGCAGCCCATCGCCGGTGGCATGGCCGAAGGAATCGTTGATGCTCTTGAATCCGTCCAGGTCGACGAACAGCATCGCCAGGGTGCTGCCGCGCTCTACCGCGTCGCGCATCGCGGCTTCCGCCTGCTCGCGCAGCAGTTGCCGGTTCGGCAACCCGGTCAGCAGGTCGTAGTGGGCCAGCAGTTCGATGCGTTCGCTGGCCTCGCGTTCGCGGCTGATGTCGCGGAACAGCACCACGAAACGCGGCGGCAGACCATCGCGGTCGTCCAGTTCGATCAGGACCTGCACCCATACCCGGTGCCCGGAAGGCCGGTGGAAGCACAGGTCCAGTTGCTCGGGCAGCCCGCCATGGGCGATCCGCGCCAGCGCCGCTTCGAAAGAGTCGCGAGAATCTGGGGTGTACAGCGACAGCGCCTGGTCCAGCTCCAGGTTTTCCTTGCGTAGGCCGTGGATGCGGTAGCACTCCTCGGTCCATTGCATGCGCCGGGTGCCGACCTCGATCTCGCAACCACCGATCTTGCCCAGCGCGGAGACGCGGTTGAGCAGTTCGGTGCGCCAGCGGATCAGCGCGTCGGTCTGGCGCTGCTCGGTGATGTTCTGCACCTGGCCGAGCACGCGCTGGATGCGGCCATCGGGTTCCAGCTGCGGCTGCGCCCAGACGCGCAGGTGCAGCGGCGCCTCGCTGCCGCGCACCAGCTCGACCTCGAAGTTGGCCTGCTTGCCGTCGCGCTGCATGCGCCGCCAGGTCGCCAGCACCTGCGCCGCCGACTCGCGGCTGAGCAGGCGCAGCCAGCCGCGGCTGCTCGGCTGGTGTTCCTCGGCCAGGCCGGTCAGGCGCAGGAATTCGCGCGACCACCAGATCCGGTTCTGCGGCGGATCCCACGACCAGCTGCCCATGCTGGTCATGCGCTGCGCCTCGCGCAGCAGAGTCTGCTGGTCGCGCAGGCGCTGCTCGAGCAGCTTCTGTTCGTGGATGTCGGTATGCGTGCCGACCATGCGCAGCGGGCTGCCGTCGGCGGTACGCGCGACGATGCGGCCGCGATCCAGGATCCAGCGCCACTGTCCGTCCTGCTGGCGCAGCCTGAATTCGCACACGTAGGTCGCGCTGCGGCCTTCGAAATGGGCGCGGATCGCCTCGCGCAGGCGGTCCTGGTCGTCGCTGTGCACCAGCGGCAGCAGCGCATTGAGTCCGTAGTCCGGCGCATCGCCCTGGTAACCGAGCATCTGCCTCCAGCGCTCGGAACGGAAAGTCTTGTCGCTGGGGATGTCCCAGTCCCACAGACCGTGTTCGGCGCTGTCCAGCGCGATCTCCCAGCGCGTGGCGCCATCGCTGCCGACCGGCTCGGGCACGCTCAGGGTGTATGCCAGCAGCGCGCCGGCGTCGTCGCGTACCGCGCGCAGCCAGCCGTCCAGGCGCCGCCCGGCGGTGCCGGGCAGCGCACAGGCAAGCATGCGCTCGCCGCCGAGCAGGCGCTCGCGCACGTCGCGCATCAGCTCGGCATAGGCATCCACCGTACGCGGCAGCTCCAGCGCCTGCGCTGCCCGGTTCGCGGCCAGCGGCCGCCCTTCGGCGTCCAACAGGACCACGGCCGAGGTGAGCGGATGCTGCAGCAAGCTTGCGATGACGCCTTGATCCACGCCGAAGTGCTCCGTTTCTACCGCGCTGATGCTGGCGGACGAAGGTGATAACGGCACCTGGCGGCATTAATTGAGCGCCCAGCCCTGGCCGGCGGCGGCCGCCGCAGTGGGCCGCGGCCGCCGCTTGCCGGTAAGATGGCAGCGGACGAATAACACCGCACCAGGCTGTCGGGGCATGCAACCACAACGCGATCTCTCCCCGACCTCCCCGTCATCGGGCATGCGTCTGGCGCAGCGGCTGGACCGGGGCATCTGGCGGACCGCGCTGCTTTATCTGCTGGTCGGCCTGATCTGGTCGCTGGGCAGCGACCTGCTGCTGGTTCGATTCGTAGACAACACGCATACGCTGGCCTTACTCCAACTGGTCAACGACGCCGTGTTCCTGCTGTTGACCGCCATCGCCCTGTACTGCCTGCTGCGCCCGCTGGTGCGCAGCGCGGTGCAGGTGCATGCGCAGCTGGCGCTGTCCGAGACCGGCTACCGGCAGATGTTCCAGGCCAATCCCAGCCCGATGCTGGTCTACGACCCGGAAACGCTGCGGGTGGTGGACGTGAATCCGGCCGCGATCGCCTTCTTCGGCTGGCCGCACGATACCTTCGTCGGGCTGGAACTGGGCCGGTTATTGCCACCGAGCGCGGCCGAACGCATGGGCGAGGTGATCCAGTCGATCCGCGACACCCCGTCCAAGGTCTGCGTGGTGGCCGAGCCGCTGCGCCTGCGCGACGGCAGCCTGCGCATGGCCGAGGCGCGCAGCACCGGCCTGGACTACCGCGGCCGCAGCGCGCGGTTGGTGGTGATCAGCGATCGCAGCGCCGAGCACGAGGCACAGCAGCGCCGCGACCAGGCGCTGCTGCGGCTGGAGGAGGCGCAGGCGATCGCCCGCCTCGGCTCCTGGCAACTGGATCCGGCCAGCGGCCTGGGCCGCTATTCCGACCAGGTGTACCGGATGCTCGGCCGGCGCGCGCCGGAGCAGCCACGCCAGCATCGCCTGGAAGAACTGCTGGTGCCCGCCGATCTGGCATCGCAGGCGCGCATCCAGCACATGCTCGAGGAACTGTGTGGCGCCGCACCGGTGCAGTTGGACATGCTGCTGCCGGTGCTGGCCGCCGACGGCCAAGCGCGCATGCTGCACCTGCGCGCCGAATCGGCCAGCGACGACACCGGCGCGGCCTGCGTGCGCGGCACCCTGCAGGACGTGACCGAGCACGAACGCTCGCGGCGCCTGCTGCACGAGCGCGAAGAACAGTTCCGCGAACTGGTGCGGGTACTGCCCGACGGGGTCGCGATCCTGCACCAGGAACATGTGCTGTACGCCAACGCGGCCTGCGCCGGGCAGTTCGGCTACACGGGCGAGAACCTGCTCGGCGAGCCGCTGCAGGGCCTGGTCTACCCCAACGATCTGCAGCAGGTGCGCGAGCAGATGCGCGATGCGGGCGACCGCGGCGAGCACGCCGCCGCCGCGCGCATGCGTCGCCGCGACGGTTCGCTGTTCCATGCCGGGCTGTCGTTCGGCAAGGTCCGCTACAGCGGCCGCGACTGCCAGCTGCTGATCGTGCGCGACCTCAGCGAACCGGAGCGCATACGCGACGCGCTGGCGCTGAGCAACCGCGAACTGCAGGCGATGGCGCGGCGGCTGTTCTCGCTGCAGGAGGACGAACGCCGCGCGATCTCGCGCGACCTGCACGACGACATCGGCCAGGCGATCACCGCGATGAAGCTGTCGGCGCACGCGGCGCTGGACGAAGCCGACGCCGAGCGCCGCCGCGAGGACCTGAACGAGATCGTGCAGCTGGCCGACAGCAGCATCACCAAGCTGCGCAACCTCTCTACCCTGCTGCGCCCGCCGCAACTGGACGCGCTCGGCCTGGAGGCGGCGCTGCGCTGGCAGGCCGGCATGCTGTTCCGCGCCTCGCCGGTGCGCCTGCAACTGGAGATCGCCACCCTGCCCGCGCGGCCCAGCGGCGAGGTCGAGCAGGCCTGCTTCCGCATCGCCCAGGAGAGCCTGACCAACGTGCTGCGCCACGCCTGTGCCGGCGAAGTGCGCATGGCGCTGAGCGACGAGCAGCACCGGCAGCTGCGCCTGGAGGTGGTCGACGACGGCGACGGCTTCGATCCGGCCGGCCCGCGCGGGTTGGGCCTGATCGTGATGCGCGAGCGCGCGCAGAGCGCAGGCGGTACCCTGCAGATCGACACCGCGCCCGGTGCCGGCACACGGGTGACGCTGTGCCTGCCCTACACCACGGCGGCGACGCCGACGCACCCACCTGGACCCTGACACGATGTGGAATCCCGCTGTCCCCGTGCCGCAAGACGACGAACTTCCGCCGCGCCTGGGCGCGGGTCATCCGGCGCTGACCGGCATGATCGCCGAGGCGCTGGCCGGCGGGCCGGGGGTAATGCTGCTGCACATCGACATCGACCACTTCGCCTCGATCAACGAGAATATGAGCGCGGACGTCGGCGACCACGCGTTGGCGCTGCTGGCGCAGCGGCTGCAGGCGCATCTGCGCGGGCGCGGTCTGCTGTGGCGCCACGGCAGCGATGAGCTGATCATGGCGGTGCCGCGCACCGCCGACGTGCCGCCGCCGGAGGCCTTCGCCGAAGAGGTCCGGCAGCAGATCGAATTGCCGCTGTCGGTGCTGCCCTACACCTTGTTCATGACCGGCAAGATCGGCGTGAGCCTGTGCCCGGAACACTCCGCGCGCCTGTCCACGCTGCTCGACTATGCCGAGGACGCGGTCTACCAGGCTGCGCGCGAGGGCGGCAACATGGTGCGCCTGTACGCGGCCGATGGCCCGCCCAGCGCGCACAGCGAGAGCATCATCTCGCGGCAGATCGTGGATGCGATTCCCAACGGCGAACTGCGCCTGCGCTACCAGCCGATGGTCAGCGCCCGCGACGGGCGCGTGGTCGGCATGGAATCGCTGCTGCGCTGGCAGTCGCCGACGCTGGGCATCCTGGTGCCGGAACGGTTCATGCGCACCGCCGAGCGGTTGGGCGTGATCGTGCAGATCGGCACTTGGGTGATGGAGGGCGCGCTGCGCCAGGCGCGGCTGTGGCGCGACCAGGGCTTCGACGACTTCACCATCTCGGTCAACGTCTCCACCCTGCAGCTGCTGCGCCCGACCTTCTTCAACGAAGTGATGTCGGCGCTGCAGGCCGCCGGGGTGCCGCCGCAAATGATGGTGCTGGAGATCAACGAAAGCGCGCTGACCAACAACGTCAACTTCGTCCACGAAACCCTGGCCAACCTTTGCCGCGAGGGCATCAGCCTGAGCCTGGACAACTTCGGCACCGGCGATTCCAGCCTCAGCGCGCTGGTGCGCTATCCGGTGGACAAGCTGAAGATCGACCGCAGCTTCATCAAGAGCGCGCCGGCCGGCAATCGCGAGGCGGCGATCGCCCGCGCCATCATCGCCATGGGCCACCAGCTGGGCATGGTGGTGATCGCCAACGGCGTCGAATCGCAGGCCCAGCTGGGCTTCCTGCGCCGCAACGACTGCGACATCTTCCAGGGCTACCTGTTCGGCGAGCCGATGTCGGCCGAGGCCGCGGGCATGGCGCTGCGGCGCCGCTACCTGCGCCCGGAATCGTTCACCGAGACCCGCCCGGACCGCACCCTGCTGCTGCTCGACGACGAGGAGAACGTGCTGCGCTCGCTGGTGCGCCTGTTCCGCCGCGACGGCTACCGGATCCTGGCCGCCGGCAACGTGCGCGACGCCTTCGACCTGCTGGCCACCAACGACGTGCAGGTGATCCTGTCCGACCAGCGCATGTCCGACATGAGTGGCACCGAGTTCCTGGGCCGGGTCAAGATGCTCTACCCCGACACCATCCGCCTGGTGCTATCCGGCTACACCGACCTGGCAACGGTCACCGACGCGATCAACCGCGGCGCGATCTACCGCTTCCTGACCAAGCCATGGAACGACGACGAACTGCGCGAGCACATCCGCCAGGCGTTCCGCACGCATGATGAGCAACGGCGGGATGGGCAGACTTGAAATCGGGGACCAGGGACCAGTGACCCGGAAGAGCAAAGGGCAACTGCACGACAACGCCGCCATGCCAGGATCGCCGCTTTTTCTGGGTCCCGGGTCCCCGGTCCCGGCCTCACTTCGGCTGCCTAACCGGAATCACGATCCTGAAGCATGAGCCTTCGCCGACGGTGCTGGTCACGTCGATGCGGCCATGGTGCTTGTTGATGATGCCGTAAGAGATCGACAGGCCCAGGCCGGTGCCGCTGCCAACCGGCTTGGTGGTGAAGAATGGGTCGAAGATGCGCTGCAGCAGATCCGCCGGAATGCCGGCGCCGGAGTCCTTGAACTCGATCCAGACCTCTTCGCCGTCCTGGCCGGTGCTGACCACGATGCTGCCGCGCTCGCCGATCGCCTGGCCGGCGTTGAGCAGCAGGTTCATGTACACCTGGTTGAGCTCGGACGGCAGGCACTCGACCAACGGCAGGTTGCCGTAGTGCCGGTCCAGGGTGACCTTGTACTTGAGCTCGTTCCAGATGATGTTGATCGTGGACTCGAGCCCGGCATGCAGGTCCACCAGCTTCCACGATTCCTCGCGGCCGGAATAGGAAAAGTCCTTGAGGTCGCGCACGATGCGCGTCACCCGCTCGATGCCCTCGCGCGATTCGGCCATCAGCTGCGGCAGGTCGCGGCTGATGAAGTCGATGTCGAAGCGGTTGCGGATGTCGTCGATCTCCGGGATCAGCGCCTTCGGATCGGGCGCGCGCAGGGCACGCTCGTAGGCCTCGATCAGGGTGAACAGGCTGCGCAGGTATTCCTGCAGGCTGCCCAGGTTGGAATGCACGTAGCCGATCGGGTTGTTGATCTCGTGCGCGACGCCGGCGGCGAGCTGGCCGATGGAGGCCATCTTCTCCGACTGCAGCAGTTTTTCCTGCGCGCCGTTGAGGCGCAGATAGGCCTGGCGCAGCTCGGCATGGCGCTGCTGCAGTTCCTGCTCGTAGTCCTGCTGGCCTTCGATGCCCTGGATCAGCACCAGATAGTGGCCATCGTCGCCGTCGGCATGGAAATACAGGTGCGCCAGCACCACGTGTTCTTCGGTCGGCAGGCTGCCGCTCCAGCGGCCATGGCTGCGCGCCTGCGACAGCGCATCGCTGGGCAGCCACTGCGCCAGGCGCTCGCCCAGGGCACAGTCGTCGAAGACGTCGGTATTGCACAGGTGGCCGCGTGCGGCGCTATTGGCCAGCAGCAGGCGGCCGTCGGCACGAAACAGCACCAGGCCTTCGTCGATCAGCTCGCTCAGTGCGAGCAGACTTTTGCGCGAAGGCAACGGCACCGTATCGGTGTAATCGGGATCGGCGAAATTCACGAAAGGCAACGGGTAACGAGCGGACACTCAATATACGCCGATGCCATTATCGGAGCGTGGACACGGCAACTAGCCGCCACGCCACGCTGCAGCCTGGCGACGCCGTTGGCGCCGCCAGGGCTTAGGCGATCGCCAGCGAGCGGCTCATGCGCAAGGTGCTGGACTGGCCGTTGGCATCGTAGGACGGCGCGCTTTCGCTGCGGCCCAGATGACGCAGGGCCCAGTTCACTTCGCGCCGCCGCCGCGACAGCAGCGCGCCGTTGGCACGGTTGGCGTCTGCCAGTTCGCGCAATCGCGATTCGGCCTCGGCTCCGGCGGGCACGTCGGCCTCCAGCGCACGCAGTGCCGCCAGCTTGTCGCTGGTGGCCTGCATCAGCCTTTCCACGTTGTGATCCAACAATGCCTGCCGTTCGCCGGCGAGTGCGTCGCTGAGCTGTTGCAAGGGGTTGGTCACGGAGATGTTCATGCGCTTAGCTGCTGGTCCAGATCGAGCATGCGACTGGCGATCGCGTCAGGGTTGATCTTGTAGGTGCCGCCCTGCAACGCGCTGCGCACCGACTCGACCCGGTTACTGTCCACCGCCGGCGCTGCCGACAGCTGGCGCTGCAGGCTCTGCAGGCCGGACGCTTCGCCGGTCAGGCGCAGGCTGTCGGTCGCGGCCGTGGCGCCCACCGCACGGTTCTGTCCATCCTCGGACGCACCGGAGGCGGCCTTGGTGTTGACGGCCGTGGTACGGAGCGTGGCCTGGCTGGGCAAGCTCCCTTCGATTTTCTGGCTCATGTGGGTGATCCTGCTACGGGTTCGGTGTAGGTAACGGCCCTACACAGACGAACTTTAGGCGAGATCTCAACGCGTCACAAAAACGTCGCCATTTTGTGACACGGTCCCCTGAACCACCCGCCGAGACGACAGGTTTTCGACGGTCACCCGCTCGTTCTCGCCGCCATCGCTCAATGCACGCCCGGCCATGCGCACTTCCAGTCCCCCGTTGCGCGCCACCAGTGCCACATTGTCGCCGCGCCGCACCAGCCGCTGCGCGACCAGATCGCTGGCCGACAGCAGCGTGCCGGCCGGCAGCGTGCGCCGCACCACCCTCCCGATCGCGGCCGCCGGATCGGTCATTGCCGCACCGACGATCCGCGCCGCGTCGCGCTTCTCGATCACCATATCGGCGGCGCCGACGGTTTCCCCAGCGGCCATCCCGCGGCCCAGCACCAGGACGTTCTGCAGACGCCGCACCTTGAGCGGCACGAACAGGCGCCAGCCGGCCTCGCGCGGGCAGCTCACCTCCACCGTGGTGGTGCCGGTGGGCTGCGCCTGCAGCGGCGCCGGGCACAACGGCACGCGCACCGAGGGGTCCAGCGTCGCCTCGGCTTCGGCGTCGGCACCAAGGGTGGACAGCGCTGCGGCGCGGATCGAGTCCACCGATTGGAATTCCGCGGCCCAGGCCGGCGTTGCCGCCATCAGGAGCACTAACAGGATCAGGCGCATGGCCGTCGCTCTATAAAGGTGTCGCCATTGCCATGCAAAGCCCATGCCGCGATTCGCAGGCGCATTGCCGCAGCCCGGCCTCAAGTTCCGCCGCGAGGGCGCCGATATGAACCCCATGTCTCATGACCTGCTCAACCGAATCGACCAGCGCACCCGCTTGGCGGGCCACAACCGGCTTGCCCTGCTGCTGTTCCGGCTGGGCGGCCGTCAGCTTTTTGGCGTGAACGTCTTCAAGGTGCAGGAAGTGCTGCGCCGTCCGGAGCTGTTCCAGGTGCCGGGGCTGCCATTGCAATTCTCCGGGGTCGCCGATGTCCGCGGCCGTTCGGTGCCGGTGCTGGATCTGGGCCTGGCGATCGGGCATCCGGAACGCGAGACGCACGCCGATAAGGCGCCTGGCTACCTGGTGGTCACCGAATTCAACCGCTCGGTGCAGGGTTTCCTGGTCAGCGGCGTGGAGCGCATCGTCAACATCGCGGTGGAAGACATCCATCCGCCGCCGGAATTGGGCGCCGAATCCAGCTACCTGACCGCGGTGACCCGCTTCCAGGGCGAGCTGATCCAGGTCATCGACGTGGAAAGCGTGCTCGCCGACATCGCCCAGAACCGCACCGACGCGCAGATCGACCCGTCGCTGGCGCTCACCGGCTCGCAGCTGCAGGTGCTGGTGGTGGACGACTCGCGGGTGGCGCGGCAGCAGATCCGCAGCGTGCTCGACCAGCTCGGGGTCGGCGCCACCCTGCTATCCGACGGCCGCCAGGCCCTGGACCATCTCTTGCAGATCCAGGCCGGCGGCGAGAATCCAGCCGACCGCTACGCCATGGTGATCTCCGACATCGAGATGCCGGCGATGGACGGCTATACGCTGACGACGGAAATCCGGCGCCACCCCGGCCTGGCCGGCCTGTACGTGCTGCTGCACACCTCGCTATCGGGGGTGTTCAACAACGCCATGGTCGAGCGCGTCGGCGCCAACGCCTTCGTTGCCAAGTACAGCCCGCACGAACTGGCCGACTACGTGCTGGCGCGGCTGCGGGTGGTCGCCGAGGCCAAGGCCGCCTAGCGTTCCGCGGTACCCGGGACGACGCCGGGTACCGCAGCCGCACGCCTTGCGCCCTAATGGCGAAGGCCGTTCCCCGCGCCGCACGGCGCGCCCCCCCGGTTCTGGCACAGACTTTGCTTGCATTCCTGCAACGAACCGCGGGAGCGCGCCATGCCCAATCTGATTTCATCCTATTTAGGTGTCCACGGCGACGCCCTGCCGCTGCGCGAGCAACGGATGAAGCTGATCGCCAGCAACCTCAGCAATGTCGACACGCCTGGCTACAAGGCCCAGGACCTGGATTTCGACGCGGCGATGCGCGCCGCGCAGGGCCAGCGCGACGGTAGCCAGCTGCAGGCCACTGAC
This sequence comes from Xanthomonas translucens pv. cerealis, assembly GCF_006838285.1. NCBI lineage: Bacteria > Pseudomonadati > Pseudomonadota > Gammaproteobacteria > Lysobacterales > Lysobacteraceae > Xanthomonas > Xanthomonas cerealis. The sequence continues at coordinate 1,629,284 of NZ_CP038228.1, forward strand.
AGCCGCCACATCGCGGTGGGCGGCGGCGGCAACGGACTCAACCCATTCCAGGTCACCCGCGAGGCCAAGCAGCCCAGCCTCGACGGCAATACCGTCGATGCGGACGTCGAGCGCGCCGCCTATGGCCGCGCCGCGCTGGAGTACCGCGCCTCGCTGAGCTTCGTCGAATCCAAGGTGCGCGGCATGCTCACCGCGATCACAGGCCAATAAGCATGAGCAATTTGCCGATCTTCGATGTCGCCGGCTCCGCGCTGCAGGCGCAGTCGGTGCGCCTGAGCACCATCGCCAGCAACCTGGCCAACGCCGATTCGGTGGCCGGCTCGGCCGAAGCGGCCTACAAGCCGATCGAGCCGATCTTCCAGGCCGTGCGCAACCCGCACGACAGCAGCCTGACCGGGGTCAACGTCAAGGAAATCACCCAGAGCAAGGATCCGCCGATCAAGCGCTACGAGCCCGGCCATCCGCTCGCCGATGCCGACGGCTACATCTATTCGCCGGATGTGGACCCGGTGTCGCAGATGGTCAACCTGATCTCCGCCTCGCGCAATTACCAGGCAGGCGTGGAAGTCCTCAACACCGCCAAGGAACTGGCGTTGGCCACCTTGACCATGGGCCGCTAAGCGCCCTCCCTCCCGCCGCCTTAGGGCCTAGGACGTACCGATGAGTACCGTTTCCAACGACGTTTATTCCAGCCTCGGCTTGACCGGCGCCAGCGCCGGCAAGACCACTGCCAACAAGTCGTCGTCGCTGAACCAGGCCGACTTCCTGAAGCTGATGACCGAGCAGCTGCAGCACCAGGACCCGCTCAAGCCGATGGACAACAGCCAGATGGTGTCGCAGATGGCACAGCTGTCCACCGTGCAGGGCATCGGCGACCTCAACAAGACCGTGACCGCGCTGTCCAGTTCGATGAGCAGTGACCAGATCCTGCGCGGCGCGCAGCTGGTCGGTCACAAGGTGCTGGTGCCGTCGGCGACGATGCCGCTGGGCAGCGACGGCGGCGCCAACGGCGTGATCGCCGCGCCCGGCGCCGGCATCGTCAACCTCACCGTCAGCGACGCCAACGGCAACGCGGTCAAGCAGATCAGCGTCAACGCCAGCAAGGCCGGCGAAGTCAATTTCAGCTGGGACGGCACCAATAGCGCCGGCACCCGCCTGCCGCCCGGCACTTACGGCGTCAGCGCAACGCTTACCGACAGCAAGGGCACCAACACCGCGCTGTCTACCTACGTCCAGGCCCCGGTCGAGAGCGCCACCATCGGCTCGGACGGCATCTACCTCGACCTGACCGGGCTGGGCACCGCCCCGCTCGCCAACGTGCTCCGCGTCAGCTGAGCCGGCCAATCCACAGGAGTCCATCATGGGTTTCAATACTTCGCTGTCCGGTATCAAAGCGGCCAACTCCGACCTCAACGTCACCGCCAACAACATCGCCAACGTCAACACCACCGGCTTCAAGGAATCGCGCGCCGAGTTCGCCGACCTGTTCTCCGCCACCGGCTACGGCCTGGCGCGCAATGCGATCGGCGCCGGCGTGCGGGTCAGCAACGTCGCCCAGCAGTTCTCGCAGGGCAATGTCGATCCGACCGGGCGCAACCTGGACATGGCGATCTCCGGCGACGGCTTTTTCACTCTGACCAACAACGGCGCCAAGGTCTACTCGCGCGCCGGCAACTTCCAGACCGACGAGAACGGCTACGTGGTCAACCCGCAGGGCGCCAAGCTACAGGTGTTCCCGCCGGCGGCCAACGGCAACGGCTTCGCGGTCGGCACGCTGAGCGATCTGCAGCTGCTGACCACCGACAGTTCGCCCAAGCAGAGCGAAACGGTGAACCTGATGTTCACCCTGCCCGGCAACGCCAAGACCCCGACCGTTGCCACCTTCAGCCCGAGCGACGCCAACAGCTACAACCATTCCACCGGCGGCATCACCGTCTACGACTCGCTGGGCGTCAGCCACACCCAGACCTCGTATTTCGTCAAGACCGGCAACGCCAACGAGTGGCAGGTGCACAACTATGTCGACGGCACCGCAGTCGGCACCACGAGTACGATCCAGTTCGACGGCAACGGCAAGCTCACCACGCCCGCCGACGGCAGGATCGCGCTGAGTACGTTCACCCCCAGCACCGGCGCCGGCACCCTCAACCTGACCCTGGACGTGAGCGGCTCGACCCAGTACGGCGAGGCGTTCGCGCTGCGCGACGCGCGCCAGGACGGCTACGCCAGCGGCAAGCTCAACTCGATCAGCATCGACGCCAACGGCGTGGTCTTCGCCCGCTATTCCAACAACGCCGACAAGGCGCTGGGCCAGGTGGCGATGACCAACTTCGTCAACCCGCAGGGGCTGAGCTCGCTCGGCGACAACGTGTGGGCGGAAAGCTCGGCCTCGGGCAATGCCCGCACCGGCGCGCCGGGAACCTCGGATTTCGGCAGCGTGCAGTCCGGCGCGCTGGAAGCCTCCACCGTCGATCTCACCGAACAGCTGGTCAACATGATCGTCGCGCAACGCAACTTCCAGGCCAACTCGCAGATGATCTCGACCCAGGATCAGGTCACCCAGACCATCATCAATATTCGTTGATGGTGATGTCGGGACCGGGGACCGGGAACCGGGGACCCGGAAAAGCAAGGGCAGCAGCGGCGGCGCAGTAGCGTCGGCGCGCCGACTTCCACGCTTTTCCGGGTCCCCGGTTCCCGGTCCCCGGTCCCGGCTCCCAGGAGCTCCCGATGGACAAAGCACTCTACGTCGCCATGACCGGCGCCCGCGCTTCGCTGCAGGCGCAGGGCACGGTGTCGCACAATCTGGCCAATGTCGATACCGCCGGTTTCAAGGCGGCGTTGGCCAATACCGAGGCATTCCGCATCAAGGGCGCCGGTTATCCGTCGCGGATCGATGCGCTGCACATCGACCAGGGCTTCAACCGCGACGTCGGCGCGCAGCAGGTGACCGGCAATGCGCTGGACGTCTCGCTCAGCGCCGACAACTGGCTGGCGGTGCAGGCCAGCGACGGCAAGGAGGCGTACACGCGCGGTGGCGAGCTGGCGGTGACCCCGAATGGCCAGCTGGTCACCTCCAGCGGCCGCGCGGTGCTCGACGACCAGGGCAATCCGATGGCGATCCCGCCGCACCAGTCGCTGGAGATCGGCGAGGACGGCTCGGTGTCGATCGTGCCGCTGGGCGAAGGCCCGCAGGCGATGGCCGTGGTCGGCAAGATGAAGGTGGTGCAGGCGCCGGCCGAGCGCCTGGAACGCCGCCCCGACGGGCTGATGCGCAACATCAGCGACGATCCCACCCAGGCCTTCGCCCTGGCCACCGGCAGCGCAGTCCACACCGGCGCGCTGGAAGGCAGCAACGTCGATGCGGCCGGCGCGCTGGTACAGATGATCCAGCTGCAGCGCCAGTTCGAGATGCAGGTGAAGGTGATCAAGCACGGCGACGAGAACGCCCAGTCGGCCAACACCCTGCTGCGCCTGAACGGCTAAGCCAATTACGCGCGCCGTGCCGCCGCCGCCGACAAGCCGGCGCATTTGTGGCACGGCACATGCATCAGTCTCCCTGCCCCTCGCGGATCTCGGGGCCATCATTTAGAGGAATCGGGTCATGAATCAGGCTTTGTGGGTCGCCAAGACCGGACTGGATGCGCAGCAGACGCGCATGTCGGTCGTGTCCAACAACCTGGCCAACACCAACACCACCGGCTTCAAGCGCGATCGCGCCAGCTTCGAGGACCTGCTGTACCAACAGGTGCGTCAGCCTGGCGGCGCGACTTCGGCGCAGACGCAGTTGCCTTCGGGCCTGCAGCTGGGTACCGGCGTGCGCGTGGTGTCCACCTCCAAGGACTTCGAGCAGGGCAATCCGCAGCAGACAGGGCGCGCGCTGGACGTGATGGTCAACGGCCGCGGCTTCTTCGAAGTGCAGATGCCCGACGGCACCACGGCCTACACCCGCGACGGCAGCTTCCAGATCAATTCGCAGGGCGAGCTGGTCACCAACAGCGGCTATGCGGTGCAGCCCGGCATTCAGGTCCCGGAAGGCGCGCAGTCGCTGACCATCGGTACCGACGGCACGGTCAGCGTGCAGGTCGCCGGCACCGCCGCGGCGCTGGAGATCGGTTCGTTGACGCTGAGCGACTTCATCAATCCCTCTGGCCTGCAGGCCAAGGGCGGAAACCTGTATGCGGAAACCGCCGCCTCCGGCCCGGCGCAGAACGGCACGCCCGGCCTCAACGGCCTCGGCACCACGGTGCAGGCCTCGCTGGAAGGCAGCAACGTCAACGTGGTCGAGGAGCTGGTCAGCATGATCGAGACCCAGCGCGCCTACGAGATGAACGCCAAGGCGATCTCCACCACCGATTCGATGCTCGGCTATCTGAACAATAACGTCTGATCCCGACACTTCTTCTGGAAACCGCCATGTCGCGTCTGTCCTGCTTCTCTCTCACCACTGCGCTGGTCCTACCCGTGCTGCTCGGCGGCTGCGCCGGCCTCGGCGTCGCCGCCGGCGACGTGCGCCCGTACGCGCCGATGGCGCCGATTGTGCCGGTGGTGGCGCAGGCCGCGCCGCCCAGCGCCGGCGCGATCTATGCCGCAGGCCCGGGCCTGTCGCTATATTCGGACCGGCGCGCGCGCGATGTCGGCGATCTGCTGACGATCACCCTGGTCGAAAGCACCAACGCCAGCACCACCGCCAACACCAGCATCACCAAGAAGGACGCGGTGACGATGGCCACGCCGACCCTGCTCGGCGCGCCGCTGACGATCAACGGTGTCAACCTGCTCAACAATTCCACCAGCGGCGACCGCAGCTTCGCCGGCAAGGGCAACACTGCGCAGAGCAACAACATGCAGGGCAGCATCACCGTGACCGTGATGCAGCGCCTGCCCAACGGCAACCTGGTGATCCAGGGGCAGAAGAACCTGCGCCTGAACCAGGGCGACGAGCTGGTGCAGGTGCAAGGCATCGTCCGCGCCGCCGACATCTCCCCGGACAACACCATTCCTTCCAGCAAGGTCGCCGACGCGCGGATCGCCTACGGCGGCCGCGGCGCCGTCGCCCAATCCAACGCGATGGGCTGGCTGAGCCGCTTCTTCAACTCGCGCATTTCGCCGTACTGAGGCCCACCATGAACCTTCTGTCCCTGACCTGCCGCTTGCTAACCGCGTTCGCGCTGTGCGCCGGCATGGCCGCCCCGGCCGCCGCCGAACGCATCAAGGACCTGGCCCAGGTCGGCGGCGTGCGCGGCAACGCGCTGGTCGGCTACGGCCTGGTGGTCGGCCTGGACGGCAGCGGCGACCGCACCAGCCAGGCGCCCTTCACCGTGCAGAGCCTGAAGAACATGCTCGGCGAACTGGGCGTCAATGTTCCGTCGAACGTCAATCCGCAGCTGAAGAACGTGGCCGCGGTGGCGATCCACGCCGAACTGCCGCCGTTCGCCAAGCCCGGCCAGCCGATCGACATCACCGTGTCCTCGATCGGCAACGCGGTCTCGCTGCGCGGCGGCTCGCTGCTGATGGCGCCGCTGAAGGGCGCCGACGGCCAAGTTTACGCGATCGCCCAGGGCAGCCTGATCGTCGGCGGCTTCGGCGCGCAGGGCAAGGACGGCTCGCGGATCTCGGTCAACGTGCCCAGCGTCGGCCGCATCCCCAACGGCGCGACGGTGGAGCGTGCGCTGCCGGACGTGTTCGGCAGCAGCGGTGAGATCACCCTGAACCTGCACCAGAACGATTTCACCACGGTGTCGCGGATGGTCGCGGCGCTGGAGAGCACCTTCGGCCCGGGCAGCGCGCATGCGGTCGATGGCGGCACCGTGGCGGTGCGCTCGCCCACCGACCCGAGCGCGCGCATCGGCCTGCTGGCGCGAATCGAGAACGTGGAACTGTCGCCGGGCGCGGCGCCGGCCAAGGTGGTGGTCAACGCCCGCACCGGCACCGTGGTCATCGGCGCGCAGGTGCGGGTCAGCCCCGCGGCGATCTCGCACGGCTCGCTGACCGTCACCATCAGCGAAGGCACCCAGGTCAGCCAGCCCAACGCACTGAGCAACGGCCAGACCGTGGCCGCGCCGAAATCGACCATCACCGCCACCAACGAAGGCAGCCGTATGTTCAAGTTCGAGGGCGGCACCTCGCTGGACCAGATCGTACGCGCGGTCAACGAAGTCGGCGCCGCGCCGGGCGACCTGATCGCGATCCTGGAAGCACTGAAGCAGGCCGGCGCGCTGAGCGCGGAGCTGGAGGTGATCTGACATGCGTATCTCGGCCTCTCCCATCGAACTGAACCCGACCACCCAGAACGATCCCGCGCGGATCGACAAGGTGTCGCGCCAGTTGGAAGGACAGTTCGCGAACCTGCTCGTGAAGAGCATGCGTGACGCCAGCTTTGGCGATTCCCTGTTCCCGGGCGAGAACCAGACGTTTCGCGACATGTACGACAAGCAGATGGCCAAGGCGCTCACCGAGGGCAAGGGGCTGGGCCTGGCGGGGATGATCGCCAAGCAGCTGGGCGGCGGCAAAAGCGCCGACGCCCCGGCCACCAACACCTCGATCGGTGCCGCGCAGGCCGCCAAGGCGTATTCGCTGGTATCCGCCCAGGGCGGCGCCGCCGGCAATCCGGCGACCGCCGGCGCCGCAGCGCTGGCCGATACCGGTGCCGCGGTTGGCGCCAGCGCCTGGCGCGGCATGGACGCGGGGGATGCGCCGCAGCACCAGGTCGCGCGCGTGCTCGACCTGATCGCCGGCCGCGAGAGCAGCGCCATGCACGACGCGATCGGCAGCAACCCGGCCGACGGCAGCGCCAGCGTGGCGTGGACCGGCGCCGACGACCGCTGGTCGGATCTGGCGGCGACGGCAGGCGCCGACGCCAGCAGCAGCATCGACGCCAGCGCCACCGCCGCCGCCAAGGCCGCCGCGGCCAGCCTCGGCGAGCGCACCCCGGAAGGCTTCGTCGCGCAGATCTGGACCCACGCGCAGAAGGCCGCCAAGGAACTGGGCGTGGATGCGCGGGCGCTGGTCGCGCAGGCCGCGCTGGAGACTGGCTGGGGACGCCGCGGCATTTCCCGCGGCGACGGCGCCAGCTCCAACAACTTGTTCGGGATCAAGGCCACCGGCTGGAGCGGCGAGCGCGTCACCACCGGCACCCACGAGTACGTCGATGGGGTCAAGCAGTCGCAGACCGCCGATTTCCGCGCCTACGCCTCGCCGGCCGAGAGCTTCGCCGACTACGTGCGCCTGCTGAAGACCAATCCGCGCTACCAGCAGGCGCTCAATGCCGGCACCAATATCCGCGGTTTCGCCCAGGGCCTGCAGCGTGCCGGCTACGCCACCGATCCTTCCTACGCGGCCAAGATCGCCGCGATCGCCGGCGGCCCGACCATCGGCCGCGCCGTCGCGGCGATCGGCAATGCCGCCGCCAGCGGCCTCGAGCGCGCGTTCGCCAGCACCTCCGATCCCTCCAGCAGCGCGTTGCGCTGAGGTAGCCGCCCATGTCCGTCCTTTCCACCGGCACCAGCGCCCTCATCGCCTTCCAGCGCGCCTTGGCGACGGTGAGCCACAACGTCGCCAACATCAATACCGACGGCTACAGCCGGCAGCGCGTCGCGTTCGCGACCACCACGCCAACCCAGTACGGCTCGGACTACATCGGCAACGGTACCAAGATCACCGACATCTCCCGCGTCGCCGACCAGTTGGCGACCTCGCGGCTGCTGGACAGCGGCGGCGAACTGGCGCGGCTGAAGCAGCTGTCGAGCCTGTCCGACCGCGTCGACGGGCTGTTCTCCGACAAAGCCACCAACATCTCCGGGCAGTGGTCGAACTTCTTCGACGCTACCAGCGGGTTGTCGTCCAACGCCTCGGCCACCGCCAGCCGGCAGAACCTGCTGGACAACGGCAACTCGCTGGTGACCCGCTTCAAGCAGCTCAACGGTCAGATGGACGCGCTCGGCAACGAGGTCAACAACGGCCTGCTGTCCGCCACCACCGAAGCCAACCGCCTGGCCGGCGAGATCGCCAAGATCAACGGCCAGATCGGCGGCGACGCCAGCTCGGCCGCGCCGGACCTGCTCGACCGGCGCGATGCGCTGATCACCCAACTGGTGGGCTACACCGGCGGCAGCGCGGTGCAGCAGGACGGCGGCGCAATCAACGTCTACACCGAAGGCGGCCAGGCGCTGGTGGTCGGCACCACCGCCTCCACCCTCACCACGGCCACCGATCCCTACCAGCCCGGACGCCTGCAGGTCGCACTGAAGGCGCAAGGCGCCACCATCACCCTGGGCAACAGCGCGCTGGGCGGACAGATCGGCGGCCTGATCGGGTTCCGCAGCAGCGTGCTGGATCCGACCAAGGCCGAACTGGGCCGCATCGCCACCGGCCTGGCGGTCAGCTACAACCAGCAGCACAAGGCCGGCGTGGACCTGTACGGCAACCTCGGCAGCGATTTCTTCTCGCTGTCCGCGCCAAACGTCAACGCCAACGCCGCCAACACCGGCAGCGCCAGCTTCAGCGCCAGCGTCGGCGACCTGAGCAAGCTCGACGGGCAGAACCTGCTGCTGAAGTTCGACGGCAGCAGCTGGACCGCCAGACACGCCGACACCGGCGCCAGCGTGACCATGACCGGCAGCGGCAGCAGCACCGATCCGTTCGTGGTCAACGGCGTGAGCCTGCAGCTGTCAGGCACCGGCGCGGCCGGCGACACGTTTCTGCTGCAGCCCACCGCCAACGCGGTCACCGGCCTGGCGGTAGCGATCACCGACCCGTCGCGCATCGCCGCGGCCACCCCGATCGCCGCCAGCGCCGACCTGGACAACCTCGGCACCGGCAAGGTCAGCAACGTCCGCGCCACCAATGCCGGCAATGCCAATTTGCTGACGCCCGCCAGCATCGCCTTCATCGACGCCAACCAGTACACGATCGACGGCTCCGGCCCGTTCGCCTATACCGCCGGGCAGACCATCAGCGCTAACGGCTGGAGCATGACACTGGATGGCGCGCCGGCCGCCGGCGACACCTTTGCGGTGAAACCCACCGGCGCCGGCTCCAGCAACAACGGCAACGCCCTGACCCTGTCCAATCTGGACGATGCCAAGGCGTTCAACGGCGGCACCATCACCCTCAACGGCGCGGTGTCCGGGTTGACCACCACGATCGGCTCGGCTGCGCGGCAGGCGAGCTACGCAGCCGATGCGCAGGACGTGATCCACACCAGCGCGCAGGACGCGCGCGACTCGGTCTCCGGCGTCAACCTCGACGAAGAGGCCTCGGACATGCTGCGCCTGCAGCAGGCTTACCAGGCCGCCTCGCAACTGATCTCCACCGCCGACACGATGTTCCAGTCCATCCTGGGTGCGATCCGATGAGCAACCGTATCTCCACCGGCATGATGTTCAACCAATCGGTCAACACCATGCTGGGCAAGCAGGCCAAGATCTCGCACCTGGAGCAGCAACTGGCGACCGGCCAGCGCCTGGTCACCGCCGCCGACGATCCGGTCGCCTCCGGCACCGCGGTCAACCTGGACCGCGCTGTGGCCGAACTGGAGCGTTTCGGCCAGAACGCCAACAATGTGCAGAACCGCCTGGGCCTGCAGGAAAACGCGCTGTCGCAGGCCGGCGACCTGATGGCACGGGTCAACGAATTGACCGTGCAGGCAAACAGCTCGGCGTTGACCACGGACAACCGCAAGGCGATCGCCTCCGAACTCAAGTCGCTGCACGCCGGCCTGCTCAGCCTGTCAAACAGCACCGACGGCAGCGGCCGCTACCTGTTCGCCGGCGCCGCCGACGACGCCGCGCCGTTCGCGATGGTCAACGGCAAAGTCGTCTACAGCGGCGACCAGACCCAGCGCAGCGTTGAGGTAGCCGCCGATACCCAGGTCGCCGATGCCCTGCCCGGTAGCGAGATCTTCATGCGCATCCGTACCGGCGACGGCACCGTCGATGCGCATCCGGCCAGCACCAATACCGGCACCGGACTGTTGCTGGACTTCAGCCGCGACTCCGGCGCTGGCGGTTGGAACGGCGGCAGCTACAGCGTCGCCTTCACCGCCACCGACACATATGAAGTGCGCGACGGCAGCGGCAGCGTGGTCAAGACCGGCACCTACGCCGCTGGCGAAGATGTCAGCTTCGGCGGCCTGAAGATGCGCCTGGACGGCGCGCCGGCGGTCGGCGACAGCTTCCAGATCGGCGCCTCGACCAACAAGGACGTGTTCTCCACCATCACGACCCTGGCCAATGCGCTGAGCACCGACCCGCTCACCGCCAGCGACAAGGCTTCGCTGCAGAACACCTTGCAGTCGTCGATGCGTGACATCAGCCAGGCCTCGGCGAAGATGATCGACGCGCGTGCATCCGGCGGCGCGCAACTGGCCGCGCTCGACAACGCCGCCGAGCTGCGCGCCTCCAACGAAGTGACGCTGAAGACCACACTATCCTCGCTACGCGACCTGGACTACGCCGATGCGATCGGCCAATACCAGTTGGAACAGGCCGCGCTCAAGTCGGCGCAAACCGTCTTTACCCGCATGCAGTCGATGTCGCTGTTCAACATGCTCCGTTGATCCTCGATTCCACTGCATAAAGCGAAGGCCCGCAGCGCGGCAGCACTGGCGGGCGTTTTGCTTTATACCGAGTTCGTCATCGCCGCCAGGGCTTGGAAGCGTCACCTGCGCAGCGCTAAAGTTTGGAAAAGCGCGGCCGAAACAAGCTCTTCGCCGCGAGTGCCACAGGCTACCGGTTCGCCGCATCGCGATAATTTCCGCAGCGAATCGCTAAAGGTTCTTGACATCGCGCCGTTACTTATCTCAGCAGCGGCAACGGCCAATTGATGGCCCCCCTGCGGAGGCTCCAGGCACCGATGGGTTGCCGGATAAATCGCTTAGAGGAGATATCAAAATGGCACAGGTAATCAACACCAACGTAATGTCGCTGAACGCTCAGCGTAACCTCAACACCAACAGCTCCAGCATGGCGCTGACCATTCAGCAGCTGTCGTCGGGCAAGCGCATCACCAGCGCCGCGGTCGACGCCGCCGGTCTGGCGATCTCAGAGCGCTTCACCACTCAGATCCGCGGCCTGGACGTGGCCTCGCGCAACGCCAACGACGGCATCTCGCTGGCCCAGACCGCCGAAGGCGCGATGGTCGAAATCGGCAACAACCTGCAGCGTATCCGCGAGCTGTCGGTGCAGTCGGCCAACGCCACCAACTCCGACACCGACCGCGGAGCACTGAACTCGGAAGTCAAGCAGCTGACCTCGGAAATCGACCGCGTCGCCAACCAGACCAGCTTCAACGGCACCAAGCTGCTGAACGGATCGTTCTCCGGCGCGCTGTTCCAGGTCGGTGCCGATGCCGGCCAGACCATCGGCGTGAGCAGCATCGTCGATGCCAACGTCGATTCGCTCGGCAAGGCCGGCTTCGCCGCCACCCAGACCGGTTCGGCCGCCCTGGCCTCCGGCACCGCAACCGCCAGCGGCAGCTTCTCCGGCATGTCGATCAACAGCGTCAGCATCGCCTCGGTTTCCGTGGCCGTCGGCGACACCGGCAGCGACATTTCCAAGAAGATGGCCGCTGCGATCAACGACAAGCTGGACCAGACCGGCGTCTACGCTTCGGTCGACAGCAGCACCGGCGCGCTGAAGCTGGAATCGTTGAAGGCCGGCAAGGATTTTGCCTTCACCGCAGGCTCGGCCACCGGCGCCGACGGCGTCACCTTCAGCACCGCCGGCATCGCTGCCACGGCCGCCGCCACCGCCGGCACCACCAACACCCTGGCCGACCTGGACATTTCGACCTTCTCCGGCGCACAGCGGGCACTGGAAATCGTCGACAAGGCGCTGACCTCGGTCAACTCCTCGCGCGCCGACATGGGTGCGGTGCAGAACCGCTTCACCTCCACCATCGCCAATCTGAGCACGACCTCGGAAAATCTGTCGGCCTCGCGCAGCCGCATCGCCGACACCGATTATGCCAAGGCAACGGCCGAACTGACCCGCACGCAGATCCTGCAGCAGGCCGGTACCGCGATGCTGGCGCAGGCCAAGTCGGTCCCGCAGAACGTGCTGAGCCTGCTGCAGTAACAGCCCGCTCGACACTGGCAAGACCTCGAAGCCCCTCCGCAAGGAGGGGCTTTTTTTGCATCCGCCGTCCAGCAGGCACAGGATTTGCATGGAGATCGTGGCATTCGCCGCATGCGTCTTGCCTCAAGAACGGCGGCGCGCCGCCGATACTCCTATCAACCGCTGGCCGTCTCCGCGCCCGCTATCGTAAGGAAGGCTCTAATGGCTACTTCATCGTTGTCTGCCGTCGGTTCAGGCCTGGACGTCGCCGCGTTCGTCAAGTCATTGGTCTCCTCCGAACGGGCACCTCAGGAAAACCGGATCAATACCGACGGCACCGCCTCCAGCGCCAAACTGTCGGCGCTGAGCACGATCAAGGGCGCACTGTCCAACCTGCAGACGGCGATGGACGCAATCGCCAAGAGCGCCGACAAGGGCGCGGTCAAGGCCACCGTCGCCGATGGCGCCGGCTATACCGCGAGCGTCACCGAAAGCGCCACCGCGGGCAATTACAGCGTGGAGGTGGTGAAGCTGGCCGAACGCCAGAAGCTGACCTCGGCCGCCTATGCCAACAACGCGGTGGTCGGCGACGGCACCTTGACGATCGGCTATGGCGACAAGACGCTTAACATCACCGTGGGCGAGAACAGCAAGCTCAGCGACATCGCCGCCGCGATCAACAAGGCCGCCGGCGGCAGCGGCGTGACCGCCAGCGTGGTCAGCGCCGACGACGGCAACCACCTGGTGCTCAACGCGGTGGATTCCGGTAAGAAGGGCGTGCTGAACATCACCAGCTCCGGTGGCAACGGCGGACTCAGCGCGCTGACCTACAGCAACGGCAGCAGCGGCGGCCTAACCCAGACCGTGGCCGCGGCAGACGCTGTGGTGCGCGTGGACGGTTTCGAGCGGACCTCCAGCAGCAATGCGATCGCCGACCTCGTGCCGGGTGTCACCTTGAACCTGACCAAGGCCGCCGAAGGCACCAAGTACAGCCTGAGCATCGCCAACGACAACACCGCACTGAAGGCGAACCTTACCGCGTTCGTGACCGCCTACAACACCACCAACACCTTGCTGAAGTCTTCCAGCGCCTATAACGCCACCAGCAACAAGGCGTCGGCGCTGACCGGCGACTCGATGGTGCGCGGACTGCAGCAATCGCTACGCAAGCAGATCAGCGACAACGTCGTCGATCTGAAGGCACTGGGCATGACCATCGACAAGAACGGGGTGATGAGCTTCGACAGCGCCAAGTTCGACAGCGCCATGACCAGCGATCCAGCATCAGCCAAGGCGACGTTCGGCACCAAAGGCAGCTTCACCACCGGCATAGACACCCTGCTGGACAGCAACCTCGATGCGGCCAACGGCACCATCACCCAGCGTACCACCGCGCTCAACAAGCACATCGGCGACCTGACCGACCAGCTCAGCAACCTGGACAAGCGGATGGAAACGCTGACCACCAACTACACCGCCAGGTTCACCGCGATGGACGCGATGGTCGCGAAGATGCAATCGATCAGCGACGGACTGTCCAAGCAGTTCTCGTAGCGGCGACGGCAACGGCAGGAAAGACGCTGCCGGCACTCAAGTCCAGGCAAGCAGCTGCCGATATCTTTAGCATCGACAGTCATTCAGGACTGGCAGCACGTACCGTCGCCGCGGCGCCTTCGCCGTCCCGCGCGGCAGCGCGGCACCAGGCCATCCGAGGGAGTTTTCCATGTACGGTTCCAGTCGCCAATACGCCGAGCAATATCGCAAGATGAGCGTGTCCACCAGCATCACCGATGCCAACCCGCACAAGCTGGTGGCCTTGCTGTTCGCTGGCGCCTGCCAGCGTATCCGCCAGGCCCAGGCCTGCCTGGCGCAGGGCGATCAGGCGCGCAAGGGCAAGGCGATCGGCGAGGCTTGCGCCATCGTCGGCCACCTCAACGGCTCGCTGGACCACGAGGCCGGCGGCGAAATCGCGAATAACCTGTCGGCGTTGTACGACTACGTGATGCACCGGCTCACCGAAGCCAATCTGCACAACGACGACAGCGCGCTGGTCGAATCGCTGGAACTGCTCAGCGAGATCGATGCGGCGTGGAACGCCATTCCCGTCCAGCAGCGCGAACTCGCCGCGGTCGCCGCCCTATGATCGCCGTCAGCATCGAAGCGTTGCATGCAGAACTGCAGCAACTGCAGCAGGTGCTGCAGGGCGATGACCACGCGCTGGCCGAGCGCATGGTGTCCGAGCACGACCAGCATCTGCGCCAATACCTGAAGCAGGCCGTCAGCGACGTCTCCCGCGACGGCATCGGTTCGCTGCTGAAACTGCAGCAAGCGGTGATCGCGCAGATGCTGCAGGCGCGCGACGACGCCGGCGACTGGCTGCGCGCCAGCCGCGTGTCCAACAATGCCGCGCGCGCCTACTCGCAGGCCGGATCGCTGAGATGAACAGCGCCTCCGACGTCGCCGTCCACCACCCAGCCGAAGTCGAGTTGTTCCACGACACCCTCAGCTGCGAACTGGCGTTGCCGGCCGACTTCAGGCTCGGCAACAGCGTCGGCCGCTTCGGCGCCGGCGAAGCCCTGTTGCGCAGCCTGGCCCAGGTCGAAGACCTGCGCAGCGAAGACGGCGGCGAAGAGCGCAGCGAGCAACCGCTGCAGTTGCAGCGCATGGACGCCAAGCTCGACTTGATGCTGGTGCTGCTCGGCCGCCTGGCCCGGCAGCACGAGGAAGGTTTGCCGTTGCGCCCGCTACGATGGTCGCACCGAGGCTTGAGACTCGAATTGGGATCGCGTTCGGGCGCCCTTCCCGGCGCCGCCGGCCTGCTGCGCCTGCAGCCCTCGGACTGGCTGCCCGACCATCTCGAATTGCCGGTCCAGGTCGTGGCCGAAGCCGCCAGCGGCGGCGGTTTCCATCTCTGGCTACGATTCGAGACACAGCCGCCAAGCTTACAGGAAGCACTGGAACGGCACCTGTTTCGCCTGCATCGGAGGCAGATCGCCGACAACCGGCGCGGGCGCTGAGCCGACGCACGGTTGGCGGCGACCGCGCGCTCGGCTAAGGTGCGGGGCTAGAGAAAGAGACCTTCCCACCGTGCGAGTCATCATCGTCGACGATCACACCCTGGTCCGCGCCGGCCTGAGCCGGCTGTTGCAAACGTTCACGGACGTCGACGTGGTCGCCGAGGCCAGCAATGCGCAGCAGGCGGTGGACCTGGCCACCCTGCACCGCCCCGACCTGGTGCTGATGGACCTGTCGCTGCCCGGGCGCAGCGGCCTGGACGCGCTGACCGACGTGCTGCAGACCTCGCCCAAGACCCGCGTGGTGATGATGTCGATGCACGACGATCCAGTACACGTGCGCGATGCGCTGGACCGCGGCGCCACCGGCTTCGTGGTCAAGGACGCGGCGCCGCTGGAGCTGGAACTGGCGCTGCGTGCGGCCAGCGTCAACCAGATGTTCCTGAGCCCGCAGATTTCTTCGAAGATGATCGCGCCGATGCTCGGCCGCGAACGCCCGGTCGGCGTCGCCGCGCTGTCGCCGCGGCAGCGCGAGATCCTGCGCCAGATCGGCCGTGGCCAGAACAACAAGGAAATCGCCTCGGATCTGGGAATCAGCGTTAAGACCGTCGAAACCCACCGCGCGCGGATGATGGAGTCGCTGGGCTGCCGCCGCGCCAACGATCTGGTCCTACTGGCCGCGCGCCACCAGAACGAACTGATCTGAGGCCGGCAACGGGTTCCCGACGCGTCACACTGGCATGCCGCTTGCCTTAACCGGTCAGCTGCCGCCGTGAAACCGGCGAGGCCCGCCAGCCTTGGTTCCAGCGCGCCGACCAACCGCCGCTCCCTACATCGGCGTAAGGATTTTCCTTACAGAGTGTCGGGCATTTGACTACATCACGCAGAAACGTCCTGATTCTGTTACCGTCAGGTGGTAAGCACTATGCATTCCACGGGCGCCGGAGGGTTGGCGCCAAACCGAGGAAGTTCGCATGAAGCCGACCGTCACCACTCAGCTAGGCCAGCAACTCCACCTGACCCCGCAATTGCTGCAGTCGATCCGGCTGCTGCAACTGGATGGGATGCAACTGGAAATGGAAATCCGGCGCGCGCTGGAAACCAATCCATTGCTGGAACTGGAAGAGCCGGAAGGTGTGCTCGAGCCGGTGCTCGACCACGACAACGCGCTGGAAACCGCCGCGTTCGACGAACTGCCCGAATCCTCGATGTGGGACATTCCCGCCGCCGGCTGGAGCGAGGGCGAAGACGACCGCATGCAGCGCATCGCGGCCGGCGAGTCCACCGATCCGCAACTGCGCGTGCTGCAGCGCCTGGCGCTGGAACTGGACGAATCCGCATTGGAAGTGGCCGCGTTCTGGCTGGAGCACAGCGACGACGCCGGGTATCTCGACGGCGCGCTGGACACGCTGACCCTGCTCGCCTGCGCACGCTTCGACCGCTCCGCCGCGCAGGTGGAAGCGATCCGCCAGCGGCTGCTGCACGGAGACCCCGCCGGCCTGGCTTCCTGCGACCTGCGCGAATGCCTGAGCGTGCAGCTGGCCGCCCTGCCCGGCCGCGTCGCCGGCCGCCATCTGGCCACGCGCCTCCTCGCCGGCGACCTGAATCTGCTCGCCAGCCACGATTACCCGTTGCTCGCGCGCCAGCTCGATGCCGAGGCGGACGACGTACGCGAGGCGGTGCGGCTGATCCTGTCGCTGCAGCCGCGTCCGGGCGACAGCCTGCTGCCGGAGAACCTGGGCCACGTGATTCCCGACGTGGTCGCTTGGCATAGCGACGGCACCTGGCGGGTCGCGCTGAACCCGGCCACCACCCACCGCGTCAGCGTTAATCCGATGCACGAGCGCGCCCTGGCCGAGGCCGGCGAGGCCGCGGCGCCGCTGCGCGAAATGCTGCAGGAGGCGCGCTGGCTGACCCGCGGCCTGTCGATGCGCTACGAGACCCTGCTGCGCACCACCCGCGCCATCGTCGAGCGCCAGGCCGTGTTCCTGGTCAAGGGCGAGGAAGCGATGGCGCCGCTGACCCTGAAGGAAGTGGCCGACGCGATCGGCATGCACGAATCCACCGTATCGCGCATCACCACCGGCAAATACCTGCAGACTCCGCGTGGTACCTTCGAACTGAAGCATTTTTTCGCCGTGCGCCTGGAAGGCGCGGCGGTCTCGGGCCAGGCGGTACGCGCAATGGTGCGGCGCCTGATCGAATCCGAGCCCGCGGGGCGACCGCTGGCCGACGAGGCGATCGCCGCGCTGCTATCGCGACAGGGCGTGAACGTGGCCAGGCGTACGGTGGCCAAGTACCGCGAACAACTCGATATCGCCCCCGCCCGCGAACGCCGTCGCGCCAAGCCGCTGCTGGCCCGAGCGAGCTAAGGAAACAATGCACATGAACAAACTGTCCGTGCTTCTGGTCGACGACCACGAAGGTTTCATCAACGCGGCGATGCGCCACTTCCGCAAGCTCGACTGGATGGAAGTGATCGGCAGCGCCGCCAACGGCCTGGAGGCGATCGAGCGCTCCGAGTCGCTGCGCCCGCAGGTGGTGCTGATGGATCTGGCCATGCCGGAGATGGGCGGCCTGCAGGCCACGCGCCTGATCAAGACCCAGGACCAGGCCCCGTACATCGTGATCGCCAGCCATTTCGACGATGCCGAGCACCGCGAGCACGCCATGCGCGCCGGTGCCGACAACTTCGTCAGCAAGCTGTCTTACATCCAGGAAGTGATGCCGATCCTGGAGGGCTTACGCACAGAGGGAGTAGCGGCATGAGCGAATCGCGGATCCTGGTGATCGACGACGACGCGGTTCGCGCCGAGCGCACGGTGAGCCTGCTCGAATTCATGGACCTCAACCCGCGCTGGGTGACCGACGTGGCCGACGTCAACCCTGGCCGCCACCGGCAGAGCGAGTGGATGGCGATCCTGGTCGGCGGACTCGACGACCAAGCCCAGGCCGACGCGTTCTTCGGCTGGGTCGCGCGCAGTCCGCTGCCGCCGCCTGTGCTGCTGCTCAACGGCGAGGCGCAGGCGTTCGCGCAGCGCCACGGCCTACACGAGGCCAACGTGTGGCAGCTGGAAGCGCCGCTGCGCCACGCGCAGCTGGAAACCCTACTGCGCCGAGCCAGCCTCAAGCGTCTGGACGCAGAGCACCAAGCCGGCGCGGTGCAGGACAGCGGCCCGACCGGCAACAGCGACGCGGTGGTGCGGCTGCGGCGGCTGATCGACCAGGTCGCCGCGTTCGACACCACCGTGCTGGTGCTGGGCGAGTCCGGCACCGGCAAGGAAGTGGTGGCCCGCGCGATCCACCAGCAATCGCCGCGCCGCGACGGCCCGTTCGTGGCGATCAATTGCGGCGCGATCCCGCCGGATCTGCTGGAAAGCGAACTGTTCGGCCATGAGAAAGGCTCCTTCACCGGCGCGCTGTCCGCGCGCAAGGGCCGTTTCGAGATGGCCGAGGGCGGCACCCTGCTGCTCGACGAGATCGGCGACATGAGCCTGCCGATGCAGGTCAAGCTGCTGCGCGTGCTGCAGGAACGCAGCTTTGAGCGGGTCGGCGGCAACGTCACCATCCGCTGCAACGTGCGCGTGATCGCCGCCACCCACCGTAATCTGGAAGAGCGCATCGCCGGCAACCAGTTCCGCGAGGACCTGTTCTACCGGCTCAACGTGTTCCCGATCGAGATGCCCGCGCTGCGCGAGCGCAGCGACGACCTGCCGGCACTGGTCAACACCATCGCCGCGCAGTTGGCGCGGACCGGGCGCGGCGAAGTGCGCTTTTCCGAAGAAGCGCTGCAGGCGCTGCGCGGCTACGACTGGCCGGGCAACGTACGCGAGCTGACCAACCTGGTCGAGCGCCTGGCGGTGCTGCATCCCAGCGGCCTGGTGCGGGTGCAGGACCTGCCGGCGCGCTACCGCGGCGACTTCGCCTCCTCGATCGACGTGTCGGCACCGCCGGCGCCGATCGCCGCGCCGGATCCGCGCCGCCTGCCCAACGTGGTCGACCTGCACGTCGGTCCCAAGGCGCTGTCCGATCCGTCCGAGTCGGCCGCACAGGCCGCCGCGACGCTGCCGGAGAGTGGACTGGACCTGCGCGGGCACATGGCCAACATCGAACTGGCGCTGATCAACGAAGCGCTGGAGCGCACCCAAGGCGTGGTCGCGCATGCGGCGCAGCTGCTGGGCCTGCGTCGCACCACGCTGGTGGAGAAATTGCGCAAGTACGGCATCGACCGCGACCAGACCGAACTGGCCAGCTGAGGCCGCGGCCGGGGTCACCGCGTCGGCGCGCGCTTGCTGCGCTAGGCAACGACCGCGGTTCGAAACTGAAGTACCCTCACCCTTCGCATCGCATTGCTTGCCGGACGCGCCTCCGGGCGCACGATGGATGCGTCCGTGTCGCAGGCGATGGGGATCGCAGCGCGCCACGCTTCATGGCAGCCCTCGCGGAAGCAGTGGACACCTCTGTTGGCATATGGCTTGCTTGCAGAACAGGAACCACGTCGCAACGCGTCGCGCCGCGGATTTTCCACACGCACCCATGCAGGCCACCATGCCCATTCCCGTCACCAGCCCGCTGCTGCCTCCCCTGGACGAGTTCGTGCCGTACCTGGAGAAGATCTGGAGCAGCCGCATCCTGACCAATGGCGGCCAAATGCACCAGGCGCTGGAAAAGGCGCTGGCGGAGTACCTGGGCGTCGGCCATCTGGCGCTGTTGACCAACGGCACGCTGGCCTTGCTCACCGCGCTGCAGGCGCTGCGCGTCACCGGCGAGGTAATTACCACGCCCTACTCGTTCGTGGCCACCGCGCACGCGCTGCTTTGGAAAGGGATCAAGCCGGTGTTCGTCGATATCGACCCGGTCACCCTGAACCTGGATCCGCACAAGATCGAGGCGGCGATCACCCCGCAGACCACCGCGATCATGCCGGTGCACTGCTACGGCACGCCCTGCGACACCACCGCGATCGAGCGCATCGCCGACACCTACAACCTCAAGGTGATCTACGACGCCGCGCACGCCTTCGGGGTCAAGGACGACGGCGGTTCGATCCTGCGCCACGGCGACCTCAGCGTGCTCAGCTTTCACGCCACCAAGGTGTTCAACACCTTCGAGGGCGGTGCCATCGTCTGCCCCGACGCCAAGACCTACCAGCGCATCAGCCGCTTGAAGAACTTCGGCTTCGTCGACGAGACCACGGTAGTGGCCACCGGCATCAACGGCAAGATGAGCGAAGTGAACGCCGCCTTCGGCCTGCTGCAACTGCAGCACATCGATAGCGCGCTGGCGCAACGCCGCGAGATCGACGCCGACTACCGGCGACGCCTGGCGCAGGTCCCCGGCGTCCGTTGCCTGGCGCCGCGCTCGCCGGAAATGGCCAACTACGCCTCGTTCCCGATCCTGATCGAGGACGACTTTCCGCTGACCCGCGACGGCCTGCATCAACTGATGCGCGAGCACGAGATCCTGGTGCGCCGCTACTTCTATCCGCTGATCAGCGATTTCCCGATGTACCGCGGCCTGCCCTCGGCCGCGCCGGCCGGATTGCCGGTCGCGCGACAGATGGCAGAACGGGTGCTGTGCCTGCCGATCTATCCGGGCCTGAGCGACGGCGACGTGCAGACCATCGCCGGCCTGATCGCCAGCGCCGGCAGCGCAAGTTCAACCGCTGCAAAGACCGGCCGTCGGCTCCCGACGGCCCCCTCCTCCGACCACCCCGTGGAACAAGAATGAGCCAAGCAACGTTTATCGAGAATTTCCTGTCGGCGACCGATTTCCAGACTCCGGTCGAGGTGACGACGGACACCGTGCTGCGCGAGCTTCCCGAATGGGATTCGCTGGCCGCACTCGGTGTGATCGTGATGTTCGACATGGAATACGGCAAGACCATCACCGGCGAACACCTGGCCGCCGCCGTCACCGTCGGCGACCTCTACCAGCTGACCGAGGCGTAGCATGCCGACCTCCACCCTGCACAACGTGCGCTTTGCCGGCATGGCGACCTGCGTGCCCAAGCGCATCGTCTCCAACCTGACCGATTGCCGGCCGCAGATCCGTTCCGAGCGCGAGCGGCTGGTGCGCAACATCGGCATCGAGACCCGGCGCATGGCGCAGGAGTGGCAGTGTTTTTCCGATCTGGCGTTCGATGCCGCGCAGGGCCTGATCGAACGGCTGAAATGGCAGCGCGAGGAGATCGATGCGCTGATCGTGGTCACCCAGTCGCCGGACTATCCGATCCCGGCGACCGCGATCATCCTGCAGGACCGGCTGGGCCTGTCGCATGCCACCGTCGCCTTCGACGTCAACCTGGGCTGCTCGGCCTATCCGTTCGGCATCAACCTGCTGGGCTCGATGATCGCCGCCGGCGGGGTCAAGAAGGGCCTGCTGCTGGTGGGCGACCGCAGCGCGAATCTGGAGGACCCGATCTTCTCCGATTCCGGCACCGCCACCGCGCTGGAATTCAGCGCCGACGCCGCGCCGATGTATTTCGACCTCAACAGCGACGGCAGCGGCTACAAGGCGATCATCCTGCCGGTGGGCGGCCATCGCGAGCCGGTCGCCATCCAGCACCTGATGCCGTTCCGCGCCGACGAGAACGATTACTGGCACCGCGGCGTGGACCTGCAGCTGGACGGCGTGGCGGTGCTGAGCTTCTCCACCCAGCGGGTGCCGCAGGCGGTGCAGAAACTGCTCGACTACACCGGCGTGTCCAAGAACGAGATCGACTACTTCGTATTCCACCAGGCCAACCGGATGATCAACGAGACCATCCGCAAAAAGCTCGGCCTGCCGGTGGAGAAAGTGCCTTCGACCCTGCGCGACTTCGGCAACACCAGCGGCGCCTCGCTGCCGGTGACCATGACCGCGCGGATCAACAAGGAACTGGAATCGGGACGCAAGCGTGTGCTTCTGTGCGGCTTCGGCATCGGCCTGTCGTGGGGCAGCTGCCTGCTGGACATCGAGGGCGCGGTGTTTCCTGATCTGATCGAGTCGTGAGCATGATGTCTGTCGCAACGACCGACGCCTTCGGGCTGCAGGGCAAGACCATCCTGATAACCGGCGCCTCCTCGGGCATCGGCGCCGCCGTGGCCGCGCTGTGTGCGCGCCTGGGCGCGACGCTGGTGCTCAACGGGCGCGACGAGGACCGCCTGCAGGCGGTCGCCGACGCGCTGCACGGCGACGGCCACCGCAGCGTTGTCGGCGACCTCACCGAAGAGACCACACGCATCCGCCTGCTGGAAGCCGCAGAGCGCTACCACGGCCTGGCCTCGTGCGCCGGCATCGCCGCGCTGGTTCCGTTCCGCATGGCCGCTGAGAAACACCTGCAACAGATGCTGGCGGTGAACTACCTGGCGCCGATCGGCCTGACCCAGCAGTTGCTGGCCAAGCGCCGGCTGCACGAGGGCGCCTCGCTGGTGTACGTCTCCGCGTTGACCGCGCGCGCCGCGCCGCAAGCCAGCGCCGGCTACGCCGGGTCCAAGGCGGCGCTGGAAGCCGCGGTGCGTTCCTTCGCGCTGGAGCAGGCCAAGCACCGTATCCGCGCCAACTGCATCGCCCCCGGCTATGTGGATACGCCGATGCTGAGCAGGCTGGGCAGCACCGCGGACATGGACGACAAAATCGCACTGACCCCGCTGGGACGCATCGACCCCGCCGATATCGCCAACGGCGCGGCCTATCTCCTGTCCGACGCCAGCCGCTGGATCACCCGCAGCACCCTGACCATCGACGGCGGGCTGTCCCTGCCGATCCGCCTATGAACCTGGAGACCCCGATGTCCGTTGCGGAAACACCCGCCGCGCTGCTGCAGACGCTGTACGGCGTGCACGGCAAGACCATCCTGGTGACCGGTGCCTCCAAGGGCATCGGCGAGGCGGTGGCCAAGGCTTGCGCCGGCGCCGGTGCGCGTCTGCTGGTCGCCGGCCGCGACCTGCCGCGGCTGCAGGCCCTGCTGCAGACGCTGCCGGGCGACGGTCACCGCCTGTTCGCCGGCGACCTTTGCGATGCGGACACCGTGCAACGCCTGGCGGTGGAGAGCGGTCCGCTGGATGGCGTGGTGCATAGCGCCGGCATCCGTGGCCTGTCGCCGATGAAACTGGTCAGCGAGCGCTTCCTCAGCGAGGTGATGACGATCAACTACATCGCGCCGACGATGCTCACCCGGCATCTGCTCGCGCGCCAGGCGTTGCGCCCGGGCGGTTCCATCGTCTTCCTCTCCTCCATCGCCGCGCTCACCGGCACGGTCGGCGTCGGCCCCTACGCCGGCTCAAAGGCGGCGCTGATCGGCATGCTGCGGCCGCTGGCGCTGGAACTGGCACGGCGCCGGATCCGCGCCAATGCGCTGTGCCCGGGCTTGGTCGAGACATCGCTGATCAACGAGGACAAGGCCTGGTTCGAGGAAAGCCGCAAGCGCTATCCGCTGGGCATCGGCGACCCCAAAGACGTGGCCCTGGCCTGCCTGTACTTCCTCTCCGACGCCAGCAGCAAGGTCACTGGCCAAGCCTTCAGTATGGACGGCGGCGTGGAGTTCGCATGAGCCAGGCGCCTCCGCAGCACGTGCTGATCGTCGGTGCCGGCGGCTTCGGCCGCGGCATCGCGGCGATGGCCTGCAACGACGATCCGGGCTATGGGCAGGCCTGGGACATCAAGGGCTTTCTCGATAGCCGCAGCGCCCTGGGGGCCGGCCTGCGCTGGCCGCTGCTCGGCGACCCGGATACCTACCAGCCGGAACCCGGTGACCTGTTCGTGTGCGCGCTCGGGGACCCGGCCGCACGCCGACGCTACAGCCAGCCGCTGCTGGATCGCGGCGCCGACTTCATGGTGCTGCGCCCGCGCCTGCGCGAAGCGTCGGAAACGCCGATCGGCCGCGGCAGCCTGTTCGAGGTCGGCGTGTCGATCGGCGCGGACAGCCGCATCGGCGCGTTCGTCACCATCCTCGCCACCACCATCGTCGGCCACGACGTGGTCATCGGCGATTACGTGCAGATCGGCAACTTCGTGTTCGTCGGCGGCGGCGCGCGCATCGGCAACGACGTGGTCATCCACCCGCACGCCACCGTGCTGCCCGGCATCACGGTCGGCGACGGCGCGGTGATCGGCGCCGGCAGCGTGGTGGTCAAGGACGTGCCGCCCCATGTCACCGTCGCCGGAAACCCGGCGCGTACCATCTTCAGCCGCTGACCACGCGCGCAGGACGCCTTTCCGCATGACCCGCCACGCTCTCGACGCCGAGCACTACATCAGCCCGCAGAGCCTGCGCCTGGAACAGCAGCGGCTGTTCGGCAAGCTGTGGATCTTCGTCGGCTTCGCCTCAATGGTGCGCGAGCGCAACCAGTTCTTCGCGCGTCAGGTGGCCGGCGTGCCGGTGCTGGTGCAGCGCACCGAGGCCGGCATCCGCGCTTTCCTCAATCAGTGCCCGCACCGGCAGTCGGCGATCCAGACCGAATCGCACGGCAAGCGCCCGCTGGTCTGTCCGTACCACGCCTGGTCGTTCGGCGCCGAGGGCGAGCTGCGCGGGCTGCCCAACTCCGGCCTATACCAATTCACCGCCGAGGAGAAGGCCGGGATCTGCCTGACCAAGCTGCATCTGCAGCAGGTCGGCGAATTGCTGTTCGTGAACATGGCCGAGCAGCCGCTGCCGCTGCAAGAGCAGTTCGCGCCGGCGTTCCTTGAGAACCTGCGCGCGGCGGCCTCGCACGTGGATGCGCAATTGATCTACAGCTGCCACCGGGTGCGCTACAACTGGAAACTCAACATGGAGAACGTGAAGGACTACAACCATATCCCGTTCATCCATCCCAAGACCTTCAATCCGCTGATGACCGCCGCGCCCAAGCCGTCGGCGCACGTCGAGCGGCTGGCCGAGGTGCCCTCGGCGATCGAGCAGCTGCTGCAGGGGCGCGCGCGCGCGCCGCTGCACGCGCTGAGCTTTCCGGCCAAGGCCGAGATCGCGGCGCAGGACCACTGGTACCGCCCACTGTGCGAGCGCTACGGCGAGGATTCGGCGTTTTACAACTGGTTCCTGTACCCGAATGTGAACTTCTACAGCGTGCGCGGCGACTCCTTTGTGCTGCAGCAGTACGATCCGGTTTCGCCGCACGAGACCGACTATCACCTGTGGGTGGCGACCGCCCGGCGCAGGAGCGAGCGCACCGACTTCACCGCCCTGCTGAGCACGCTGATGCGCATCGAGCACCAGGTGATCGCCGAGGACACGGCGGTGCTGGAACGGCTGCAGGCCGGCCTGGGTGCGCATTCGCGCCCCTTCATGCACGGCGACTACGAGACCGAGCTGGTGCGCCAGCATCTGTGGTACCGCGCCAACGTGCTGGAGCAACCGGCATGAAGACGCTGGTGCTGATCGGCCTGGGTCATGCGCTGGAGCAGGCGCAACGCACCGCGCAAGCCTGCGGCCTGGCGCACGTGGGCATTGCCCTGGAATCGCCGGACCGCTACAACTTCGACCTGAACGCCCTGCACGCCAGCCATCCGCCCGCGGCAACCAACGTGTTCGTCGCCATGGACGAACGCGCAGTGAACCAGTCGCGGCACAGGCTGCTCGCCGACGTGCGCCTGGCCGGCTACGGCAGCATCGACCTGGTGTGGCCGCAGGCGCACATCGATGCCGGCGTGCGCCTGCTCGGCAACGTGCATGTGGGACCGGGCTGCAACCTGGCGGCCGGCAGCAACATCGGCGCCGGCAGCTGGCTAGAACGCCAGGTGATGGTCGAACAGGACGTGCGCGTCGGCGCCTGCGTCACCCTGAATGCCGGCGTGCACCTTGGCCGCGGCACACAGATCGGCCAGGGTAGCACCCTGGGCGGCGGCAGCATGACCCGCAGCGGCGCCAGGATCGGCCGGCACTGCGAATGGTTGCTGCCCGGCACCCTGCCGGATGTGCTGCAGGACCGCTGCTTCTACGACGCACTGATGCCTGGTGGAGCCCGGATCCTGCGTTGATCCTAACGCCGCGCTCTACGCAACAGCAATTGCAACGATCTGATCTCATGCTGCATCGCACCAGCAATATGGCATCGCCTGGCCTGTCCGATTCAGTACGGCTGAACCCAAACGCCGCTGCGCAAGCTGGGATGCATGCACAGTTTACGTCTCGCGTGCTTCGCTAGGATCAATCATCCGCAGTGTTCGCGGCGCGACCTGACCACGCTACGAAGCGACGCGCAGCCAACCCCTATTTTCATCACTCGCGCGCCCGCGAGGCGCGCCCCTTTCGAGTGAAGCCATGACCGACCCTCTGGCCGCGCTTCAGCGCGAGCGGACCTGATCGATGCTTGCAAACGCGCCGGCGGTGCAATGTTTCTGCCCCCCAATTTTTACCTAGCGAAAGTCTTCGCCGCCGCTGCGGCCGCTGCATTGCGCGCAAGGCTCCCGGCGTCCAGATCGTCGCAGTGGTCGACGTACTGGATGCGAAAGCCACGCCGGTCAACGGCTTCGATGCAGCACTGCCGACGGACAACAATTTCAGACTAATTACTGCTGCGATCCCAGATTGTTGAGCTGCGCGAAGCACGTACGACGCCGCGCCATCTTTAGAAGGGGATTTTCACATGTATCCATTTCTTTCCAGGCAAACGCTCGCAAAAGATGTCTTGAAGTTGCGCGACCTGCTTTTGCGACCCAACGGACCTTTCCCCGCTTGGCTTGACCAGTCCCCCACAGACTTTCTGGCAAGCAAGAAATTCGTCGTTTGCGGATCGGTTTGCCGCCCAGAAATCCGCGTGCTGGCGAAGTCTGCAAATGTCATCGCCATCGTCGACGACTTCCTGCATGAGCGTCAAAGCCATATCTTTGGAGTTCCTTTAATCAGCTCCGACACTTGGGTGAGCCTAGCTGGGGGTCACTCGGATATCGTGTCCTGCATCCTTACTCCAGGCGGCACGGCATTCCAGCACTTCACCAAAGTCGCCAATCAGTGGAACTTGCCGACCCTCCTTCCTTTGCAATTCCTGCATTTGCTGAAATCAAGCAATATTGACCACGGCGGAGAAGCGGGGCGTTTTTTCTTGTATGGCTATGAATTCTTCAGTCACACTATTGAGAATGCTGATCGGCTCGTCGAATTGAGCGACTACTTGGTCGACGACTACTCTCGCACCACATGGCTATGCATCCTCCTTTATCGAATGACATTAAATCCTTTCTACCTTGAAGCATGTGCCGTCGGCCACAACAGCGAAAAATTCAACCTAAATTCCTATTCCATAAATCGTCAATTCTTTGATTTCAATAATCAGGAAGTCTATGTCGATGGCGGCGCATTCGACGGCGACACTATCGAGAGTTTCTTGCGCGCCTGCATGGGAAATTTTAAGAAAATTCACTCTTTTGAGCCTTCCAGATACAACAACCAACTGATTCGCAAACGCCTTAGTGCACTACAGGATCAGTATCTACAGCCATTACGGTCGTCCGTCATTCTGCACGAAAATGGATTATGGGACAGCAATACGATCCTGAAGTTCAATCCAGGCCAAACCGTTCCTATTTTCGAAGGTACCGGGATCGCCCAAACCCAATCCGCTCACCTGGTGGAATCGAATATAGTTAGTCACATATATGAAAATTCGCGTGAAGACGACGTCTCGACAACCGTACCTGTTACAACTATCGATGATGCCACGGAAGAAACGGCAACATTCATAAAACTGGAAATCGAGGGATCAGAACTAAAAGCAGTTCATGGCGCAAAAAAAACAATAGAAAAGAATCGTCCGCAGATGGCCATTTCCATCTACCATAAGCCCGAGGATTTATTGACACTAACGAACTTCGTCTTAGAGACAGACAAAGATTACAAGCTCGGCTTTCGGCAGCATAACCGCTTATGCCCTGATGCAATGGTTCTGTATTGCTTTTAGGAAAGGCATGAACAAAGCAGCCTGACATGCCACAATGGCTCACCAACCACCTTTCGCAGCACTTTCGATTTACGTCTGCACCGTCTTCTGTTGCGTCAAATGGACGCCGAGCCTGGCAACCTGATCGCGACGCTCCTGCAATGAAAGGATCTCAAGAACCACGACCGCGAAAAATTTTTTGAAATAATTTTGCACCCCATTACACATAGTGAAGGAATTCACATACCCCAGTCGGTCAGGCGTTAGCCAGAAGCCTGATGCAGTTAAGAGCCACCACTTTGCGGTGATGGCTCACCGCAAAGAAATCAGCATAGCGCTGTGGAAGCGCATCCACCCCTTGATCCCGGTCGTGCCGCCTTCGCCCAAGGGCGGTAGGCCGCGCGTAGACGACCAAAGCGCACTCAGCGGCATCGTGTACGTGCTGCGCACTGGCATCGCGTGGGAGGATCTGCCCCAGGAACTTGGCTACGGCAGCGGCATGACCTGCTGGCGCCGATTGCGTGACTGGCAGGCCGCGGGTGTATGGCACCGTCTGCATCAGGTGTTGCTGGCCGAACTTCGCCGCGCCGACCGGCTCGATTTCAGCCGGGCCAGCCTGGACGCGGCCAGCGTGGCCTCCCCCCGGGGGGCGCCTATACGGGGCCGAACCCGACCGACCGCGGCAAACGCGGCAGCAAGCGGCACGTGATCACGGATCGGCACGGCGTTCCCCTGGCGTTCTGCGTGACCGGGGCCAACCGGCACGATTCGGTCGTGTTCGAGGAACTGGTCGATGCATTGCCCTCCATTGCCGGCAAACCTGGACGGCCACGACGCTGGCCGGACAAGCTGCATGCCGACAAGGCCTACGACATGGATCGGTGCCGGGACCACCTGAAGCGACGAGGGATGACCCCACGCATCGCCCGCAAGGGCGTGGAACGCAACGATCACCTGGGCCGATACCGCTGGGTAGTTGAACGCACGCATGCCTGGTTTGCCGGCATGGGAAAACTGCGGACCCGCTTCGAACGCCGGATTGATATCCACCTGGCTTTGCTGTCCATGGCCTGTTGCGTCATCTGCCTACGGCGACTTCCAGAGTTTTGTTAGCCGCTCTTAGTCAGGCGCCCCCCCCTTTCGGTGTAACAACATTGGGTTGGCATGACTATTGCATCCTGGGTATGCCCTTTTTGGATGACGATGTCTTCATGATTGATCCCGCGATAGTCAGCATCGTCATGCCGGCCTACAAGCTGCGCTACTTCGAGAAGGCGCTCGACAGCGTGCTGGCCCAGACCTATCCGGCGCTGGAACTGGTCATCTGCGACGACAACCCCACTCAGGCGATCGCCGAGGTGGTGGAACGTCGAGCGCCCGGCTCGCCATTCCCGATCCGCTATCACCGCAATCCGGAGCGCTTCGGCGAACTCGGCAGCACCATCGAGGGCATCGGCCTGGCCCGGGGCGAGTACGTCAAGTTCCTGCACGACGACGACATGCTGGCGCCAGACTGCGTCGCCGCGCTGGTTCAGGCCATGCAGTCCGCTCCCGACGTGGCGCTGGCCTCCTCGCGCCGGCAGCGCATCGACGGCGACGACGCGCCGCTGCCGGACATCCACGCCACCAGCTTCCCGTTCGCCGGCGACGTGGTGCTCGACGGCCCCGAACTGCTGTCCTTCCTCGCCGATCACACCATCAACTTCATCGGCGAGCCCAGCTGCGTGCTGTGCCGGCGCCAGGATCTGCTGGAGATCGGCGACCAGCTGATGATGCTCGATGGCCGGGTGATCCATTGGGTCGGCGATCTGGCGCTGTACGCCAAGCTGCTGCACCGCGGCAACCTGGCCCTGCTGGCCAGGCCGCTGACCCGCTTCCGGGTATCGCAGGACCAATACAGCCAGGCCGGCCGCGACCGGCCGGGGATCGGCGACCAGGGCCACGACGATTTCCGCCGCGGCGTGCGTGCCATGGGCTGGTACCACGGCGACGGCGACGCACGCCTGGTCCATGTAGCACCGCTGGACGGAGGCCACGCCGAACCAGTCGATCTGCTACAGGCGATCCAGGCCGCGTATGCGCGCGGCCGCGCCCAGCTGGCGCTGCGCGACTGGCAGGCGCAGCGGCAGCTGCCGCCGGCCCAGCGCGCCCTGTTCGACACGCGCCTGGCCGAACTGGGCGGCGGCGCGCGGCTCGCGGTGCTGCTGGACGCGCGCAACGCCGACACGGCCGCGCTGCACGCCAGCCTGCACAGTCTGCTGCTGGACGGCGCCGCCTTCGCCACGCTGAGCGTGGCCGTGCTCGGCGCCGCGACGGCCACGCCGTGGCCGGATCCGCGGGTCCGGCATCTGCCGCTGGCGTCAACCGACGAGGCCGCCGACCGCAACGCCGCACTGGCCGAACTCGGCCACGCGGACTGGTTACTGTGCGCCAGCGCCGGCACCCGTTTCTGCGCAGGCGGCCTGCTGCGGTTGCTGCTGGAGCTGGTGCAGCAGCCGCACTGCAGCGCGCTGTATGCCGACGAATGGCTGGCGCTGGACGGCCAGACCCTGGCGCCGGTGCTGCGCCCGGATCCAGATCTGGACCTGCTGCTGGGCAATCCGCTGGCGACCGCCGGGCATTGGGTGTTCCGCCGCGCGCTGGTGCAGGAACTGGGCGGGTTCGATCCCGATCACGACGGCGCACTGGAACTGGAACTGATCCTGCGCCTGTTCCAGCGCGATGCCGGCGCCAGCATCGCGCATCTGCCCGAGCCGCTGCTGATCGCGACGGCGGCCGACGCCGCCGCGGGCGCCGAGGCGCGCCAGCGCGCAGTCGCCAGCCACCTGCGCGCGCGCGGTTACGCGGCCGCGCAGGTGCATGCGCTGCCAGGCGGGCTGCAGCGCATCGACTACGGCCACGCCCAGCAAGCGCCGGTCTCGATCGTGACCATCGCCCAGGACAATCTGCCGGCACTGCAGCGCCTGGTGGTCGGCCTGCTCGAGACCACCGCCTACCCGGCCTACGAACTGTTGCTGGTGGACAATGCCAGCGACTCGCCGACAATCGGCGCATGGATGCAGGCGGTGGCCGAACTCGGCAACGGCCGCATCCGCGTGTTCGCGCTGGAGCAACGCGTGGCCCAGGCCGAGGCGCGCAACCTGGCCGCGACCCAGGCGCAGGGCGACTACCTGCTATTCCTGGACGCCGACAGCGCCGTGGTCCAGGGCCGCTGGCTGCACGAACTGATGAACCACGCGCAGCGCCCGGAGGTCGGCATCGTCGGAGCCAAGGGCGTGTCCGCGGACGCCACCATCACCCACGCCGGTCTGCTGCCGGGGCTGTTGCCCGGCGCCGGCCATGCCTTCGCCGGCGAGCCGATGGCGCAGTCCGGCTACATGGGACGGTTGCAGGTGGCGCACCGCTATAGTGCCGTGTCCGAGCGCTGCATGCTGGTGCGGCGCGAACTGTTCGAGCGGCTGTCCGGGTTCGATGCGGGCGGGTTCGGCGACGGTGGTGCCGACGTGGACCTGTGCCTGCGCGCCGCCGCGCTGGGCGAATGGACCCTGTGGACGCCGGAAGCGCTGCTGCTGCAGCCCGCCGCGCCGCCACGGCCGCAAAGCGCCGACGACGCGCTGCTGCAACGCTGGCTACCGGTCATGGCACACGATCCGGCCTACTCGCCGAGCCTGGGCCTGGAGAAGCCGGGCGGCTTCAAGCTGGGCGAATCCGAGTTCTCCTGGCAGCCGCTGGCGTGGAAGCCGCTGCCGCGGATCCTGGCGCATCCCGGCGACGCGTTCGGCAGCGGCCACTACCGGGTGATCCAGCCGTTCCAGGCGCTGGCCGAGGCCGGGCAGATCGACGGCGTCTACTACGCGCGCCTGCTCGACCCGGTGGAGATGGAGCGCATCGCCCCCGATGCGGTGGTGGTGCAACGCCGGGTCGGCGACGTCGAGCTGGCGAAGATGGAGCGCATGCGCCGCTTTTCCACCGCGTTCAAGGTCTACGAGCTGGACGACTACCTGCCCAACCTGCCGCTGAAGAGCGTGCATCGCGAGCAGATGCCCAAGGATGTGCTGCGCTCGCTGCGCCGCGCCGCGACGCTGGTGGACCGGGTGGTGGTGTCCACCCCTGCCCTGGCCGAGGCCCTGGCCGGCCTGCATGCGGACATCCGCGTGGTCCACAACCGGCTGGATCCGCGCATGTGGGGCGATCTGGCCGTAACCGCCGCAACCGGCAGCGGTGGCAAGCCGCGGGTCGGCTGGGCCGGCGGCGCCAGCCATACCGGCGACCTGGAACTGATCGCCGACGTGGTGCAGGCGCTGGCCGGCGAGGTGCACTGGGTGTTCATGGGCATGTGCCCGGAGCGGCTGCGCCCACACGTGGCCGAGGTGCACCCGGGCGTGGACTTCGAACGCTATCCGCAGGCCCTGGCCGCGCTGCGCCTGGACCTGGCGCTGGCGCCGCTGGAAGACAACCTGTTCAACCGCTGCAAGAGCAACCTGCGCCTGCTCGAATACGGCGCCTGCGGCTACCCGGTGATCGCCAGCGACCTGCCGCCGTACCAGGGCGGGCTGCCGGCAACCCTGGTCAAGCACCGCTTCCGCGACTGGGTCAACGCGATCCGCCAGCACCTGGCCGATGCCGACGCCAGCGCCGCGGCCGGGTCCGCGCTGCACGCGGCAGTACGCCGCGATTGGATGCTGCAGGGCGCCAACCTGCAGGCCTGGCACGCCGCGTGGCTGCCGGACTGAGCCGCCTGCCCGCCACGGCCGACATCCGCGCCAGGGTCTAGCCCGCAGCCGCGCGGCACCGGCCCCGGGCGCAAGGCGTCAATCGGCCGACACTGGCGGCCGAGACCCTCAGCCGCACCGCGCCGGGAAGCCGACGCCGGCACCTGGCGGGCGGCAAACGCCGCAATGCGCCGCGCCTTCGCCACGCCTGTCCAGGCAGCCGATCGCGGCGCCCGCGGTTTCGGCACACCGCTTGCATCCATCCCGGGTAGCCGCCCCCGGCATGGACATCCCCGTATGAGCGACTCCATCAGTTCCATCCTCTCGCAGATCCGCAGCTACCAGAGCCAGGTCGGCCAGGCCGCGCCTGCGCAGGTGGCCGATGCCGGGCGCAGCAATGCGATCGAGGGCCTGACCGGGACCCAGGGCACGCAGGGCCCGAGCTTCAGCGACACCCTGCG
Organism: Xanthomonas translucens pv. cerealis; assembly: GCF_006838285.1. Classification (NCBI taxonomy): domain Bacteria; kingdom Pseudomonadati; phylum Pseudomonadota; class Gammaproteobacteria; order Lysobacterales; family Lysobacteraceae; genus Xanthomonas; species Xanthomonas cerealis. The sequence continues at coordinate 1,662,381 of NZ_CP038228.1, forward strand.
CAGCGCGATCAGCGGCGTCAACGAAACCCAGCAGAAGGCCGGCGATCTGGCCAAGGCCTTCGAAATGGGCGACCCCAACGCCGGCCTGGCCAAGGTGATGATGGCCGCGCAACAGTCCCAGGTGGCGTTCCGCGCCACCGTGGAAGTCCGCAACCGACTCGTCCAGGCGTACCAGGACGTGATGAACATGCCGCTGTAAGGTAGACAACGATGGCTCTTGCGCTCAGCAAAGACACTCTCAGCGGCGAAAAGGCAGGCGCCTGGTTCGATCGCCTGCAGAGTCTGCAGATCACCCGCCGCATCGGACTGATGGCGATGATCGCCGTGGCCGTAGCCGCGGGCCTGTTCGTGTTCTTCTGGTCGCAGAAGCCCGCCTACACCCCGCTGTACACCGGCCTGGACGAAAAAGGCACGGCCGAGGCCACCGATCTGCTGCGCACCGCGCAGATCCCGTTCAAGCTCGACCAGACCACCGGCGCGATTACCGTGCCGGAGGACAAGCTCTACGACGCGCGGCTGAAGCTGGCCGGCTCCGGCCTGACCGAGAACGGCGGCAACATGGGCTTCGAGGTCATGGAGAAGGATCCGGGCTTCGGCGTCAGCCAGTTCGTCGAGAACGCCCGCTACCAGCACGCGCTGGAGACCGAACTGGCGCGCACCATCGCCAGCCTGCGCCCGGTGCGCGAGGCGCGGGTGCACCTGGCCATTCCCAAGCCCAGCGCGTTCACCCGCCAGCGCGACGTGGCCAGCGCCTCGGTGGTACTGGAACTGCGCGGCGGCACCACCCTGGAGCGCAACCAGGTCGATGCGATCGTCAACATGGTCGCCTCCAGCATCCCCGACCTGACCCCGGAGCGGGTCACCGTGGTCGACCAGAGCGGGCGCATGCTGACCATCGCCGACCCGAACAGCGACGCGGCCCTGAACGCGGCCCAGTTCGAGCAGGTGCGGCGCCAGGAAAGCTCCTACAACCAGCGCATCCGCGAGCTGCTGGAGCCGATGACCGGCCCCGGCCGGGTCAATCCGGAAGTCAGCGTGGACATGGATTTCTCGGTCACCGAGGAAGCGCGAGAGCTGTACAACGGCGAGCCGCCGAAGCTGCGCAGCGAGCAGGTCAGCGACAGCAGCACCGCCGCGGCCGGCCCGCAGGGCATCCCCGGCGCGACCAGCAACTCGCCGCCCGGCGCCGCCGCGCCCGGCCAGCCCGGCGCCGCCGGCACCCCAGGCGCCACGCCGGCCAACGCCCAGCAGGCGGCCGCCGCGACCCCGACAGAAAGCTCAAAGAGCGCCACCCGCAACTACGAGCTGGACCGCACCCTGCAGCACACCCGGCAGCCGCCGGGCCGGATCAAGCGCGTGTCGGTGGCGGTGCTGGTCGACCATGTGCCGCGCCCCGGCGCCAAGGGCAAGATGGTCGAGCAGGCGCTCAGCGCCGCCGAGCTGACCCGCATCGAAGGCCTGGTCAAGCAGGCGGTCGGCTTCAACGCCGAGCGCGGCGACACCGTGTCGGTGATGAACGCCCCGTTCGTGCGCGAAGCGCCGGAAGCGGCGGACAAGCCGGGTTGGTGGGAAGACCCGCGGGTGATGAACGGCTTGCGCCTGCTGCTCGGCGCGGCGGTGGTGCTGGCCCTGCTGTTCGGCGTACTGCGCCCGGCGCTGCGCCAGATCGCCGGCCCGGCGCCGGCCAAGAATGCCGGCAAGGACAAGTCCGAGCCGCACAACGCCAATGTGTCGATGCTGGACGACGACGACCCGCTGCTGCCGTCGATGGCCGACGACACCGCCAGCATCGCCAGCGGCAGCCGTCCCGCGATCGCCCTGCCCGACGCCTACGAAGAGCGTCTGCGCCTGGCGCGCGAAGCGGTCAAGCAGGATTCCAAGCGTGTCGCGCAAGTCGTGAAAGGATGGGTGGCCAGTGAAGCCTGATGCAGCTGCAATGAACGGGACCCAGCGCGCCGCTGTGCTGCTGCTGTCGCTCGGCGAAAGCGATGCGGCCGAAGTGCTCAAACACATGGACCCCAAGGAGGTGCAGAAGATCGGCATCGCCATGGCCACCATGAGCGGCATCTCGCGCGACCAGGTCGAGAAGGTGATGGACGAGTTCAATGCCGAACTCGGTAGCAAGACCTCGCTGGGCGTGGGCGCCGACGACTACATCCGCAACGTGCTGGTGCAGGCGCTGGGCGCGGACAAGGCCGGTGGCCTGATCGACCGCATCCTGCTCGGCCGCAACACCACCGGCCTGGACACGCTGAAGTGGATGGACCCGCGCGCGGTCGCCGATCTGGTGCGCAACGAGCATCCGCAGATCATCGCCATCGTCATGGCGCACCTGGACAGCGACCAGGCCGCCGAAGCGCTGAAGCTGCTGCCCGAGCGCGTGCGCGCCGATGTGCTGATGCGCATCGCCACCCTCGACGGCATCCCACCGAACGCGCTGAACGAACTCAACGAGATCATGGAGCGCCAGTTCTCCGGCAACCAGGGCCTGAAATCGTCCAACGTCGGCGGGATCAAGGTCGCCGCCAACATCCTCAACTTCATGGACAGCGGCCAGGACCAGGGCGTGCTAGCGGCGATCGGCAAGATCGACGCCGAGCTCAGCACCCGCATCCAGGACCTGATGTTCGTGTTCGACAACCTGGTCGAACTGGAAGACCGCGCGCTGCAGACCCTGCTGCGCGAAGTCAGCGGCGACCGCCTCGGCCTGGCCCTGCGCGGCGCCGACATCAAGGTGCGCGAGAAGATCACCAAGAACATGTCGCAGCGCGCCGCCGAGATCCTGCTCGAGGACATGGAAGCGCGCGGCCCGGTGCGCCTGGCCGATGTGGAAGGCGCGCAGAAGGAAATCCTCACGATCGTGCGCCGGCTGGCCGATGAGGGCGTGATCAGCCTCGGCGGCGCCGGTGCGGAGGCGATGGTATGAGCGGCAATGTGGTGCGCTGGTTCGCGCCGGAGCTCAATGCCGCGCCGGCAGCGGAGCCGCAGTTCGAGGACGCCTTGCCCGAAGAGCCGGTACTGCGCCCGCCGACCCTGGAAGACATCCAGGCGATCGAGTCAGCCGCACAGCACGAAGGCTTCGAGCGCGGCCATGCCGAAGGCCTGGCCCAGGGCCAGGCCGAGATCCGCCGTCTGACCGCGCAGATCGAAGGCATCCTGGACAACTTCTCGCGGCCGCTGGCACGGCTGGAAAACGAAGTGGTCGGCGCGCTCGGCGAACTGGCCGTGCGCATCGCCGGCAGCCTGGTCGGACGCGCTTACGAGGCCGATCCGGCGCTGCTGGCGGACCTGGCCGGCGAAGCGCTGGACGCGGTCGGCGGCGCGCGCCGCGAGGTCGAGGTGCGCCTGCACCCGGACGACATCGCCGCGCTGACCCCGCTGCTGGCCTCGATGGCCGACGGCACCCGGCTGGTGCCGGACCTGACCCTGAGCCGCGGCGACCTGCGCGTACATGCCGAAGCGGTACGTATCGACGGCACCCTGGAAGCGCGCCTGCGCGCGGCGCTGGAGACGGTGCTGCGCAAGTCCGGAGCGGGCCTGTGAGCGCGCTGTCCGGCACCCATCCGGCCGACTGGCTGGACGCGCGCAACCTGCGCCTGGCCTCGCGCCTGGGCCAGCTCGGCCTCGACGCCGCCGCCGGCCGCGGCCTGATCCGCGAAGGCATCCTGCGCCGCGCAGTCGGTCTGACCCTGGAAGCGGTCGGCTGCGAGGCGCCGATGGGCGCCACCTGCCGGGTCGAGGTGGACGGCGGCTGGGTCGATGCCGAAGTGGTCGGCTTCTCCGGCGAACGCACCTCGCTGATGCCCAGCGCCGAAACCCATGGCCTGCTGCCCAACGCGCGGGTGGTGCCGGTGCGCCGCCGCGGCGGCGTGGAAGTGGGCGAAGGCCTGCTCGGCCGGGTCATCGATTCGGACGGCGTGCCGCTGGACGGCAAGGGCCCGATCCGCGCCGAAGGCTCGGTCGGCATGGCCGGCATCTCGATCAACCCGTTGGCACGCGAGCCGATCACCATGCCACTGGACGTGGGCGTGCGCGCGATCAACGCGCTGCTGCCGATCGGCCGCGGCCAGCGCGTGGGCCTGTTCGCCGGCTCCGGCGTCGGCAAGTCCACCCTGCTCGGGATGATGACCCGCTACACCGCCGCCGACGTGATCGTGGTCGGCCTGATCGGCGAACGCGGCCGCGAAGTGCGCGATTTCGTCGAGACCACGCTGGGCGAGGAAGGCCTGCGCCGCGCCGTGGTCGTAGCCGCGCCGGCCGACCGCCCGCCGCTGGCGCGCCTGCATGGCGCCTACCGCGCCACCGCAATCGCCGAATGGTTCCGCGACCAGGGCCTGAACGTGCTGCTGCTGATGGATTCGCTGACCCGCTTCGCCCAGGCGCAGCGCGAGATCGGCCTGTCGGTCGGCGAGCCGCCGACCACCCGCGGCTATCCGCCGTCGGTGTTCGCCAAGCTGCCGGCGCTGGTCGAGCGCGCCGGCAACGGCGCCAAGGGCCGCGGCTCGATCACCGCGTTCTACACCGTGCTGACCGAAGGCGACGATCCGCAGGACCCGATCGCCGACGCTGCCCGCGCCATCCTGGACGGCCACATCCTGCTGTCGCGGCGCGTCGCCGACAGCGGCCTGTATCCGGCCATCGACGTGGAATCTTCGGTCAGCCGCGTGGTCCAGGACATCGCCGACGAGCCGTGGCGGCTGCGCATCCGCGCGCTGAAACGGCTGGTCTCGGCTTACTCGGCCAACCGCGACCTGATCACCATCGGCGCCTACCAGCGCGGCAACGATGCGGCCGTGGACGAGGCGCTGGAGCGCTGGCCGGAGATCATGGAATTCCTCGGACAGGATGTCGCCAAGGCCGCAGATCTGCCCCACAGCCAGGCCGCGTTGAAGCGCCTGGTCGAACGTGAGAACTAAGCGATGATGCAATCACAGCGTATCGACCCCCTGCTCCGCCGCGCCCAGCAGCGTGAGGATGAGGTCGCCCGCGATCTGGCCGAGCGCCAGCGCGCGCTGGAGACACACGAGTCCAGGCTGGAAGAACTGCGCCGCTACGCCGAGGAATACGCCAGCAGCCAGATGTCCGCGACCAGCCTGGCGCAACTGGCCAACCGCCGCGCGTTCCTGGATCGCCTGGAAAGCGCCGTGCAGCAGCAGTGCCAGACCGTGGACCGCAATCGCGAGAAGGTGGAAATGGAGCGCAGCCGGCTATTGCTGGCCAGCCGCGACAAGCAGGTACTGGAACAACTGGCGGCCAGCTACCGCGCCCAGGAACGCAAGGTCGACGACCGCCGCAGCCAGCGCGAGATGGACGACCTCGGCGCGCGCCGGGTGCGCCTGGCGGTGGCCGCGGCCGACAGCGACAACGACAACGGAGACAGCCGATGAATAACGCACTTTCCGCGCTGGGCGGCAACGCCCGCCTCGGCGCACCAAGCAGCAGCGCAGATCCGCAGGGCCAGGGCCGCAGCGGCGGCCAGGACTTCGACAAGCTGCTCGGCAATGACAGCGCGCGCGCCGCGCCCAAGCCGGCACCACGGCCGAACGCCAACAAGGCGCAGCAGGCCGCGGCCGACAAGAAGGACGCGGCTGCGAAGCGCCCGCAGACCGAGGAAGACACCGCCAGCGAGCCGGCGCGCAGCGCGCAGGCCGGCACCCAGGCCGCGCGCGACACCCAGAAGAGCAGCGACGAGTCCAAAGCCCCGACCAAGGCTCCGGCCAAGGGCGCCAAAGCCGACGCCAAGCAGGATGAGGACAGCGAGGAAGACGCCGGCTGGCCGCCGGCCGGCCTGGCCGGCATCGGCATGAGCCTGTTGCCGACGCTGGCGGCCGCGCTGCCGGCGGCAAGCGCCGGTCCGCTGGGTGCGGCCGGGCTGGCGATCGGCGTCGCTGGCGCCGCTGCCCAGGGCGTGGCCGCGCTGCTCGGCGGCGACACCCTGACTGCAGCGGCCGGCGCCGATCCCGCCGCCGCCGCGGCCGCGACCGCCGCCGCGCCGGCGACCGCCGCAGGCAGTACCGGCGCCAGCGCCGCAGGCGGCTTCGGCGGCATGCTGGCGCAGGTTGCCGGAGCCGCGGCGCAGGCGGCCGGCGGCGGCGACGCGGCACCGGTCGCCGCGCTGGCGAGCGCCGCGGACAAGAGCGCCGACCGCGGCAGCGATGTCGCCAGCACCGGCACCGATCCGATCAACCTGCTGGCGACGGCAGGGATCCACGCGCCGGCGCGCAGCGCCGACCCCGCCGCGCCGTTCGCCGGCTCGCCGACCCCGACCCCGAACCTGCACGGCGACCACTTCGACGACGAACTGGGCGCACGCATGAGCTGGCTGGCGGACCAGAAGATCGGCCACGCGCACATCAAGCTCAGCCCGGCCGAGCTGGGCCCGGTCGAAGTGCGCCTGCATCTGAACGGCGACCAGGTCAACGCCAGCTTCTCCAGCGCCCAGCCGGAAGTGCGCCAGGCGCTGGAGAACAGCCTGCCGCGACTGCGCGAAATGCTCGGCCAGCACGGCTTCCAGCTCGGCCAGGCCGACGTCGGTCAGCAGCAACAGCAGGCCTCGCAGAACGCACGGCAAGGCGGCGGGTCGAACGGCGGCAATGCCGGCGGCGGCGCTGGCGACGAGCTGCTGGGCAGCGTCGGGATTCCGTCGGTGGTGCTGCGCCAGCGCGGCCTGCTCGACGCCTACGCTTAATCCAGCGGCAGCATCGCGCGGCCGGACCGACGCCGGTCGCTCCTTGCGAGGGGCTTCAGCCCCGACGGGCATCACCGATAAAGCCCGTCGGGACTGAAGTGCCTCCCACAAAAGGCCGCATCGGCGGGCCGCCACGGCCACCGTCAAATATCCGGCAAGCGCACCCTGCCATTTCGGCACACCGATTGCATCCTTAAGGGCAGAGTCCCCCCTTAAGGAGCCAATCCGTGGCAGCAGCAGCCGACAAATCGAAGAAATCCGCCGACGCCAAGGACCCCAAAGAGGCCCCGGAGGGCGGCAAGTCGAAGAAGAAGCTGCTGATCATCGTCATCGCCGCGGTGCTGGTGCTGGGCGGCGGCGGCGCCGGCGCCTGGTTCTTCCTGAAGAAGCCCGACGCCGCACACGGCAAGCCGGCGGCCAAGACCGCCGAACTGCCCAAGCCGGCGCAGTATTTCGCGATGGACCCGGCCTTCGTGGTCAACCTCAACGGCAGCCCGGACGACGGCCCGCACTACCTGCAGATGGAAGTGCAGCTGATGACCCGCGACCCGGAAGAGCTGAAGCTGATCACCGAGAACGCCCCGGCGATCCGCGCACACCTGCTGATGCTGTTCTCGCAGGTGCAGGCGAAGGACATCGCCGACATCGCGGGGCGCAAGAAGCTGCAGGCCGCGGCGCTGGCCGACGCGCAGAAGCTGATGGCCGCCGAAACCGGCAAGAAGTGCGTGGAAGAGCTGCTGTTCACCAGCTTCGTGACGCAGTAAGGGCCGACGACGATGACCGACCTGCTTTCCCAAGACGAAATCGATGCTCTGCTGCATGGCGTCGATGCCGGCGCGGTGGACACCGGGCCGGCGCCGCCGGCGCCGGGCGAAGCGCGCCAGTACGATTTCTCCAGCCAGGACCGGATCATCCGTGGACGCATGCCCACGCTGGAAATGGTCAACGAGCGCTTCGCACGGCTGTGGCGGATCGGCCTGTTCAATCTGATCCGGCGCTCGGCCGACATGTCGGTGCGCGGCATCGACCTGATCAAGTTCAACGACTACATGCACTCGCTGTACGTGCCGAGCAATCTCAACCTGATCAAGTTCAAGCCGCTGCGCGGCACCGGCCTGATCGTGTTCGAACCGACCCTGGTGTTCACCGTGGTCGACAACTTCTTCGGTGGCGACGGCCGCTACCCCACCCGCATCGAAGGCCGCGAATTCACTCCGACCGAGATGCGGGTGATCCAGCTGATGCTCAAGCAGACCTTCGCCGACCTGCACGAGGCCTGGGCGCCGGTGATGGAGGTGGAATTCGAGTACCTCAATTCCGAGGTCAACCCGCACTTCGCCAACATCGTCACCCCGCGCGAATACGTGGTGGTCAGCCGCTTCCACGTGGAGCTGGAAGGCGGCGGCGGCGAGATCCACATCACCCTGCCGTATTCGATGCTGGAACCGATCCGCGAACTGCTCGACGCCGGCATCCAGAGCGACCGCGTGGACCGCGACGAGAGCTGGAACATCATGCTGCGCGAGCAGCTCAATACCGCCGAGGTCACCGTCTCCAGCGTGCTGGCGCAGAAACAGATGACCTTGCGCGAGCTGACCCGGCTGAAGATCGGCGACGTGCTGCCGATCGATCTGCCCAAACACGTGCCGCTGTGCGTGGAGAACATCCCGGTGTTCACCGGCGAGTTCGGCATCTCGCGCGGCCAGAACGCCGTGAAGATCACTTCGACCCAACCCCCGGGCGCGCTGCGCCGCCGCCCCACCCCCGCCCTGCAGGAAGACGCGTCATGAGTCAGAACGAAATCCCCGAGCCGGTCCCGGCCCAGTTCGACAGCCTGCAGCCGGAAGCCGGCAGCGACGGCGGCGAACTGAACCTGGACATGATCCTGGACGTACCGGTGACCCTGTCGCTGGAAGTCGGGCGCAACCGCATTCCGATCCGCAACCTGCTGCAGCTCAACCAGGGCTCGGTGGTGGAACTGGAGCGCGGCGCCGGCGAGCCGCTGGACGTGTACGTCAACGGCACCCTGATCGCGCACGGCGAGGTGGTGACGATCAACGACCGCTTCGGCGTGCGCCTGACCGACGTGGTCAGCCCCAGCGAGCGCATCCGGAGACTGCGGTGAGCCTGTTGCTCGCAGCCGCCACCCAGGCGGCCAAGTCCGCCTCGGGCGTCGGCAGCGCCGCGCCCTCGCCGCCGAGCCTGATCGGTACGGTGTTCGCCCTGTTGCTGGTGCTGGGGCTGATCCTGGGCATGGCCTGGGTGCTCAAGCGTCTGCCCGGCAGCGGCTTCCGCCCGGCCGAGGGCCTGCGCGTGGTGGCCAGCCTGGCGGTCGGCGCCAAGGAGCGCGTGGTGGTGATCGACGTCAACGGCGAGCAGTTGCTGCTCGGGGTGTCGCCGGGCGGGGTACGCACCTTGCATCACCTGCCCGAGCCGCTGCCGCAAGCGCCGGCGCCATCGCTGCCGAACCTAAGGCAGCTCAAGCACTTCCCCGATTTCGCCCAGCTGCTGGCACAAAAGCTGCGCAAGGACAAATGACCATGTTGCTTCGTTGGAACCGCTACGCGCGCGGCCTGCGCCTGCTGCTGATCCTGCTGACGCTGAGCATGCTGCCGGCACTGGGCTGGGCCCAGGCCGCGCCGGCGGCACCCGCCGCGCCGGCCGCGCAGAACGCCGCGCCGACCCTGCCCTCGCTGCCGGAAGTGAACGTCGGCAAGGTCGGCGCGCAGCAGGTGAGCCTGCCGTTGCAGACCCTGATGCTGATGACCGCGCTCACCCTGCTGCCGTCGATGCTGCTGGTGCTGACCGCGTTCACCCGTATCACCATCGTGCTCGGCCTGCTGCGCCAGGCGATGGGTACCGGGCAGACCCCGTCCAACCAGGTGCTGATGGGCCTGGCGCTATTCCTGACCGCGCTGGTGATGATGCCGGTGTGGGAAAAGGCTTGGGGCCAGGGCATGAGTCCCTACCTCAACGGCCAGATCGACTTCCAGACCGCCTGGACCCTGACCACCCAGCCGCTTCGCGCATTCATGCTGGCGCAAGTACGCGAGGCCGACCTGATGACCTTCGCTGGCATGGCCGGCAACGGCACCTACAGCGGCCCCGACGCGATCCCGTTCCCGGTGCTGGTGGCATCGTTCGTGACTTCGGAGTTGAAGACCGCGTTCGAGATCGGTTTCCTGATCTTCATCCCGTTCGTGATCATCGACTTGGTGGTGGCCAGCGTGCTGATGTCGATGGGCATGATGATGATGTCGCCGATGCTGATCTCGGCGCCGTTCAAGATCCTGCTGTTCGTGCTGGTCGACGGTTGGGTGCTGACGGTCGGCACCCTCGCCGCCAGCTTCAACGGAGTCTGAGCCGATGAGTCCCGAACTGGCCCTGACCGAACTGCGCGGCGGCCTGATCACCGTGCTGTGGGTGGCCGGCCCGCTGCTGCTGTCGATGCTGGTGGTGGGCGTGGTGATCGGCGTGTTCCAGGCCGCCACCCAACTCAACGAACCGACCATCGCCTTCATCGCCAAGGTCATCACCCTGACCGCGATGCTGTTCGCCACCGGCAGCATGCTGCTGGCGCATCTGGTCGAGTACACCACCATGCTGTTCCAGCGCATTCCGCATCTGATCGGGGGCTAGGCGTGGCTGGCGAGAACGGGACCGGGGACCGGGGACCGGGGACCGGGAAAAGCAGGGGCAACCTCGGGGCTTTCCCGATACGCGCCCTTCGGGTCCCAGGTCCCCGGTCCCCGCCCCCGGCCTTTCCCCCCCACTCCCCGGTCCCGGCCTGATGGACTCCGCAACGCAAATGGTCATCGATGGCCAGCAGACCTTCGCGATGGTCGGTGCGATCCTGTGGACCATGCTGCGCATCGGCGCGATGCTGATGGCGATGCCGCTGGTCGGCAGCCGCGCGGTGCCGGCACGGGTGCGGGTCATGCTGGCGGCGACGCTGGCGATGGCGCTGGCGCCGCTGCTGCCGCCGGTGCCGGACTGGAACGGCTTCGACGCCGCAGTGGTGCTGAGCGTGGCGCGCGAACTGGCGGTCGGGGCGAGCATGGGCTTCATGCTGCGGCTGATCTTCGAAGCCGGCGCGATGGCCGGCGAACTGGTCTCGCAGAGCACCGGCCTGGGCTTCGCGCAGATGGCCGATCCGCTGCGCGGGGTCACCTCCGGGGTGATCGGGCAATGGTTCTACCTGACCTTCGGCCTGCTGTTCTTCACCGCCAACGGCCATCTGGCGGTGGTGGCGCTGCTGGTGGACAGCTACAAGGCGCTGCCGATCGGCAACGCGCTGCCGGACGCGCAGGCGATGGCCTCGGTGGCGCCGGATTTCTTCATGAGCATGATGCGCGGCGCGTTGACCCTGGCGCTGCCGGTGATGGTGGCGATGCTGGCGGTAAACCTGGCGTTCGGCGCGCTGGCCAAGGCCGCGCCGGCACTGAATCCGATCCAGCTCGGCCTGCCGGTGGCAGTGGTGCTGGGCCTGGCGCTGCTGGCGGTGCTGGTCGGCGAGATGGGGCCGCCGGTGCAGCGCCTGTTCGATGCCGCCTTCGACGCAGCGCGACAGATCACCGCCTAGAACTAGAATCGGATGGCGCAAGCGCGCAGTCGGGTCTTGCCCGATTCAAGCCTTGCGCGACTGCGCCGATAGTCTCTTCAACCGTGTTGCGCATGCAGCCCCCCCCCTTGCGCAGTGCCTTCCGGGAACGCCAGTCATCGCCGTGCCGAACAGCCACCCGCCGCTGCACCCCTCCCAGTTGCGCGGCATCGCGTGGCGGCCCGCCGCCGCGCTCGCGCTATGCGCCTGCATCGGCGCCGTGGCGGCGCAGGAATACAGCTTCCGCAACTACGCCCAGGCCGACGGCCTGCAGGGCCTGAGCATCAACTGCCTGTATGCCGATCGGCACGGCGTGGTCTGGGCCTGCACCGAACTGGGCCTGCACCGCTACGAACGCGAACGCTTCGAGCAGATCGGCGCCGATAGCGGCGTCGGCAGTCCACTGGTGCGTGCGATCGCCGAGGATCGTCGGCAACGCATGTGGGTCGGCACATCCAATGCGCTGTACGTCGGCGACGGCCGCCGCTTCGCCGCGGTTCCCGCGGCCGACGGGCGACGCCTGCGGGTCGACCAGGGCCAATCGCTGGCGGCGTTCGGCGACGACATCGTCGTGCTCAGCGACAAACGGCCGCTGCGGATCTCAGCAGGCGCCGCTGGCAACTGGCAGGTCGCAGCGCTGCGCACGGCCGACGCCGCACCGCTGCCCGAGGCTTACAGCGTCACCGCGATCGGCGAGGCGCTGTGGCTGGGCTGCGGCCGCCAGCTATGCAGGCTGGATGCGCAAGGCCGCTTACGCCGGCTCGGCCCCGCCGACGGCGTTCCCGAGGATATCTGGCTGGCGCTGCTGCGCGACCGCAACGGCACGCTGTGGGCGCGCAGCATCCACCACATACTGGCCTGGCCGGCCGGCGCGGCAGGCTTCAGCGAACGCGCGCCGCCGCCGGGCAGCGGCTTGTCGACCATGGCGGTGGGCATCAACCTGGTCGAGGACGCCGCCGGCCGGGTGCTGACCCGCAGCGACACCGGCCTGCTGCGCTGGGAAGGCAGGCAGTGGCGCGCCTTCGAGCGCGCGCAGGGGCTGGAAGCGCTTGCGCCCAACATTGCGCCCCTGCTCAGCGATCGCCAGGGCCGCTTGTGGATGGGCACCCGCGGCCGCGGCGTGCAGCGCTGGCTGGGCTATGGGCTGATCCAGCATTGGGAGGAACCGCAGGGACTGGCGACCGCACCGACTTGGTCGATCCTGCGCAGCCGCGGCGACGGCCGCCTCTACGTCGGCAGCGAAATGGGCGCCAACGTGCTCGACCCGGTCAGCGGCCGCATGCTGCCGCTGACCGACGCCGACGGGCAGGCGCTGCGGCAGACGGTGCAACTGGTCGATGCCACCGACGGCACTCTGTGGCTGGGTCAGTCGTCAGGGCGGGTGTTGCGGCTGGACCGCGGCAGCGGCCGCATGCGCGAGCAGGCCAAGATGCGCTCGGCGCTGAAGTGGATGTTCTTCGACGATGCCGGCACCTTGTGGATTCTGACCAACGGCGGCCTGTTCCTGCTGCCGGCGGGCGAACGCAGCGCACAGCCGGCGCGCGACCTGCCGCGCGACCAGTTCGTCGGTGGCGGCTACGATGCGCGCCACCGTCTGTGGCTGGTTGGCCAAAACGGCTTGTACCTGCGCCAGGCGCGGGGCTGGCAGTCGATCCGCCTGCGCGGCACGGCACTGCCGGACGCGGAACTGGACAAGTTCAGCATCAGCGCCAGCGACGAGGTCTGGCTGTCGTTCGGCGATGTCGGGGTCTGGCGTGGGCGTTTCGAGCCGCGCAGCGCCAGCGTGTCGCTGCGCAAGGTCGACGACCCACTGCTGTCGCGGATCGTGCCCTACGTGCTGCACCAGGACCGGCAGCAGCGGATGTGGATCGGCAGCAGTCAGGGCCTGGACCTGTGGTCGGGCGGGCGCTGGATCCGGGTCACCCAGGCCGACGGCCTGCTGTGGGACGATACCTCCGAATCGGCGTTCTTCCAGGACACCGACGGCTCGGTGTGGATCGGCAATAGCAAGGGCGTCAGCCAGATCCTGGACCCGACGCGGCTGTTCGCCGTGCGGCCGCTGCAGCTGCAGTTGCTGCGTGCCACCCGCGCCGGCAACGCGGTCACCGCCGGCGCGCAGCTGCCGTGGTCGCAGCAGCCGATCGAGTTCGCCTTCTCGGCCCCCGGCGCGGTCGGCGGCAGCGACACCATCGGCTTTCGCTACCGCCTTGAGGGCTTGCAGGAACAATGGGCCAGCACCCAACAGGCGCATCTCAGCTACACCCTGCTGTCGCCCGGCCATTACGCGCTGGAGGTGCAGGCGCTGGACGAACGCCAGCGCACGCGCAGCAACGTGGTGCGCCTGGAGTTCACCATCTTGCCGCCCTGGTGGCGCAGCCCGCTGGCGTGGATGGCGTACGCGCTGGCCGCGGCGCTGCTGGTGACCGCGGTGTGGCGCTGGCGCGTGAAGCAGTTGCTGAGCCGCGAGCGCACCATGGCGCGGCTGGTCGCCGAGCGTACCCGCGAACTGGAACACGACAAGCGCGAACTGGAACGGGCGCGCGCCGCGCTGGCGCTGAAGGCGGTCCGCGACGACCTGACCGGCCTGCTCAACAGGGTCGGCATCCTCGACGCATTGGCTGTGCAGATGCAGCGCAGCCGCAATGATGGCACCGCGCTGGCGGTGGCGATGATCGACCTGGACCACTTCAAGCAGATCAATGACCGCCACGGCCATTTGATCGGCGATACGGTGCTGGCACGGGTCGGCCGGCGCATGAATGCGAATCTGCGCGGCGCCGACCTGATCGGCCGCTACGGCGGCGAGGAACTGCTGGCGGTGCTGCCGGGCCTGCTGCCACCGGCGCACAACCGGTTGCACGCGCTGCACCAGGTGATCGGCGCCACGCCCTTCCTGACCGACGCCGGCCTGCTCGAGATCACCACGTCGATCGGCGTGGCCTGGCACCGCCCGGGTGAGACCCTGCAGCAGTTGCTCAGCCGCGCCGACGAGGCGCTGTACCGGGCCAAGCATGGCGGCCGCAACCGGGTCGAACTGCACCTGGACCCGCAGCCGGGACACGCCGTGCCGCACTGAACGATTGCAGTTCAAGCCCAGCCACCACGCGGCCGATACCAGGGATTGCCACGCGTCGCGCGCGCGCATCGCCATGGCTGCGGGCCGCGGCGGACACGGCGCGGCAATGCGCGCGCTTCTTCTCCACTTTTTTCTGCCCGGTGCCGCACCAGATGTCGGATTCCCTGCCCGCCCCCGTTAATGACTGCCGCGGCGCACGCGGCGGCTGAGGGGCGCGGCATGCGCGCGTGCCGGCCGTGCCTGCGGACGCTGCAGGCCCTGCTGCTATGGCTGGCCCTGGGGCTGCTGCTGGGCGACGGCGCGCGCGCGCAGTCGATCCCGTTGCGCCGCTATGCCCACGACCAGGGCCTGCTCGGCGTGGCCGACACCTGCCTGCTGCAGACCGGCAACGGCAGCCTGTGGGTCTGTAGCGAGAGCGGACTGTACCGCTTCGATGGCCACCGCTTCGAACAAGTGCCGCTGCAGGGGCAGCGCGGCCATTCCATCAGCGCTGCGAGCGAGGACGCCGAGCAGCGGCTATGGGTGACCACCTTCGATGCGGTCTACGTCGACGACGGCACGCAACTGCGGCGGCTGGCGCCGGAAGAGACCGGCGCGCTGCAGAGCAACAAGCTGCGCCTGGCCAACCCGCGCTGGGGCATGGTGCTGCTCAACGGCACGCAGGCGTTGCGTGCCGTGGCCAGCGCCGACGGGCGCTGGCGGCTGCAGCCGCTGTTCGACGCGGCGACGCTGGCGCGGCTGCCACAGCTCGGCAAGCTAGGCGAAGCACAGAGCGAAGCCGACAATCTGTGGCTGGGCTGCGACCATGAGCTGTGCCGGGTCGCCGCCGACGGCTCGGTGACGGTGTACGGCCAGGCGCAGGGCCTGCCGCCCGATCGCTGGCGTGGCGTCGTGCGCGACCGCGACGGCGCGCTGTGGCTGCGCGGCGACCATCACCTGATGCAATTGCCGGCCGCGGCCGGGCGTTTCGTCGCGCAGCATCCGCCCGGCGGCGCGCCCCTGCGCCAGGTCGTCGGGCAGGCCCAACTCCTGCTCGACCCGCAAGGGCGGGTGCTGATGCGCAGCGGCCAGAGCCTGCTGCGTTGGGAACATGGGCGTTGGCGCCGCTTCGACCGCAGCAACGGCCTGCCCGACAGCGGCATCGCGGTGCTGCTGTTCGACCACGCCGGCGACCTGTGGATGAGCGTGGACGGCGAAGGCGTGGTGCGGTGGAACGGCTACGGCTGGATCGAGAACTGGGACGTGACCCAGGGTATGAACGCCGCGCCGACCTGGAGCATCCTGCGCAACAGCCAAGGCGCACTGCTACTCGGCAACGAAGCCGGAATGAACCGCCAGCGCCGCGCCGACGAACGCTTCCAGCCCTGGCTGAGGGATGCCGGTCAGCAGGTCCTCGGCCTGCACAACGCGGCGGACGGATCGCTGTGGAGCCTCAGCGCGCTAGGGGAACTGTGCCATCACGACCGCCAGGGCCGGTTACTGCGCAGCTACCCGCGGCTGCGCGTCTCGATCAGGCGACTGTTCCTGGATGCAAGCGGCAGGATATGGATCCTCACTACCGACGGCCTTTACCTGCTGCGGCCGCAATCGGACGATATGCCGCAGCGGGTGCAGGCGCTGCCCAGCAGCGAATACTCGGACATCCAGCAGCGCCGCGACGGCAGCCTGTGGCTGGCCGGCGCAGTCGGTGTGTTCCGGCTGCGTGACAGCACCTGGACCCCGATCAGGCTGCAACTGGACGGCAAGCCGGCGCAGCCGTGGGTCAGCAAGCTGCTGATCCAGGAAGATGGCCAGGTCTGGGCCGCGCTGTACAACCCCGGCGTATGGCAGGGCCGGCTCGACGGCGACACCCTGCAGTTGCGGCCGAGCGTCCAGCCGGAACAGCGCGAGCTGCAGATCTACCTGATACGGCGCACCCGCAACGGCTGGATCTGGATGGGCCACAACCAGGGCGTGGACGTCTACGACGGCCGCCGCTGGTCGCGCCTGAGCCAGTCGCAAGGGCTGTTATGGGACGACATTTCCGAATCGGCGTTCTTCGAGGACCACGACGGCTCGGTGTGGATCGGCACCAGCAAGGGCACCAGCCACGTGCTGGACCCGCAGCGCCTGTTCCAGGCCGGCGCGCCGCGGGTGACGCTGAGCGAATTCAGCCGCGGCGGGCATCCGATCGCAGCCGGCGCGCGCCTGCCCTGGAACCAGGAGTCGCTGCACATCGAGGCCGGATCGCCGGACCTGTACGACGACCGCAACCGGGTTTCGCTGCGCTACCGCTTCGAAGGCGCGCAGACGCGCTGGATCCACACGCCCAATTTCGAGATCGAGCATCCGCCGCTGGCGCCGGGCGAATACACGCTCGAACTGCAGTTGCTCGACGCCTATCGGCACAGTGCCTCGGCGCCGGCGCGGGTGGCGTTCTCGGTGGCGCCGATGTGGTGGCGCAGCCAGAGTATGCTGGCGCTGTACGTGCTGCTCTGCGGCGGACTGGCGATCGCCGCACTGCATTGGCGCGAGCGCCACCTGCGGCAACGCGAGCGCAACCTGGCCGAGCTGGTCGCGCTGCGCACCCAGGAGCTGGAGCACGACAAGCGCGAGTTGGAGATCGCCCGCGCCGCGCTGGCGGTGAAGGCCTCGCACGATTCCCTGACCGGCCTGCTCAACCGCGCCGGGATCCTCGATGCGCTGGCCGCGCAGATGCGGCACAGCGTGGCCGAGCAGCAGCCACTGGCGGTGGCGATGATCGACCTGGACCACTTCAAGCGCATCAACGACACGTACGGCCACCTGATCGGCGACGCGGTCCTGACCAAGGTCGCGAAGCGCCTGAATACCGATCTGCGCGAATCGGACCTGATCGGCCGCTACGGCGGCGAGGAACTGCTGGGCGTGCTGCCCGGACTGCCGATCCCGTCGCACGAGCGGCTGCAGCGCCTGCGCGTGGCGGTCTGCGGGCATCCGCTGCGGGTCGGCTCGCAGAGCCTGGCGGTCACCACCTCGATCGGCGTGGCCTGGTACCGGCCGGGCGAGACCCTGCAGCAATTGCTGGCCCGTGCCGACCAAGCCCTTTACCGGGCCAAGCATCTGGGCCGCAACCGGGTCGAACTGCAGCAGCCCTAGACCCTCCGCGAGCGAGACGCGCGCTGCGACAACAGCGCGACGGGGCAGGCCTGGCAGGCCGCCGGGCGAACGGTACGGTCCTTGCAGGAAGGTGGATCGAATCCCCTGCCCGGCTTGCCCCACCGCCATGTCCGAAAACGAAGAAGGCGCCGAAAAAACCGAACAACCGACCGAAAAACGCCTGCGCGAGGCGCGCGAGCAAGGCAATATCCCGCAGTCGCGCGAATTGTCCACGGCCGCGGTGTTCAGCGCCGGCATCTTCGCCCTGATGGGCATGTCCGGCTCGCTGGCGGCCGGCGCGGTGACCTGGATGAAGGGTGCGCTGCGCCCGGATCCGGGCCTGCACGACAACCCCGACGCCCTGTTCGGCCATTTCGGCGAACTGCTGCTGGGGCTGTTGTGGGTGGCGCTGCCGCTGGTCGGCATCTGCGTGGCCGCCGGCTTCGTCGCGCCGATCCTGATGGGCAGCCTGCGCTTCTCCGGGACGGCGCTGATCCCCAAGTTCGAGCGGCTCAACCCGATGGCCGGGCTGAACCGGCTATACGGCATGGAGAGCCTGGCCGAACTGTTCAAGTCGATGCTGCGCATGGCCTTCGTCGGCGGCGCCGCCAGCCTGTGCATCTGGAACAACGTGGACGGCCTACGCAGCCTGATGCGGCACCCGCTGGAACAGGCGATCGGCGACGGTCTGGGCTTCACCCTGCGCCTGCTGCTGTACACCGCCGGCGCGCTGGCGCTGCTGGCCGCGATCGACGCGCCTTACCAGAAGTGGAACTACACCCGCAAACTGAAGATGACCCGCGACGAAGTGCGCCGGGAAATGAAGGAGAGCGAGGGCAGCCCGGAGGTCAAGGGCCGCATCCGGCAGATGCAGATGCAGCTTTCGCAGCGGCGGATGATGGAAGCGGTACCCAGCGCCGACGTGGTGGTGGTCAACCCCACCCACTACGCGGTGGCGCTTAAGTACGAGAGCGGGCGCATGCGCGCCCCGACCGTGGTCGCCAAGGGCGTGGACGAACTGGCCTTCCGCATCCGCGAGATCGGCGAGCAGCACCGCGTCGCAGTGGTGTCTGCGCCACCTTTGGCACGCGCCTTGTATAGGGAAGGGCAACTCGGCAAGGAAATTCCCGTGAGACTGTATTCGGCCGTGGCCCAGATCCTCTCCTACGTCTACCAGCTGCGCTCCTGGCGCAGCGGGCCGATGCCGCCGTTGCCGCCGCTGGAGGTCGATGAATTCGCCCCGGGGAGCAAGCCGTGAGCCAGCCCGCCGCGCAAATGAACACGCGCAAGATGATGGACATGATCAAGCACGGCCTCGGCGCGCCGGTGATCGTGGTGGCGATGCTGGCGATGGTGGTGGTGCCGCTGGCCGCACCGGTGCTGGATGCGCTGTTCACCTTCAACATCGCGATCTCGCTGATGGTGCTGCTGGCGGTGGTCTACGTGAAGCGGCCGCTGGAGTTCAGCATTTTCCCGATCGTGCTGCTGATGACCACGATGCTGCGTCTGGCGCTGAACGTGGCCTCCACCCGCGTGATCCTGATCAACGGCCAGGATGGCCACGGCGCCGCCGGCAAGGTCATCGAGGCGTTCGGCGAGTTCGTGATCGGCGGCAACTACGCGGTCGGCATCGTGGTGTTCGCGATCCTGACCATCATCAACTTCGTGGTCATCACCAAGGGCGCCGGGCGCGTGTCGGAAGTGACCGCACGCTTCATCCTCGACGCCATGCCCGGCAAGCAGATGGCGATCGACGCCGACCTCAACGCCGGCCTGCTGACCCGCGAGGAAGCCAAGGCCCGGCGCGAGGAGGTCCGCGAGGAAGCCGACTTCTACGGCTCGATGGACGGCGCCAGCAAGTTCATCCGCGGCGACGCCATCGCCGGCATCCTGATCCTGTTCATCAACTTGATCGGCGGCATGGCGGTCGGCGTCCTGCAGCACGGCATGCCGGTGGCGCAGGCCGCGTCCACCTATACCCTTCTGTCGATCGGCGACGGCCTGGTAGCGCAGCTGCCGGCGCTGCTGGTGTCCTCGGCGGTGGCGATGCTGGTCACCCGCGCCTCGCGCTCGCAGGACATGGGCGCCTCGATGATGGGCCAGGTGTTCGGCCAGCACAAAGCGCTGGCGGTCGCTGCGGCGATCCTGGGCCTGGTCGGCCTGGTCCCGGGCATGCCCAACGTCGCTTTCTTGACGCTGGCGCTGATCCTGGGCCTGCTGGCGTGGAAAATGTGGAAGCGCAGCCTGCTGCCGGAAGAGGCCAAGCCGGATCCGGCGCAGCAGGCCGCCACCGCCGGCGCGCAGGCCAGCGCCGAACTGGGCTGGGACGAACTGCGCCCGATCGACCCGCTGGGCCTGGAGGTCGGCTACCGGCTGATCCCGCTGGTGGACAAGACCCAGGGCGGCGAACTGATGGCGCGGATCAAGGGCGTGCGGCGCAAGCTGACCCAGGACATCGGCTTCCTGATCCCGCCGGTGCACATCCGCGACAACCTGGAACTGCCGGCCAACGCCTACCGCCTGCTGGTGCACGGGGTGCCGGTGGCCACCGCCGACATCCATCCCGATCGCGAGCTGGCACTGGACCCCGGCGGCGCGCTGGGCAAGATCGACGGCATTCCCGGCAAGGATCCCGCGTTTGGCCTCGACGCGATCTGGATCCAGCCGCACCAGCGCGCCCAGGCCGAGACCATGGGCTACACCGTGGTCGATCCGGCCACGGTGATCGCCACCCACCTGTCGCACCTGATCCGCGAGCACGCCCCGGAGCTGCTCGGCCACGAGGAAGTGCAGCAGTTGCTGGCCACCCTGGCCAAGAGCGCGCCGAAGCTGGTCGAGGACCTCACCCCCAAGGCGCTGCCGCTGTCGGTGGTGGTGCGCGTGCTGCAGAACCTGCTGATCGAGAAGATCCCGGTGCGGCAGCTGCGCAAGATCGTCGAAGCGCTGGTCGAGCACGCCCCGCAGAGTCAAGAACCCGGCGTACTGACCGCGGCGGTACGCAACGCGTTGGGCCGCTTCATCGTCCAGGAAATCGCCGGAATGTCGGCGGAGCTGCCGGTGTTCACCCTGGCCCCGCAATTGGAACGTGTCTTGCAAGACTCTACGCAAGGCAACGGTGCCGCGCTGGAACCAGGACTGGCCGAGCGACTGCACCAGAGCCTGGCCGAATGCGTCAGCAAGCAGGAAGCGCGCAACGAACCGGCCGTGGTGCTGGTGCCGGCGCAAGTCCGCGCCGCGCTGGCCAGGCTGGTCCGCCACAGCGTCCCCTCGTTGTCGGTGCTGTCCTACAGCGAAGTACCGGAAGACAAGCGGTTGAAGCTGGTGGGAACGATTAGTTGATGGATTGCGGGGACCGGGGACCGGGGACCCGGAAAAGCGAAAAGCGAAGAGCGACACAGCGGTACCGACGCAACGACTGGATGGTTAGGCACTCATGAACATGGCAGCACATAGGCAATCGCTGGGCACCAGGACATCGGCTTTAGCCCGGTCCCCGGTCCCCGGTCCCCGGTCCCGGAGAACACACGCATGAAAATCAAACGCTTCGTAGCTCCCGACATGCGCACCGCGTTCCGCATGGTGCGCGACGAGCACGGCCCGGATGCGGTGATCCTGTCCAACCGGCGCACCGACGAAGGCATCGAGATCGTCGCCGCCAGCAACTACGACGAAGCCCTGGTGCAGCAGGCCCTAGATGCGGCGCGTCCGGAAGAGCAGGCGCCGCGGCTGCAGGTGTCGGCAGCCAACCCGGCGCCGCGTGCGGCCAAGTCCGGCGCCATGGCCAACCCGGCGATGGCGATGATGGCCGCGATCAGCGAGCGCCGCTCCCCGGCCACGGCCAGCATGGCCCAGCCCGCGCCGGCGCGGCCGCTGACCCAGCCCGCCGCAATCGCCACCTCGGCAATGCCGGCTGGCACCGCGCCCACGCCGAACCGTGCGTCCGCCGCACTTCAGGCCCCTGCCCCGGCTCCCGCAGCCGCCGCGCCCTTCGCCGAATTCCGCATTCCCGAGGACGTATTCCGCAACGCGCCGATCAGCGTGCCGATGGCGAGCCCGTTCACCGCCGCGGCCAGCGCCGCCGCGAGCGCCGCCGCCGTACCGGCATGGCTCGACGACATCGCCGCGGTGTCGCTGAGCCCGGCCGCCACGCCGGGCGCCCCGGCTGCGCCCAGCGCCGAACCGGTCGCCGCCGCCACGGCGCCGGCCACCACTGACGGCAGCGCCGGGATTCCGGCGCTGCCGGCCCTGACGCCGGTGCCGAGCTTCCCGGCAGCGCAGAACGACGAACAATTGACTCAGCTGCGCGACGAACTGGCGCTGATGCGGCAGATGATCGAGCGCGAGATGAACCGGCTCACCGACGAGCGCCTGCGCGGTTCGCCGGTGCGCGCCCAGGCGCTGGAACTGATGGACGACTACGGTTTCGACAGTGGCCTCATCCGCGACGTGGTCATGCAGATCCCCGCCGACCTGGAGCTGCACCGCGGCCGCGGGCTGATGCTGGGACTGCTGTCCAAGCGCCTGCCGATCGCGCCGCTGGATCCGATCGAGGAAGGCGGCGTGATCGCCCTGATCGGCCCCACCGGCGCCGGCAAGACCACCACCATCGCCAAGCTGGCCTCGCGCTTCCTGGAACGCCACGCCGCCCGCGACGTGGCCCTGGTCACCACCGATACCATCCGCGTCGGCGGCCGCGAACAGTTGCACAGCTACGGCCGCCAGCTCGGCATCGCCGTGCACGAGGCCGACAGCGATGCCGCCCTGCAGCAGCTGCTGGAGCGTCTGCGCGACTACAAGCTGGTGCTGATCGACACCGCCGGCATGGGCCAGCGCGACCGCGCCCTGGCTGCACAATTGCACTGGCTGCGCGCCTCGCGTGTGGTCCGGTCCTTGCTAGTACTCCCTGCCAACGCGCATTTCTCCGACCTGGACGAGGTGGTGCGCCGGTTCGCCGGCGCCGATCCGCAGGGGGTGATCTTGACCAAGCTGGATGAAACCGGGCGGTTTGGCAGTGCCCTGTCGGTGGTCGCGGACCACCGGCTTCCCATCACCTGGGTGACCGATGGTCAGCGCGTGCCGGACGACCTGCACCGCGCCAACGCCGCCAGCCTGGTATTGCGCCTTGAAGATTTGCGGCGCGCTGCCGATAAGCCCTGTACTCCGGAGCAGAACCATGCCGTCGCGTGATTACGCCAATCTCACCAATGCCTTCCCCCTGTCGGCAACCCGCAGCGAACCGCTGGGTCCGCTAGGCCCGGTGCGCACGATCGCCGTGACCGGCGGCAAGGGCGGCGTGGGCAAGACCAACATCTCGGTCAACCTGTCGATGGCGCTGGCCGACATGGGCAAGCGCACCCTGCTGCTGGACGCCGATCTTGGCCTGGCCAACGTCGACGTGCTGCTCGGGCTGACTCCCAGGTTCACCCTGGCCGACTTGGTCGCCGGGCGCTGCACCCTGGAAGAAGTGCTGATCGACCTGCCCAACGGGTTGATGGTGGTGCCCGCCGCCTCCGGCCGCCGGCACATGGCCGAACTGCCGCCCGCCCAGCACGTCGGCCTGGTCAACGTGTTCTCCGAGCTGCAACGCGACCTGGACGTGATGATCATCGACACCGCCGCCGGGATTACCGACAGCGTGCTGACCTTCTGCCAGGCCGCGCAGGACGCGGTGGTGGTGGTCTGCGACGAGCCGGCCTCGATCACCGACGCCTACGCGCTGATCAAGGTGCTGTCGCGCGAACGCGGCGTGGACCGGATGCAGATCGTCGCCAACATGGTTCGCGACCCCAACGAAGGCCGCCTGCTGTACGACAAGCTGAGCCGGGTGTGCGAGAAGTTCCTCGGCGACGTGTCGCTGAACTACCTGGGCTGCGTGCCGCAGGACGACTGGCTGCGCCTGTCGGTGCAGCGCCAGCAGCCGGTGGTCAAAGCCTACCCGTCCAGCCCGTCGGCGCAGGCGATCACCGAAATCGCCCGCCGCACCTCGCGCTGGCAGGCGCCGACCGCGCCACGCGGCAACGTCGAGTTCTTCGTCGAACGGATCATCCAGAGGGGGGTCGCCGCATGAACGCCGCCGCTCAGTACCGCGCCGTGCAGCGCAACAGTTCCAACGACTACATCGCCCAGCATTCGGACCTGGTGCGGCGCATCGCCCACCACCTGGCCGCGCGGCTGCCGGCCAGCGTCGAGATCGACGACCTGATCCAGGCCGGCATGATCGGCCTGATCGAGGCCTCGCGCAGCTACGACGCCGACCAGGGCGCCTCGTTCGAGACCTACGCCTCGATCCGCATCCGCGGCTCGATGATCGACGAGATCCGCCGCGGCGACTGGGTGCCGCGCTCGGTGCACCGCCGCGCCCGCGACGCCGCCTCGGCGGTGCGCAAGATCGAACAGAGCACCGGCCGCGCCGCCGCCGCCAACGAAGTGGCCGCGGCGATGGACATGCCGCTTCCCGACTACATGCGATTGATGGAAGATGCCGCACGCGGCCAGGTACTGAGCCTGGAGTCGCGGGTCGAGGACCATGGCGAACTGGACACCATCGCCAAGGGCGGCCCCAATCCGCAGCAGATGCTGGAACGCAGCGAGTTCGGCCGCGAGTTGGGCAAGGCGATCGCGCAGTTGCCCGAGCGCGAGCAGCTGGTGCTGTCGCTGTATTACGAACAGGAATTGAACCTGAAGGAAATCGGCGCGGTGCTCGGTGTCAGCGAGTCACGCGTCTGCCAGATCCACGGCCAGGCCACGGTACGCTTGCGCGGACGCTTGAAAGCGTTCGAAGCGGCGGACGCTGGCCTGGAAGACAAAGAATAAGACCCAAGGGAGTTAGCGGTGAACAAGAACATGCGGATTTTGATCGTGGACGATTTCTCGACGATGCGGCGCATCGTCAAGAATCTGCTCGGCGATCTGGGCTTCACCAACACTGCAGAGGCCGAAGACGGCAACAGTGCGCTGGCGGCACTGCGCTCGGCACCGTTCGAGTTCGTGGTCACCGACTGGAACATGCCCGGCATGACCGGCATCGACCTGCTGCGCAACATTCGCGCCGACGACAAGCTCAAGCACCTGCCGGTGCTGATGGTAACCGCCGAGGCCAAGCGCGAGCAGATCATCGAGGCGGCGCAGTGCGGCGTGAACGGCTACATCATCAAGCCGTTCACCGCGCAGACGCTGCAGGAGAAGCTGGGCAAGATCTTCGAACGCCTGGGAGCGACCGTCTGATGCAAGCCACCGCCGAACGCAGCGCCATGATCGAACGCCTGCAAGGTGCGCTGGACGCACTGGAGCGTGGCGACGAAGCCGCCTGGCGCAAGGAAATCGACACCCTAGCCGCCTGGCGCACGCGGCCGATGATGCAGGGCCTGAGCCGGCTGGCGCGCGACCTGGGCCAGGCGCTCGGCGAGCTGCCCACCATCCCCTCCGAAGCCGGGGAGCTGGACGATGCCTGCTCGCGCCTGGACCACGTGGTGGCCATGACCGAACAGGCCAGCCACCGCACCCTGGACCTGGCCGAGGAATGCCGCGCGCTGGCCGAGCAGCTGCGCGCCGGCGGCCTGACCGGCGACCAGGGCGAGATCCTCGACAAGATCCGCCATAACCTCACCGAGATGGCCCTGGCGCAGAGCTTCCAGGACCTGACCGGGCAGATCATCCGCCGCGTGGCGACCATCGTGCGCCGCGTGCACGAGGGCTTCGGCGCGCTCGGCCTGCCGCCGAAGGACGACAAGAAACCCGACGGCAGCTTGGCCGGCCCGGCGCTGGCCGGCCTGGACCGCCACGGCGTGTCGCAGGACGACGCCGACGATCTATTGTCCGGATTGGGGCTGTAACGCCATGAGCGCCGTACCCGACGACATTGCTGCCGACTTCATCATCGAGGCCCAGGAAATCCTGGACCGGCTCGGCGAGCAATTGGTGTCGCTGGAGCAGGCGCCCGAGGACAGCGATCAGCTCAACGCGGTATTCCGCGGTTTCCACACGCTCAAGGGCGGCGCCGGATTCCTGGCGATCAACGCCATGGTCGAGCTGTGCCACGCCGCCGAGGACACCCTGGGCCAGGCCCGCGCCGGCCAGGCCACCCTGCAGGCGCGGCACTTCGACGCCGCGCAGCAGTCGCTGGACTACCTGCAGTCGATGCTCGACGCGTTCGGCAGCGGCAGCGAACCGCCGCGCGCGCCGCAACAGCTGATCGCGCAGTTCGCCACCAGCGGGGAAGAGACCGCCGCGCCCAGCGCCAAGGCCGCCGTCGCCGCGCCGCCGCCCGCCGCAGGCGGCAACGGCGACATGATCGACGACGACGAATTCGAAGCGTTGCTCGACCAGTTGCACGGCGGCGCCGCGCCCGCCGCGCTGCCGGTGCCGGCCGCCGCGCCGCGGCCGGCGCCCAGCGCCAAGCCCGCCGCTGCGCCCGGCAAGGCCGCCGAACCCGAACACACCGTGCGCGTGGACACCAAGCGTCTGGACGCGATCGTCAACCTGATCGGCGAACTGGTGCTGTCGCGCAACCGGCTCAAGACCCTGCGCGTGCGCCTGCGCGACGAAGAACTGGACCGCGCGGTCAGCAGCCTGGACATTGCCACCTCGCGCCTGCAATCGGCAGTGATGCGCACCCGCATGCAGCCGGTCGGCAAGGTGTTCTCGCGCTTTCCCAAGGTCGCGCGCGACGTCGCCCGCTCCCTGAACAAGGAAGTGGACCTGGAACTGATCGGCGCCGACACCGAACTGGACCGCAACCTGGTCGAGGCGCTGGCCGATCCGCTGGTGCACCTGGTGCGCAACGCGATCGACCACGGCATCGAGACGCCTGCGCTGCGCGAAGCCACCGGCAAGCCGCGCGGCGGCCACGTGCGCCTGTCGGCGCAGCAGGAAGGCGATTACGTCAGCATCGAGGTACAGGACGATGGCGCCGGCATCGACCCCGAACGCCTGCGGCAGAAGGCCCGCGAGAAGGGTCTGATCGATCCGGAAGCCGCCGCGCGCCTGACCACCGAGGAGTGCCTGCACCTGGTGTTCCTGCCAGGTTTCTCGACCAAGGCCGAAGTCACCGACATCTCCGGCCGCGGCGTCGGCATGGACGTGGTGCAGTCGCGCATCCGCGAACTCAGCGGACAGATCCAGATCCAGTCCGAACTGGGCCGCGGCAGCCGCTTCCTGATCCGCGTGCCGCTGACCCTGGCGATCCTGCCGACCCTGCTGGTGCAGGCCGGCGACACCGTCTATGCGCTGCCGCTGGCGCGTGTGGTGGAAGTGCTGCACGCGCCGCGCCGCGCGCTGGGCTGGTTCGACGGCCGCGCCGTGCTCGACCGGCAATCGCACACGTTGCCGCTGGTGGATCTGCGCAAGTGGTTGAACATCGAAGCGCCGGAACTGCCGTTGCTGACCGTGGTGGTGCTGCAAGCCGGCGAATCGCGCATGGGACTGGTCGTGGACCAGGTCCGCGGCCGCGAGGAAGTGGTGATCAAACCGCTGCCGCGCGCACTGCGCGGCCTGCCCGGCTACGCCGGCGCGACCCTGATCGGCGATGGCCGGCTGGCGTTGATCCTGGATGTGGATGGGTTGAAGAGCTGAGGGTCCGGGGACCGGAAGATGGTGTCCGAGCGAAAATCGCTGTCAAGCGATTTGACGAAGAAATGCCGTTTTTCTGAAAAAGAAACGGCCATCCTGCCATTCAAGCGCAGTGCTTTTTCTGTAGGAGGGGCTCCAGCCC
Source organism: Xanthomonas translucens pv. cerealis (assembly GCF_006838285.1). Taxonomy (NCBI): domain Bacteria; kingdom Pseudomonadati; phylum Pseudomonadota; class Gammaproteobacteria; order Lysobacterales; family Lysobacteraceae; genus Xanthomonas; species Xanthomonas cerealis. The sequence goes on from NZ_CP038228.1 coordinate 1,689,571, forward strand.
CGACGCTTTACTCGTAACGCATCGGGGCTGAAGCCCCTCCTGCAGCAAGCCGGAATGCAGCGCACTCGCGATCATTCCCGGGTCCCGGGTCCCCGGTCCCGAAAAACAGCCCCACCATCAAGTCCCTCCCCTAACTGCCGATAGTTTCTGCATGGACAAACTCAGTCTCATTGGCTTGCTGTTGGCGATCGCCTCGCTGGTAGGCGGCAGCATCCTCAAGGGCGCCGGCGTCTCGGCGCTGTGGTCGCCGGCCGCGTTCGTGATCGTGATCGTCGGCACCGTCGCCGCGATCCTGGTGCACACCCCGCCGGCGGTGTTCAAGCGCGCGTTCCAGATCGCCAAGTGGATCCTGCATCCGCCGTCCAGCGATCGCCAGGCGCTGCTGCAGCAGATCGTGGAGTGGAGCAACATCGCCCGTCGCCAGGGCCTGCTCGGCCTGGAGAACCAGGTGCAGCAGCAGCAGGACCCATTCGTGCGCAAGGGCCTGCAGATGCTGGTCGACGGGGTGGAGCCGGAATCGATCCGGCACATGCTGGAGATCGACCTCGACGGCCAGGAACACTGCGACCTGGCCGCGGCCAAGGTGTTCGAAGGCATGGGCATCTATGCACCGACGCTGGGCATCATCGGCGCGGTGCTGGGCCTGATCGCGGTGATGAAGAACCTCGCCGACCCGAGCAAGCTCGGCCACGGCATCGCCGCCGCGTTCACCGCCACCATCTACGGCATCGCCTCGGCCAACCTGCTGTTCCTGCCGATGGCCAGCAAGCTCAAGAGCGTGATCAAGCACAGCAGCGGCGAGCGCGAAATGATCATCGAAGGGCTCATCGCCATCGCCCAGGGCGAGAACCCCCGCAACATCGAATCGAAGCTGGCCGGCTTCTTGCATTGACCCCACGACTATGGCCCGCAAGCGTCAGCACGAAGATCACGTCAACCATGAGGCATGGGCCATCCCCTATGCCGATCTGATGACGTTGTTGCTCGCCTTCTTCGTGGTGATGTACGCGCTGTCCACGGTCAATGAAGCCAAGTACCGGGTCATGGCCGACGCGATGAGCACCGCCTTCGGCGGCGCGCCGCGGACGATGAGCCCGGTGCAGGTCGGCGAGCACCTGATGCAGGGTCAGGGCGGCGCACGCCCGACCCCGATCAAGTCCAGCCCGGCGCTGTCTCTGCCCGACCCGAACCGGCTGCCCTCGGCCTCGCCGCTGCGCTCGCCCAGCGCGCTGCGCGACGAGGACCAGCTGCGCCGCGCGCAGCGCCAGCTCGACGGCATCGCCGACCGGCTCGGCGCCGCGCTGGCGCCGCTGATCCAGAAGAAGCTGATCACCGTGCGCCATGCCGGACTCTGGATCGAAGTGGAAATCAACAGCGACATCCTGTTCGGCTCCGGCTCCGCCTCGCTGGACCAGAGCGCCCGCGCTACCCTGGCGCAGCTGGCGCAGGTGCTGGTGCCGGTGCCCAACGGCGTGCGCGTGGAGGGCTATACCGATAACAGCCCGATCGCCACCGTGCAGTTCCCGTCGAACTGGGAACTGTCGGCGGCGCGCGCGGCCAGCGTGGTGCATTTGTTCGCCGACCAGGGCCTGCAGCCGTCGCGGCTGTCGATGATCGGCTACGGCGAGTTCCGCCCGCGTGCCGACAACGACAGCCAGGCCGGCCGCAACGCCAACCGCCGCGTGGTGCTGGTGATCCTGGCCGACGCCGGCGGTCCCGATAGCGGCAGCGACCCGGCGCCCGGCGCCGCGGCCGGCACCCCGTCGCCGCAAGACCGATTGACCAATACCGCCGGCACCGTGCCGACAACCTCGCTACATGCCGCCGCAGTGGCTGCCGGCAATACCGGCCAGCCCCGCGCGGTACCTGCCGCCATTGAAGGAGTGAACTGATGCGCATCTGGGCGATTGCCAACCAGAAGGGTGGCGTGGGCAAGACCACGAGCACGCTGGCGCTGGGCCGTGGCCTGGCCATGCTCGGCCACCGCGTGCTGATGCTGGATCTCGATCCGCACGCCTCGCTGACCCGCGCCTTCGACGTGCCGCAGGACCCGCCGCCGAGCGGCGTGCTGGAGCTGTTCGCGACGCCGCCGAGCGACCTGGCCGCGCTGGCCCGCCACAGCGCCATCGAGCGCCTGAGCTATGTCTGCGGACAGACCGCGCTGGCCACGCTGGAGCGGCGCAGCGCCAACCAGCCTGGGCTGGGCCTGGCCCTGCAGCAGGCGATGGCGCGGCACGCCGGCCAGCACGATTACATCCTGCTCGACTGCCCGCCGACCCTGGGCCTGCTGATGATCAACGCGCTGGCTGCGGCCGACCGGGTGATCATTCCGACCCAGGCCGAACCGCTGGCGCTGCACGGCCTGGCCAGCATGGTCCGCACCGTGGACATGGTCGAGCGCTCGCGCCGCCGTCCGCTGCCCGCCTCGATCCTGCCGACCCTGTTCGACAAGCGCACCCGCGCCGGCAACGACACCTTGCGGCAGATGCAGGACAGCTACGGCGAGCGGGTCTGGGAAGACGCGATCCCGGTGGACACCAAGATCTGCAACGTCAAGGCGTTGACGGTGGCCGGCGTCCCCGGCGACTACCCTGGCCGCGGCCTGGCCGCCTACCGGCGCGCGCTGGAATGGCTGGTCGCCAGCGACACTACGCCGATGGAGCAGGCCGCATGAACACGCCCGGGGTCATCGACGACTATCTGGAAGGCCTGCTGCACGACGTGATCGCCGATGAGCGCGACGCCACACGCCAGGCCACGCTCGCCGCGGCCAGCGCCGCGCCGGCGCCAGCGCAGGAGCCGCTGCACACCGTCGCAGCGCCCGCCCCGGCCGGCCCCACCCCGGAGGAACTCGCCGCCGCGGTCCTGGCCGAAGCCGATGCCGACCCAGCCCTGGCCGGCATCATGTCGCAGCAGGCCCTGGCGCCCAAGCAGGCCGGCCCCACCCCGGAAGAACTCGCCGCCGCGGTCCTGGCCGAAGCCGATGCCGACCCAGCCCTGGCCGGGATCATGTCGCAGCAGGCCCTGGCGCCCAAGCCGGCCGGCCCCACCCCGGAAGAACTCGCCGCCGCGGTCCTGGCCGAAGCCGACGCCGATCCGGCCCTGGCCGGGATCATGTCGCAGCAGGCCCTGGCGCCCAAGCCGGCCGGCCCCACCCCGGAAGAACTCGCCGCCGCGGTCCTGGCCGAAGCCGACGCCGATCCGGCCCTGGCCGGGATCATGTCGCAGCAGGCACCGTCGGCCGCCGAGCGCGACGCCGATCTCGAGGTGGTCGCGGCGATGGAGATGCAACGTGCCGCCGCGCCGCCGCGCGACCTGGCCGCCGAAGACGATGCCGCCGCTGCGCGCGCGACCAAGCGCCCGCCAATGGCGGTGCCGCCGGAACGCCGCGTCGAAGCAGAGCGCGCGCAAGCGGCAGGCCCGCGCCTGCCGCCCAACCTGCAGGCGTTCATGGCACCGAGCGTGCCGCACGAAGCTTCCCCGCACCAGCGCCGCGCGCCGGAGCGCAGCACCCGCTGGCTGCGCCTGCGCTGCGGCGAACAAGCCTATGCGCTGGAACTGCTGAAGGTGCAGGAAGTGGTGCTGCCGGTGCCGTTGCTGGCCTTGCGCGGCACCCCGCCGGCGATGTTGGGCATCATGAATCTGCGTGGCCAGGTGGTGCCGGTGATCGACCTGGGCATCCACCTGGGCGCCGCGCCGATCGAGATGGACATGCTGACCCGGGTGGTGGTGCTGGAAGAGAACGGCGAGACCCTGGGCCTGCGCGTGTCCGCGGTCGAGGACGTGGCCAGCCTCACCGACCAGCAGATCGAGCCGCCGGACAACGCCCGCATCTGCCGCATCTCCAACCACCTGTTCCGCGGCGTGGCGCGACTGGCACAGCAGCCGATGATCCTGCTCGACGCCGAGCAACTGCTGCACTGAGACCACACGGGCATGGTCCGGCCGCGCATGGACGCTTGCGGGTGAGCAGCACCATGGACCGCAGGCTCGCTGCGGTAAGCGAGTGCGTCATCCAGCCGTCTCCAGCGCGCCCGTCGCGGCACTACTTTAGGGCGGCCCGGCGTCGTGCCAGCGGCGATGTCCCACGGCATCGCCAGGCGGCAACTGCCAACTCTGCCGCACTTTCCCGATGCGCCGCTAAAGCTTCCCGCGTATTGGCCGTTATCTGCCCTAGAACAATTCCGTGCGGAGCAATGATGAGCACAGTCACCCTTGGCGAAGATCTCGGCATCGAGACCAGCGCCGACCTGAAACAACGGCTGACCCCGTTCCTGGCGTCGGCCGACGAGCTGCAGTTGGACGCCGGCGAGGTCCGCCGCATCCATACCGCATCCGTGCAGGTGCTGTGCGCATTCGTCGATGCCCGTCGGCAGGATGGCAAAAGCACTGTGTTCGCGGCCTGCAACGACACGTTCCGCGACGCGGCACGCCTGCTAGGGGTCAGCGCATCGCTAGGCCTTCCTGCAACCCCTGACAACCTGAAATCTGTGGAGAACGCGGCATGAGCGCACGTATCTTGGTGGTGGACGATTCGGCGTCGATGCGCCAGATGGTCTCCTTTGCCCTCACTTCGGCCGGGTTCGCGGTGGAGGAAGCCGAAGACGGCCAGGTCGCCCTCGGCCGCGCCCAGGGCCAGCGCTTCAACGCGGTGGTCACCGACGTCAACATGCCGAACATGGACGGCATCTCGCTGATCCGTGCGCTGCGCCAGCTGCCGGACTACAAGTTCACGCCGATGCTGATGCTGACCACCGAGTCGGCGGCGGACAAAAAGTCCGAAGGCAAGGCCGCCGGCGCCACCGGCTGGCTGGTCAAGCCTTTCAACCCGGAACAGCTGATCGCCACCGTCCAGAAAGTCCTGGGCTGATTCCCTCTCCACCCTTTTCCGGATTCCCCGCCCATGAGCATGGACCTGCAACGTTTCCACGCCACCTTCTTCGAGGAAAGCCGCGAAGGGCTGGACGCGATGGAAGCCGGATTGCTGTCGCTGGAAGAAGGCAACCGCGACCCCGAAACGATCAACTCGGTGTTCCGCGCCGCGCACTCGATCAAGGGCGGCGCCGCTACCTTCGGCTTTGAGGCGATGGCCGGCCTGACCCACGTGCTGGAGACGCTGCTCGACGAGCTGCGCTCGGGCAAGCGCGAGGTGGAAGCGCACGCGATCGACGCGATCCTGGGCTCGGTGGACGTGCTTCGCGCATTGCTGCGCGAAGCCGAGCACGGCACCCCGGCCGATCCGGTCGCGGTCAAGGCCGTGCACGACCGCCTGCAGCAGGCCCTCAACGGCAACGCCGCCGCGCCCGTGGCGACCCCGGCCGCCAACCAGGCGGCCGAGCCGGAAGCCTGGCAGATCGGCTTCACCCCGGCGCCGTCGCTGTTCATGAGCGGCAACGACCCGCTGCGCATCATCCGCGAGCTGGAACACCTCGGCCCGCTGCAGGTCGCCTGCCGCACCGCGCGCCTGCCCGGCTTCAGCGACCTCGACCCGCTCGAGGCCTATCTGGCCTGGGACCTGGGCCTGGTCGGCAAGATCCCGCGCAGCGCGATCGAAGACACTTTCGCCTGGGTGATCGACGATTGCGAACTGGACATCCGCGCGGTGCCGCCGCCGAGCCTGGCCAACGCGCCCGCCCCGACCCTGGCGCAGCCGCCGGCCAGCGCCACCGCCGCGCCGGCCGCCGCTGTCGCCGCCAATGCGCCGGCCGGCAACGCCGCCGCCGCGCACGAAGCGGAAAGCTCGATCCGGGTCAGCGTCGACAAGGTCGATGCGCTGATCAACCTGGTCGGCGAACTGGTCATCACCCAGGCCATGCTCAAGCAGGTCTCCGGCGACCTCGACCCGGCCCACGCCGAACGCCTGTTCGCCGGCCTGGACCTGCTCGAACGCAACACCCGCGACCTGCAGGAAGCGGTGATCGGCGTGCGCATGCTGCCGGTGGACGCAGTGTTCCGCCGCTTCCCGCGCCTGGTCCGCGACCTGTCCAGCCGCCTCGGCAAGCAGGTGCGGCTGCGCACCATCGGCGAAGGCACCGAACTGGACAAGGGCCTGATCGAGAAGATCGCCGATCCGCTGGTGCACCTGGTGCGCAATTCGATCGACCACGGCCTGGAAATGCCCGAAGCGCGCCGCGCCGCCGGCAAGGACGAGACCGGCACCATCACCCTGGCCGCCTCGCACCAGGGCGGGCACATCGTCATCGAAGTCAGCGACGACGGCGCCGGCCTCAACCGCGAGCGCATCCTGGCCAAGGCCACCGAGCGCGGCCTGAGCGTACCGGACAACCCGACCGACGCGCAGGTGTGGGACCTGATCTTCGCCCCCGGCTTCTCCACTGCCGACGCCGTCACCGACCTGTCCGGCCGTGGCGTGGGCATGGACGTGGTCCGCCGCAACATCCAGGGCCTGGGCGGTGAGGTGCAGCTGGAAAGCAACTCCGGCCGCGGCACCCGCGTGCTGATCCGGCTGCCGCTGACCCTGGCGATCCTGGACGGCATGACCGTGTCGGTCGCCGGCGAAACCCTGATCCTGCCGCTGGCCTACGTGCTCGAAGCGCTGCAGCCGCAGCCCGACGACATCCGCAGCATGGCCGGCGAAGGCCGCGTGCTGCGGGTCCGCGGCGAATACCTACCGATCCTGTCGCTCAGTGATTCCTACGGCTACGGCCGTACCGAGCAGGCCGAGCCGCTGGTGGTGGTGGTCGAGGCCGACGGCCAGAAGATCGCGCTGGAAGTGGACGAACTGGTCGGCCAGCAGCAGGTGGTGGTCAAGAACATCGAGAACAACTACCGACGCATCGGCGGCATCTCCGGCGCCACCATCCTCGGCGACGGCCGCGTCGCCCTGATCGTGGACATCGGCGGGCTGGTGCGTTCGCTGAAGGTGCCGCAAGCGGCCTGAGCGCAGCGGCATACGCACCGACGGCGACGCTGGGTCGCGTCGCCGGCTAAAGAAATCGCGGCCGAAGGCGTTGCTTAAGGGACAAGCGGCATCCTGGACGGGCCACCGGCATCGTGACGCAAACGGGTCCGTCCAGACCAAATTGAGGTTGGCGTTCGGTTCGGTGCAATGCCGACCACGTCCAGGGCATGATGCCTACTCACGGATGCGCCTGATGCACACCGTGAAGTTCCCGAAGATCAGGCAGCCGAACACGCATTCCCGCCCGATCAGCTTTACCCGCATCGCGCGCGCAACGCACAGGCTGCAGCGGCGATGCAGCAGGCCGCATGCGCCCAGCGCATGCGCCCCGGGAATGCCGGCGGTGTTGTTGCCGCGGAGAAAACGCAGTCCTGACGCCGTCGCTGAAAGCTGAAGTTTCATCTTTCCCGACGCAACGACCGCCACGCCACGGAGCACACAGGCGCCGCCCCGTCTCCGTGGGGATGCGGCCTTGCGTTGCGGTCGTCATCCAATTGCTGCATGGACGCAGCAAACGCAACTGTCACCCTCACGTCAGCCGCTCCCCTTGCCCCTGGTCTTACTGGAATTTCGTCATGAATGCATTTCTGCAACGCTACAACGTCGGCCGTCGGCTGACGCTGGCCTTCGGTCTTTTGATCCTGCTGTCCTGCTTGCTGGTGGCCGCCGGTGTCGTCACCATCGCCAAAGCACGCGGCGAGCTCGACGGCATCGTCAACGTCAACATGGAAAAGATCCGGTTATGGGGCGAGATGCTGGATGCCAACAGCAGCATCTCGATCGCGTTGCGCGACCTGTCCATGGCCAAGGATGCCGACGACATGGCCACGGCCAAAGAGACCATCGACAGCCAGCGCCTGCACTACAACAGCAACCGCGATGTGCTGTTCGCCACCACCACCGATGCGCAGGGCATGAAGAACCGCGCAATGGTGACCAAGCAGCGGGACATCGCCCGCATCTCCAACGATGCGATCATCGCCAACGCCATGACAGGCCACCAGGCCGAGGCGCAAGCGATGCTGATGGGGCCTGGTGGCGCAGCGATGAACGCCTGGCAAAAAGCGATCCGCGACTGCGTTTCCAGCCAGCGCAGGAAGGCCACCCTCGCCTACACCTCGGCAACCCAGGCAATGGTCAACGGGCGCAATACGCTGATCGCCGGAGGCGTCGGCGTGCTGTTGGTCAGCAGCCTGCTGGCCTGGGCGATCACCCGCAGCCTGACCCAGCCGCTGGAGCGCGCCACCCGCGCCGCCGAGGCGATCGCCGACGGCCGCCTGGACAACGACGTCGGCACCCAGGGGCGCGACGAACCGGCCCGCCTGTTGCACGCAATGCAACGCATGCAGGCGCAGTTGCAACGCTTCTCCAGCGAAACCACGCTGATGATCGAACTGCACGCCGACAAGGACATGAGCCATCGCATGCCGCTGGATTTCCCCGGCGTCTACGGCGACCTGAGCAAGGGCATCAACACCATGATGTTCGAGCACCTGGACGCCATCGTCGATGCGATCGCGGTGCTCAACGAATACGCCAACGGCGACCTGCGCCGCGACGCGCGGCGCCTGCCGGGTAGCCGCGTGTTCCTGCACGAATCGATGGACGCGGCCAAGGCCAGCCTGCTGGCGATCAACACCGAGATCAAGCGTCTGGCCGCCTCAGCCGCCGCCGGCGACTTCAGCGTCCGCGGCGATGCAGCGCACTTCCAGCACGACTTCCGCCTGATGGTGCAGGACCTCAACGCCATGATGGAGAACAGCGACCGCAACCTGGGCACGTTGTCCGAACTGCTGCGATCCCTCGCCGCCGGCGACCTGACCGCACGCATGCACGGCGAGTTCCAGGGCGTGTTCGCTACAATGCGCGATGACGCCGACACCACGGTCGCGCAACTGACTGGGATCATCGGCGGCATCCAGACCGCCGCAGTCAGCATCAACGCCGCCGCCAGCGAAATCGCCACCGGCAACGACGACCTGTCGCGCCGCACCGAGCAGCAGGCCGCCAGCCTGGAAGAAACCGCCGCGTCGATGGAAGAACTGACCTCCACAGTCAAGCAGAACGCCGAGCATGCGCGCCAGGCCAACCAGTTGGCGGTCGGCGCCGCCTCGGTCGCCTCGCAGGGCGGCGAGGTGGTGAGCCAGGTGGTGACCACCATGAGCGGCATCGAGATCTCTTCGAAGAAGATCGCCGACATCATCTCGGTGATCGATGGCATCGCCTTCCAGACCAACATCCTGGCCTTGAATGCGGCAGTGGAAGCCGCCCGCGCCGGCGAGCAGGGCCGCGGTTTCGCCGTGGTCGCCAGCGAGGTGCGCACCCTCGCCCAACGCTCGGCCGGCGCCGCCAAGGAGATCAAGCACCTGATCGACGACTCGGTCACCCGCGTCGCCGAAGGTTCGACGCTGGTGCGCCAGGCCGGCCAGACCATGACCGAGATCGTGTCCTCGGTGCAGCGCGTCACCGACATCATGGGCGAGATCTCCGCCGCCTCGCAGGAGCAGTACGCCGGCATCGAGCAGGTCAACCAAACCGTCACTCAGATGGACGAAGCCACCCAGCAGAACGCGGCGCTGGTGGAAGAAGCCACCGCCGCGGCGCGCGCGATGGACGACCAGGCTGGGCAGCTCAGCGCGGCCGTCGCGATATTCAGACTCGACGGCCACCTGCAGGGTACGGCGGTACCGAGCCGGACAGCGGCCGCGGTGAAGGCGCTACCGAAGCGACCTGCGCCGGCGAGCGGCATGCGCACGCCGGCCGTTCGCGCGATTCACGGCAATCGCACCGTCGCCAACCCTGCGATCAACACGGATTGGCAAGCGTTCTGATGGAGTGCCAGCCGGGCGGTTCGCCTGGCTGCACGCTCGGCACCAGCGTCGCATGAACGCCGACGCGTCATCGCAAGCCTGCCGCGCGTAGGGAACGCACTCGCCCAAGGTCGGGAGTCGCCCTACACAACCAAGGTTGCATACGCCAACCCAGCATCCGTGCCGCTATTGCATTCATGCGACGGCACAACGGTTGCAACACAGCTGGACAGAACCGTAGATACACAATGAAACAGTCGAATTCTTTCTCCATTTGTTTACCGCCAAGTCTCACCGCTACAGACATTTCTTCGGCAATGCCGCTATGCAGGGACGTTGCCCACCGAACCGTTACAGCAACCTTTGGTAATCAAAGAGGTCCACCATGAATTCGTTCCTGCAACGCTACAACGTCGGCCGCCGTCTCGGTGGCGCTTTCGGCCTGCTGATCCTGCTCTCCTGCCTGCTAGTGGCGGCAGGGCTGCTGTCCATGTCGCGTGCGCGCGAAGAGCTCGACAACATCGTCAAAGTCAACGTCGAGAAGGCCCGGATCGGCAACGGCATGCTCGATGCAAACACCAACATCCTGGTCGCGCTGGGCACCCTGTCCATGATCACCAGCGAGGAACTCAACCAGCAGGCGCTGGCCGAGATCAAGCAGCAGCGCCAGCGCTATGCGGACTTGCGCAAGCAACTGGAGGCATTCCCCGCCAACGAGAAAGGCAAGGCGCTTCGAGCCGGGATCGACGCCGCTCGCGCCACCGCCCGCACCATGAACGACGAAGTGATCGCGCTTGCCACCTCAGGCCGCAATGCCGAAGCGCAAACCGCGCTGAGCGAGCGCTCGCGCCCCGCCACCCTCGCCTGGATCGCGAAGATCCGTGACAACGTGGACCTTGAGGACGCGCAATTGCAGACGGCCTATGCGCAGGCGACGCAGGCGATGGCCAGCGGCCGCAACATGCTGATCGGCGGCAGCATGGTGGTCTTGATCGTCAGCAGCCTGCTGGCCTGGGCGATCACCCGCAGCCTGACCCAGCCGCTGAACCGCGCCACCCGCGCCGCCGAGGCGATTGCCGATGGCCGCCTGGACAACGATGTGCATACCCAGGCACGCGACGAACCCGGCCGCCTGCTCAATGCGATGGAGAACATGCAAGGACAGCTGCAGCGCTTCTCCAGCGAAACCGCGCAGATGATCGAACTGCACGCCGACAAGGACATGAGCCACCGCATGCCGCTGGATTTCCCCGGCGTGTACGGCGACTTGAGCAAGGGCATCAACACCATGATGTTCGAGCACCTGGACGCGATCGTCGATGCGATCGCGGTGCTCAACGAATACGCCAACGGCGACCTGCGCCGCGATGCGCGGCGCCTGCCCGGCAGCCGCGCGGTGCTGCACCAATCGATGGACGCGGCCAAGACCAGCCTGCTGGCGATCAACACCGAGATCAAGCGCCTGGCGGCCGCGGCCGCCGCCGGCGACTTCAGTGCGCGCGGCGATGCGCAGCACTTCCAGCACGATTTCCAGGCGATGGTGCAAGGCCTCAACGCGATGATGGAAGTCAGCGACCGCAACCTCGGCAAGCTCTCGGCGCTGCTTCGATCAATCGCCGCCGGCGACCTGACCGCGCGCATGCACGGCGAGTTCCAGGGCGTGTTCGCACAGATGCGCGACGACGCCAACGCCACCGCCGACCAGTTGACCGGCATCGTCGGCGGCATCCAGAGCGCCGCGGTCAGCATCAATGCCGCGGCCAGCGAAATCGCCACCGGCAACGACGACCTGTCGCGGCGTACCGAGCAGCAGGCCGCCAGCCTGGAAGAAACCGCCGCGTCGATGGAAGAACTGACCTCCACGGTCAAGCAGAACGCCGAGCACGCGCGCCAGGCCAACCAGCTCGCCGTCGGCGCCGCATCGGTCGCCTCGCAGGGTGGCGAGGTGGTCAGCCAGGTGGTCACCACGATGAGCGGCATCGAGACCTCCTCGAAGAAGATCGCCGACATCATCTCGGTGATCGACGGCATCGCCTTCCAGACCAATATCCTCGCCCTCAATGCCGCAGTGGAAGCGGCGCGTGCCGGCGAACAGGGCCGCGGCTTTGCCGTGGTCGCCAGCGAAGTGCGTACGCTGGCCCAGCGCTCGGCCGGTGCGGCCAAGGAGATCAAGAACCTGATCGACGACTCAGCCACCCGTGTCGCCGAAGGGTCGACGCTGGTGCGCCAGGCTGGCCAGACCATGACCGAGATCGTCTCCTCGGTGCAGCGCGTCACCGACATCATGGGCGAGATCTCCGCCGCCTCGCAGGAGCAGTACGCCGGCATCGAGCAGGTCAACCAGACCGTCACCCAGATGGACGAAGCGACCCAGCAGAACGCCGCACTGGTCGAGGAAGCCACCGCCGCGGCGCGCGCGATGGAAGAACAGGCCGGCCAGCTCACCGCAGCGGTGGCGGTGTTCAAGATCGAGGCCGCCAAGGCCGCACCGACAAAACGGGCAGCGGTGCGCAGCCTGTCGGCACAACCGGCGCAGTTGCGTCAGGCATAGACGCAATGACGTAGGCCACACAGCGATGGCGGCGGCCAGGAATCCCGCCACTGCCTGACCCAGCGCAGAGCGACACCCCGTCGGCCGCGGAATCTCCGCGGCCGATTCTCGTTCTGGGACGCAGTGCCAATTGTGGCCGGCCGTGATACGTCGCACCTGTCTGCCGTGGCAAAGACCACAACCGCACCGCGTGGCGTGTCCTAAATCCAATAAATCAAAGGCATCGCACAGGAAAACAGCTAATAACGATTGACCAATGCTATCTATTGCGGTCCAGCAATCGATTGAACTTGGGCATGTATCGGCCGTTACAGGGAACATGGATGCGGCGATCGGCATCCTCCCCCTGCCGTCCTTTCATCCTCAACTTCGGGATCCATCGATGAAGACCAAGAATTTGCCCCTGTCGGCGCAACTCGCCATCGGCTTCGGTGCCGTTGTGCTGGTGCTGCTCATCGTTGGCGCGGTCAGCCTGCGCAGCCAATTCCAGCTCAACGACGCCATGGCCATCAACGAGCACACCTTCAATGTGCTCGCGACCGGCGAACTGATGCAGGCCAATGCACTGAACGTGGAAACCGGAACCCGCGGCTACCTGCTGACCGGCGACAAGGCGCATCTGCAGCCCTTCGTGTTCGGCCAGGCCGGCTTTGAAAAGAGCTACGCCAAGGCCAAGCGCCTGACCGTGGACAATCCGCGACAGCAAGCGCGCCTGGCGCAACTGGACGCCAAGTACCAGGAGCTGCTGCAGGTCGAGAAGCAGATCATCGCGCTGCGCGCCGGCGCCAACGGCCAGGACAAGGTGCTGTCCGCGTTCGCCGAAGGCCGCGACCGCAAGGCGATGGGCACGATCCGCTCGCTGCTCAGCGCGTTCGCCGATGAGGAAAGCAGCTTGCTGGTCAAGCGCAGCGAGCAGTTGGCTGTGGTGCGTGCGCAAGGCAAGTGGTCGGTGCTGCTGGGCAGCCTGGTCGCGATCCTGGTCGCGGTAGGCATGGGCTTCCTGATCCGGCGGCAGTTGCTCAAGCGCCTTGGTCTGGCGATCGGTGTCGCCGACGCCATCGCCTCGGGCAAGCTGGACAATGCCATCGACACCGAGTCGCGCGATGAAACCGGGCGCCTGCTGGCCAGCATGGGCATCATGCAGACCCAGTTGCGCGCGGTGCTGGCGGCGCAGGCGGAAATGGCGCAGCACCACGACGCCGGCCAGATCAGCTACCGCATGGACGAAAGCACTTTCCCCGGCGACTACGGCAAGATGGTTCGCGACGCCAACCAGCTGGTGGCCACCCATATCGCAGTCAAGATGCAAACCGTGCACCTGATCGAGCGCTACGCGATCGGCGACTTTTCCGAGGATATGCCGCAACTGCCCGGCGAAAAGGCCACCATCACCAAGGCCATGAACGCAGTGAAGCAGAACTTGACCGCGATCAGCGGCGAGATCGGTCGGCTCACCGCCGCCGCGGCCGCCGGCGACTTCAGCGTGCGCGGCGACGCGCAGCGCTTCCAGTACGATTTCCGCGCCATGGTCGATAGCCTAAACCAGCTGATGGCCACCGCCGACGGCAACCTGCAATCCTTGTCCACGATGCTGCAGGCCATCGCCGCCGGCGACCTGACCGAACGCATGCACGGCGACTTCAACGGCGTATTCGCCAGGATGCGCGACGACGCCAACACCACCGCCGAACAGCTGTCCGCCATCGTCGGCGGCATCCAGAGCGCGGCGGTCAGCATCAACGCCGCCGCCAGCGAGATCGCCGCCGGCAACGACGACCTGTCGCGGCGCACCGAACAACAGGCCGCGAGCCTGGAAGAAACCGCCGCCTCGATGGAGGAACTGACCTCCACCGTGAAGCAGAACGCCGAGCATGCACGCCAGGCCAACCAACTGGCGGTCGGCGCCGCCGCGGTGGCGTCGCAGGGCGGCGACGTGGTCGGCCAGGTGGTGGCCACGATGAGCGGCATCGAGGCGTCCTCGAAGAAGATCGCCGACATCATCAGCGTCATCGACGGCATCGCCTTCCAGACCAACATCCTGGCGCTCAACGCCGCGGTGGAAGCGGCGCGTGCCGGCGAACAGGGCCGCGGTTTCGCCGTGGTCGCCAGCGAGGTGCGCACCCTCGCCCAGCGCTCGGCCGGTGCGGCCAAGGAAATCAAGGGCTTGATCGACACCTCGGTCAGCCAGGTGGCCAACGGCTCGGCGCTGGTGCGTCAGGCCGGGCAGACCATGAGCGAGATCGTGTCCTCTGTGCAGCGCGTCACCGACATCATGGGCGAGATTTCCGCCGCCTCGCAGGAACAATACGCCGGCATCGAGCAGGTCAATCAGACCGTCAACCAGATGGACGAGACCACCCAGCAGAACGCCGCGCTGGTCGAAGAAGCCAGCGCCGCCGCACGTTCGATGGAAGAGCAGGCCGGCCAGCTCACCGGGGCCGTGGCAGTATTCAAGATCGAGGCTACCGACACCGCCGTGGTCGCCAGGCCGGTGCCGCGCCCGCTGCCGGCAACGCGTGCGCCAGTGCGCCAGGCAGCGCGGCCGAAGGCGCTGGCCATGGCCGAAACGGCAACCGAGTGGAAGGAATTCTGAGTCCGGCGGCAGCGTCCGGCGCAGCATGAGGTTCCGATCGGCCGCAGCCTCGCTGCGGCCGATTCAATTTTTGAGATGCAATGCCGATAAGGAGTCAGACGCAGCATCTTCACGAAACCGTCACGCCCGGCACTCGATGCCCTCTTGCAACGCCGGCGAACGGATGGGAATGCGCGTCCCCTCCACTTCTGCCAGCCGACCAACGCCATGAGCCAGACTCTTCTCACCCGCTCCACCAGCGTCGCAACCCGCCTGATGCTCGGCGTGGCCGCCATCGCCGTCCTGTGCTTCGGGGTGACCGCTGCGATCAGCTATGTGCGCAGCAGCGATGCCTTGCTCGTCTCGGCCAAGGACGGCATGGCCAATGTCGCGCGCCTGGAGGCGCAGCGCATTGCCAGCGACATGGATGCCGCTTTCATCTCCCACCAGATCGTCGCCAGCAGCATGTTGGTGCAGCGTCACCAAAGCGGCCAGGTCCGCAAGACCTTCAGCGACATCCTGCTGCGCGGATTGCGCCAGCACCCGAACTGGACCGCGATGGGCACCATGTGGGAGCCAGAGACGTTCGACGGCAAGGACCAAGCCTATGTCAACGCCGAGGGCCACGACCGCAGCGGCCGCTACATGGTGTACTGGGCATGGCAGGGCGACAAACAGGTGCGCGAGCCGCTGCGCGACTACGACGTCCCCGGCATCGGCGACTGGTATCTCAAGGCGCGCCAGCAACACCGCCCCACCGTGGTCGAACCCTATCTCTATGAGATCGATGGCGCCAAGGTGCTGATGACCACGCTGACCACTCCGGTGCTCGAGAACGGCAAGTTCCTGGGCGTGGTGATGAGCGACTTCGGCCTGGACAAGCTGCAGCAACGCCTGTCCAAGTTGCGTCCGCTCGGCGAGGGCCAGGTGCGCCTGCTGTCGCCCGGCGGGGTGATCATCGCCGATCGCGACCCGGCACTGGTCGGCAAGAAACTCGACGATCCGGCCACGCGCGCCTTGTTGGCCGGCATCGCCAAGGGCGAGACCGTGACCCGACAGGCCGCCGATCCGCAGACCGGCGCCAGCGACATCGAAGTGTATGTGCCGCTGCAGGTCGGCCAGACGCAGGAGCGCTTCGCGCTGGGCGTGGCGGTCCCGCGCGCGCTGCTGATGGCCCAGGCGCGTTCGCTGTTGTGGACCATCATCGCAGTCGGCCTGTGCGCGGCGCTGCTGCTCAGCGCCGGGCTTTACCTGCTGCTGCAACGCCTGGTGGTCAAGCCGCTGGCCGACGCCGCCGAAGTCTCTGCCGCGGTCGCCGACGGGCGCCTGGACAGCCGCATCCAGTACCGGCGCAATGACGAGCTGGGTCGCCTGTTCGGTTCGCTGCAGCGCATGCAGGAACAACTGCGCGCCGTGCTCGATGCGCAGAAGGAAATGGCGCAGCGCCACGACGCCGGCCAGATCAGCTACCGCATGGACGAAGGCGCCTTCCCCGGCGACTACGGGCGCATGGTCCACGACAGCAACGAACTGGCCGCCTCGCACATCGCAGTGAAGCTGCGCCTGGCGCAGATCATGGGCCGCTATGCGATCGGCGACCTCAGCGAGGACATGGAGCGGTTGCCCGGCGAAAAAGCCGTGTTGACCGAGACCATGGACACGGTCAAGCAGAATCTGACCGCGATGAACCGCGAGATCAACCAGCTCGCCTCTGCCGCAGCGGCCGGCGACTTCAGCGTGCGCGGCGACGCGCAGCGCTTCCAGCACGACTTCCGCGCCATGGTCGACAGCCTCAACCTGCTGATGGCCACCGCCGACAGTAACCTGCAATCCTTGTCCACGCTGCTGCAGGCCATCGCCGCCGGCGACCTGAGCGTGCGCATGCACGGCGAGTTCCAGGGCGTGTTCGCCACGATGCGCGACGATGCCAACGCCACCTCCGAGCAACTGGCCGCCATCGTCGGCGGCATCCAGAGCGCCGCGGTCAGCATCAACGCCGCCGCCAGCGAGATCGCCACCGGCAACGATGACCTGTCGCGGCGTACCGAGCAACAGGCCGCCAGCCTGGAAGAAACCGCCGCCTCGATGGAAGAACTGACCTCCACGGTCAAGCAGAACGCCGAGCATGCGCGCCAGGCCAACCAGCTCGCCGTCGGCGCCGCCTCGGTCGCCTCGCAGGGTGGCGAGGTGGTCAGCCAAGTGGTCACCACGATGAGCGGCATCGAGACCTCCTCGAAGAAGATCGCCGACATCATCAGCGTCATCGATGGCATCGCGTTCCAGACCAATATCCTGGCCTTGAATGCGGCAGTGGAAGCGGCGCGTGCCGGCGAACAGGGCCGTGGCTTCGCCGTGGTCGCCAGCGAGGTGCGTACCCTCGCCCAGCGCTCGGCCAATGCCGCCAAGGAAATCAAGAACCTGATCGACGACTCGGTGAGCCAGGTGGCCAACGGCTCGGTGCTGGTGCGCCAGGCCGGGCAGACCATGAGCGAGATCGTGTCCTCGGTCCAGCGCGTCACCGACATCATGGGCGAAATCTCCGCCGCGTCGCAGGAACAATCGGCCGGCATCGAGCAGGTCAACCAGACCGTCACCCAGATGGACGAAGCCACGCAGCAGAACGCGGCGCTGGTCGAGGAAGCCACCGCCGCGGCGCGCGCGATGGAAGAACAGGCCGGCCAGCTCACCGAGGCCGTGGCCGTGTTCAAGCTCGACACTGCGGTTGCCTCCACCACGCTGGCAACCGTGACCAGGCCAGGCGTCGCGCGGGCCACGCCCGCGGCGAAGGCGAAAACCAGGAGCGCGCCGGCGAAGCCCGGCACGCCATCCATGCCTGCGTTGCCAGGCACGCCGAGCAGCGCCAACCAAGCGCAGTGGCACGACTTCTGAGCCGCCGCTTCGGCGCGTTTCCACACTCCCCCTGAGGAAGGCGCCGGCCGCACTGTGCGGCGGCGCAGGGTTCGCATGCGCATGGCATCGCGCACGCCATATCGGAGCGCGACAACCGCGACAGCGCAAGCCAGCCCCGCAGTGCTTGCGATGTCCGCTTCAGGCCAAGCGCAGGACATGCTTCAGAAAACCGGGATCGGGCCGTTAGCTTGGGAGACAGAATGTTGGCTGCGCCATGGCGGCGCGCCAGCAGATGCGAACAGCGCTTGCAGCCGGTCGGCGGACAACCGGCCAGACACGGCGTCTGCAAGTTGATCGTTCACAGGGAATCGTCATGAAGCCAATCGTTCTTGCCAGCTGCCTGAGCTTTTTCGGCATCGCCGGCCTCGCGCACGCCGAAGAAGCGCCGATCGCCACCGATCGCCCCGACTTCGTCGAATCCAGCCTCACCGTCGGCGACCGCCGCCTGCAGGTGGAAACCAGCGTCGCCTGGGAGCGCGACGACGGTGTCAATGGCTACGCCACGCCCACCCTGTTCCGCTACGGCCTCGGCCCGACCTGGGAACTGCGCCTGGAAACCGACGGCTGGCAGCACAACGACGTGCCTGGCGGTGATGGCGACATCTCCGGCTTCGCCGATGTCTCGCTCGGGGTCAAGCATCACCTGGCCGCGTCCGACGATGGCGGCGCCTCGCTGGCGTGGTTGCTGCACGTGGATCTGCCCAGCGGCGCCGGCCGCCTGCGCGGCAACGGCGCGCGCCCGTCGTTCCGGCTGGTTGCCGAATGGGAACTCAGCGACAGCCTCTCCGCAGGGGTAATGCCGGGTGTGATCTGGGACGAGAACGAGGACGGCCACCGCTACGCGGCCGGCATCTTCGGCATGGTGCTCGGCAAGTCGTGGACCGAGCGCAGCCGTTCGTTCGTCGAACTGGCGCTGCCGCAGATCGCCAACAGCGACGACGGCGGCAGCGTCGCCCTGCTCGACATCGGCTCGGCCTGGCTGCTGAGCAACGACGTGCAGCTGGATGTGGCCTATAGCCACGGCCTCAACGACCGTTCGCCGGATCACGCGCTGGGCGCGGGTTTGTCCTTCCGTTTTTGAACCGAACCAGGCGATACCGATGAAGATCATGCACATGCTCGCAATCCTGGTGCTGGTGGCGGTGGTCGCGCTGCTGGCGCTGGGCGGCGTCGGTTACAGCGCGCAGCACGGATTGCTCAACGCGGTCGCCGCGCAGGTCATTTCCTCCGACGCGCTGCGCAACCATATGCAGGCGGACATGATGCACGACGCCTTGCGCGGCGACGTGACCACCGCGCTGCTGTCGGCCTCGCGGCAGGACGCCCCCGGGGTCAAGGCCGCGCACGCCTCGTTGGTCGAGCATGCCACGGAATTTCGCCAGGCCGTGGCCGACAACCGCAAACTGCCGCTGGATCCGACATTGCGCCACGAACTGGATGCCGTCGCGCCCGCGTTGCAGGATTACATCGCCGCCGCAAACCAGGTGGTGACCCTGGTCGAAACCAAGGCGGACAGCAACGCCGCCTACGCCGCCTTCACCGAGAAATTCGAACAGCTCGAGACGCGCATGGGCTCGATCAGCGAGCGCATCCTGGCGCTGAACCGAAGCAGCCGCAGCGCCGCCGAACAGTACAGCCGCCGTGTGACCTGGCAACAGGCGGGCGCGATGGTGCTGGCGGTGCTGGGCATGGGACTGACCGCTGGCTGGATCCTGCGTTCGGTGTCGCGTCTGCTCGGCGGCGAGCCGCGGGTGGCGATGGCCGCCGCCCAGCACATCGCCGAAGGGCGCCTGGATCTGCCGATCCCGGTCGCGGCCAAGCACGCCAACAGCCTGATGGCGGCGCTGGCGCGGATGCAGCGCGAACTGCGCGATCGGATCGAACGCGAGCGCAGCGTCGCCGCCCAGAACCTGCGCATCCGCACCGCGCTGGACAACGCCTCGACCGGCATGTACATCGCCGATCCCGACCTGACCATCGTCTATGCCAACGGCGCGCTGCAGCAACTGCTGCATACCTACGCCGACGACATCCACGCCTGCGCGCCGGCCTTCCAGCGTTCCAGTCCGCTGCTCGGCCAGCCGGTGTCGCTGCTGGAAGTGGGCAACTCGCAGGACGCGGAGATCTACCAGCAGCTCGACCGCCAGGGCGTCGCGCAGCGCGAGGTGCGTTACCGCGATGCCTGCATCGCGCAGGAGATTTCCGCGATCCGCAACGAGCTCGGCGCGCACGTGGGTTTCGTCTGCGAATGGCGCGACCGCACCGCCGAGGCCAAGGTCGAAGTGGACGTAGCCGAGGTGGTGCGCAGCGCTGCCGCCGGCGATCTGTCCAAACGCATCGACAGCGACGGCAAGCACGGCTTTTTTCTGCTGCTGGCGCAGCAGCTCAACGGCTTGCTCGACGCCAACGCCGACAGCATCGCCGAAGTGTCGCGCCTGCTCAGCGCATTGGCCGACGGCGACCTGAGCGCGCGCATGCACGGCGAGTTCCATGGCGTGTTCGCCGACATGCGCGACGACGCCAACGCCACCGCCGAGCGCCTGGCCGGTATCGTCGGCCGCATCCAGCAGGCCGCCGGGAATATCAACACTGCGGCCAGCGAGATCGCCGCCGGCAACGACGACCTGTCGCGCCGCACCGAGCAGCAGGCGGCCAGTCTGGAAGAGACCGCCGCCTCGATGGAGGAACTGACCTCCACGGTCAAGCAGAACGCCGAGCATGCGCGCCAGGCCAACCAGTTGGCGGTCGGCGCCGCCTCGGTCGCCTCGCAGGGCGGCGAGGTGGTGAGCCAGGTGGTGACCACCATGAGCGGCATCGAGATCTCTTCGAAGAAGATCGCCGACATCATCTCGGTGATCGATGGCATCGCCTTCCAGACCAACATCCTGGCCTTGAATGCGGCAGTGGAAGCCGCCCGCGCAGGCGAGCAGGGCCGCGGTTTCGCGGTGGTCGCCAGCGAGGTGCGCACCCTCGCCCAACGCTCGGCCGGCGCCGCCAAGGAGATCAAGCACCTGATCGACGACTCGGTCACCCGCATCGCCGAAGGGTCGGCCCTGGTCGATCAAGCCGGCCGCACCATGCAGGAGATCGTGTCCTCGGTGCAACGCGTCACCGACATCATGGGCGAGATCTCCGCCGCCTCGCAAGAGCAGTCGTCGGGGATCGAGCAGGTCAACCAGACCGTCACCCAGATGGACGAAGCCACCCAGCAGAACGCCGCCCTGGTCGAGGAAGCCACCGCCGCGGCGCGCGCGATGGAAGAACAGGCCGGCCAGCTTAGCGAGATCGTCGCGATATTCAGACTCGACGGCCGCGTGCCGGGCACCGCGGTGCCGAGCCGGACAGCGACTGCGGTGAAGGCGCTACCGAAGCGGCCTGCGCCGGCGAGCGGCATGCGCACGCCAGCCGTTTGCGCGATTCACGGCAATCGCGGCACCGTCCATCCCGCGATCGAGACGGATTGGCAAGCGTTCTGATGGAGTGCAAGCGGAACGGTTCGCCCGGCTGCACTGTCGGCACCAGCGTCGCATGAACGCCGACGCGCCATCGCAAGCCTGCCGCGCGTAGGGAACGCACCCGCCCAAGGTCGGGAGTCGCCCTACATCCAAAGTTTTATACGCCTACCCAGCATCCGTGCCGCTATTGCATTCATGCGACGGCACAACAGCTACTACACAGCTGGATAGAAACGCAGCTCCACGACGAAACAGTCGAATTCTTTCTCCATTTGTTTACCGCCAAGTCTCGTCGCTAAAGACATTTCTTCGGCAATGCCGTTATGCAGGGCGTTGCCCAACGAACCGTACAGCAACCTTTGGTAATCAAAGAGGTCAACCATGAATTCGTTCCTGCAACGCTACAACGTCGGGCGCCGCCTGGGCGGCGCCTTCGGCCTTCTGATCCTGCTCTCCTGCCTGCTGGTCGCGGCAGGGCTACTGTCCATGTCGCGTGCACACAAGGAACTCGACAACATCGTCAAAGTCAACGTCGAGAAGGCCCGGATCGGCAATGGCATGCTCAAAGCAAACAGCAACATCCTGATCGCACTGGGCACCCTGGCCATGGTCACCAGCGAGGAACTCAACCAGCAGGCGCTGGCTGAGATCAAGACACAGCGCCAGCGCTATGCGGACTTGCGCAAGCAACTGGAGACATTCACCGCGAGCGAGAAAGGTAGAGCGCTTCGCACCGAGATCGACGCCGCACGCGCCACCGCCCGCACCATGAACGACGAAGTGATCGCGCTCGCCACGGCCAATCGCAATGCCGAAGCGCAAACCGCGCTGAGCGAGCGCTCGCGCCCCGCCACCCTCGCCTGGAACGCGAAGATCAACGAGAACGTTGAATTGCAGGACGAACAGCTGCAGACGGCCTATGCCCAGGCGACGCAGGCGATGGCCAGCGGCCGCAATATGCTGATCGGCGGCGGCGTGGCGGTGCTGATCGTCAGCAGCCTGCTGGCCTGGGCGATCACCCGCAGCCTGACCCAGCCGCTGGACCGCGCCACCCGCGCCGCCGAGGCGATCGCCGATGGCCGCCTGGACAACGATGTGCATACCCAGGCACGCGACGAACCCGGCCGCCTGCTCAATGCGATGGAGAACATGCAAACACAGCTGCAGCGCTTCTCCAGCGAAACCGCGCAGATGATCGAACTGCACGCCGACAAGGACATGAGCCATCGCATGCCGCTGGATTTCCCCGGCGTGTACGGCGACTTGAGCAAGGGCATCAACACCATGATGTTCGAGCACCTGGACGCGATCGTCGATGCGATCGCCGTGCTCAACGAATACGCCAACGGCGACCTGCGCCGCGATGCGCGGCGCCTGCCCGGCAGCCGCGCGGTGCTGCACCAATCGATGGACGCGGCCAAGACCAGCCTGCTGGCGATCAACACCGAGATCAAGCGCCTGGCGGCCGCGGCCGCCGCCGGCGACTTCAGTGCGCGCGGCGATGCGCAGCACTTCCAGCACGATTTCCAGGCGATGGTGCAAGGCCTCAACGCGATGATGGAAGTCAGCGACCGCAACCTCGGCAAGCTCTCGGCGCTGCTTCAATCGATCGCCGCCGGCGACCTGACCGCGCGCATGCACGGCGAGTTCCATGGCGTGTTCGCACAGATGCGCGACGACGCCAACGCCACCGCCGACCAGTTGACCGGCATCGTCGGCGGCATCCAGAGCGCCGCGGTCAGCATCAATGCCGCGGCCAGCGAAATCGCCACCGGCAACGACGACCTGTCGCGGCGTACCGAGCAGCAGGCCGCCAGCCTGGAAGAAACCGCCGCGTCGATGGAAGAACTGACCTCCACGGTCAAGCAGAACGCCGAGCATGCGCGCCAGGCCAACCAGCTCGCCGTCGGCGCCGCCGCGGTCGCCTCGCAGGGCGGCGAGGTGGTCAGCCAGGTGGTCACCACGATGAGCGGCATCGAGACCTCCTCGAAGAAGATCGCCGACATCATCTCGGTGATCGACGGCATCGCCTTCCAGACCAATATCCTCGCCCTCAATGCGGCAGTGGAAGCGGCGCGTGCCGGCGAACAGGGCCGCGGCTTTGCCGTGGTCGCCAGCGAAGTGCGTACGCTGGCCCAGCGCTCGGCCGGTGCGGCCAAGGAGATCAAGAACCTGATCGACGACTCAGCCACCCGTGTCGCCGAAGGGTCGACGCTGGTGCGCCAGGCTGGCCAGACCATGACCGAGATCGTGTCCTCAGTGCAGCGCGTCACCGACATCATGGGCGAGATCTCCGCCGCCTCGCAGGAGCAGTACGCCGGCATCGAGCAGGTCAACCAGACCGTCACCCAGATGGACGAAGCCACCCAGCAGAACGCGGCGCTGGTGGAGGAAGCCACCGCTGCCGCACGTTCGATGGAAGACCAGGCCAGTCAACTCACCAAAGCGGTGTCCGTGTTCAAGATCGACGAGATCTCCGCGCCAGCGCGTCGCCGCACAGCGCCAGCCGCAGCGGACGTGGCCGCCGTGGTCAAGGCGCAGGTGGCCGCCGCGACACGCGCGGTGCACAATGCGCCCAAACGCGCCACAGGCGGTGGCGGCAACGCCAGTTGGCAGGAGTTCTGAACCCTGCCGCCGTCATGCCGCTAAGGCATGCCAGCAGCAGGAAGGCATTCTGTTGCACCGGCATTGGATGTTCGGCAAACCCGGACCGCAGGTTCGGGCTTGCCCATGTCGGCGACATGAACATCCACCATGCGCGGCGGTAGCCCCAAACAGATCGGCACCTCATCGCAGCGATCGACGCGCGACCAGACATGCCGCCCCCGGGGCGCCGATGGCATCGCGCAGCGGCAGTGACGCAGTGACGCAGTGACGCAGTGAATGGGAACCACTCTCATGCGTGACGCGAAAGCCGCTGGTCAAGTCCTCAAAACTTTTGGGATGAGCATCCTCGGCCAAACATTTTTCCGGTTAACACCCTCAAGTCCGCCCAGACAAAGCCGCTAAAAGTCTCAATATTAACATTTGTCTAAAAAATACCACTAAATTTTCACATTTTACGTGATGGTCCCACCCCGCTCGTCGCACCGGCTCTCCTGTCTTGGGCCTGGGCAAAAGCACCACCGGCGGCCGCTGTCTGTCGCCGCGTCACGTCTGCTGAGCTCCGGCGCCCGGCAGACCGCTTTCTCCTGCCGGGCCCGTACTTTCACAGTTCGCTCGTTCATCAACATGACCCGGTACAGAAAAATGAAATCCAAGAATTTGACCATTTCCACCCAGCTCGCCATCGGCTTTGGCGCCGTGGTGCTGGTCATGCTCGTCGTCGGCGGCATCAGCCTGAGCAGCCAGTCCAAATTGAACAGTGCGGTGGAGATCAACGAACACACGTTCAAGGTGTTGGCGACCGGCCAAGAGATGCAGAAGAACGCACTGAATATCGAGACCGGCACGCGCGGCTACCTGCTGTCCGGCGACAAGCAGCATCTGCAGCCCTTCGAGAAAAGTCAGGCCACATTCGAAAAGGCCTACGCCGACGCCAAGCAGCTGACCTTGGACAATCCCAAGCAACAGGCACGCCTGGTCGCGTTGGACAAGGCCTACCAGCAACTGCTGGCCGCGGAAAAGTACGCGATCGGCGTGCGCGATGCGGCCAATGGTGTCGAACAGTCCGTGGCCGTGTTCCATGAGGGACGCGACCGCGCCGCGATGGGCAACATCCGGCAGCTGCTCAACGATTTCAGCAATGAGGAGACCAGCCTGCTGGCTACGCGCAATGCGGAGCTGGAGACGGTGCGCGCCCGCGGCAAATGGTCGGTGCTGATCGGCAGCCTGATTGCGGTCCTGGTCGCCGTGGGCATGGGCCTGGTGATCCGCCGCCAGTTGGTCAAGCGCATGGGCCAGGCCATTTCGGTCGCCGATGCCATCGCCTCGGGCAATCTGGACAATGTCATCGACACCCAGTCACGCGACGAAACCGGGCGCCTGTTGATCAGCATGCACAAGATGCAGAGCCAGCTGCAGTCGGTCATGGCCGCGCAGAACGAGATGGCCCAGCGCCATGATGCCGGCCAGATCAGCTACCGCATGAATGCCAAGGCGTTCCCAGGGCAATACGGGCGCATGGTCCACGACAGCAACGAACTGGCCGGTTCGCACATCGCAGTGAAGCTGCGCCTGGCGCAGATCATGGGCCGTTATGCGATCGGCGACTTCAGCGACGATATGGACCGCCTGCCCGGCGAAAAGGCCGTGCTGACCGAAACCATGGACACGGTCAAGCAGAATCTGACCGCAATGAACCGCGAGATCGGCCAACTCGCCACGGCCGCGGCCGCCGGCGACTTTAGCGTACGCGGCGACGCTGAGCGTTTCCAGTACGACTTCCGCGCCATGGTCGACAGCCTCAACCAGTTGATGGCCACCGCCGACGGCAACCTGGAGTCCTTGTCCACGCTGCTGCAGGCCATCGCCGCCGGCGACCTGACCGCACGCATGAACGGGGAGTTCCAGGGCGTGTTCGCCACGATGCGCGACGATGCCAACGCCACCTCCGAGCAACTGGCCGCTATCGTCGGCCGCATCCAGACGGCCGCGCTGAGCATCAACAGCGCGGCCAGCGAGATCGCCACCGGCAACGACGACCTGTCGCGGCGTACCGAGCAACAGGCCGCCAGCCTGGAAGAGACCGCCGCCTCGATGGAAGAACTGACCTCCACGGTCAAGCAGAACGCCGAGCATGCGCGCCAGGCCAACCAGCTCGCCGTCGGCGCCGCCTCGGTCGCCTCGCAGGGTGGCGAGGTGGTCGGCCAGGTGGTCACCACGATGAGCGGCATCGAGACCTCATCGAAGAAGATCGCCGACATCATCAGCGTCATCGATGGCATCGCGTTCCAGACCAACATCCTGGCGCTCAACGCCGCGGTGGAAGCGGCGCGCGCCGGCGAACAGGGCCGTGGCTTCGCCGTGGTCGCCAGCGAGGTGCGTACCCTCGCCCAGCGCTCGGCCAATGCCGCCAAGGAAATCAAGAACCTGATCGACGACTCGGTGAGCCAGGTGGCCAACGGCTCGGCGCTGGTGCGTCAGGCCGGGCAGACCATGAGCGAGATCGTGTCCTCGGTGCAGCGCGTTACCGACATCATGGGCGAGATCTCCGCCGCGTCGCAGGAGCAATACGCCGGCATCGAGCAGGTCAACCAGACCGTCACCCAGATGGACGAGGCGACCCAGCAAAACGCCGCCCTGGTCGAGGAAGCCACCGCCGCGGCACGCTCGATGGAAGATCAGGCACGCCAGCTCACCGAAACCGTGACGGTATTCAAGATCGACGACGCCCCCGCGAGCGCGAGCCGACGCCAGGCAGTCAGCGCACCGGCCGTAGCCGCAGTGGTCAAGGCACAGGTGGCAGCGGCGACCCGTGTCGTGCGCAACGCTCCGCCCAAGCGTGTGGCCAATGCGGGCAGCGACACCAGCTGGCACGAGTTCTGAGCGGGCGCTGTGATCGCCAAGCCGCTGCGGCTTGGCGATCGCGACTTGGGGGCGACTGCAGGTCGGCTGCCTCCACCCGGACACGACACACCGATCACGCGAACGCTGGCAGCCACGCGGCAGGTTGCAGGTTGCACGTTGCAGCACCTGCATCGCGCAAGGCGTT
This sequence comes from Xanthomonas translucens pv. cerealis, assembly GCF_006838285.1. Lineage (NCBI taxonomy): Bacteria > Pseudomonadati > Pseudomonadota > Gammaproteobacteria > Lysobacterales > Lysobacteraceae > Xanthomonas > Xanthomonas cerealis. The sequence continues at coordinate 1,716,444 of NZ_CP038228.1, forward strand.
GTTCGTTCGCGATAATCCAAGCACGCTGCAGGGCCGCCGTCACGCTCGATCGACAAAGTTGATCGCCAGCTGACGCACGCGCCGACATCGCTTCAACAATCCTGCCGACATGCCGTTACAGCCTTCACTTCCAAACGTATGTGCAGGCCGCCATCGCCATGGGACATCTCCGACCGCGCTGGGCACCGCCTGTCATGCTGCTATTGGCGGCCGTTCCGCAGCGGCCGGCAGCTGATGCCCGACGACTGCAGTCATCGGCTGCCTGATCCGTCGTCACCATGATGCTCAGAGATTCTCAATGACACCGTCAATCCAGGCCGCCTCCGGCCACCCGCTTCCCTCCGCCGGGCCGCTCCGGCCGCTGCGCGCCTGGCACGATCTCGCCATCGCCAGGAAACTCAGCATCATCGGCATCCTCGCCCTGCTCGGGCTGATGATCCCGGTGTTGCTCTACAGCGACAAGCTCAACCAAAGCGTTGGTATCAGCCGCAACGAGCTGCGCAGCTATGCGCCATTGCGCGAGATGCTGTCGCTGCTGGACACGCTGCAGGCGCAACGCGCCGAAACCGGCGCCGCCGTCGCAGAATCGGCACGGCGCGCGGACAGCATGCTGACCGACCTGCAACGCCGCGTCGCCGCGTTGCCCGGCTTCGAGAACAGCGCCAAGGCCCTGGCGCGCCTGCGCCAGACGCTGACCGACACGCCAGGCGACAGCGGCGCTGTCGCCGCACGGGCGTCCGCCGCACTGGATGCGATGCGCGACGACAGCCAACTGGTCTATACCCCGTATGTGGAGAGCTACCACCTGGTGGTGGCCAGCCTGATCTACGGCCCGGATACCCGCGAAGCGCTGACCCGCCTGGACGCGGCCGCCGATCCGTCGCAGGCCGGTGCACAGGCGCCGGTGCTGCGCGAACAGATCGCGCAGATCGCGCGCGACCATGCCCGGCTGCGCAAGGAACTGGGAAAGGCGATCAGCCTGCTCAAGCAAGCGGATCCGGTGCTGGCCCAGGGCGTCGCCAGCGAGGCAAGCCGCGCCGACCAGGCCCTGCTGCAACTGTCCGCCACGCTGGACAGCGGCGCGCCCGATGCCGACCGGCGCTGGAACCGCGCGCTCGACGAATGGGACCAAGCGCTGCAATCGCTGAGCGCGACCTCGCTGCAAGCCCTGCAGCGACAGTCGGCATGGCATCTGGCGGACGCGCGCAGCGCGATGTGGTGGACGATCGCCGGGCTGAGCCTGCTGACGCTGCTGATCGTGGCCTTGTGCGTCCACACCCTGTCGGCACTGACCCGCAACGTGCGCCGTGCCGCCGACGTCGCCGCGCAGATTGCGCAGGGTCGCCTGGACACGGCGATCACGGTGTCCGGCCGCGACGAAAGCGGCCAGTTGCTGGACAACATGCAACAGATGCAGCTGCAGCTGCAGCGCGTGCTGACGGCGCAGGTCGAGATGGCGCAGCGCCACGATGCCGGCCAGATCAGCTACCGCATGGACGAGAGCGCTTTCCCCGGCGACTACGGACGCATGGTCCGCGACAGCAATGCGTTGGCCGCGGCGCAGATCGCGGTGACCCTGCGCCTGGCACAGATCATGGACCGCTATGCGATCGGCGACCTCAGCGAGGACATGGACCGTCTGCCCGGCGAGAAGGCCGCAATGACCGCGACCATGGATACGGTCAAACAGAACCTGACCGCGATGAACCACCAGATCGGCCAGCTCGCCTCCGCCGCAGCGGCTGGCGACTTCAGTGTGCGCGGCGACGCGCAGCGCTTCCAGTACGACTTTCGTGCCATGGTCGACAGCCTCAACCTGCTGATGGACACCGCCGACGGCAACCTGCAGTCGCTGTCCGCGCTGCTGCAGGCCATCGCCGCCGGCGATCTGACCGCGCGCATGCATGGCGACTTCAACGGCGTGTTCGCCAGCATGCGCGACAATGCCAACGCCACCGCCGAGCAGTTGGCCGGCATCGTCGGCCGCATCCAGACAGCTGCGCTTAGCATCAACAGCGCGGCCAGCGAGATCGCCACCGGCAACGACGACCTGTCGCGGCGCACCGAGCAGCAGGCCGCCAGCCTGGAAGAAACCGCCGCCTCGATGGAAGAACTGACCTCCACCGTGAAGCAGAACGCCGAGCACGCGCGCCAGGCCAACCAGCTCGCCGCCGGTGCGGCCGCGGTCGCCTCGCAGGGCGGCGACGTGGTCGGCAAGGTAGTGAGCACGATGAGCGGCATCGAGGCGTCCTCGAAGAGGATCGCCGACATCATCAGCGTCATCGACGGCATCGCCTTCCAGACCAATATCCTGGCGCTCAACGCCGCGGTGGAAGCGGCGCGTGCCGGCGAACAGGGCCGTGGTTTCGCCGTGGTCGCCAGCGAGGTGCGTACCCTCGCCCAGCGCTCGGCCGGTGCGGCCAAGGAGATCAAGCAGCTGATCGACGACTCTGTTAGCCAGGTGTCAAATGGCTCGGTGCTGGTGCGCCAGGCCGGGCAGACCATGAGCGAGATCGTGTCCTCGGTCCAGCGCGTCACCGACATCATGGGCGAAATCTCCGCCGCGTCGCAGGAACAATCGGCCGGCATCGAGCAGGTCAACCAGACCGTCACCCAGATGGACGAAGCCACGCAGCAGAACGCGGCGCTGGTCGAGGAAGCCACCGCCGCGGCACGCGCGATGGAGGATCAGGCCGGCCAACTCACTGAGACCGTCGCCCTGTTCAAGATCCAGGCGACCCATGCCACGCCATCGTCGCGGTCACGCCCTGCTGCGGCAGGCATGCAGCGGCAAGCGCACCGCTAGCGGCGATCCAACGCAAGCTGCAGCGATACGCCTGAGGACGGCGCAATGCCATGAGCCGACCAGCCTTGGCCGCGGAGCGCTTCTGCGGCCAATGCTGTTTCCATCGCCACAGGGGCGACGGCGGGGCTGATGCGAAGGCATGGCGCAAGCCCCCTGCCCCCTGTTCTCGACATCCGATCGGCAATCTTCTAAAGCCAGTGCTTTTCCCGTCGATAACATGAAGAGCCGGTGATTGTCGGCGCAGCGCCCATCGGGGAGCCCATGCACGATGCCACCATTGCCCAGGCGGATGATCCGCGACGGTCGTCGCGGTTGCCGATCGGCATGTTGTTGCTGGCCGTGTGGGCTAGCTGGTCGGCCGCAAGCCTGCTCTTGCTTGCCAAGCCGCCGGCCACCGCCAGCGCCGATGCCATCCGCCGGCAATTGCAGGCCTTTGCCTCCACTACAGCACCGCGCGGCCAGGCGGTGGCGTTCCAGTTGCGCGCAGCCGGATGCGGTTGCGCATCTGCCGGTCCGGCGTCCACGCCGCCGGGTCTGCGCAGCGTCGATCTGCGCCAACGGCCAGCACCGGCGGCACTGCCCTACGCGCTGGTCGTCTTCGATGCCGGCGATCGCCTGGTCTACGCCGGACCTACTCAAATCGAAGGCTGCGGCAAAGCGATTCCCGCTGCGACGATGATCCCGCGCCTGCTGGCGGCCGACAATGCCTCACCACTGATCCTTCCCACCCACTGTGCATGCCGATAAGGAACCACCTGCATGAGCACATCGAACACACACGGCAGCGTGCTGGTCGGCAACGAACGCTACGTCTACCTGCAGAAGCTGGCGGCGGACGCCGACCGGCTGTTCCTGGCGGTGGCCGCGTTCGTCGGCCTGATCGGCCTGGCCATCGCCTGGCGCCAGGGCCTGTGGACGCCGTGGCTGGCGGTGACCTTGCCGACCCTGGTGGTCATCGCGCTGCAGGTGCAACTGTACCCGGGCACGCTGCTGAGCCGCTGCACCATGGCGCTGGGCTTGATGGTGCTGGCCGCCGTGCTGATCCAGCAGGCCGGCGGCATGACCGAAATCCACTTCGGCGTGATCGTGCTGATCGCGTTGTTGCTGTACTACCGCGACTGGCGGCCGATCGTGGTCGCCTCCGCGGCCATCGCCGTCCACCACGTGCTGTTCTTCTGGCTGCAGCATCGCGGCCTGCCGCTGCGCGCGTTCGCCGCCGACGCGGGGATCGGCATCCTGGCCATGCACGCAGGCTATGTCATGGTCGAGGCCGGCATCCTGATGGCGATGGCCGTGCAGATGCGCAAGCAACTGCTGGACGTGGGCCATGAGCCGCGCGAGCTGGCGCTGCTGGCGCGCGCCATCGCCCGCAAGCAAGCGCTGCCGGCCTCGATCCGCGGCCTGACCCTGCCGGAAGGCTCGATCGCGCATACCCTGGTGGTGGCCAGCGAGCAATTGCTGAGCAGCCACGCACAGGAAGCGCAGGCGCAGCACGAAAACCTGCGCATCCGCACCGCATTGGAGAACGTCACCGCCAACGTGATGATCGCCGACGCAGAGCGCAACATCGTCTACGTCAACAAGCCGCTGGCGCGCATGCTGTCGGCCGCGCAGGACGACCTGCGCCGCGAGCTGCCCGGCTTCGATGCGAACGAGCTGCTGGGACGCAACATCGACATGTTCCACAAGCGCCCCGAGCACCAGGCCAAACTGCTGGCCACATTGCAACACACGCACACCGCGCAGATCCGGGTAGGCGGACGCAGCATGCGCCTGATCATCAATCCGGTCATCGGCGATGCGTCCGAGCGCCAGGGCTTCGTCGTGGAGTGGTCCGATCGTACCGACGAGATCCAGGTCGAAGAGGAAGTGACCCAAATCGTGCGCGCGGCCTCTGCCGGCGACCTCGACAGCCGCATCGGCCTGGACGGCAAGCAGGGCTTCTTCCTGCTGCTGGCGCAACAGCTCAACACCTTGCTGGACAACAACGCCGACGGCCTGGCGCGCATTTCCCGGCTGCTGTCGGCGTTGTCGCAGGGCGACCTCACCGCGCGCATGGACGGCGATCTGCACGGGGTGTTCGCGCGCATCCGCGACGACGCCAACGCCACCGCCCTGCAACTGGCGACGATCGTGCGCCAGATCCAGGGCGCATCGGATTCGATCAACAGCTCGGCCGGCGAGATCGCCACCGGCAACGATGACCTGTCGCGCCGCACCGAGCAGCAGGTGGCGAGCCTGGAGGAAACCGCCGCCTCGCTGGAGGAACTGACCTCCACCGTGAAGCAGAACGCCGAGCACGCGCGCCAGGCCAATCAGCTGGCGGTCGGCGCCGCTGCGGTCGCCACCCAGGGCGGCGAGGTGGTCGACCAAGTGGTGAGCACGATGAGTGGCATCGAGACCTCATCGAAGAAGATCGCAGACATCATCTCGGTCATCGACGGCATCGCCTTCCAGACCAATATCCTGGCGCTCAACGCGGCGGTGGAGGCGGCGCGGGCCGGCGAACAGGGCCGCGGCTTCGCCGTGGTCGCCAGCGAGGTCCGCACCCTCGCCCAGCGCTCGGCCAATGCAGCCAAGGAGATCAAGGGCCTGATCGACGACTCGGTCGGCCGCGTCGCAGAAGGCTCGGCGCTGGTCGACCGCGCCGGCCGCACCATGCAGGAGATCGTGGCCTCGGTGCAGCGCGTCACCGACATCATGGGCGAGATATCCACCGCCTCGCAGGAGCAGTCGGCCGGCATCGAGCAGGTCAACCGCACCGTCACCCAGATGGACGAGGCGACCCAGCAGAATGCCGCGCTGGTCGAGCAAGCCACCGCCAGTGCGCGCTCGATGGAAAGCCAGGCCGGCGAGCTTGCACGGGCGGTGGCCTCGTTCACGCTGGTGCCGCGTGGGCCGGCTGGCGCCGCGGGCAACGTGGCCATCTTGCATCCAGGCTATAAAAAAGCCGAACACGGCCGATAGCGTCGTGGGACGGGCGCAATACGCCGCCCCGCCCATCCATCATCCCTGTTGCCCACCCATGGCCGAAGGCACCAACAGCGACTCCACCGAACCGTCTGCGCACGAGGCGACGGAACAGGACGACCGCTTTCTGCTGACCAACCCGCGCGAGATCCGGCAACTGCTGCGGTCGCTGATCAACCAGCGCTCGCAGATCAGCGCGCATGTGGTTGGCCGCGACCAGTCGTTCTTGACCGCGCTGCTGGAACTGGACGATGACAGTGTGCTGCTGGACCTGAGCGTCAACGAAGCCAACAACCGCAGCGCCGAGCAGGCCGAGTACCTGTTGTGCTTCGCGCAGGTGGACAAAGTGGGGCTGCGTTTCCGCATCGCCGGCCTGGAACGGGTCGCGCACGGCGACGCTCCCGGCTTCCGTGCGCCGCTGCCGGATTCGCTTCACTACCTGCAACGCCGCGAGCACTTCCGGCTGGAGACGCCGATCACAGAATCGCCGATGTGCGTGCTGCGACTGGACGATGCCAGCCCGCCCACCGAACTGGTACTGCGGGTCATCGACATCAGCGACGGCGGTCTGGCGGTGGCGCTGGTGCCCGGCCAGCCGCTGCCGGAGGAGCGGCAAAGCTACCCGAGCTGCGTATTGCAGTTGCCTAACGCCGACGCCATCCGGCTGACCCTGCAGGTCTGCAGCCTGTATCCGCACAAGCTGGCCAACGGCCAGGACACGCTGCGCGTCGGGCTACGCTTCGTCGACCTGCCGCGCGGCGCCGACGCGGCGATCCAGCGCTACATCTTCCGCATCGAACGCCAGCGCAGCGCGCGCAAGAGCGGCGTGCTGCCTTGAAGAGCGCACCGACCGTCCACGGCGAATCCTGTGGGAGCATGTTTTTTGTGGGAGGGACTTCAGTCCCGACGCATGACAGCGTGGCCTCCGCGCGCTTGTGCAGGAGCGGCTTCAGCCGCGACCGGAGCATGAAGCGGTCGCATCGATCGACCCAAGAAAAAGCCACGCGGCTGAAGCCGCTCCTACACCACACGCCATCTTTATCGAATGTACCAGGCCGGTGCGGATGGTGACAGGACCGCTAAAGTTCTGCCGCACTACGCCGATCTATTGCAAGAGCCGCATTACCCGCTTCCCGCCCTCCATTCTCAATTCCGTGCACACCAGGAGCACACGATGAACGACAAGAACACCTCTGCCTCCGGTGCCACCGGCGGCGAATTCCTCAGCTTCACCCTCGGCGAAGAGCACTACGGCGTCGACATCCTGAAAGTGCAGGAGATCCGTGGCTACGACTCGGTCACCCGGGTCCCGGACGCACCGGAATACATCAAGGGCGTGATCAACCTGCGCGGCACCATCGTGCCGGTGATCGACCTGCGCCTGAAGCTGCGCCTCAAGGAAGCGCGCTACGACGCCTTCACCGTGATGATCGTGCTCAACGTCGAGGACCGCGTGGTCGGCATCGTCGTGGACAGTGTCTCCGACGTGATCCCGTTGAACGAGGAGCAGATCCGGCCGACCCCCGAGTTCGGCGCCGCAGTGGACACCCGCTTCATCTCAGGCATCGGCACCCAGGACGATAAGATGCTGATCCTGCTGGACATCGAGACCCTGCTCGACAGCGCCGACCTGAGCCAGCACGCACACGTCGACGAAGCCGCCTGAGCGGCCTGAGCCGCGGCCTCGCCGCAGTTGCACACGCGATTCCCGACCCGCCGTTCATCGGCGGGTTTTTTCTTTCGGAAATGCGAACTGATTAGCACTTGCGCCCGTCAAGTTCATCGTGACAACGCCGATAGCTGATAGGTGGCCCGATCCAGTTGGGGCCGATTCATTTTCCCACCCCTTCCCACCCTAAAGGAGTTTCCCCGTGAAACCGAACTTCCCCTTGCTGCTGGTCCTGCTGCTTGCCGCCAGCCCAAGCGCCTTTGCCCAATCGCAGCAGATGATCCCGCCGGAGATGGCGGCCCGCTTCGTCGGCAAGGACGGCATGGTCTGCGGCAAGGTCGAGAAGGCCAAGTACGCGCAGAACTCCGAAGGCGAGCCGACCTTCCTGTACATGGGCGGCATGTTCCCGCGCCACACCTTCTCCGCGCGCATCGCCGGCGCCGACCGCGGCAAGTTCGGCTTCGCGCCGGAAAGCCTGGAAGGCAAAGACGTATGCGTGATCGGCAAGATCGAACGCGACAGCTCGCGCGCCGAGATCCAGGTCAGCGCGCCGTCCAGCCTGAAGCTGGCCACGATCAAGTAAGACGAAGCGTCGCCGTGCCGGAGCCTTTGCGCTTCGGCAAGGCGGCGTTTTTGTTTTCTGGTGCTTCGCCGCCGTTGTCGAAACAAGGGGAAATGCGTTCATGCAGTGGATAAAAAATATGAAGCTGATGCCGAAGCTGATGCTGGCATTCGGTCTCGTGCTCGCCATCATGTTGATCCAGGGACTGGTCGCCTACAACGGCCTGCATTCGATCAACAACGTGGCCGACAACACCTCCAACCAGGTGGTGCCCAGCGTGCGCACCGGCGGCGAGATGCGCGGCATCCTCGGCGAATACCGCAGCGCGGCCTACCAGAGCCTGATCCGCAGCAGCGATACGATCAAGAAAGACGCCGAAACGCGCAAAGTCGCGCTGAAGAAGCGGATGGACGAAATCATCGCCCAGTATCCGCCGCTGATCGGCAGCCCGCAGGAGCGCGCGATCTACGAGCGCACCGCGGCGGACTGGAAAAAAGCGATCGCCTCCTACCAGTCGGTGGACGAAATGCTGCAGCTGGAACTGCACGACGATGCGATCGACACTTTCACCGGCGAGACCCGCACCCTGCACAACAAGGTCGTGGACGACGTGATCGCGTTGATCGGCGAAAACAACCGCCAAGCGCAGGTCGCTGGAGTGGCCGCCAACATCACTTACCGTCGGTCCTCGGCCTTGCTGCTGATCTGCGTGGTGATCGGCGTCATCGGCGCCGTAGGCCTGGCCTGGCTGTTCGGGCGCATGCTGGCCAGCAACGTGCGTAGTGCGGTCAAGGTCGCCAACGAGGTCGCCGGCGGCAAGCTCGACGGGCACATCGACGCCACCGGCAAGGACGAGATCGGCGAACTGCTGCAGGCGCTCAAGCGCATGCAGCAGGACCTGCGCGAGCGCACCGAGCGCGACGCGGCGGTAGCTGCCGAGAACCTGCGCATCCGCACCGCGCTGGACAACTCCTCCACCGGCATGTACATCGCCGACCTGGACTACACCATCGTCTACGCCAACCCGTCGATGCAGGGCATCGTCGACAAGTACGCCGACCAGATCCGCAAGGTCGCCCCCGCGTTCGACTCGAGCATGCCGCTGGTCGGTTCCTCGCTGTCGGTGCTGGAATACGGCAACCAGATCGACACCCGCACCGTGGCCGCGATCAAGAAGCAGGGCGCGACCGAGCGCGAGATGGCCTACGGCCATGCCCGTATCGCGCAGATCGTGTCCAGCATCCGCGACGCGCACGGCAGCCATGTCGGTTTCGTCTGCGAATCGCGCGATCGCACCGTCGAGGCCCAGGTCGAAGAGGAAGTGGCCAAGATCGTGCAGGCCGCCGCCGCCGGCGACCTGTCCGGACGCGTTGCCACCGACGGCAAGCAGGGGTTCCTCCTGCAGCTGGCGCAGCAGCTCAACGGCCTGCTGCAGGCCAACGGCGACAGCATCGGCGAAGTCTCCAAGCTGCTGACCGCGCTGTCGCACGGCGACCTGACCGCGCGCATGCACGGCGAGTTCGATGGCGTGTTCGCCACCATGCGCGACGACGCCAATGCCACCGCCGAGCAGCTCGCAGCCATCGTCGGCCGCATCCAGACCGCGGCGGTCAGTATCAACGCCTCCGCTGGCGAGATCGCCGCCGGCAACGACGACCTGTCGCGCCGCACCGAGCAACAAGCGGCAAACCTGGAAGAAACCGCCGCGTCGATGGAGGAATTGACCTCCACCGTGAAGCAGAACGCCGAGCATGCACGCCAGGCCAATCAGCTCGCGGTCGGTGCGGCCTCGGTCGCCTCGCAAGGCGGCGCCGTGGTCGGCCAGGTCGTCACCACGATGAGCGGCATCGAGACCTCCTCGAAGAAGATCGCCGACATCATTTCGGTGATCGACGGCATCGCCTTCCAGACCAATATCCTCGCCCTCAATGCGGCAGTGGAAGCGGCGCGTGCCGGCGAACAGGGCCGCGGCTTCGCCGTGGTCGCCAGCGAGGTGCGCACCCTCGCCCAGCGTTCGGCCAATGCCGCCAAGGAGATCAAGGGCCTGATCGATGCCTCGGTCACCCAGGTCGCCAACGGCTCGGCGCTGGTGCGCCAGGCAGGACAGACCATGAGCGAGATCGTGTCCTCGGTGCAGCGCGTCACCGACATCATGAGCGAGATCGCGGCCGCGTCCCAAGAGCAGTCGTCCGGCATCGAGCAGGTCAACCAGACCGTCACCCAGATGGACGAGACCACCCAGCAGAACGCCGCGCTGGTGGAAGAAGCCACTGCCGCCGCACGCTCGATGGAAGAACAGGCCGGGCAGCTGACCGAAGCGGTCTCGATCTTCCGCGTGGAGCAGACGCCGGCAAGCGCGCCGACGCCGACGCCGCGCCATGCGCAGGTGCACTCGATCCGCACGGTGGCCACGAAGCCGGCCGCGGTGCCATCGAGCAAGCCGGCGCTGGCGACCCGCAGCAAGAAGTCCGTACCGGCCCTGGCTGATTCGGACTGGCAAGAGTTCTGAGCCGCCGGCAATCGCGGCGTTCATGCAGTTCCCGATCCCCGGCCACGCGCCGGGGATTTTTTTGCCGGAAGCAACACGCGATGCGCGTCGCGCCGTTCGGTCGGGACCAACGCGCGCTTGGTCTCAACCAGGCGGCAGGCACGCGCGTGGCAATGACCGAAACGGACTGGGCGAAGTTCCGAGTGCAGCGCCGCGAGCAGGCCATCGAATCCAACGAATCCAACGAATCCGAACTGCATCACAGTTGACCGGGTGCCATGTAATGGCGAACTCAAGCGCCAGGGGCCGCAGTCGATACCCGATTAACGATGCGTGAATGCAGCCTGCCACTGCCCTCGTCATCGCCGCCGCTTCGGAGCCTGAGATGCCACGCCAGACCGATCTGAAATCGTCCCTGCTCGCTGCGCTGCTATGCGTGCTCGGCTGCGCCACGGTAGTCGCGGTGGGGTATCTGGGTACCCGCAACCTCGACGACTCGCGCGAGCACCTGCAGCAGTTGCAGACCCGGCAAGCGCCAGCGGCCATGGCCTTATGCGAGCTGCGTGCGCAACTGGCGGAATTGCGCCTGTATCAACTGTCGCTGATCGCCGCCACGGGCAATGCGGCGGAGGTGGCCGACTACGACCAGCGTATCGAGCAATCGCTGCGCGGCGCACACAAGCAGGTGGCGCTGTACATCGCCACCATGCCGAGCGGCGAAGAACGCCAACGCTTCGCCACGATCCAGGCCGAACTCGATGCCTACCTGAAGTTGCACCGGCAGATCGGCGCGGCGGTGCATGCCGGCGATCACGAACGCGCCAACCAGCTGTCAACGCAACAGGCGCTGCCGCAGCGCCGCGCCCTGTTCGCCGACCTGGAGGAACTGAGCCGCATCAACGCCCGCCACGCGCCGCATGCGGAAGCCGACGTGCTCATCTACGCCCCCCGCTAGCCCCGACGCACCGCACCGCATCGCCACCGTCTTCGACCGATCTGCTGCACGGAACCGTCAATGCACCTGCTCAAACAGCTGAAAATCCGCGACAAGCTGATCTTCGCATTCGCCATGACCACGCTGTTGACCTTGGTCATAGGCGTGTTCACTTATTCGCGCACTACCCTGGCGATGGCCGAGCTCAAGCGCATCGAACTGGATTGGGTGCCGGCCACGCAGGCGCTGGCCGAAGTCCGCGCGCAGCTTGGCGAGTTCCGCACCTACGAACTGGCGCAGATTGCGCGCGCCGACGATCCGGAAGCGATGGCCGACTACTTCAAGCGCATGCAGAAGGCGCGCACAGAAGTGGCGAAGAATCAGGCGATCATCGAACGGGTGATGCTGGAACAGACGCAGCGGCAGATGTATGCCGGGGTCAGGGAAAGACTGGACGCTTACCTGCGGAGCAACGCCGCGATGGGCGATGCGCTGCGGGCCGGCGACGTCGCCGCTGCGCAGGCCATCTCCGACAAGCAGTCGCGGCCGCAGCGGCGCGCACTGTTCGAACGGATCGTGGCGCTGACCGACTACAACGTTGCCCAGCTGAACCAGGAAATGGACATCATCAATGCGCAGCTGTCGCGCACCAAGCTGCTGATCCTGAGCCTGCTGGTGCTGGCCATCGCCGCTGCGTCCAGCATCGGCTGGCTGATTTCGCGCGGCATCGCGCGGCAGCTCGATGCGGCACGGCAGCTGTCGCAGGCCATCGCCCGCGGCGAGCTGGACAGTGCGGTGCGTCCCCGTTCCAGCGACGAGATCGGCCAGCTGATGGGCGACATGCTGGACATGCGCGGCCGCATCCGCGCGGTGATCGACGCGCAGAACCAGATGGCGCAACGCCACGAGCAGGGCACGATCAGCTATCGCATGGACGCGACCGCCTTCCCCGGCGACTACGGCCACATGGTCAAGGCCAGCAACGACCTGGTCGCCGCGCACGTGGCGGTGAAGTTGCGCCTGGTGCAGATCATCCAGCGCTATGCGGTCGGCGACCTGAGCGAAGACATGGAGCGCCTGCCCGGCGAGAAAGCGGTGCTGACCGAGACGATGGACACCGCCAAGGCCAACCTGACGGCGCTGAACGTGCAGATCAAGCAACTGGCCGAAGCCGCCGCGGCCGGCGACTTCAGCGCGCGCGGCGATGCCGAGCGGTTTCAGTACGACTTCCGCACGATGGTGCAGAACCTCAATGCGATGATGCAGGTCAGCGACCTGACCCTGGGCGAGCTGTCGCAACTGCTGCAGGCCATCGCCGCCGGCGATCTGAGCGTGCGCATGCACGGCGAGTTCAATGGCGTGTTCGCCCGGATGCGCGACGACGCCAACGCTACCGCCGAACAGCTGGCCGGCATCGTCGGCCGCATCCAGACCGCGGCGGCCAGCATGAACGTCGCCTCTTCGGAGATCGCCACCGGCAACGAGGACCTGTCGCGACGCCCCGAACAGCAGGCCGCCAGCCTGCAACAGACCGCCACGTCGATGGATGAGCTGACTGCCACGGTCAGGCAGAACGCCGAGCATGCGCGCCAGGCCAACCAGCTCGCGGTCGGTGCCGCCGCAGTCGCCTCTCAGGGCGGCGAGGTGGTGAGCCAGGTGGTGCGCACGATGAGCGGCATCGAGATCTCTTCGAAGAAGATCGCCGACATCATTTCGGTGATCGACGGCATCGCCTTCCAGACCAACATCCTGGCCTTGAATGCGGCAGTGGAAGCCGCCCGCGCCGGCGAGCAGGGCCGCGGTTTCGCCGTGGTCGCCAGCGAGGTGCGCACCCTCGCCCAGCGCTCGGCCGGCGCGGCCAAGGAGATCAAGCAGCTGATCGACGACTCGGTCACCCGCGTCGCCGAAGGTTCGGCGCTGGTCGATCAAGCCGGCCGCACCATGCAGGAGATCGTGTCCTCGGTGCAGCGCGCCACCGACATCATGGGCGAGATTTCCGCCGCCTCGCAGGAGCAGTCGTCGGGCATCGAGCAGGTCAACCAGACCATCAGCCGGATGGACGAGGCCACCCAGCAGAACGCAGCACTGGTCGAGGAAGCCACCGCCGCCGCGCGCACGCTGCAGACCCAGGCCGGCCAGCTCAGCGCCACCGTCGCCGAGTTCAAGCTGGACCCGCACGGTGACACGCCGGCAGGACACGCCGCGCCTGCCGCCGCACCGCGCCCGCATGGTCAGGCCAGGGCGCGACCGGCGGTAGCCGCCGCGCGGCCGCCAGCGCGCATGCGCAGCGCAGCGGGCAGCGCGCGTACGGCTGCCGGCGAAGACCAAGATCAGGAATTCTGAGCGCGGCAGCGGCGGCGGCACAGGCGGCGTCTTGTTCCGGCATCAACTTCGCTCGGCTCCGGCCGATAACCCGATAGACCGATTACCGCTGCGAGCCATGGCCACTCCAACGTCTTCCCTGCCCCATCCCGGTTCCGACAATCGCGACTTCGACTTCAGCGATCGCGATTTCAAACGGGTCTGCGACCTGATCTACCAGAAGGCGGGCATCGCCCTGGCACCGGCCAAGCGCGACATGGTCTACGGCCGCCTGTCGCGGCGCCTGCGCACGCTCGGCCTGCGCTCGTTCCGCGACTATCTGGACTGGCTGGAGCGCGATGGCGGCGACGAGTGGGAAGCGTTCACCAATGCGCTGACCACCAACCTGACCTCGTTCTTCCGCGAGCCGCACCACTTCGAGCGCCTGCGCGAGGAGCTGCAGAAGCATGCCAGCTCGGCGCCGCTGAAGATCTGGTCGTGCGCCGCCTCCACCGGCGAGGAACCCTATTCGCTGGCGATCACCGTCTGCGAGGCGTTCGGCACGCTGACCCCGCCGGTGCGGATCCTGGCCACCGACGTGGACACGCAAGTGCTGGCGACCGCCTCACGCGGCGTATACTCGGTCGATCGCATCGCCAGCCTGGACCCGGCGTTGAAGCGCAAATACTTCCAACGCGGCAGCGGCGCCAACGAAGGCCAGTGCCGGGTGGTGCCGGCGCTTCGCGAGCTGCTCGAATTCCGCCAGTTGAACCTGCTGGAACCGCGCTACGACGTCAGCGGCCCGTACATGGCGCTGTTCTGCCGCAACGTGATGATCTATTTCGACAAGCCGACCCAACGTGGCATCCTGTCGCGGCTGATCCCGCACCTGGACGAAGAAGGCATGCTCTACACCGGCCATTCGGAGAACTACCTGCATGCGGCCGACCTGATCAAGCCCTGCGGTCGCACCCTGTACCGTCGCGCCGCCAAGGCACGCGCATGAGAGCCGCCACGATGGTCGCGGATCAGGTGATGCGCTACCACGACACCCGCTTCCAGACCATAGCGGCCAAGCTGTTGCCGACCCAGTACCTGGTGGTGGACGACGACACCGCGCTGACCACCATCCTCGGCTCCTGCGTGGCCGCCTGCATCCGCGACCCGCTGCTGAAGATCGGCGGCATGAACCACTTCATGCTGCCCGACGGCCAGGCCGGCGACGGCGCACCGGCGCGCTACGGCAGCTATGCGATGGAAGTGCTGATCAACGACCTGCTCAAGCGCGGCGCCAGCCGCAGCCGCCTGGAAGCCAAAGTATTCGGCGGCGGCAACGTGCTCAAGGGTTTCACCAACAACCCGGTCGGTACCCGCAACGCCGAGTTCGTGTTGCAGTATCTGAAGGCCGAGCAGATCCCGGTGGTGGCCGAGGACCTGCGCGGCATCCATCCGCGCAAGATCTGGTTCTTCCCCACCACCGGCCGCGTGGTCGTGCAGCGCCTGCCGCATGCGCACGAAGAAGCCGAAGTCGCCGCCGCCGAATCGGCGGTGCGTGCCCGCCTCGCCAAAGCGCCGGTCACGGGCGCCGTGGAGTTGTTCGAATGACCTCAGAAATTCCCTGCCGCGTGCTGATCGTCGACGATTCGGCGGTCGTGCGGCAGATGTTGACCGAAATCCTGTCGCGCGCGCCTGGCATCGAGGTGGTCGGCTCGGCCGCCGATCCGATCCTGGCGCGCGAGAAGATCAAACGGCTCAATCCGGACGTGATCACCCTGGACGTGGAAATGCCGCGCATGGACGGCCTGGCGTTCCTGGAAAACCTGATGCGGCTACGGCCCACGCCGGTGGTGATGATCTCCTCGCTGACCGAGCGCGGCGCCGACACCACGCTGCAGGCACTGGCGCTGGGCGCGGTCGATTTCATCTCCAAGCCCAAGCTCGACGTGGCGCGCGGCCTGGAGGAGTACGCAGAGGAAATCATCGGCAAGGTCAAGGCGGCGGCCAAGGCCAAGGTCCGCGCACTCGACCGTCCGGCCGCGGCGCGGCCTGCCGGCAACGCCGTGGCGGCGCCCAGCGCGGTGTCCACGCTGAAGTTCCGCACCACCGACCGGCTGATCGCGATCGGCGCCTCCGCCGGCGGCACCGAGGCGCTGCGGGTGGTGCTGGAGGGCATGCCCGCCGATGCGCCGGCGGTGGTGATGACCCAGCACCTGCCCGCCGGCTTCAGCACCGCCTTCGCCGACCGCCTCAACCGGCACTCGGCGATGGCGGTGCGCGAAGCCAGCGAAGGCGAAGCGATCCTGCCAGGACACGCCTACCTGCCGCCCGGCGGCAAGCACCTGCAGGTGGTCCGCGACGGTGCGCGCTGGCGCTGCAAGATCGACGACGGCCCGCCGGTCAACCGGCACAAGCCGGCGGTGGACGTGCTGTTCCAGTCGGTGGCGCGCAACGCCGGCGCCAACGCGATCGGCGCAGTACTGACCGGTATGGGCGACGACGGCGCACGCGGCCTGCTGGAAATGTTGCAGGCCGGCGCCAGCACGCTGGTACAGGACGAGGCGACGAGCGTAGTCTGGGGCATGCCCGGCAGCGCATTCCGGCTGGGCGCCGCACAGGAAGTGTTGCCGCTGGACAGGATCGCCGAGCGTCTGATCGCGTTGTCCAACCAGGCCCGCTAGGGGCTGTGCGACGCAATCGGGAGACGTCGCGCCGTGCTTGGGCACGTGCGCGGCAAGCAACAACGGGGAACGATATGTCGATTAGCGAGCGAGTGATGACGCCATTGCGCACGCACCAGGGCGCGGCGCGCCGGCTTACCGTGCGTGCTGTCCGACACGGCCATGCAGCCTGCCGCCATCGCGTTGCCGGACCCTAGGCCGTGCCGCGCCAGCGCGCCAGCAAACCGATCGCGCCCGGCGCCGGCAGTGTCGCAGCGACAGTGCTGCGCAAGCTGCAAGCGCCCGAGCAGGCACTGCTGAGCTGTCTGCAGCAGGCACCCGACGGCGTGGTGGTGATCGACGCGGACGCACACATCCTGGCCTTCAACCAGACCGCCGAAGCGCTGTGGGGGTTACCGCAGGCGCAGGTGCTGGGGCGTCCGCTCGGCGAACTGGTGCCGGAGAATGCGCGCGCAGCGTTCCTGGCCAGATGCATGCAGCACGGTTCGGGCGCCCCCGGCGACAGCTACGAACTGCAGTTGCCCGGCACCGACGGCGTGCAGCGCTGGGTGGCGGTGAGCGCGGCCACGGTGCCGCAGGAATCTGCGCCGCTGTACGTGGTGTTCGTGCGCGACATCAGTGCCGAACGCGAGCGCGACGCCAGGATGCGGCTGCTGTCGCTGGCGCTGGATCGCAGCGACAACGCCATCGTGGTGTGCGACCCGCAACTGGCCATTCTCTATGTCAACGCCGGTTTCGTGCACATGTTCGGCCATGCCGCCGCCGACGTGCGCGGGCTGCTGCCGAGCAGCGTGCTGAACGGCGCCGGCACCGACATGCAGATGATCGTGCAGGCCCGCGAGCGCGTGGTCAGCGGCCTGGGCCACCAGACCGACCTGCTGGTCTACCGCAAGGACGGCTCGCCGCTGTGGACAACGATCGTGGCCAATCCGATCGCCGACGCGGACGGCGGCATCCAGCATTACGTGCTGTCGTTCACCGACATCACCCAGAGCAAGATGCACGAGATCCTGCACAAGAACGTGCTCGACGCGCTGGTCCGCGAACAGCCGCTGGTCGACGTGGCGACCCTGATCTGCAGCGAGGTCGAGCGCATCGCCCCGCAGGTGGTGGCCTCGATCATCAGCGTCGATGGCAATGGCCGGCTGCACCCGCTGGCCTCGCCGAGCCTGCCGACCGCGTTCAACGCCGTGGTCGAATCCATGCGCGTGGGCCCCGCCTCCGGCGCCTGCGGCGCGGCGATCTGGCGTGGCAAGCAGGTGCTGGTGCGCGATACCGCCACCGATCCGCTGTTCGCCGATTACCGCGCGCTGGTGCAGCAACTCGACCTGGGCAGCTGCGTGGCCAGCCCGATCACGTCCAGCGGCGGGCGCGTGCTCGGCAGTTTCGCGCTGTATTACCGCGACCGCTGCGAACCGCAAGCCTGGCACCTGCGGCTGATCGAGCTGTGCCTGCACCTATGTGCGCTGGCGCTGGAGCGCGAGCAGACCAAGGCGCGTGTGCACCAGCTGGCGTTCTACGATGCGCTGACCGACCTGCCCAACCGGGTGATGTTCAGCGCTCGCGCCGAACAGGCGCTGGCCGCCGCCGAATACCACGCGTTTCCGGTGGCGATCCTGTTCGTCGACATCGACCGCTTCAAGCGCGTCAATGAGACCCAGGGCCATGCCGCTGGCGACAGCCTGCTGCGCGACATCGCGCGACGCCTTGGCGAAACCTTGAGCGCGACCGACCTGATCGGCCGCCAGGCCGGCGACGAGTTCGTGCTGATGCTGCCGCAGTGCGGTGCCGAGCAGGCGGCCGGGGTGGCCGAGCGCCTGCTGTTGGCGCTGGCCGAGCCGGTGGTGGTGGGGAACGTGACCCTGCACCCGGGCGCCAGCATCGGCGTGGCAATGTTCCCCGACGACGGGCGCGACATCGAAACCCTGCTGCGCCACGCCGACCTGGCCATGTACCGGGCCAAGAACGAAGGCGGCGGCAGTTTCCGCTTCTTCAGCGCCGACATGAACCGCATGGCGCAGGAACGCGTGGCGCTGGAGGCCGCGCTGCGCGAAGCGTTGCGCCGCGATCAGCTGCAACTTCACTACCAGCCGCAGCTGCACAGCCAGCCGCCCTGCGCGCTGTACGGCGTGGAAGCGCTGCTGCGCTGGCAGCACCCGCATCTGGGCGACATCTCGCCGGCACGCTTCGTGCCGATGGCCGAGGAATGCGGGCTGATCGACGAACTGGGACATTGGGCGCTGCGCCAGGCCTGCCGGCAGATGGCCGATTGGCGCCTGCGTGGGGTGCCGGTGCCGCGCGTGGCGGTCAACCTGTCGGCCAGCAACTTCGCCGACGCGCAGCTGCCCGCGCGCGTGGCGCAGATGCTGAGCACGCATGGGTTGCTGCCCAGCGACCTGGCACTGGAGATGACCGAGAGCGTCATGCTGTCCAACGCACCGGCGGTGCTGGCCAATCTGCGTCAATTGCAGGCCAGCGGCGTGCGCCTGTCGCTGGACGATTTCGGAACAGGCTATTCCAGCCTCAGCCATCTGCACCAGCTGCCGGTCAACGAACTCAAGCTGGACATGAGCTTCGTGCGCGACCTGGAACACAGCGAGACCGCGCGCGCATTGACCACTTCGGTACTGCGCATCGGCGAGAGCCTGCACCTGCACACCGTCGCCGAGGGCGTGGAAACCGAGGCGCAACGCGCCTTCCTGTCATGGCTGGGCTGCGACGTGCTGCAGGGCTTCCTGTTCGCGCCGGCGTTGCCGGCCATCCAGCTGGAACGCTGGCTGGACGCGCGCCTGGCCGACACGGATCGTGCAACGCCGCCCGGTTCCCGCGGCGCGAAACCAAGGGCCGCGCCACCCATCGGTTAGAGCGCGTCATCCATCCGCGAGCCGATCGCGGCACAATTATTGCCTGATGCGCGGCACATTTTCACCCCCTGTCAGGCAATGCCGATCCGTTTCCTGTTGTCGCTGCTGCTGTTATCCGCCAGTGCTGCGCTCGCCGCGCAGACGCTGCCGCTTGCCTATCCCGAGGGCGTGCGCCGCTTCTCCACCCACCACTGTGGATCGGCACCGTCGATGGCCGCGCCGGCTCTCTGCCGCCCGACGCGCGACAGCGACGCCTGCCGCAGCCACGCGCTGCGGCTGATCGCGCAATGGCCGGACCAGTTGCCGATCCGCGCCCTGTAGCGCAGCGCCAAGCACACGCTGCTGGTCGCCAGCGGCCACGCGGGGTGTACGCCATTGCGGTCGGCGCCGGCGGCGCGAACGGCACGCCGCAGCGCCTGCCCGGCTTGCCCGGCTTGCCCGGCAGCGTCAGCCTGAGCCAGCCGGTGCAGCAAGGCGGCTGTGGTCGGCCGTCAAGCGCGAAGGCGTGATGCGCTAACCAACGGCGGTGGCCAGCCGGCATGCCTGCGCGATGCCGACGGCACACTGTGCTTCCCGCTGATCTCCGGCTTCGCGCAGATCGATCCGCTCGCGCTCGGCCTGCGCCGCGCGCAGGCGCCGCCGGTGCGGATCCAGTCGCTCGACGTCGGCGGCCACAGCGTGCCGCTGACCGCCGAGCTACACCTGCCGCCGCACAGCCACGACATCGAAGTGGGCTTCACCGCGATCAACCTGAGGCAGCCTGCACTTCGCGTTGCCGCCATGGAACGACAGCACATCGAACCGCCTTGAATCAGGCGGAAACCGTATCGGCCACGTCCTGGTATTCCTGGATCCGATCGAAGTTCATGTAGCGGTAGATCTGCTCGCCGCTGGTCTTGATCACGCCCACGTCGGCCATGTACTCGTCCTTGGTCGGGATGCGGCCCAGGCGCGAGCAGATCGCCGCCAGTTCCGCCGAGCCCAGGTACACGTTGGTGTTACGGCCCAGGCGGTTGGGGAAGTTGCGGGTGGAGGTGGAGAACACCGTGGCGCCTTCGCGCGCCTGCGCCTGGTTGCCCATGCACAGCGAGCAGCCTGGCATTTCCATGCGCGCGCCGGCTGCGCCGAAGGTGCCGTAGTGGCCTTCCTTGGTCAGCTCGGAGGCGTCCATCTTGGTTGGCGGCGCGACCCACAGCCGGGTCGGAATGTCGCGCTTGCCTTCCAGCAGCTTGGCCGCGGCGCGGAAGTGGCCGATGTTGGTCATGCACGACCCGATGAACACTTCGTCGATCGCCGCGCCGGCGACCTCGGACAGCGTCTTGACGTCGTCCGGATCGTTCGGGCAGGCCACGATCGGCTCGTGGATGTCGGCCAGGTCGATCTCGATCACCGCGGCGTACTCGGCATCGGCGTCCGGCTCGAGCAGCTGCGGATCGGCCAGCCACTCTTCCATCTTCTTGATGCGCCGGCCCAGGGTGCGCGCATCGGCGTAGCCCTCGGCGATCATCCAGCGCAGCAGGGTGATGTTGCTGGTCAGGTATTCGATGATCGGCGCCTTGTCCAGACGCACCGAGCAACCGGCGGCAGAGCGCTCGGCCGAGGCGTCGGACAGCTCGAACGCCTGCTCCACCTTCAGGTGCGGCAAGCCTTCGATTTCGAGAATGCGGCCGGAGAAGATGTTCTTCTTGCCCTGCTTGGCCACGGTCAGCAGACCGTCCTTGATCGCGTACAGCGGGATCGCGTTGACCAGGTCGCGCAGGGTCACGCCCGGCTGCATCTCGCCTTTGAAGCGCACCAGCACGCTCTCCGGCATGTCCAGCGGCATGACCCCGGTGGCGGCGGCGAACGCAACCAGGCCGGAGCCGGCCGGGAACGAGATGCCGATCGGGAAGCGGGTGTGCGAGTCGCCGCCGGTGCCAACCGTGTCGGGCAGCAGCATGCGGTTGAGCCAGCTGTGGATCACGCCGTCGCCCGGACGCAGCGACACGCCGCCGCGGGTGGAAATGAACTCCGGCAGGCTGTGGTGGGTCTTGACGTCCACCGGCTTCGGATAGGCGGCGGTGTGGCAGAACGACTGCATCACCAGGTCGGCGGAGAAGCCTAGGCAGGCCAGGTCCTTCAGCTCGTCGCGGGTCATCGGCCCGGTGGTGTCCTGCGAGCCCACCGAGGTCATCTTCGGCTCGCAATAGGTGCCCGGACGCATGCCTTCGCCTTCCGGCAAACCGCAGGCGCGGCCGACCATCTTCTGCGCCAGCGAGAAGCCCTTGCCGGTATCCGGCGGCACCATCGGCAGGCGGAACAGGTCAGAGGCCGGCAGGCCGAGGAACTCGCGCGCCTTGGCGGTCAGGCCGCGGCCGACGATCAGCGGGATGCGGCCGCCGGCGCGCACTTCGTCGAACAGCACGTCCGACTTCATCGCGAACTCGGCGATCACCTGCCCGTTCTTCAGCGCTTTGCCGTCGTACGGGCGCAGCTCGACGACGTCGCCGTGCTCCATCTGCGACACGTCCAGCTCGATCGGCAGCGCACCGGCGTCTTCCATGGTGTTGTAGAAGATCGGCGCGATCTTCGAACCCAGGCACACGCCGCCGAAGCGCTTGTTGGGGATGAACGGAATATCTTCGCCGGTCCACCACAGCACCGAGTTGGTCGCCGACTTGCGCGAGGACCCGGTGCCGACCACGTCGCCGACATAGGCGACCAGGTGGCCCTTGGCCTTGAGATCGGCGATCGCCTGGATCGGGCCGCGCTTGCCGTCCTCTTCCGGCACGAACGCCGCACCGTCGCGCTTGTTCTTCAGCATCGCCAACGCGTGCAGCGGGATGTCAGGGCGCGTGGTCGCGTCAGGCGCCGGCGACAGGTCGTCGGTGTTGGTCTCGCCCGGCACCTTGAACACGCTGACGGTAAGGCTCTGCGGCACTTCCGGCTTGCTGGTGAACCACTCCGCGTCGGCCCAGCTCTGCAGCACCGCCTTGGCGTGCGCATTGCCGGCTTCGGCCTTTTCCTGCACGTCGTGGAACGCATCGAAGATCAGCAGCGTGTGCTTGAGTCCTTCGGCGGCGACCGCGCCGAGCTCGGCGTTGTCCAGCAGCTCGATCAGCGGATGGATGTTGTAGCCGCCGAGCATGGTGCCGAGCAGTTCGGTGGCGCGCGTGGGCGAGATCAGCGCGCACTGCTCGCTGCCGAAGGCGAGCGCGGCCAGGTAGGAGGCCTTGACCTTGGCCGCGTCGTCGACGCCGGCCGGCACGCGCTGGCTCAGCAGCTCGACCAGGAACGACTCTTCGCCAGCGGGCGGGTGCTTCAGCAGCTCGACGACCTCGGCGGTCTGCTGCGCGCTCAGCGGCAGCGGCGGGATACCGAGCGCGGCGCGCTCTGCGACGTGGTGGCGATAGGCTTCCAACATGCGGGTTCTCCGGAAATTTCGGTAGGGGTGAGCGGTAAGCGGGAAACGAATGGCGGCGTCAGGCGGACGGCTTGGGCCTGATGATCTTCAGGCCCTTGAAGTAGTCGCGGAAAAATCCGTCATCGTGGGTGATCAGGCCATCGCATTGCAGCAGCGCGTGGGCGCCGATCAGGAAATCGGCCACCACCCGCTCGCGCTGGCCGCCGCGAGCACGGAAACGACGCTGCATCTCGCCGGCGCGCAACGCCGACTTGGCCTCCAGCGCATTGAAGCGGATGCTCATGTCCTCCAGCACCGACAGCGCCTCGGCACCGTCGCGCAGCGCGCTGCACACCTCGGCCAGCACGATGTCGCACACCACCACCGGGCCGGTGCTCAGGCACTGGCGCAGGCAGGCTTCGGTGGCGTCGGCCTGCGGACCGTCGGCCAGCAGGTCCACCAGCACCGACGAGTCGATCGCGATCATGGCTTGGCGGCGGGTTCGAACGGATCGCCCGGCGCGCGGCCGCGGATCGCGCGCATCGCCTCGTCGGTGCTGGCGAAGCCGTCGAGCTTGAAGCGGCCGCGGGCGCGCGAGATCGCATCGTCCACGCTCTTGCGCAGGATGATGCGGCCGCCGTCCAGCTCCACCTTCAGGATGGTGCCCTTGCTCAGGCCCAGCGCGTCGCGCACGGCCTTGGGCAAGGTGATCTGACCGCGCTCGGCGACGGTGGCTTCCATGGGCAGGCTCCATAAGGTATGCACAAATTTTACATACTTCAGGCGTCATACTCAAGCTCGCATACAGCGCCGGTCACACCCTGCGTACACACTGAATCGGTCAGACTGAGCGTCGTCCCTACAGCCGCGACGCCATAGGAGTTCCGTGATGAGCGATTCCTTTTCCACCCGTGCCTCGCTCGAGGTCAACGGCAAACGCTACGCCTATTACAGCCTGCCCAAGCTCGCCGAGCGCTTCGACATCGGCCGCCTGCCCTACTCGCTG
The DNA here is from genome assembly GCF_006838285.1 of Xanthomonas translucens pv. cerealis. Classification (NCBI taxonomy): domain Bacteria; kingdom Pseudomonadati; phylum Pseudomonadota; class Gammaproteobacteria; order Lysobacterales; family Lysobacteraceae; genus Xanthomonas; species Xanthomonas cerealis. Next base: position 1,740,104 of record NZ_CP038228.1, read on the forward strand.
AAGATCCTGCTGGAAAACCTGCTGCGCCACGAAGATGGCGGCGTCAGCGTGGGCAAGGACCACATCGAAGCGGTGGCGAAGTGGGATCCCAAGGCGGAGCCCGACACCGAGATCGCGTTCATGCCGGCGCGGGTGGTGCTGCAGGACTTCACCGGCGTGCCGTGCGTGGTCGATCTGGCCGCGATGCGCGACGCTGTGGTCAAGCTCGGCGGGCGCCCGGAGCAGATCAATCCGCTGATCCCCTCGGAACTGGTGATCGACCATTCGGTGCAGGTGGACGTGTTCGGCAAGGCCGACGCGCTCGACCTCAACGGCAAGATCGAATTCCAGCGCAACAAGGAACGCTACGGCTTCCTGCGCTGGGGCCAGAAGGCATTCGACAACTTCAAGGTGGTGCCGCCGAACACCGGCATCGTGCATCAGGTCAACCTCGAACACCTGGCGCGGGTGGTGATGACCGGCGAGCACGACGGCGAGACGATCGCCTATCCGGACACCGTGTTCGGCACCGACAGCCATACCACCATGATCAACGGCATCGGCGTGCTCGGCTGGGGCGTGGGCGGCATCGAGGCGGAAGCAGCGATGCTCGGCCAACCCTCGTCGATGCTGATCCCGCAGGTGGTCGGCTTCAAGCTGAGCGGCAGGCTGCCCGAAGGCGCCACCGCCACCGACCTGGTGCTGACGGTGACGCAGATGCTGCGCAAGCACGGCGTGGTCGGCAAGTTCGTCGAGTTCTTCGGCGAGGGCCTGCAGCACCTGCCGCTGGCCGACCGCGCCACCATCGGCAACATGGCGCCGGAGTACGGCGCCACCTGCGGCATCTTCCCGGTCGATGCCGAATCGCTGACCTACCTGCGCCTGTCCGGGCGCAGCGAGGAGCAGATCGCGCTGGTCGAGGCCTACGCCAAGGCGCAGGGCCTGTGGCACGACGCCGACACCGCGCACGCCGCCTACAGCGCCACGCTGGAGCTGGACATGGGCCAGGTCAAGCCGTCGCTGGCCGGCCCCAAGCGGCCGCAGGACCGGGTACTGCTGGAAGACATGCAGCGTAATTTCCGCGACAACCTGGTGCCCTTCGCCGAAGCGCGCCACAAGCGCCATAGCGACCTCAAGCAAGAAGATCGGCTCAAGAACGAAGGCGGCGGCGGCACCGCGGTCGGCGCCAAGGCCTCGCAGGCCGAGACCGGCGAAGACAGCGGCGCCGGCTGGCAGCTGCGCGACGGCTCGGTGGTGATCGCCGCGATCACCTCCTGCACCAACACCTCCAATCCGGCGGTGATGCTCGGCGCCGGGCTGCTGGCGCGCAACGCCGTGGCCAAGGGCCTGAAGGCGCAGCCGTGGGTCAAGACCTCGCTCGGGCCGGGTTCGCTGGTGGTCACCGACTACCTGAAGAAGGCCGGGGTCATGGACGACCTGGAACAACTGGGTTTCTACGTGGTCGGCTACGGCTGCACCACCTGCATCGGCAACTCCGGCCCGCTGCCGGACGACGTGTCCGCGGCGATCGCCAAGGACGATCTGGTGGTGGCCTCGGTGCTGTCCGGCAACCGCAACTTCGAAGGCCGCGTGCACCCGGAAGTGAAGATGAACTACCTGGCCTCGCCGCCGCTGGTGGTCGCCTACGCCATCGCCGGCACCACCGACATCGACCTGAGCCGCGACCCGCTCGGCACCGGCAGCGACGGCCAGCCGGTGTACCTGCGCGACATCTGGCCGAGCAACAAGGAAATCGGCGACACCATCGCCGCCACCGTCGGCCCGGAAATGTTCAAGCAGAACTATGCCGACGTGTTCAAGGGCGACAGCCGCTGGGCCGCAATCGCCTCGCCCGACGGCGAGCTGTACGCCTGGGACGCGGCGTCCACCTACATCAAGAACCCGCCCTACTTCGACGGCATGACCATGCAGGTCGGCAGCATCGACGACGTGCACGGCGCGCGCGTGCTCGGCTTGTTCGGCGACTCGATCACCACCGACCACATCTCCCCGGCCGGCAACATCAAAAAGGACTCGCCGGCGGGCCGCTTCCTGCAGGAACGCGGCGTGCAGCCAGCCGACTTCAACAGCTACGGCAGCCGCCGCGGCAACGACGACGTGATGGTGCGCGGCACCTTCGCCAACATCCGCATCAAGAACCTGATGTTCGGCGGCGAAGAAGGCGGCAACACGCTTTACCGCGGGCCGGACGGCACGCAGCGGCAGAAGCTGGCGATCTACGACGCGGCGATGCAGTACAAGGCCGACGGCGTGCCGTTGGTGGTGATCGCCGGCAAGGAGTACGGCACCGGCTCCTCGCGCGACTGGGCGGCCAAGGGCACCAACCTGCTCGGGGTCAAGGCGGTGATCGCCGAGAGCTTCGAGCGCATCCACCGCTCCAACCTGGTCGGCATGGGCGTGCTGCCGCTGCAGTTCCTGGACAACGAGAACGCGCAGTCGCTGGGACTGGACGGTTCGGAGGTGTTCGACATCAGCGGATTGCAGGACGGCGCCAGCAAGCGCGCCACGGTCGATGCGAAGAAGGCCGACGGCAGCGTCAAGCAGTTCCAGGTCAAGGTGCTGCTGCTGACGCCGAAGGAAGTGGAGTACTTCAAGCACGGCGGCCTGCTGCAGTACGTACTGCGCCAGCTGGCGGCGCGCAAGGCGGCCTGAGGTCGCGACGGCGCGTGTCCTGCGCGCGCCGTCGCGCTCGCGCAGGCACGCATCGCCGTTCGTGCACGCCGCTGGCGCATCGGCATCGCGTTTCCAAGTCCGGGTCTTTGCTGCCACACCGATAGATTGAAGGCACCGCGTTTTCAGAACGGAGCCCTTGCCTTTCGACGCTGGCGCGATTGGCTGCGCTCCACTGCCCATGCCGCAACCGCCAGCGGCCACGCGCACGCGCCAGCCGGTGACCACGGCCTAGCGCTGCATCCGCTCCCGCACAAGACCGTCATCGCCGCCACTGACCCGCGCGTCGAAACGCAGCGTGGCGTCGCCCGCAGTTGTATCGACAGTGGCCCGTTGCTCATGCCGATCCGGCCATTGACCAGGAATTGCGCGCGCAACAGGTTGTGCAGCGCAGCACGACCCCCGACTCGCCCGCAAAATCGTCTGCCAGCACCGCCATCGCATCGCGCAGGCGATGTTCCTCCAGCGCCTGCTGCATGACGGCGATGTCCTAGCGCAGCCGCTGTTCCGCCTAATCGCGCTGGCAGCCGGGCAAGACCAGCAGCAACGCGCATCCCCATACCCACGCCCATGCCTGTCGCATCGGACTTGTTCTAGGTTTCGCCTTTTCCATGCGTAACGGTATGCTGCCACTCGCCACGCCGCAGCGTTGCGTCGGCGTGCGGCAGCATTCCACACCAGGGGGAGTACATGAGTCAGGAACGTCCGTGGCTGCAGAGTTATCCGGCCAGCATTCCCGCCGAGATCGATGTCGATGAATACCGATCCGTCGCCGCCGTCTTCGAAACCTCCGTCGCCAAGTTCGGCGACCGTCCGGCCTACTGCAACTTCGGCAAGACCCTGACCTACCGCGAGGCCGGCGAACTGGCCAGGCATTTCGCCGCCTACCTGCTGGGCGAACTGCAACTCAAGAAGGGCGACCGCGTTGCGCTGATGATGCCCAACTGCCTGCAGTACCCGATCGCCACCTTTGGCGTGCTGCTGGCCGGCATGACCGTGGTCAACGTCAACCCGCTGTACACGCCGCGCGAACTGCGCCACCAGCTGGTCGACTCCGGCGCCAGCGCGATCGTGGTGATCGACAACTTCGGCAAGACCGTGCAGGACGTGCTGGCCGACACGCAGCTCAAGCAGGTCATCACCACCGGCCTGGGCGACATGCTCGGCTTCCCGAAGGGCCCGTTGGTCAACTTCGTGCTGAAGTACATCAAGAAGCTGGTTCCCGATTACGCCATCCCCAACGCGGTGCGCTTCCGCGACACGCTGACGCTGGGCCGGCGGCATACGCTGCCGCAACTGGACATCGAGCCGGACGACATCGCCTTTCTGCAATACACCGGCGGCACCACCGGGGTGGCCAAGGGCGCGATGCTGACTCACCGCAATCTGGTCGCCAACATGCTGCAGGCCGGCGCCTGGATCGCGGCGACCGGCAAACTGGAGGAAGGCAAGGAAGTCATCATCACCGCGCTGCCGCTCTACCACATCTTCGCGCTGACCGCGAACGGCCTGGTGTTCATGAAGCTCGGCGGCCTCAACCACCTGATCAGCAATCCGCGCGACATGCCCGGTTTCGTCAAGGAGTTGCAGAAGACCCGCTTCACCGCCTTCACCGGGGTCAACACCCTGTTCAACGGCCTGCTCAATACGCCCGGCTTCGACAAGGTGGATTTCTCGACGCTGAAGTTCACCCTGGGCGGCGGCATGGCAGTGCAGCGCGCCGTGGCCGAGCGCTGGAAGCAGGTGACCGGGGTGACCCTGGTCGAGGCCTACGGCCTGACCGAGACCTCGCCCGCCGCCTGCATCAACCCGCTGACGCTGCAGGACTACAACGGCGCCATCGGCCTACCCATCCCGTCCACCGACGCCTGCGTCAAGGACGACCAGGGCCAGATCCTGGCGACCGGCGAGGTGGGCGAACTGTGCATCCAGGGTCCGCAGGTGATGAAGGGCTACTGGCGCCGCCCCGAGGAAACCGCCGGCGCCATCGATGCCGACGGCTGGCTGCACACCGGCGATATGGCGCGGATGGATCCGCAGGGCTTCTTCTACATCGTCGACCGCAAGAAGGACATGATCCTGGTCTCCGGCTTCAACGTGTACCCGAACGAGGTCGAGGACGTGATCGCGATGATGCCCGGCGTGCTGGAAGTGGCCGCGGTCGGGGTGCCGGACGAGAAATCCGGCGAAGTGGTCAAGGTGGTCATCGTCAAGAAGGACCCCAACCTCACCGCCGAGGACGTCAAGGCGCATGCCCGCGCCAACCTGACCGGCTACAAGCACCCACGCATCGTCGAGTTCCGCAAGGAACTGCCCAAGACCAACGTCGGCAAGATCCTGCGGCGGGAATTGCGCGACAACCAGGCGTAGCGATCCCCGAATTAGGCCGGCGTTCGCTGCGCCGGCTGGCTGCGTGGCGTAGGTCTATCTAGCGCATGCGCGTCATTGATTCATGTTACTGAGCCAGGTGTAGCATCGATCGGGTGGAGCCCGCATTCGCCCACTGCGCCACACTTCTTCGTGGGCGTCTCCCAAGAGCCCTAGCCATGAGCATGATCGACACGCTGCCCCGTACCCGCCCCTACTCCACCCTTCGCGTCGACTCCGCGCCCACTGGAGGCGAGCATTGGATCTACATGCATGCCAACCAAGGCTGCGAAACCGCGCGTCCTTGCTTTTCATCGCAGTTGGTCCACGAGATCGTGCATTGCCAAAAGGAACTGAAGCAGCGCCTGGACCGAGAGAACAAACTTTTGCCCCACGTAATCCTGGCTTCTGACGCCAGTGTCTTCAATCTGGGTGGGGACCTTGGCTTGTTCAGCCAGTTAATCCTTAGCGGCGACCGCCATGCCATGCTCCACTACGCTCGAGAATGCGTGCTCGGAGTACATGCATTTCACATAGGGTTGGATGCAGGGGCTCACAGCATTGCTCTGGTACAAGGAAATGCTATGGGCGGCGGTTTCGAGGCCGCGCTCAGCTGCCATACCATCGTAGCAGAGAAAGGGGTGCTAATGGGTCTGCCCGAAGTCCTGTTCGATCTCTTCCCGGGAATGGGAGCCTATTCGTTTCTATGCCAGCGGATTAGCGCACATTTGGCAGAAAAAATTATGCTGGAGGGCAATCTGTACACTGCCGAACAGTTGCTACAAATGGGTTTAGTAGATGTTGTGGTTCCACCTGGCGAGGGCGTGGCGGCAGTGCAACAGATTATTCGTGATCACCAACGTATTCCACACGCCCGAGCAGCGATGCATAAGGTCCGTCGCCTAGCAAGTGCTGTTTCACTTGAAGAATTAATGAAGATTACGGAAGTCTGGGTCGACACAGCCATGCAGCTGGGTGACAGATCATTGCGCACCATGAACCGTTTGGTTAGAGCACAAACCCGCCGTTCCCAAGGCGTCGCGGCTTGAAGACAACTCATCCGACTCGGTACACGGGGACGGGCCCGGTCAAGTGCTGGGCTTTACCAACCGATCTCTCCACTGCCGCCCTGCGTGGCACCGCTCCTAGCTCGCATATCAAGTGCTTCCCGCCCCTCGGTAAGGCTGGCATTGAGACTGACGAGACGCTGTTTCCATTCACTCCGCATCTGCCATTCAACCATGTGCATCAATTCACCGCCCAGACTGGCCAACCGCACCAATCCAAGGTTGCTCGCGACGCCCTTGATCGCATGTGCATGCTCGCGCAGCCGCTCCCAATGCTCGGCCTCCCCTGCCAGCTGCATGCCGCCGAGGCAGCCCTCGGCATCGTTGAGGCATTGCGAGATGAACTCTCGCTCGAAGCCTTCGCCCATGCCGAGCCTGGCCAGTTCGTCGAGGACGGACGGATCCAGCACGCCTTCGATCGATGCGGCGAGCGGGCGCGCCGATGTCTCATTGGCACCACGCAGCTTGCCATCGGTGGCAATATCGGTCAGCGTGTCCAATAGTCGGTTCGCCACCAGCGGCTTGGCCAGGAAGGTGTGCGCGCCGGCCTGCTCGCAGCGCTGGATCGATTCGGGGGTGACATCGGCACTGAGCACCACCACCGGCGTGCGTGGCCCACCGGCCTGCATCACCCGCAGCTGCTTGAGCATGTCCAGCCCGCTCATGCCCGGCATATGCAGATCGACGATCACCGCGTCGAATTCGCTTTCGGCCAGCGCGTCGAGCACCGCCTCGGCGCCATCGACGCAGATCGCCCGATGCCCCGCCTTCTGCAATATGCGCTGCAACACCATGCGGTTGGCGGCATGGTCGTCGGCGACCAGAATGCGCATCCCGCGCACGCGCGCGCGATGGCGCAGGAACGGATCGGAGAAGGCAATGACGTTGCCGCTGGGATCGAACTCCTCGGCTAGCGCCGTTGCGCCAGCTGTCGCTGCCGCTACCGTGGTCTGCGCAGCGCTGGCCACGAACGGCAGTTCGAACCAGAAGTGGCTGCCGCGCGGCGGATGTTCCTGGTAGCCGATGCTGCCGTCCATGGCCTCGACCAAGCCCTTGGCGATCGTGGTGCCCAGGCCAGTACCTTCGTAGCGACGCGACAAACCGACATCGGCCTGTTCGAAGGCTTCGAACAGCCGCGGGCGCATCTCCGGCGGCACGCCGATGCCGGTATCGATGATGTCGAAACTCAACCGCTTCGGCTGACCCTGCTCGCTCTTCTGTATCCGCACGCGGATGTCGACCCGGCCCATCTCGGTGAACTTGATCGCATTGCCCGCCAGATTGAGCAGGACCTGGCCCAGGTGCCCAGGGTCGCCTGATAGGTTGTCCGGCACGTCGGCGGCCACGTCGACCTGATAGTTCAGGTTCTTGGCGCGCGCCTGAGGTTGCAAGATCAGGCTGATGCCTTGCAGCGTCTCGCGTAGCGAAAAGTCACGCTTATCCAAGCGCAGCTTGCCCGATTCGATCACCGAGATATCCAGCACTTCCTCGACCAGCGACAACAGAGTGCGAGCCGAAGCTTGAATAGTGTTGACGCATTCACGCTGTTCCGCGTCGAGCCGGGTCGTGGCCAGCACCTCCGTCATGCCGGACAAACCATTGAGCGGTGTGCGGAACTCATGGCTCATATTGGCAAGAAAGCGACTCTTGGCATCATTGGCTCGGCGTGCCTCTTCGCTTGCCTTGGTCAATGCCTTCAGCAGGGAATCAAAGTACAGCGGGACTGCGCACAAACCGATCCACAATCCCCAGGCAAGATACGCATTCCCACGCCAAAAAGGCGAGATGATCAAAGCGCACAAAAACGAGACAGAAGCCATTGCAGTGGCCAGACGCAGATAACTACTGCCGTAACGCAGCCCATTGCCGATGGTTACCCACAAGTAAACCGCATATAGCGGCGATGCAGGCTCCCCCTCGATGCACATGATTACACCTATGCATGCATAGTCGGTCAACATGCCAATCCAGCGCCGCACATGAGAAATCCCAGGACGAAGCAAGATAGCTGCGAACAAACATATTGCGACGAACAGTTCAAACAGCAGAATCAGCCAGGTTGCTGGCAATGTATTGACTTGTCCCGCATGGAAATAGCGCCACCCCATATAGATCGAAAATAGGGCAGTGATCACGATCCGAATCAAATTCTGAGCATGCTCACTGTCGGGGCGACCGGCTAGGCGCTCGATCAATGGAGGAGACCACTTAGCCATGGTTAGACCCCCGGCCGAACCGAAGCTGTCGAGAACTTCTCGCAGATCATGTGCAACTGCTCGCGCCCGCGGAACAGCGCGTCCACGCAGCGCGGGTCGAACAGGCGGCCGCGTTGCGCGTAGAGATAGGCGAGGGTCGCATCCATGGTCCAGGCTTCCTTGTAGGGACGCGGGGAGATCAGCGCGTCGAAGACGTCGGCGACCGCCACGATCCGCGCTTCCAGCGGAATCGCGTCGCCGACCAGGCCGTCGGGGTATCCGCTCCCATCGTACCGCTCATGGTGGCGCAACGCGATCAGCGCGCCGACCTGGATGAAGCGGTTCTGGCTGCCGCTGAGCAGTTCGTAGCCGATGCGCGGGTGCATGCGCATCACCGCCATCTCATCCTCGTTCAGCTTGCCGGGCTTGAGCAGCACCGCATCGGGAATGGCGATCTTGCCCATGTCGTGCAGGCTCGCGGCCATCTCGATGACCCGCACCTCGTCCTCGGACAGGCCCAGCTGCTCGGCGATCAGGCCGGCCACGTGCGCCATCCGCTCCAGGTAGGCGCTGGTTCCGGCGTCGCGGTACTCGATCGCCCGCGCCAGCCGCGACAGGGTCTCGCGCTCGCGTTCCTCGACCTCGCGCATGCTCGCCAGCAGGCGCTGCTCCAGCGACATCGCACGCTGCTTGATGTTTTCGCTCTGCAGCCGCAGCTGCAGCAGGTTGTGGCAGCGCGCGCGCAGTTCGCGCGGGCGGATCGGCTTGACCAGGAAGTCGATGATCCCGGCTTCCAGCGCGGCCTGGCGGATCGGCTCGTCGCCGACCACGGTGATCAGGATGATCGGAATGTCGCGGTGCTTGGGTAGCCGCCGCAGCCGCCGCGCGAACTCCAGCCCGTCCATGCCGGGCATGCGGTAGTCGAGCAGCAACAGGTCGACCTTGCCGGCCTCGCACCAGGCCAGTGCGGCCTGCGAGTCGCCGAAGTCGCGGACGGTGAGCTCCGGGGCGATGTCCTCGATCACGTGGCGCAGCATCGTGCGCGCGGACGTTTGATCGTCGACGATGACGATGTTCAAGCGGTTGTCCGCCCCCTGCGCCCAGTCCGGGCGGTCGCTGCTGGAGGATATTCCTGACAGGCTAATGCTGGCATCTTGCATCTGCGATCCTCTCGCCCATGGGCATCGGGTTGCTGTGACAACAACGGGAAACGCTCCGGCGCCGGCCGCGCCGACCCAACCGCCTCACTTCCGCTTGCTAACCACTTGCTTGCCGACGCCCGATACGAGAACCCCACGCCAAGGCTACCGCCACCTGCGGCTAGATTAAGCCTCCGGACGCATGTACGGGAACAGCAGCACGTCACGGATCGAACTGCTGCCGGTCAGCAACATGACCAGACGGTCGATGCCGATGCCCAGGCCGCCGGTGGGCGGCAGGCCGACCTCCAGCGCACGGATGTAGTCGGCGTCGAAGTGCATGGCCTCATCGTCGCCGCCTTCCTTCGCCGCCACCTGGGCCTGGAAGCGGGCCGCCTGGTCTTCCGGATCATTCAGTTCGGAGAAGCCGTTGGCGATCTCCTTGCCATTGACGAACAGTTCGAAGCGGTCGGTATAGCCCGGTTCGGTGTCGCTGGAACGGGCCAGCGGCGACACCTCGACCGGGTGGTCGGTGATGAAGGTCGGCTGGATCAGGGTGTGTTCCACCGTCGCCTCGAAGATCTCCAGCAGCAGCTTGCCCCAGCCGTAGGACGGCTTGGTGCGGATCTTCAGCCGCTCGCAGTGGCGCAGCAGCGCGTCGCGGTCGGTGCAGTCGGCGGCGCTGATCTCGGGGTTGTGGTGGCGGACTGCCTCGTCCATGCGCCAGCGGCGGAACGCCGGGGCCAGGTCGATGTCGGCGCCGTCCCAGTGCACCTGGGTGGTGCCGAGCACCTCCTGGGCCACGTCGCGGATCACGCTCTCGGTCAGGTCCATCACCTCATGGTACGTGGCGTAGGCCTCGTACAGCTCCATCATGGTGAATTCGGGATTGTGCCGGGTGCTGACGCCTTCGTTGCGGAAATTGCGGTTGATCTCGTAGACCCGTTCCAGGCCGCCGACCACCAGCCGCTTCAGGTACAGCTCCGGCGCCACGCGCAGGTACAGGTCCAGGTCCAGCGCGTTGTGGTGGGTGGTGAACGGCTTGGCGGTGGCGCCGCCGGGGATGTAATGCATCATCGGGGTCTCTACTTCCAGGAAGCGGCGCGCGTCCAGCCAGGCGCGCATCGCGCGGATGATCCTGGAGCGCTTGACGAACACCTCGCGCGCCTCCGGCGACACGATCAGGTCTACATAGCGCTGGCGGTAGCGCTGCTCCACGTCGGACAGGCCGTGCCACTTGTCGGGCAGCGGGCGCAGCGCCTTGGTCAGCAGCCGCAGCGCGCTGGCCCGCACCGACAGCTCGCCGGTCTTGGTGCGGGTCAGCCCGCCCTCCACGCCGATGATGTCGCCGATGTCCCAGCCCTTGAACGCGTCGTAGGCGGGGCCCAGCGCGTTGGCCTGCAGGAACAGCTGGATGCGCCCGGACTCGTCCTGCAGCTGCACGAAGCTGGCCTTGCCCATCACCCGCTTGGCCAGCAGGCGCCCGGCCAGGCGCAGGCTGCGGCCCTCGGCCTCCAGCGCCTCGGCGCTCCAGCGCTCGGCATCGGCGAACTCGGTCTGCAGGTCGCCGGCGAAATCGTGGCGGCGGAAATCGTTCGGATAGGCCACGCCCTGCGCACGCAGCGCTCCCAGCTTGGCGCGGCGTTCGGCGATGAGGCCGTTTTCGTCGACGGGAAGGGACGGCGCGGGGGTCTGCTCGGTCATGGCAATGGGTACACGGAGAAGAAGGGAGAGGATGCAGCAGATGCGGGCGCTGCGCGGCGTGGCCGGCCTCCGCCACGGTGGGGAGAGGCCGACGGTTCAGGCGTCGCTGCGTTTGGCGCCGACTTCCAGGCCGGACTTGAGGCTGGCCTCGACGAATTCGTCCAGGTCGCCGTCGAGCACTTTTTGCGTGTCGGTGCGTTCGATGCCGGTGCGCAGGTCCTTGATCCGGCTCTGGTCGAGCACGTAGTTGCGGATCTGGCTGCCCCAGCCGATGTCCGACTTGGTCGCCTCGACCGCGTCGCGCTCGGCGTTGCGCTTCTGGATCTCCAGCTCGTACAGCTTGGCGGCGAGCATCTTCATCGCGTTGTCGCGGTTCTGGTGCTGGCTGCGCCCGGTCTGGCAGGCGACCACGATGTTGGTCGGGATATGCGTGATGCGCACCGCCGACTCGGTCTTGTTGACGTGCTGGCCGCCGGCGCCGGAGGAGCGGTAGACGTCGGTGCGCAGGTCGGCCGGGTTGATCTCGATGTCGATGTTGTCGTCCACTTCCGGCGACACGAACACCGAGGTGAAGCTGGTGTGGCGGCGGTTGTCCGAGTCGAACGGCGACTTGCGCACCAGCCGGTGCACGCCGGTCTCGGTCTTCAGCCAGCCGTAGGCGAAATCGCCTTCCACGCGCAGCGTGGCCGACTTGATCCCGGCCACTTCGCCGCCGGAGACTTCCATCAGTTCGGTCTTCCAGCCGCGCGACTCGCACCAGCGCAGGTACATGCGCAGCAGGATCTCGGCCCAGTCCTGGGCCTCGGTACCGCCGGCGCCGGCCTGGATGTCGACGAAGGCGTTGCTGGCGTCCATCTGCCCGGAGAACATGCGCTGGAACTCCAGCTTCTCCACGTGCGCCTGGAAGCGCTCGACATCGGCGACCACCGCCAGCGCGGTGTCCTCGTCGTCCTCGCTCTCGGCCAGCTCGAGGAACTCCAGCGCCTCGTTCAGCCCGTCGAGCACGCTGGCGATGCCGCCAACGGTCTTCTCCAGGTTGGCGCGTTCGCGGCCCAGGCCCTGGGCGCGTTCGGGGTCGTTCCAGACATCGGGGCTCTCAAGCTCCCGTGTCACTTCCTCCAGGCGTTCTTTCTTGACGTCGTAGTCAAAGAAACCCCCGAAGCGACAGCACCCGCTCGGACAGATCGGCGATGCGGTGGCGGATGGGATTGAGTTCGATCATGGCGGCATTCCGGCAAACGGCAAACAAGAGCGCGATTCTAGCAATTCCGGCCGCCGCGCCACAGCGCGCGCGCGGCGCCGCCCGGGCCGGGCAGCGCCGCGATCAGGCGGCGACCGCCGCCTCGCCCTCCCCGGCCGCCGCGCGCAAGGCGGCGCGGTAGCGGCGGCTGCACGGCACATGGCGGCCGTCGCGCAGGTGCACGCGCGCCTCGCCGGCCTCCAGCGGCTCGATCGAGACCACGCAGCCCAGGTTGACCATGTAACTGCGGTGGATGCGCACGAACACGGCCGGGTCGAGCCTGGCCTCGATCGCGGCCAGGGTGCTGCGCAGCGGGTAGTCATGGCCGCGCACGCGCAGGTTGACGTAGTTGCCCGAGGCCTGCAGCCATTCGATATCGGCAGCGGCGACCAGGAAATCGCGGCCGAGCTTGCGCACCAAAAAACGCTCCGGGCGCTCCAGCGACTCCACCGGCGGGCCTTCGTCGGGCGCGCCGAGCAGGGCCGCCTCGCCCTGCCAGCGGCGCAGCAGGAAGCGGTACATCTCCACGCACAACAGCATCGAGGCCAGGCTGCGCACGTCTTTCAGGTATTCGTAGGCCAGCCCCTGCGGCCACGGGCCGAAGTCGTAGTGCAGGCCCTGCAGGCGGTACACCGCGCTGCGGATCGCGACCATGCCCAGCACGTGCAGCACCGACAGCGCGACGCTGCCCAGCAGGTAGGCCGGCAACCGGCGCCGCCAGTTGTCCCAATGCAGCGGATAGCGCCGGGTCAGCGCCGCCAGCAGCGGCACGATCAGCAGCAACACCAGATTGCTGGACCACTCCCACAGCCCCGGTTCCCACGCGGCGAAGTGCAGCCCGGACCTGCGGATGTCCATCAGCACGGTGATGCTGTTGGCGCTGCCGTTGACCAGGGTCAGCGCGACCCAGAAGCCGATCTCGAAACTGCGGCGCCAGGGCAGGAAACGGGAGTAGACGCTGGCGCCGGACGGGTCGGATATGGCGGCAGTGTAGCGCGTAGCCCCTGCCAGCCGCAGCTAGCGCCGCATAAAAAAGCGGGCGCTTAGCGCCCGCCGGTATACTACGAATAAAAAACGACTCAAACTCACAAAGCCAACTAGCTTTCAAGGTGGCTCACATGATTTACCCGGACGTGATTGCTACCAAGCCAGGCGGAGCGCAAAGGGGAAACCTCTGGATCCACAAAAAGCACATCACCAGAATGCAGATATGCCGCGCCTGAAAATCTACTCATGGCTTCAACGAGCTTCCGAATTCCATGCAAGTCGTCGATGTGCCTGATGGCATCCAGTCGCCCACCGTGATCGGATCGATGATGGAGCACGCCCTTGGAACGCCACTTCCCACCGACACCGGCACCGGCACCGGCACGTCTTGATTGCACACTCTCGACATCATCGAATTCCGCCTCCGAAACTGCCATATTCCTCGCAGTCATGGCGTTCGCGGAGATACCCTCACTCGACGCCGCCGAATCGCTTTTCGATAGAAGCCCCTCGAATTCAGATGCCATTATCGTGTCTTCATAGCCAATGTGCAGACTGGCCACCCCGGCCCCATCACCCTTGAATTGATTGAGGACACGAACCTCCCCCTCACTACCATCGATGCGAATAATCAAATCATCATCCTGGCGATTGAGAAAAATTTCATCGCGTGAAACATAAAAATGATCAAAACGTATTTCATCGTCTCCGCCGCCGGAATTATCAACCACATCACTCCCGTCCAACCTTGACTGAAAAACGTAACTATCATCTCCACCGCCTCCAACCAACCTATTATTTCCCAATCCTGCAAAAAGCGTATTGGAATAGGAATTTCCAACCAATTCTTGATCATTGGCACTGACAGAAGCCTCTGTCGCCGAGCTCCCTTCCACCAGAACGATTCTTTCAAAAAATTCCGTACGGAGATAAGAATAATTTTCTGAAATCTCGATGGTATCGAAGCCACCTTCCGACAGCTCGACAATCTCTTCATATCCGTTACGCAGCACGTAGACATCATCACCGCTGCCGCCAACCAGACGGTCGCTTCCACCATTGCCATCCAGGCGATCGTTTCCTTCGAGTCCACGCAGTTCGTCGGCAGCCTCGGTTCCCATCAATACATCCGATTCCATACTACCCTGAACCAGATTCCTCACATTCAATTGAACGTTGTGGGTAGCTGCATTCCCGGCACTGTCGGTTGCAACGACATAAAACGAGGTAGCTGTCGAAACGCCCGTAGGGGCCACACCCGAGATGGAACCGGTGGCACTGTCGATCGACAGCCAGTCGGGAATGCCCCAAGGACTATGCCGAAGGGAATAGGTCAACGTATCGCTGGAATCGTCCGAAAACATCCCGGCAGGCAACGCATAGCGTATTTCCTCACCTCGAATCGCATTGATGGCCGCTTCGACTTGCGAATCAGCGACAGGCGGCTTATTGAAGTAGGGCAATTGTACGAGGTCGCCCCGATGACGGCTCTTATCGTACTCGAAATAGAATTCGCCGATATTATTTCCGAAAGACTCGGCGACTGCCCCGTCATCTTTCCAGTAGTCCTTCACCGTCACGGCACCGCCAGAGGATCCAACGGTGATGAGCAGATCGTTCCCAATGCGCGACCAAAGCACATCCTCCGGACGAACATCCGCTGAAAACTGAAGAACGTCAGCACCGGTGTTGTTTTTGGACGCCGCACGAATGATGTCATTTCCGTCTCCAAGCGAATAGACGATAAGCTCATCGCCGGCCCCCGTCATAATTTCGTCTGCACCGCGGCCGCCGACCAGAACACCACTCTTGGCAGATGACTGCAAAAGGTCATCGCCATCGCCGCCTTCAAGCCGATTCGAAACCCAGTTCGTCGCATGAGGTGGTCATTGCCGTCACCGCCGATCAACGCCCCGCCCTCGACACTTGCGTACAGGATATTGTCTTCCTCGTCGCCCCGCAGCGTCGCGTAATAGCCTTCGACAAGCCGGTAGATTTCGATATTCGCGCCGGACGGAACGTCGAAGTCGCCATAGACCATCCTGGTATCCTGACCGCCAGCGACCTCCTCGATGATGATGTCGTTTTCGCCTGCGATATAGGTATCGTCTCCGGCCCCGCCGATCAGGGTATTCACCGCAGACGACATCCGACCGTTCAGCACATTGCTCAATCTGTTACCCGTCGCGGTACTCTCAAGCGAATCGTTGGTCAATTCGATGTTTTCCAACTGCAGCTTATCGGCGATGGAATACGAAAGACTAGCGCGCACGGTATCGACAGATGAATAAGCGAAAGACTCGACAATGACGTCGCCCTCACTGTCAACGACATAGGTGTCGTCGCTTTCTTGACCGATCAGCGTATCGTCGCCAGCGCCGCCATCCAAAAGATACTTCCTGTCTGAATAGCTACCGGCAGCACTGCCCTGCTCGATGCGGATAGTGTTGTTCAGTTCGTTGCCGATCACTTGGCTCGGAACAGTGGCATACCAAAAAGAGGCCGCCTTGACGACTGCGTTTTCGATATTTGACGCCAATCGGACGATGTAGTAATTCGTATAGATGGTATCGACACCACCATCCGCATCTTCTTCGATCTCGCTCAGATCCGCGACCGGCGGCTGCCAGGAGCTGGTGTAATTGTGATACATGTAGTAGGCATCATTGCCCTTGCCACCAACAAACCGATCGACCTGCGAGTCGCGCGCTATGTTGAATGTGTCGTCGCCCTCTTCCCCGTAAACGACGTCCCTTCCTTGACCATCGGAGAGGGAATCGTTGCCGATGCCGCCGTACAGCGTGTCGTCGCCGTCATCGCCACTGATGTCGTCGTCTCCAGCGCCACCGGCAAGAACATCGTTTCCGGCGCCACCATAGATGGAATCCGGACTGAAACCGCCCGAGTAGGTGTCGGCACCATTGGTTCCGTACCAGGCAACACGATTGAAGTCCAGCGCCGTCAGCGTCTTTCCATCGCCCAGTTCGATCACATGCCGCGGCGCGCCTGCGGCCAGGAATCCTTCAAGTCTTACTATCGCACCTGGTCCGTTATCCGCGCGACTTGCGATAAGCAGGTCGCTACCGGAGATCTGATAGTTCATGATCGATTGGAAGTCGAACTGCGACAGCACGATCCGATCCTTCCCCGCGTTGGATGCTCCCAGTTGGGAAATCGTATCCAGCCCGCTGAACGATCCCACGAAGTAGGTGTCGTTACCGGTTCCGCCAACCAACGTGTCGTTACCGGCACCATCGTACAGGACGTCGTCGCCGGCCCCACCGTCCAACACGTCGTCGCCAGCGCCGCCATAGATCGTATCGTTTCCTGCCATGCCATAAATGCGGTCGGCCGAATTGGTTCCCTCGATGGTGTCGGCACCATCGGTACCCTTCGTCACCCGGCCCTGCAGCGCGCCATTGGCGAAACTGGAGGCCGAGTAGCTATAGCCGTCCGCGGTGCGTATCACGCCTTGATTGCCGGCGACGAAATAGCCCATCAGGCTGACGGCAGCGGTGTCGTCGGCCATGCGGATGGTCAAGTCGTCTCCGCTACGCGTGAAGATGAGCTCGTCGGACGCGATGTCTCCCCTGAAGACGAACTGGTCCTTTGCGCCGGCAGCGAGGCGAACCACATCGTGCCCGAAACCGCGATCGAAGAAGTAGCTGTTGCTACCGCCGCCCCCTTCCATCAGATCGTCGCCTGCCTCGCCGACCAGCACGTCATCTCCATCGCCGCCGGAGAGCGTGTCGTTCCCTGCACCACCGAACAGGACGTCGTTGCCGTCTTCCCCATAAAGCACATCATCGCCTTCCTGGCCATAGAGGGAATCCGCACCGGCACCGCCAAGCAGCGTGTCGCTGCCGGCACCACTATTCAGTTGGTCGTCGCCCCTGCCGCCGCTGAGAGAGTCGTTGCCTTCATTTCCGAAGAGGAGATCGTTTCCATCGCCTCCGTCCAATGCATCGTTGCCGGCTTCGCCATACAGCTCGTCGTTCTGCTGGCCGCCTCGCAGGGTGTCGTCGCCCTCGCCCCCCCAAAGGTAGTCCACGCCATTCCCACCATCGAGCGTATCGTTGCCGCTCCCACCCTGAAGTGCATCGTTTCCATCACCGCCGTTCAAGAAATCGTCGCCGGCCTGCCCATACAGGGTATCGGCGCCGAGGTCGCCATGTAGCGTATCGTTGCCTTCGCCGCCCTGCAGTTCGTCGTTCCCATCCCCGCCCTGCAGATAGTCGTTACCCGCCTCGCCGTAGAGACGATCGTCTCCAGCGCCGCCGTACAGCACGTCGTCGCCTGCTCCGCCCTGCAGTTCATCGGTTCCATCTCCGCCGAACACGCGGTCTTCGCCCTCACCGCCGCTGAGCACATCGTTGCCAGCCCCGCCGTAGATGAGGTCGTTGCCGCCATTGCCCTGCACGACGTCGTCGCCGTCACCGGCATCGATCACATCGTCGCCCTGCGCCCATTGCGGCAAACCGACGTAATCGCCGGTAATGGTATCGTTGCCGGCACCTCCCTTCAGCGTGTCCGCGCCGCCGAATCCCCAGATGAGGTCGTCGCCTTCGCCGCCATCGATGAAGTCGTTGCCGTGCAGAGCGATATCCACTTTCTGGTCGTCGCCCGCCAGTTCGTCCGCACCCGAGCCGCCATAAATGATGTCGTTGCCACCACCGCCTTCGATCTTGTCGTCCCCAGCGCCCCCATCCAGGTAGTCGTTTTCCTGGCCCGCCACTTCCTGGGCATCCGGATTGCCGAATCCCATCAGGATGTCGTTGCCTTCGCCACCGAAGAGCTGGTCGTTCCCACCGTAACCATAGAGGCGATCGTTCCCGTCTTCGCCATTCAGGATGTCGTTGCCATTGGGGTTCGCACCAGCCGACGCAGGACCGAGCAAATCCGAGCCGGTCGCGCTGTCGCCGATGATGAGGTCGTCGTTCTTTCCGCCGCTGAGGACATCGTCGTCCTGGCCGCCTTCGATGATGTCGTTACCGTCGCCGCCCATGACGATATCGTCGCCAGCGCCGGCATCGATCACATCGTTGCCACCCGGCAAAGTATCCGCATCCACGTCTACCCAACCAGGCGCATTGATCACCAGCTTGCCCGAACCGTCATAGTGAATGAACCAGTTCTTGCCTCTGCTCACTACCGCCGAACCGAGGAAAGCGATCTGTTGGTTGAACCGGTCCAACTCGGTCTTTCCGTCCGAATCGCGCTGCGTGTCGTCGAGCGGCCTCAGGTTCAACTGACGCGCGCCATCGAAGATCAGGTCGTTGCCACTGCCGCCGAACAGCCTGTCATCGCCCGCCCCGCCGGCGATCAGGTCCTGATCGTCGCCGCCATCCAGGTAATCGTCGCCTGCGCCGCCGCTGAGTCCGTCGTTGCCTGCCAGCCCCCGAATGGTGTCATTACCAGCGTTGAGGGCCGGCTCACCGAAGACGTCGGCCTCGGTCGTCATGGCCGACGCGTCCACCACAGGCACATCGCCGGACAACATGATGCCCAATTGCCCGTTGGACCATTTGTCCACATAGATCGTATCGCCTGTGGCCAGATTCTTGACGATCAAACCGCCGACCGGCTCCGGCACCCAAGTCAGCGTCAACTTGCCGCTGGCATCCTTCCAGGTGCTTTCGGAAAGCCGGGCGCCGGCCGACACCGCCGCGTCATCGACATAGATGACGCCATCGCCCTGGCTGTCGTAGATGCGGTCGATGGTCGCCAGCACCGAGTCATTGCTGTAGAACCGGTAGATGTCCATGCCGGCACCGCCGTACAGCTGGTCGTTGCCCGAGCCGCCAGTGATATCGTCGTTGCCGCTCCCGCCCAATACCAGATCGTCTCCGCCGCCAGTGGCGATGATGTTGCTGTCATGCAGTGCCACGACCACATCCGAGCGCATGTCCGATTCGGAGCCGGCGTAGTGCATGGCACCGTCGTCCTGCAAACCCCAGCGTGCGCGTTCCAACAGATTCGTATCGAAGGCCATGCCTTCCGTCTTCGAGGTGACGTATTGGCTCAAGGACTGAACGCCTCGTTTCACCTGTCTGCCGAGCGCTTCTGCGTCGAAGCCGAGGTAGCCATCGCCGCGGGATAGGACGTCGTTGAGCCGCCTGATAAAGCCGACCTGTGGCGTTCTGCCATTCGCCTGCTGATAGAGCCCAGCCAGTACGACATCCGCGATGGCGGCTGCCAGGTTGATCTTCTTGACTTCACCATTTTCATACACAGAGAAGAAGCCATCAGCCCCACGCAATTCTGCACCGTCGATCTTGGACAAATCGGCCGCAAACGCATCAAGCGCCCCCTCCCCTGCAAGCTGACGCTGAACCAGCAACTCCAGCAGAGTACTAGCAGTGCGCATTGTTGGATCGATATCTTGATATACACCCTGAAATAATCTTGGAAATAATTCCTTGTAGACTTGGCTAGCCTTGAGAAATTCTTCCGAGTTCATGAATCCGGCCAGAAGCGTCATCGAATGCAGATCAACTGCCTTCTTGAAATCAGCCAACGCACTTCCGCCCCAACCGAACATGCTTTCAGCTTGTGGATCAATAGAAATCTGCCTTCCATCATTGATCTTGGCAAGTCCGCCCGTTTTATAGCTGAGCACCTCGCCATCCATCACGATTTGCTTGACATTGTTCCTGCGAACACTCAAGTCACCACGATCCATGTAATCATTAAATTCCTGCGGCAATTCATAGCCATTCGCCTTCAACTGGGTCCGATAAGCCTCTATCCTTGGATAAGAGCTTCCCATCTCATAGATTCGTTCCGCGGACGCCTCAAAAGGAGCCTCATCAAAAACCGTTGCGCTTTTGTCAAAATAAACAGCCATCAGGGAGGCAAGCCCTCCACCGAGCGAATGTCCCGTAAAGCTAGTATTGGACTTATCAACTCCCTCGAGCCTCATTACATCAAGGTAAAATGCCGCAGCTTCATAGACTTGCATAGAATATATCCCGGCACCCGCCGGAATATTCCCCGTCTCCCAGTCGTCAGCTGCTGCTCCTTGCTCTCCAGTAGTACCTGCGTAGGCAATGACAACCTCACCAGTTCCCTTTTTTTGATAAGCACGAGCCATGAAACCCGAATCTGAAACACGCTCGTAAATTTGCTTCCACTCTTCCGGAATCTGCAACGTATTCAACTGGCTCCTGACAGCGATTTTCGCCCCATACACATTGGCCGAAAGTCGTGCGCAATCAAGCTGCGAATCTGTAAAATTCATAATAACATCCCTATTTTATTGAATTGCAATTTATTTACAAACTGCATACTTCCGTTTTCGCAAAATCCAGCTAACAATTAGTGAATTTCACTTTAATAGCGTTATATAAATCACGACCACCTTGTCAACTGCAAATCAGATATTTTCTTATTTTAAAAAATTTCTCGATCGAATCTGGCGGCCCCTCACTGGGTTGATCCGTCATAAAAGCTATATCGTCCCAAGATATGTAAGTAACCGGTTTGTCTGCATGGCGAAGCCCCCAATTGTGCGTTCCCGAAAGATTGATTCCCATGCGCGCGATAGGCGCTTCATGCTGATCGATTTCCTGCATCGTCCGGTTGTGCCAGCGATAGACGCTAATCAGATAAGACCCAGCAGGCTTACCAACACAAAACTCCTCTAGATCCCCGCTAGTGACAACGATCAAATAAGCATCACCATCGATAATATCAAAGGAAAGCATCTCCGGAACTCCCTTTGTCCCGCTTTTGGCAGACCAGTGGACACCCAAGGGCGCATAACTGATTTCCTGGTAGACGGGAGGTCCATCCGTTGAATTAGGAAAACCGCTCTTCAACGCCACCGAGTAGCGATCCACATCGATACGCTGTCCATCGCTGAGCCAGACTTGCTCCTTCCAGCGCATCTCCTCCTTATTGCTGCATCCCGCCAAGGTGGCAGCTGTAAGCAGCATACCGAACATAGTCCATCTCCGTCTCATCATTTTCGCTATCTCCGTGGAGGCATCTTATTTATGAATTTCATCATTACAGCAGACTTTGCTCCATACAAGTCCCTGACAGCCGTGTACAATCAAGCTGCGCCTTGGTAAAATCCATAATTAATCATCCTTTTATATTAATAATTCACAAATCATTTGCAAATTGCATATTTCCTTATTTTGTAGAACTCTGAAATCAACTCTGGGGGTCCTGCACTAAGCTACCCCGTCACAAATGCCACATCATCCCAAGACAAGTAAGTCTTAGGCTTGTCTCCATGTCGAAACCCCCAATTCCCTGTTCCTGACAAGTTGATTCCCATGCGCGCGATAGGCGCTTCACGTTGATCAATTTTCTGCATCACTCCTTTACGCCAGCGATAAACATTAATCAGATAGGAACCTCGCGGCTTACCCACACAGAACACTTCAGCTCTTTCGTTAGCGTGAACAACCAGATAGGCGTCGCCTTGAATAATATCGAATGACCCCATGCTACTTGAACAATTCATGTTTTAATCTTTGGTAGACCAATGAACCCCCAAAGGGGCATAGGTGATTTCTTGGTAAACAGGAGGGCCGTCCGTCGCGTTAGGAAAACCGCTCTTCAACGCCACCGAGTAGCGATCCACATCGATACGCCGTCCATCGCTGAGCCAAACTTGCTCCTTCCAGCGCATCTCCTCCTTGTTGCTGCATCCCGCCAAGGTGGCGGCGATAAGCAGCACACCATGCATGGCCCATCTCCATCCCGTCATTCCATCACCTCCCTCATAACACCTCATTGTGCGCGTTGACGTCATAATTGCAGGCGACAAGCGTTTCCAATTTATCGATCTTGCGAATTCATCGGCCAACTTCGACCGCTTGACAGTAACCTCTTGGGATGTCTTGCCGCGTCGGAGTTCCATTTTTTAGCGCTCCCTGAGCGCTTCACTAGTGTGCTGCTCTAACGGACTGAGCAAATAATCGATTAGCCGCCTCTTCCCGGTCTTGATCTCTGCGCTCAGGCTCATTCCCGATGTCAAGCGCACGTCTACTCCATCGATATTCAGTGTGGCACCATCCAACTTGATACGCGCCGGAAATACCAACCCCAGTTTCTCGTCCTGTGCTGCATCGTGGGAAACCGAGACCATGCGCCCAGTCAGGTAACCATACCGGGTATACGGAAAGCTCTCGACCTTCACAGTTACGGCTTGACCGGGACGCACAAAGCCGATGTCCTTGTTCAATACGGTAGCCTCCACCTCCAGCGCCTCCTCGGCCGGCACCACGACCAGCAACGACTGCGCCGGCGTCACCACACCGCCAACCGTGTGCACCGCCAGCTGCTGAACCGTGCCATCCACGGGGGCGCGCAATTCCATCAGCTTGTCGCGTTGCCCGGTCTTTGCCACGTCCTGGGTGAGCTGCCCGGCTTGTTCGTTCGCCTGGCGCACGGCATCCAGCGCCTGCTGCCGGGTATCGGTCACCAGCATTCGCAGTTCCTCCTGGGCCGCGCTGAGAGCAGAGCGTATCTCCTGCAGGCGATTGCGCTGCGTCGCGAGTTGGCTTTCCGCGGCGATGCGCTCTTGTTCGCGCAGCAAATACTCGTGGCGCCCTACATATTTGCCTTCGACCAGACGACCATAGTCCTCCGCGCGCACCTTGGAAATACGTGCGGACTCGGCCAGCGGGCCAATCTCATCCTGTGTCGTACGAAGTTCAGCCTGCCTTTGCGCAATGCTGGCTTGCAGGTTGTGACGGCGAGCCTGGAAGGCGTCGAACTGGCTGACGACCAGTTGCTGTTCGCTTGCAACCCGCTCGGCATTCAAATCGGGAGCCAGGTCCAACTTCGGCGGCCGACCATCGGCGATTGACCGAGCAAGCGCCGATTGGCGCAGAACCGTTAGACGGGCATTGGCCAGGGCATCGCCAGCCTGGGCAAAGTCGGCACCGGTTGCCGTCGCATCCAACTCGATCAGACGTTGCCCACGCCTCACCGCCTGTCCATCGCGTACCAATATCCTGCGTACTACCGCTGTCTCCGCAGTCTGCACCACCTTGGTTCTTGAGTCGACGACAGTCTTGCCCGGCGCGACTGCGACGATGTCCAGCTTGCCCACGCAGGCCCACAGCAAAGCGACGCAGAAGAACGCGATGATGATCCGCATCGTCCAGCGTGCCGTAGGCGATACGGGCGTTTCGGTCAGCTCGAGATGGGCGGGCAGGAAAGCACGCTCGTCCTCGGTGCGGATCGGCGGATCCAGTTGGGCGCGTACCGACCAGGCCGAGCGAACGATTGTGGAATAACGATGGAAGAAATCGCGCCATCCCTGGAGCCGATGCTTCATGATGTCCCCTGCTGAAGCCGGTACAGATGTGCATAGTGTCCGTCTGGTCGATCGACCAATTCGCCATGCGAGCCGCTCTCTACGATGCGCCCTTTCTCCACTACCACGATGCGATTGGCATGGCGCACGGTCGATAGGCGATGCGCGATGATCAGCACGGTGCGGCCCTTGCAGATCGCTCGCATATTGTTCATGACTGCGTGCTCCGACTCGTAGTCCAGCGCGCTGGTCGCCTCGTCCAGGATCAGGATGCGCGGATTGCCGATCAACGCACGCGCAATGGCGATGCGCTGACGCTGGCCGCCGGACAGGCCGGTGCCATGCTCGCCAACCCTGGTGTCGTAGCCTTCCGGCAGGGCCACGATGAAATCGTGCGCTCCGGCCAGCTTGGCTGCGTGGATGACCCGCTCCAGCGGCATGCCCGGATCCGACAGGGCGATATTCTCGCGCACGCTGCGGTTGAACAGGAAGTTCTCCTGTAGCACCACGCCCAGTTGCCGGCGTAGCCATGCCGGATCGGCCAGCGCAAGGTCCTGCCCATCTATCAGTACACGGCCGCGCTCGGGGGTATACAGCCTCTGCACCAACTTGGTCAGGGTGCTCTTGCCGGACCCGGATCGGCCGACGATGCCGAGGATTTCACCCGGGCGGACATCCAGTTCTATGGCGTTGAGCACCTCTGCCGCGTCGGAACGATAGCGGAAGGTGACCCGCTCGAACGTGACTTGCCCGCGGATCGGTGGCAACGCCATGCGACTGCCTGGCACCTCGGTACGCGTATTGAGAATGTCGCCAAGCCGCTCGACCGAGATGCCGACCTGCTGAAAGTCCTGCCACAGCTGCGCCAACCGGATGATTGGGGCGGTGACCTGACCGGAAAGCATATTGAAGGCGATCAGTTGTCCAACCGACAGCTTGCCTTCGATGACCAGCTTGGCACCCCAGAACAACACGGCCACAGCCGTCGTCTTCTGCACTAGTTGCACACCCTGCTGCCCCAGGGTGGCGATCCGGGTCACGCCGAAGCCGGCACTGACGTACCCGGCCAACTGGTTGTCCCAGGTCCGGGTGACGCGAGGATCCACCGCCATCGCCTTGACCGTGCCAATGCCGCTGACCGTTTCCACCAGGAACGACTGGTTGTCCGCACCACGCGCAAACTTCTCGTTCAGACGTGTCCGTAGCACCGGCGTGATCAGACCCGAGATCAGCGCGTACAGGGGGAGCGACAACACCACGATCAAGGTCAGCCAGCCGCTGTACCAGAACATTACTGCCAGGAACACGACCGTAAAAAACAGATCCAGGACCGACGTCAGCGCCTGGCCGGTCAGGAAGTTGCGGATATTTTCCAGTTCGCGGACGCGCGCGATGGTGTCGCCCACCCTCCTCGACTCGAAGTAGGCTAACGGCAACGCGAGCACGTGACGGAACAGACGTGCACCCAGTTCTACGTCGATCTTGCTGGTGGTATGGGCGAACACATAGGTCCGCAGTCCCGAGAGCAGCACCTCGAAGACCGCCATCGAGACCAACCCGATCGCGATGACATCCAATGTCGTCAATCCATGGTGCACCAGCACTTTGTCCATCACCACCTGGTAGAACAGCGGCGTTACCAAAGCGAACAACTGAATGAAGAACGAGACGACGAACACTTCAAGCATCAGCTTGCGGTACTTGACCACCGCGGGAATAAACCAGCTGAAGTCGAACTTGGCCAGCTCTCCGAGAACCGACGCGCGCGAAGCCACCTGAAGAAGACGCCCCCCATAGCGTGCTTCGAACTCCTCACGAGAGATCGAGCATGGACGTTGCTTCGCCAAGTCATGGATCAAGACTTGTTCGTGCCCAACCTTTGCGACAATGAAAGCGTCACCATCCTGCATCAGCGCAAGCGCTGGAAGCGCAACCATGCCGATACGCGACGGTGGAGGCGAAGTGACCTTGGCCTTCAGCCCCAACTGTTTGGCCGCCAGAAGCAATGCCGCTTCATCGAATGGCTCGCCGACACGCCCAAACGAATGCGCAATCTGGGCCGCATCGGCCGCAATTCCATGGAATTGCGCGAGCAATACCAAGCCATGCAATGCAATGCAATGCAAGATCCGACTGGCCATGTACCGGCTCATCGCCCTCGACTAACGAAAGCGGCGCTACTCCCCCTGACATAAGCAATCCTTGCTTGTAGCCCCAAATGAGGACTAATGAGATTCCATAGAATCCATGTTCCGCGACTTTTCGTCAACCAGGATCTAGCTATTTCTTGCTCCTTTTCTGTCCCCCAAGGAACACAGCGCGTTTATTTTTCTTGAGATTTTCCTTCCGCCTCAGCGCACCTCGAACTCGCCGACCAGGATCGTCTCCTTCCTGTCCTTCAGCCGCAGCGTCACCTGCTGGTCGCGCTGCGTGGCGCTGCCCCAGCCGGTGCTCAGCTGCAGGTGCAAGGTGGTGGCGCCAGTGACCAGCGGCTGGCGGTCGCCGAAGAAGTTCGCTTCCACCGTGTACTTGCCCGGCTTGGCCCGGCGCAGCGAGAACTCTTCCGGCCCGTAGCCGCCGGTGAAGTCCTGCGACAGCTGCCCGCCCTGGTAGGTGGAGCGGTGCGCGTAGTAGCAGCGTTCGCCGTTGGGATCGGTCACCCACAGGTCCATGTCGCTGTTGTCGCTGTCCCAGTTCAGTACCACGCGCAGGTCCAGTGGCAGGTTGCGCTGCAGGCGCGGGTCGATGAAGCCGGTCTGCAATGGCTGCTGCGAGCGCGCCACGATCGCGTTCAATTCGTTCAAGGCGATCAGCGCCACGCCGTCGAAACGGCTGTCCCAGTCGCGCGCCACGACCTGGTACAGCTGTTCGATCGCGGCCTGCGCATCGCCGCGCGCGGCATAGGCCAGGCCCAGGTCGCGGAAGCTCTGCGGCTCTTCCTCGCCCAGCCGCAGCACCTGCTCGAACACCGGTACCGCCAGGTCCGCCCTGCCCGCCTGCAGCAATCGGTAGCCGAGCACGCGCAGCACATGGCGGTTCTCCAGCTGCAGTTCGGCCAGGTTGGACAGCACGCGCAGCGCCAGTTCGCGCTGGCCGCGTTCGAACAGCACGTCGGCCACGTCCAGGTAGAACGCCACGCTGTCGGCGTGCGCGGCGCGCTCGCTCAGGTACAACGGATAGACCGCGTCCGGCGCGGCGGCGCGCAGGCGCCGGGCGTAGGGCGAATCCGGCTGCCACGGCTGCAATGCCAGGGAGATCGTGGTGGACGCGCGCGCGCCGGCAGGCGCATCGGCGTTCGCCGCAGCGCCGTCGGCTGCCGCGACCGCGCCGCTGACGGCCATCGCCTCCAGCGCAGCGGGCTCTGCCTGCTGCATCGGCGCCATGGGTGCAGGCGCCGGCGCCATGGCCATCACCGGTGCGGCTCGCGAAATGCCGTCGCGCCGCTGCCAACTGGCGTCGCCGTCCCCGCCTTGCGGCTTGGGCGGCGGCGGCGCGTTCTGCGGGAACCTGCGCTGCCACCAGGCGACGCGCTGCGCGAAATCCTCGGCGACGCGATCGATGCGCCGCTTGCGCTGCTCGCCCAGCGCCTGCTGGCGCTGCGCCTGCGCGCGGGCCACCGCCTCGCGCAGCGCCGCTGGCGGCGCGATGGCGTAGCGCACGTAGTCGTCCACGTTCTCCAGCACCAGCAGCGAGGTGTCGGCGCTGACCAGGCCGAAGCGGCTGGCCAGTTGCTGGCGGCGCGCGGCGTCGCCGAGCGGATCGGCGGCCAGGCGGCGCAGCATGGCCCGCGCCCAGGCGCCGGGCACCAGATCGCCCGGCACCTCGCTGGCGCCGTGCAACGGGATGCTCAGGCGGCGCGTGCTGGCGGCGGTGGCGATCTCCAGTTGCAGCGTCGCATCGGCCGCGAGCAGGCGTCCGGCGATGCGCAGATAGCCGTCGTCGGCGTAGCGCGAATCGGCGACCAGATCGGCCACGCCCTCGCCCTGCAGCGCCACCAGTTCGCCGCCGCGCTGCAGCAGCCGTGCGCTGGCTTGCTGCACGCCCTGCAAGCCATGCACTACGATCGCGCGTCCACCACGGGCTTCCGCCACTGCCGCGAGGTGCGCGCTATCGGCATGCGCGCCGGCGGAATCGACCGCGAACAAACGCTGGCCCGGCGCCAGCGCCGGCAAGGTCTGCGCGCCGTAGTTGCCCAGGCCATCGCTGAACAACAGATACTCCTGCACGTCCGCCGCCGGCCGCCAGTCGCCCAGCGTGCTGGCGCCGTCCGGTTGCAGGCCCTGCAGGGTCGCTTGCAACGCGCTCCAGTCGCCGGCGCGGACCTGGAAACGGCGCGGCGCTTCGGCGCGGTCGCGCAGCACGATCAGATCGACCTGCGCGTTGCCGAGCGCGGCGAAATAGCGCTGCAGCAAGGCCAGTTCCGCAGGAATGTCGCGCTGCCGCGCCGAACCCGATGCATCCCACAGCAGGCCGATGCGTTGCGGCAACGGGCGTGTGCCACGGAGATCGGCGATCGGCAGCAGCGCCTGGAAATAGCGCTGGCCGTCGTGGCTGCCAAGCGCAACGCGTGGATCGCGGGTTGCGCGCAACGACAGCGCCAGTTCCTTGGGCAATTGCGCTGGCGTGCCCGACCACGCCGCCGCATAACCGCCGGGCGCCGGCAACAGGCGCAGGCCCGCAGGCCCGCAGGCAACGCCGCGGTGTCCATCGGCGCGGCCTGGGTGCTCAACTCCAGGCGCAGCGTCTGCGCGCTTGCCGCATAGCCCAGCGGCAGCCGCCACTGCCAACCGGCGGCAGTGCGCGGCAGCGACTCGCGATAGACCAGGCGCACGCGGCGGCTGCCGTGTGCGGGAATCGGATAGAGCCGCAGTTGGAACTGGTTGCCGGCGGTCTGCTCGACCAGGCCCGGGTCCACGCCGCGCCGTTCGATCGCCTCGAACACCTGCCGCCCGCGCGCCTTCGGCACTGGTACCGCGTCGCGCATCTGCCCGTCGATGTCCAGTGCGAAGCCGCTGATCTGCTGGCCATCGCGCAGCGGGAACGCCAGTTGCCCTTCCAGCACCCGCGCATTGGGGTTGAAGAACAGTAGATCCACCGTGGTTTCGGCCAGACCGGCCGCGGCGTGTGCGCTCACCGTCGCCGAGCGCAGTTCGACCGGGCGCTCGCCCTGATCGGTCTTCAGCAGTGGGGCGAGGAGTTGCCGCTCCGGCGCGGTTTGCGCCCACGCGGATACGGCGACGGCCGAGGTTAACGACAGCAACAGCAGGCACAGGCCTTTGCGCGCGATGGATGGCATGGATCACTCCTTGATGGGACGGTACTGCTTGAACGTCCGGTGCGGCGCTGCGGGGTTGTTGTTCCTTCTCCCATCGGGACCATGGCCCCCCTTTTCGGGGGAAGGTGGCCCGCAGGGCCGGATGAGGGTGCGGGTGCGGCCTCGCACAGCCAAACTCCGCGAGACGCTTCGCGCCGGACCCTCACCCCAACCCCTTTCCCGGCGGGAGAGGGAATAAGCGCGATCGATCAGCCCGACAGGCTCTGACAGTGCTCCACCACCAGTTGCACCGACTCTCCGCCGCGATAGTCGTCGGCGACCAGGCGGTAGGCGATGTGCACGCGGCGGCCCGGTTCGCCGCCACGCCAACCGTTGAAATGGATCGCGTTCAACGGCTCGCCGCGGCCCGCGCAGCGCAGGCTCAACTTCAGGTGACGCTCCTTCAGCAGGCGCCACTGCAGCACCTCGAACTCGCCGTCGAACAGCGGCTCGGGGAAGCCCTGCCCCCATGGCCCGGCCAGGCGCAGCGCCTCGGCATGGCGATGGTCCAGTTCGTGCGGATCCAGTGCGCCGTCGCTGAGCAGTTCGGCCTGCAGCAGCGCCGCGTCCAGGCTGGCCAGCGCATGCTCCCCGAACAACTGCTCGAACTCGGCCAATGCGGCGTGCGGCAGGCTCAGGCCCGCGGCCATCGCATGGCCGCCGAATTTGTCCATCAACCCCGGCCGGCGCGCGTCCACCGCGGCCATCGCGTCGCGGATGTGGAAGCCGGGAATCGAACGCGCCGAGCCGCGCAACTGGTCGCTGCCCGGCTCGGCCGGGGCGAAGGCGATCACCGGGCGGTGCAGGCGGTCCTTCATCTTCGAAGCGACCAGGCCGATCACGCCCGGATGCCAGTCGGCATCGAACAGGCACACCGCCACCGGCGGCGCGTCCGGCGCGGCTAGCAGCGCCTGCGCTACGGTAGCCTCGGCCTCGTCGGTCATCTGCTGCTGCACCGCGCGGCGCTCGGCGTTGATCTGTTCCAGCGTGGCGGCGATCGCGCGCGCCTGCTGCGGGTCCTCGCACAGCAGCAGCTCAATGCCCAGTGCCATGTCCTCGAGGCGGCCGGCGGCGTTGAGCCGCGGTGCCAGCGCGAAACCGATGTCGCTGGCGCTGAGCCGCGCCGGATCGCGGCCGCTGGCTTCGATCAAGGCGCGCAGACCGATGCAGCCGTCGCCGCGCTGCAGGCGGCGCAGCCCGGCCGATACCAACGCGCGGTTGTTGGTGTCCAGCGGCACCAGGTCGGCGACGGTGCCGACCGCAACCAGATCCAGCAGCACAGTCAGATCCGGCGCCTGCGTGGCGAACGCGCCGCGCTCGCGCAGGTGCCGGCGCAACGCCAGCAGCACGTAGAAGATCACCCCGACGCCGGCCAGCACCTTGCTGGGGAACACGTCGCCGGCCAGATTCGGATCGACGATCGCGTCGGCCGGCGGCAGCACACTGCCCGGCAGATGGTGGTCGGTAACCAGCACCTGCCAGCCCAGCGCCTTGGCCGCGGCGACGCCGGCATGGCAGGCGATGCCGTGATCGACGGTGACCAGCAGGTCCGGCTGCAGCGGCGCCAGTTCGGCGACCAGCGCCGGCGACAGGCCGTAGCCATGCACCATGCGGTTCGGTACCGCGTGCAGCACCTGCGCGGCGCCGAGCAGGCGCAGTCCGCGTACCGCGACCGCACAGGCGGTGGCGCCGTCGCAGTCGAAATCGCCGACCACCAGTATGCGTTTGCCGGCGGCGATCGCCGAAGCCAACAACGCGACCGCCGCGTCGATGCCGCTCAGCGCATCCGGTGGCAGCAGCTGCGCCAGTTTAGGCTGTGCCAGGCTGGCGTCGTGCGCGCCGCGGGCGGTGTAGATGCGCCGCAGCAGCGGCAGCACACTGTCCGTCCACGGCCCGCCCTCGGCGGGCGGCCGCCGGGTGATGCGCAGCGGCGGACTCATGCGTCCAGGCGCGCCAGCGGCCGCCGCCAGAAGCGCCAACGCTGCTCGTGCTCGATCCGGAAACGCACGCCGTCCTCGAAATCCAGCAGCAGTTGCTGCAGTTCGCCCAGGCGCAGCGCTTCGAGCAGCGGCTGCATCACCTCGCCGACGAACTGCTCGGGCGCGCGCAGCTGGCGCAGATCGACCAGCGCATCGACGCGCGGCGTTTGCGCGGCGTCGACGCCGGCGGCCTGGCTCAGCGCGCGCAGCAGCGGCTCGCGGCTGCGCACCTGCGCATGCGCGGTGCTCACCTTGGCCGGCAACGCGCCGCCGCCCCAGAACCACAGCGAGTTGATCGCCGGCTGCCCGCGCGCGCTGCGTTCGCGGTTCCACGGATGCTGATGCAGCAGCACCTGCGCCTCGGTCAGCAGCGCCCGCCAGCGCCGCCCGCCCTCGCCCTGCGGCAGATGGTCGAACAGGTCGGCGCCGAGCACCTGCGCCGGTGCGGCGAAATCGGGCAGCACGCTGTCCGATGCCAGGCGCAGATACCAGCGAGTGGGTTCCGGCGCGTCCAGAACCAGGCCGGACTCGGCGAACAACTCCTGCAGCGACGGCAGCAGCGCGGCCAGGTCGATGGCGTCGATCGCGAGCATCTCGCCGTGCGCCATCAACCGTGCGCCCTGCATGTCCGGCACTACATAGGCCGGATCGGCGCGCAGCCACACGCCGTCGCCAGCGTCGCCGGCATCCAGTTGCCGGGTCAGCGCCGCCACCGGCCATTGCCCTGGCGGCAGGGCGAAATGGCGGCGCAACTGCGCTTCGGAGCCTGGGTCCAGACGCTCGCGCTCGGCGCGGCCGAACGCCCGCGCCACCTCGCCGGTCAGCGCCGCAGCGGCCAGGCGAGCGCGCTCCGGCAACAACAAGGTGGCGACCGCCACGGCGTCAGCCGACGTATTCGACGCTGACGATCTCATACTCGCGGCGTCCGGCCGGGGCGTCGATGCTGACGCTGTCGCCTTCCAGCTTGCCGATCAGCGCGCGCGCCAGCGGCGAGGAGATCGCGATCAGCCCCAGCTTGATGTCCGCTTCCAGATCGCCGACCAGCTGGTAGCGCTTCTCTTCGTCGTTTTCCACGTCGGCCAGGGTGACGGTCGCGCCGAACACCACCTTGCTGCCGACCGCCAGCTTGCTGACGTCGATGATCTCGGCGTGCGACAGCTCGCTCTCCAGCTGCTTGATGCGGCCTTCGATGAAGCTCTGCTGCTCGCGCGCGGCGTGGTACTCGGCGTTTTCCTTCAGGTCGCCGTGCGCGCGCGCCTCGGCGATCGCGGCGATGACCTGCGGCCGCTTGACCGACTTCAACTGGTCCAGTTCCTCGCGCAACCGCAGCGCGCCTTGCATGGTGATCGGGGCTCTCACGCTTCCAGCTCCTTGTGCAGTTCCTGCAGCGCCCAGACCGGACCGGTGCCGCGGAATTCCAATGAATGCACCAGCGCGCGAGCGCCGGCGACGGTGGTCGAATAGGTCACCCGATGCTGTAGGGCTTCGCGCCGGATCGAGAACGAATCGGAGATCGCCGCGCGGCCCTCGGTGGTGTTGACGATATACACGATTTCGCCGTTCTTGATCAGATCGACGATATGCGGGCGGCCCTCGGCCACCTTGTTGATCTGGTCGCACTGCAGGCCGTGCTGGCGCAGCCACGCGCAGGTGCCGCTGGTGGCCACCAGGGTGTAGCCGCGCTCGACCAGCGCCTGCGCCACCGGCAGCACGCGCTGCTTGTCCGGGTCGCGCACCGACAGGAACGCCTTACCCAGCGGCGGCGCCTTGATCCCGCCGGCTTCCTGCGCGCGCGCGAACGCGGCGCCGAAGCTGCGGCCCACGCCCATCACCTCGCCGGTGGAGCGCATCTCCGGGCCGAGGATCGGGTCCACGCCCTGGAACTTGGCAAACGGGAAGATCGCTTCCTTCACCGAGTAGTAGTCGGGCACGATCTCCTTCAGCGCGCCCTGCTCGGCCAGGGTCTTGCCGGCCATGCAGCGCGCGGCGATCTTGGCCAGCGCCATGCCGGTGGCCTTGGACACGAACGGCACGGTGCGCGAGGCGCGCGGGTTCACTTCCAGCAGGAACACGATGTCGTCGCCGGCCTCGTCCACTTGCACCGCGAACTGGGTGTTCATCAGCCCGACCACGTTCAGGCCCTTGGCCAGCATCACCACCTGGCGGCGCAGTTCGGCCTGGGTCTTGGCCGACAGCGAGTACGGCGGCAGCGAGCAGGAAGAGTCGCCCGAATGCACGCCAGCTTCCTCGATATGCTCCATCACCCCGCCGATCAGCACCTTGCCGTCCTTGTCGGCGATGATGTCCACGTCCACTTCCACCGCGTTGTCGAGGAAGCGATCGAGCAGCACCGGCGAGTCGTTGGAGACCTTGACCGCGTCGCGCACGTAGCGCGCCAGGTCCGATTCGCCGTAGACGATCTCCATCGCGCGGCCGCCGAGCACGTAGCTCGGGCGCACCACCAGCGGATAGCCGATCTCGCGCGCCAGCACCAGCGCCTCTTCAGAGTTGCGCGCGATGCGGTTCGGCGGCTGCTTCAGGCCCAGCTTGTCGACCAGCTGCTGGAAGCGCTCGCGGTCCTCGGCCAGGTCGATCGAGTCCGGGCTGGTGCCGATCACCGGCACACCGTTGGCCTCCAGCGCGCGCGCCAGCTTCAGCGGGGTCTGCCCGCCGTACTGCACGATCACGCCCTTGGGCTGCTCCAGCTCGACGATCTCCAGCACGTCTTCCAGGGTCAGCGGCTCGAAGTACAGGCGGTCGGAGGTGTCGTAGTCGGTGGACACGGTCTCCGGGTTGCAGTTGACCATGATGGTTTCATAGCCATCCTCGCGCAGCGCCAGCGCCGCGTGCACGCAGCAGTAGTCGAACTCGATGCCCTGGCCGATGCGGTTGGGGCCGCCGCCGAGGATCATGATCTTGTCGCGGTTGCTCGGCTTGGCCTCGCACTCGTCCTCGTAGGTCGAATACAGGTAGGCGGTGTCGGTGGCGAATTCGGCCGCGCACGAGTCCACCCGCTTGTACACCGGGCGCACCTTGTGCGCGCGGCGCAGCGCGCGGATCGCGGCCTCGTTGGTGCCGCACAGTTCGGCCAGGCGCGCATCGGAGAAACCGGCACGCTTGAGCGTACGCAGGCGCGCGGCATCCAGCGAGCCCAGGCCGTCGGCGGCCAGCTGCTTCTCCTGCGCGATCAGGTCCTCGATCTGGTCCAGGAACCACGGATCGATAAACGACAACGCATGCACCTGCTCCACGCTCATGCCGGCGCGGAACGCGTCGGCGACGTAGAACAGCCGCTCCGGACCGGGCGCTTTCAGCTCGCGCTTGAGCGCGGCCATATCGTCCTCGTTGCCCAGA
This sequence comes from Xanthomonas translucens pv. cerealis, assembly GCF_006838285.1. Classification (NCBI taxonomy): domain Bacteria; kingdom Pseudomonadati; phylum Pseudomonadota; class Gammaproteobacteria; order Lysobacterales; family Lysobacteraceae; genus Xanthomonas; species Xanthomonas cerealis. The sequence goes on from NZ_CP038228.1 coordinate 1,774,399, forward strand.
TCCAGCCCGGTCGGGTCGAGCCCGATCTTGCCGGTTTCCAGGCCGCGCAGCGCCTTCTGCAGCGATTCGGAGAAGGTGCGGCCCATCGCCATCACCTCGCCCACCGACTTCATCTGCGTGGTCAGGCGCGCATCGGCCTGCGGGAACTTTTCGAACGCGAAGCGCGGAATCTTGGTCACCACGTAGTCGATCGACGGCTCGAACGAGGCCGGGGTCAGGCCGCCGGTGATCTCGTTCTTCAGTTCGTCCAGCGTGTAGCCGACCGCCAGCTTGGCGGCGACCTTGGCGATCGGGAAGCCGGTGGCCTTGGAGGCCAGCGCCGAGGAACGCGACACGCGCGGGTTCATCTCGATGACAACGACGCGGCCGGTCTGCGCGTTGATGCCGAACTGCACGTTGGAGCCGCCGGTATCAACGCCGATCTTGCGCAGCACCGCGATCGAGGCATCGCGCAGGCGCTGGTATTCCTTGTCGGTCAGGGTCTGCGCCGGGGCCACGGTGATCGAGTCGCCGGTGTGCACGCCCATCGGGTCCAGGTTCTCGATCGAGCACACGATGATGCAGTTGTCCGCGGTGTCGCGGACCACTTCCATCTCGAATTCCTTCCAGCCCAGCACCGACTCCTCGACCAGCACTTCGCTGGTCGGCGACAGCTCCAGGCCACGGCCGACGATCTCGATCAGCTCTTCGCGATTGTAGGCGATGCCGCCGCCGCTGCCGCCGAGGGTGAAGCTGGGGCGGATGATGGTCGGATAGCCGACCCGGGTCTGGATCTCCAGCGCTTCCTCGAGGGTGTGCGCCACCGCCGCCTTCGGGCATTCCAGGCCGATCTCGCCCATCGCCACGCGGAACAGCTCGCGGTCCTCGGCCATCATGATAGCTTCGCGCTTGGCGCCGATCAGTTCCACCCCGTATTTTTCCAGCACGCCGTGGTCGGCCAGGTCCAGCGCGCAGTTCAGCGCGGTCTGCCCGCCCATCGTCGGCAGCAGCGCATCAGGCTTTTCCTTGGCGATGATCTTCTCGACCGTCTGCCAGTTGATCGGCTCGATGTACACGGCGTCGGCCATGTTCGGGTCGGTCATGATCGTGGCCGGGTTGCTGTTGACCAGCACCACCCGATAGCCCTCCTCGCGCAGCGCCTTGCACGCTTGCGCGCCGGAGTAGTCGAACTCGCAGGCCTGGCCGATGACGATCGGGCCGGCGCCGATGATGAGGATGGTTTTTAAGTCGGTGCGCTTGGGCATGTCAGCTCCGGGACCGGGGACCCGGGACCAGGGACCCGGTTTCCAGCCGTTGATTAAGTGAGTAGTGCAGCTTATGCAGCATTTTTCCGACCCGTTCGGCGATATCCATGACGATATCCGAGGCCAACGTCAGCTGCGTCTGTAGCTCTGCGATCGAACCGCGCGCCATCGAAACGAAGCGGGCGTAGTCGCGCGTCGATGCGCGCGCATTGCCATCGGCGATGTTGGATGGCACTGAAACGGCCGCGCGTTGCAACTGCGACGTGAGTCCATGGCGCTCTTCCCTCGGAAAGTCCGCAGTCAATATGTAGACCGACTTGGCAAGCTCGACGGACAAACGCCATACCTCGAGTTCTCTGAAATGCGAAGGGCTCAAGCCCTCGCCTCCCGGTCCCCTGTCCCCTGTCCCCGGTCCCGCATCAACGCCGTAAACCGATCAAACAACGGCGCCACATCGCGCGGGCCCGGCGAGGCTTCCGGATGGCCCTGGAAGCTGAAGGCCGGCGCGTCGGTCAGTTCGATGCCCTGGTTGGTGCCGTCGAACAGCGAGCGATGGGTCACCCGCACGTTGGCCGGCAGCGACGCTTCGTCCACCGCGAAGCCGTGGTTCTGCGAGGTGATCATCACCCGGCCGCTGTCCAGGTCCTGCACCGGATGGTTGGCGCCGTGGTGGCCGTGGCCCATCTTCAGGGTCTGTGCGCCGGCGGCCAGCGCCAGCAACTGGTGGCCCAGGCAGATGCCGAAGGTCGGGATCTTGCTGGCCACGATTTGCTTGATCGCCGCGATCGCGTAGTCGCACGGCGCCGGATCGCCCGGGCCGTTGGACAGGAACACGCCGTCCGGATGCATCGCCAGCACCTCGGCGGCGGGCGTCTGCGCCGGCACCACGGTGACCTCGCAGCCGCGCTCGGCGAGCATGCGCAGGATGTTGAGCTTCACGCCGTAGTCGTAGGCGACGACCTTGTACGTCGGTGCGGCCTGGGCGAACGCGTTGCTGTCCAGGTCGAGCTGGCCGTCGCGCCACGCATAGGCCTTGTCGGTGGAGACCACCTTGGCCAGGTCCATGCCTTTCAGCCCCGGGAACTTTCGCGCCGCTTCCAGCGCGGTCTCCACGTTCACTTCGCCGGCCATCACCGCACCGTTCTGCGATCCCTTCTCGCGCAGGATGCGGGTCAGCTTGCGGGTATCGATGCCGGCGATGGCGACCACGCCGCGCTGGATCAGCCAGTCCGGCAGCGATCCTTGGCTGCGCCAGTTGCTGGGACGGCGCGGCACGCTGCGCACGATCAGCCCGGCCGACCAGACCTGGGCGGCTTCGTCGTCCTGGTCGGTGCAACCGGTGCTGCCGATATGCGGGTACGTCAGGGTGACCAGCTGACGGGCGTAGGAGGGATCGGTGAGGATCTCCTGGTAGCCGGTCATCGCGGTGTTGAACACCACTTCGCCGACGGACAGGCCGGCGGCGCCTACGGATTCGCCCTCGAACACGGTGCCGTCTTCAAGGACAAGGATTGCGGGTTGAGTCACGGGGTTCGCCTTGGGGAGAGAGGAACCCTGCCCCACCAACTTGCGGCTGCAAGAAACCGCGAACTCGGCGCTTCTCCGGGTTCGTGGCGATGGGTAACAGGCGAGCGAGAATTGTACCGACGCGGACCTGTCCGCGCCAGACGTTTATGTGAAAGCGCCGTTCAGCCCAGCAGGTCGCGCAGCCGGTAGGCCGCGGGCGCGCGGCCCGGCAGGCGCGCGGCGGCATGCAGCGCGCCGCGGGCGAAGATGTCGCGGTTGCTGGCGCGGTGCACCAGTTCCACCCGCTCGCCGAGCCCGGCGAACTGCACCAGGTGCTCGCCGACGATGTCGCCGGCGCGCAGGCTGGCGTAGCGCGGCTGCGCGCCGCCGTACGCGGCCGCCTCGCCCAGGGTCAGCGCGGTGCCGGACGGCGCGTCCTGCTTGTGCACGTGGTGCGATTCGACGATGTCGCAGTCCCAGCCGGGCAACGCCGCGGCGGCGCGTTCCACCAGCTCGTTCAGCACCGCCACGCCGAGGCTGAAGTTGGACGCCCAGATCAGCGGGATGCGCGCCGCCGCGTCGGCCAACGCCTGCCGCTGCGCCTCGTCCAGGCCGGTGGTGCCGGACACCAGCGCCGCGCCCCGCGCCACGCACAGCGCCAGCACCGGGTCGAAGCCCTGCGGCAGGCTGAAATCGACTGCCACGTCGAACGCCGGCGCACCGTTGAGTTCGGCCGCGGCGAAGTACGGCACCCCATCGACGACCCGCTGCGCCGGCGCACGCCGGATCACCGCCGCCACCACCTGCAGCGCCGGGTCCTGCACGGCCAGGCGCAACAGCGCCTGGCCCATGCGGCCGGACGCACCATGAATCAACACACTTACGGGGGAACTGGTCATCGCCACAAGGTAGCGGTTTGTCGCGGTGGGCGACAGGGGTATCGGGTCATGGCGCTGCTTGGCGATGACAACCGCCTGAGCGCCGACAGCATGCGGAGCCGGAAAGTCCCGCACTGCGCTTGCGCGACTTCAGGGCACCTCGAACAACCCGTAGTTTCATCACGATGAGCTGCCAAGACGCAGCAGACGCGCGTCTTCAAGACGATGGCAGTGCATCGCGGAGTGATGGCCAGACAACACCGCCAGCGGCTCGCCCATCTGCTGGCGCTTGGACTCATGTTCGTGTCCGGCAAACACGCCGATCATCGCAGGGCCTCGGCTGTTGGCTCAGATCCTATGCTGCCAAAGCAGGCGGGATTTTTAGAGGTAGCCTGAAGTCGCTTGTGTTCAAACAAGCGCGAAAGCGTTGATTTCTCCAACGCAACTTGCCTCAGACCGCATCGATTCTCGCCGCGTCGTCCGCCTGCACTGCCACCGTTGCCACGCTCGCCTGCTCACGCTTGGGCTTCAACAGCATCTCCAAAGCCTTGCCCGCCGCGGCGAACGCGAACGCGCCGGTGATGTGGGTAGCCGCCCCCAGTCCGGCGCCACAGTCCAGATTCAGTGCCGCATCCGGCCCCAGCTGCGGGCGCAGTCCGCAGACGCTACCGTTGGCCTGCGGATAGCGCACGTTCTCCAGCGAGTACACCGCCGGCACGCCGAAGTAGCGCTGCGGGTTCTTGGGGAAATTGAATTCGCCACGCAGCTTCTTGCGGATCAGCGCCAGCATCGCGTCATGCTCGGTGCGAGACACGTCGCGGATGCGCACCAGGGTAGGGTCGGTGCGCCCGCCGGCCGAGCCTACGGTCAGCAGCGGCAGCTTGCGCCGGCGGCACCAGGCGATGGCTTCGACCTTGACCCGGAAGCTGTCGCAGGCGTCGATGACCAGGTCGAAGCCGCCGCCGAGCAGCGCGGCGATATTGGACGGGGTCAGGAACGCCTCGACCGCTGTCGCCTCAATCGCCGGATTGATCGCCACGCAGCGCTCGGCCATCGCCCGCGCCTTGTTGCGCCCGTACTGGCCTTGCAGCGCCGGCAACTGGCGGTTTGTGTTGGAGAGGCAGATGTCGTCGGCATCGATCAGGGTCAGATGGCCGACCGCCGACCGCGCCAAGGCCTCCACCACCCACGAGCCGACACCGCCCATGCCCACCACCGCCACGCGGCATTGCGCCAGGCGCTCGATGGTCCCGCGCCCGTACAGCCGGTCGATGCCGGCGAAGCGCTCACGCAGTTGTTCGTTCATGCGCGCAGTTTATTTCATCGGCGACGCGGCGGCGGCGCCATGCAGATAGCGGCGACGGGCGTACTATCGCGCTTCCGTCCTGCACGCCCGCCCGCCATGGCCAGCCCACGCGCCCCCGCTTCCAGCGCCTCGCGCTACCTGTTCGTGCTGCTCGCCGGCATCCTGATCGGCCTGGTCGCGACGGTGATGGTGATGCGCGCATTGCAGGCGCGCCAGGATCCGTTCCCGCGCAGTCTGATGCAGGTGATGGACAGGCAACTGGCCCTGCTGCAACGCAGCCATGCCCAGAACCGTTGCAGTGCCGCCGACCTGCAAGCGCGGGTGCAGACGCTGCGCCTGCTCGGCAACGATCTGGAAACCGCGTTTCCCGGACTCAGCGACGACAGCCGCTTCCAGCAACACGCCCGCACGCTGCGGGCCACCCTGGATGCGGCGCAGGCCACACCACCGAGCACCTGCGCCGCGCTCGACCAGCTCACCCATCGCCTCGACGAGGGCTGCGCCGCCTGCCACCGCGATTTCCGCTGACCCGCCACCGCGCGTCTCGATGAATTGCCCCTGACGCTGCAGCGCCTCAGCGCCGCGCCCGCGTCGCGATTGGCGTTGCATTCACACGCTGGCGGACAGGATGCGTGCAAACGCGGGTCTGCCGCGATCACCGTCCGTCGAGGAGAGCACACATGAAGATTCATCTACTAGCTACTGGCGCCGTCGCCGTTCTGGCATTGGCCGGCTGCGCCACGTCCCCCGGCTATGGCGGTGGTGGTGGCGGCTATAGCCAGCCGTCGCGCGGCTATTCGGACAATCGCTGCGCGGACTGCGGCATCGTCACCCGCATCGATACCGTGGGTTCGGGCCGCACCGCGCCCACCGGCGCCGGCGCGGTCCTGGGCGGCATCGTCGGCGCGATCGCCGGCCATGAAGTCTCCGACCACACCGGCGGCAGCAAGGGCAACCAGAACGTATCGGCTGTGGCCGGCGCCGCGGCCGGCGCCCTGGCCGGCAACCAGATCCAGAACAACGTCACCAGCGACAGCTACGACGTGCACGTGCAGATGGACGATGGCCGGGTGATCGTGGTCAACCAGCGCGACCTGGCCGGGATCCGCGAAAACACCTATGTGCGCGTGGTCAACGGCCGCGTGGTGCCGCGCTAAGCGCTGGCACGGTCCGCTGCAAGGCAAAAAGGCCCGCGACTGCGGGCCTTTTTGCTGCGCGCGCCGGGGTCAGACCGGCTGCACCGCATCGGCTTGCAGGCCCTTCTGGCCTTGCACCACGGTGAAGCTGACCTTCTGCCCTTCCTTCAGGCTCTTGAAGCCCTGGGTCTGGATGGCGCGGAAGTGCACGAACACGTCCTCGCCGTTCTCGCGGCTGATGAAACCGAAGCCCTTGGCATCGTTGAACCACTTCACGATGCCGGTTTCGCGATTGCCGTCAGTCATGGACTTACTCCTTGAAACAGTCTCAGAGGTGGGTACGCCGGGGGTTCGGCGGCTGGTTGCAAGGAGGAAGCGAGGTATAACGCTGTAGCGGAGCACTGGATCTACCGCATCAGGCCACGATTCACGGTGACCTTTGCAAACGCAGCGGCCGAAAACTTACCGCGGCGAAAATGAAAATGCAATCAGCAAAAACACCCTTTTTGTCAACCCGAAAATCGCCCCGGAGCAAACTGCGTGGATCCTACGTTCATCTACTACATGGTCGCCGGGCTACTGGTCTTGCTGGGGCTGGCCGGAGTGGTGCTGCCGGCGCTGCCTGGCATGCCGCTGCTGTTCGCCGGGCTGCTGCTGGCGGCCTGGGCCGACGGTTTCCAGCGGGTGGGCTGGGTAATGCTGACGGTGCTCGGGGTGCTGACGCTGCTGTCGTTCCTGGTCGATTTCCTGGCCACCGTGTTCGGTGCCAAGCGCGTCGGCGCCAGCCGCAAGGCGCTGTGGGGCTCGGTGCTGGGCAGCGTGGCGGGTCTGTTCTTCATGCCGATCGGCCTGTTCGTCGGCCCCTTCGTCGGCGCGCTGGCTGGCGAGTACTGGCATGGCCGGCAGCTGCAGCAGGCGACCCAGGTCGGCCTCGGCACCTGGCTGGGCATCGTGCTGGGCACCGCCGCCAAGCTGGCGCTGGCGCTGGCGATGGTCGGCCTGTTCGCGGCGGCCTGGCTGCTCTGAGTCGCGGCGCAGCTGTAGCGAAATGAACGTGTGATGACCCCGTTATGCCGCCTGCTGTATTTTCGCAGCCGGCTATTCACATCGGCAGCGCACTCCCCGCCCGCGCCGCCTATTTTCGAGAGAACCTGCATGATCCATCGCCCGGCCCGTCCCTTGTTGCTGCTGTCCTTCGCGGCAATGCCGCTGGCCCACGCCCAGGAAGTGAAACCCACCCCTGCCTCGCCCGAAGCCTGCGTGGCGATCACCAGCAACGCCGCGCGCCTGTCGTGCTACGACCAGGCATTGTCGCGCCGGGTCGCCGATCCGCAGGCAGCCGATGCGGCGGCGAAGACGGCCAGCGAGAACCAGAAGCAGCAGCTGGATACCGCGATCCCGCAGGACGCCGGCCTGGCCGAGCGCACCCGCCAGCACACCGCCACGCTGTTCAAGAACGACCTCTACGACGCCACCATCGCCAACGCCGGCAAGGGCTCGCTGCTGGACAGCCGCTGGGAGCTGGCCAAGGACTCCAAGCTGGGGACCTTCCAACTGCGCGCCTACAAGCCGGTGTACCTGCTGCCGGCGTTCTGGACCAGCAAGAAGAACGAGACGCCGTCCTCGCCGAACCCGAACGACACGGTGACCAGCCCCGAGTCGCTGGACAGCATCGAAGCCAAGTTCCAGCTCAGCTTCAAGACCAAGATCGTGGAGAACATCTTCGGCGACAACGGCGACCTGTGGGGCGCCTATACCCAGAGCTCGCGCTGGCAGGTCTACAACAGCGAGCAGTCGCGGCCGTTCCGCGAGACCAACTACGAGCCGGAACTGGCGCTGGTGTTCCGCAACAACTACAGCCTGTTCGGCTGGAAGGGGCGGATGACCGGGATCCAGCTCACCCACCAGTCCAACGGCCGCAGCGATCCGTTCTCGCGCAGCTGGAACCGGGCGATCCTCAACGTCGGCCTGGACCGCGAGAACTGGGCGCTGGTGCTGCGCCCGTGGTACCGGATCCCGGAGAACGAACGCCAGGACAACAACCCGGACATCGAGGACTACATGGGCCGCGGCGACGCCACCCTGACCTACAACCGCGGCGGCCACGAGATCTCGCTGATGGCGCGGCATTCGCTGCGCAGCGGCGACCGCTCGCACGGCGCGCTGCAGCTGGACTGGGGCTTCCCGATCAGCAACCTGCTGCGCGGCCATGTGCAGGTGTTCGACGGTTACGGCGAGAGCATGATCGACTACAACCACCGCGCCACCTATGTGGGCCTGGGCGTGTCGCTGCTGGAGTGGTACTGAGGCCCGAGCGGCCTTGAAGCACCATCGCGCGGCGGCCGTCAGCGGCCGTCGCGCGACACTGCCGCCGCCGCGCTCAGGTCCAGTCGGTCAGGCCTTCGCGGCGGTAGGTTTCCTGGAACGCAGGACGCGCCTTCATCTGCTGCGCATGCGCCTGCAGCGCCGGCCAGCTGTCGCTGGGCCGCGGCATGTTGCGCGACCAGCGCATCATCATCGTCAACATGAAATCGGCGGCCGATAGCTGCACGCCGAGCAGGTACGGGCCGTGCGCCTGCAGATGCTGCGCGACCTGTTCCCACGCCGCCTCCAACGTTTGCCGCGCCTGCGCCTTGCTCGCCTCGGCGTTGTCGGCACCGGCCGGCTCGTGCGGATAGAACCAGGCGCGGTAGGCCGGCTGCAGCGTGTTGGCGCAGAACAGCATCCAGCGGTAGTACGCGGCCCGCGCCGGGCTGCCGGGCGGCGGCGCCAGCCCGGCCTGCGGATGCAGGTCGGCCAGATGCAACGCGATCGCCGCCGCCTCGGTCAGCACCTGCCCGTCCAGCAGCAGCGTCGGCACCACGCCGGCCGGATTGAGCTGCAGGTATTCCGGCGCCTTGTGTTCGCGCCGTTCGAAGTCCAGGGCGTGCAGCGTATGCGGCACGTCCAGTTCGATCAGCAGCCAGTGCACCACCAGGGCGGCGGTGCTGGGCGAGTGGTACAGGGTGGCGCTCATGCAATCTCCTGGTAAGCCACCGCAGCCGGATGACCACGGCGGCGGCAGTCTCGCATGCCGCGCGGCGCCTGCGGCGGCGCCGGCTCAGGCCGGCTCGACCACCACCGGAATCTTGCCGATGCGCGCTTGCCATTCGCGCGGGCCGGTCTTGTGCACCGACTCGCCACTGGCATCCACCGCCACGGTGACCGGCATGTCCTTGACCTCGAACTCGTAGATCGCCTCCATGCCCAGGTCTTCGAATGCCAGCACGCGCGCGGCCTTGATCGCCTTGGACACCAGGTAGGCCGAACCGCCGACCGCCATCAGGTACACCGCCTTGTTGTCGCGGATCGCCGCGATCGCCGCGTCGCCGCGCTCGGACTTGCCGACCATGCCGAGCAGGCCGGTCTGCTCCAGCATCTGCCGGGTGAACTTGTCCATGCGCGTGGCGGTGGTGGGGCCGGCCGGCCCCACCACTTCGTCGCGCACCGGATCGACCGGGCCGACGTAGTAGATGAAGCGGTTGGTGAAATCCACCGGCAGCGTCTCGCCGCGGTTGAGCATGTCGATCATGCGCTTGTGCGCGGCGTCGCGGCCGGTCAGCAGCTTGCCGTTGAGCAGCACCACCTCGCCCGGCTTGAAGCTGGCGACCTCTTCGCGGGTGATGCTGTCCAGGTTCACCCGGCGCGCGTTGCTCGGGTTGTAGGTGAGCTTGGGCCAGTCCTCCAGCGACGGCGGCTCCAGCATCACCGGGCCGCTGCCGTCCAGGGTGAAGTGCGCGTGGCGGGTCGCCGCGCAATTCGGGATCAGCGCCACCGGCAGGTTGGCGGCGTGGGTCGGGTAGTCCTTGACCTTGATGTCCAGCACCGTGGTCAGGCCGCCCAGGCCCTGCGCGCCGATGCCCAGCGCGTTGACCTTTTCGTACAGTTCCAGGCGCAGTTCCTCGGCCCGGTTGGACGCGCCGCGCGCCTGCAGATCGACGATGTCGATCGGCTCCATCAGCGCTTCCTTGGCCAGCAGCATGGCCTTCTCGGCGGTGCCGCCGATGCCGATGCCGAGCATGCCCGGCGGGCACCAGCCGGCGCCCATGGTCGGCACGGTCTTGAGCACCCAGTCGACGATGGAATCGGACGGGTTGAGCATGGCGAACTTGCTCTTGGCTTCCGAGCCGCCGCCCTTGGCCGCCACGATCACCTCGACGTGGTCGCCCGGCACGATCTTGGTGTTGATCACGGCCGGGGTGTTGTCCCTGGTGTTGGCGCGCTTGCCGGCCGGATCGGCCAGCACGCTGGCGCGCAGCTTGTTGTCCGGATGGTTGTAGGCGCGGCGCACGCCCTCGTTGACCATGTCCTCCACGCCCATCGTGGCGTCGTCCCAACGCACGTTCATGCCGATTTCCAGGAACACGGTGACGATGCCGGTGTCCTGGCAGATCGGGCGGTGGCCCTCGGCGCACATGCGCGAGTTGATCAGGATCTGCGCGATCGCGTCCTTGGCCGCGGGCGACTGTTCGCGCTCGTAGGCGGCGGCCAGGTTCTTGATGTAATCGACCGGGTGGTAGTAGCTGATGTACTGCAGCGCGTCGGCGACGGACTGAATGAGGTCTTCCTGCTTGATCGAGGTCACGGCTGGCTCTACGGCTGGCGGGGGGGAAACCCGGCCATTTTAGGGCAAAGTGACCGCCTCGCCCGCTGTCACGCCGGCGCGCGCTGTCCCGTCCTGGTCGCCATGCGTCCCGATCCCGCCTTCGCATCGCAACGTCCCCGGCTGTTCGGCCTGGCCTATCGCCTGCTCGGCAGCCGCAGCGACGCCGAGGAGCTTTTGCAGGACGCCTGGCTGCGCTTGGCGGTGGCGCGACCTGGGCCTGCAAGCGCGGATCGGCACGGTCAAAGGCGACCGTCAATGCTGGGCTTGATCGGCGCGCGGCTGCATTCGGCGGTGCGGGTGGTGATCGACGGCGAGCGCATCGTCGAGGCGCTGACCCTGATGAATCCGGACAAGCGGAACTGGTGTTCCTGCGCGTCTCCCAGTTTAACCGTTGTGCCTGCTGCATCGACATGCACGCCACGCCTGGAACCGGCCAGGCATTGACCTGCAACCGGCAATGCCGTAAGCGCAGCGGCGCATGCCGGTACGCCGCCCGCTTCTCAATCCCCAATCCCCGCTTTCAACAGCTCAATGGCGGGTCATCCCGGCTTTGGTGACCGCAAACAGCAATACGACACCGCTAGCGTTTGCGCATCACCAACGCAAAGCGAGGCGGGCATGATCGTGCCCAGCCGCTTCCGCCATGCCGAGCGCCGCGGCCAGGAAGCGCTGTTCGCCGACTGGTGCCGCCGCGCCGGCTTCCGCATCCGCGCGCTGCCCGAGGACGTACGCTTCGAAGGCGCCGGCGACGCGCTGCTGGAGCGCGGCGCACACCGGCTGTGGATGGGCCACGGCCATCGCAGCGACCTCGCCGCCGTGCATGAGCTGGCCGACCTGCTGGACATCGAGGTGACGCCGCTGCGCCTGGTCGATCCGCGCTTGTACCACCTGGACACCTGCTTTTTCCCGCTGCGCGACGGCTACCTGCTGTACTACCCGGCCGCCTTCGACAACTCCGCCCAGCAGGCGATCGCCCGCCGCATCCCGCCGGCGCGACGCATCGCGGTGAGCCAAGCCGACGCCCTCGCCTTCGCCTGCAACGCGTTGGACCTGGACCAACACCTGCTGCTCAACCGCGCCTCGCCCGATCTGTGCGCGGCCTTGGCCAAGATCGGCTACCGTGTGGTGCAGACCCCGCTGGACGAATTCCTCAAGGCCGGCGGCGCGGCCAAATGCCTGACCCTGCGCCTGGACGAGTGAGGCGACGCGCGCTTTCGTTGTGCGAGCGACTCCAGTCGCGACGGGCATTGCCGACCAAGCCCACTGCAGGGCAGACAAGCGCGATCACGGATCAGCCCTCATCCCTGGATGTCCACCTTGAGGCGCGCGCGCCGCCCAAACACTCCCCGCGCACACCCGGCCCCGGCACAATGCGCGGATGGCCTCTTCCGCTCCTACCCATGGCGCCGTATCCGCCGCGCCGCGCACCGGCCCCAGCCTGCGCGAACGCTTCGATGCGATGCGCAACCTGCCGCCGTTTCTGCGCCAGATCTGGCGGACCAGCCGCTGGCTGACCCTGACCAGCATCGGCCTGCGCATGCTGCGCGCGCTGATCCCGGTGGCCTCGCTGTACATCGGCAAGCTGATCATCGACGAGGCGATCCACCTGGTCGGGCAATCGCCTGGCTTCACCTCGTTCGGCGAGGCGCTGGCCAGCGGGCGGTTGGCCCGGCTGCTGGAACTGCTGGCGCTGGAACTGGCGCTGGCGATCGGCTCGGACCTGCTCGGGCGGCTGGTCAGCTATGCCGACACGCTGCTGTCGGAGCTGTTCAACAACGTCACCAGCGTGCAGCTGATGGAGCATGCGGCGCAGCTGGACCTGGAGGATTTCGAGGACCCCGAACAACAGGACAAGCTCGACCGCGCGCGGCGCCAGACCATGGGCCGGATGAACCTGATGAGCCAGTTGTTCGGCCAGGTGCAGGACGCGATCACCGTGGTCAGTTTTGCGATCGGCCTGGTGGTGTATGCGCCGTGGCTGATGTTGCTGTTGGCCGTCGCGCTGATCCCGGCCTTCGTCGGCGAGGCGCACTTCAACGCGCTGGGCTATTCGCTGAACTTCCAGTGGACCGCCGAGCGGCGCCAGCTCGACTACCTGCGCCAGGTCGGCGCCAGCGTCGAGACCGCCAAGGAAGTGAAGATCTTCAACCTGCACAGCTTCCTGATCGAGCGCTACCGCGCGCTGGCCGACCGCTTCTTCCAGGCCAACCGTGCGCTGGCGCGCAAGCGCATGCTGTGGGGCACGTTGCTGGCCGCGCTGGGCACGCTGGGCTATTACGCCGCCTATGGCTACATCGCCTGGCGCACGGTGCGCGGCGATTTCAGCATCGGCGACCTGACCTTCCTGGCCGGCAGCTTCCTGCGCCTGCGCCAGCTGCTGGAAGGGTTGCTGATCGGGTTTTCGCAGGTGGCCGGACAGGCGCTGTACCTGGACGACCTGTATTCGTTCTTCCGCATCGTGCCGGAGATCCGCACCCGCCCCGGCGCGGTGCCGGTGCCGCGGCCGATCGTGCGCGGCTTCGTGTTCGAGAACGTCGGCTTCCGCTATCCGGACGCCGAGCAATGGGCCGTACGGCACCTGGACTTCGAACTGCGCGCCGGCGAAGTGCTGGCCCTGGTCGGCGAGAACGGCGCCGGCAAGACCACCCTGGTCAAGCTGCTGGCGCGGCTGTACGACCCGGACGAAGGCCGCATCCTGCTCGACGGCCGCGACCTGCGCGACTACGACCTGGACGACCTGCGCGCCAACCTCGGGGTGATCTTCCAGGACTTCGTGCGCTACCACCTCACTGCCGGCGAGAACATCGGCGTCGGCCGGGTCGATTCGATGGCCGATGCGGCGCGGATCCGCGCCGCCGCGCAGCGGGCGATGGCCAGCGAGCTGATCGAGGGCCTGCCGCACGGCTACGCGCAGCTGATCGGACGCCGCTTCAAGGCCGGGGTGGACCTGTCCGGCGGGCAGTGGCAGAAGATCGCGATCGCGCGCGCCTATATGCGTGATGCGCAGCTGATGATCCTCGACGAGCCGACCGCGGCGCTGGACGCGCGCAGCGAGTTCGAGGTGTTCCAGCGCTTCAAGGAGCTGTCCGACAACCGCACCGCGGTGCTGATCTCGCACCGCTTCTCCAGCGTGCGCATGGCCGACCGCATCCTGGTCCTGGCCGGCGGCCAGATCGAAGCCAGCGGCACCCATGCCGAACTGATGGCGCAAGGCGGACGCTACGCGGAGCTGTTCGAATTGCAGGCCGCTGGGTATCGTTGAGCTTCGCCTGTCCTTCGGATCCGCCAATGCTGCGACGCTTCCTGCCCTGCCTGCTTGCCGCCGCCGTGGCGTTCCCCGCTGCAGCGGCCGACCCGCTTCCCGGCCCATCCGACTACGCCGCCGCCAAGGCCCTGGCCGACCGCGACGAGGCCGCGCTGCCCGGCGCGCTGGCCGAGCGCCTGCAGGCGCTGCAACGCGCGGCGCTGGACGAGGGCGTGGCCAGTTGCGCCACGCCTCGCCCGGACACCTCGCCGTTCGTCGTCGTGGTCCAGCTGCAGGCCGACGGCAGCGTCGGCGCGAGCTGGGGCAACGGCACCACGCCGCTGGCGCTGTGCCTGGAGCGCTTCCTGGGCAAGCGCCCGTTGCTGGTCCCGCCGCAGGCGCCGCTGTACCTGTCCTACGAACTGTCGTTCGAGAAGTGACGTACGCCGGGATGCATCACCACAAATGAGATTACCTCTCATTTGAGCCGGCATGGGGTAGAATGGCGCCCGCTCCTTCCCCATCACGATCAACGGCATGTCCTCTGCTTTTGGCCCCGAAACGGTGCTCGACGTCCGTCACTGGACGGACGACTACTTCAGCTTCACCACCACCCGCAACGAAGGCTTCCGCTTCGACAACGGCCAGTTCGTGATGATCGGCCTGGAGACGGAGACGCGGCCGCTGCTGCGCGCCTACTCCATCGCCAGCGCCAACTGGGAAGAGCGGCTGGAGTTCTTCAGCATCAAGGTGCCGGACGGCCCGCTGACCTCGCGTCTGCAGCACATCAAGCCGGGCGATGCGGTGCTGGTCGGCAAGAAACCCACCGGCACCCTGCTGATCAGCGACCTGCACCCGGGCCGGCACCTGTATCTGCTCGGCACCGGCACCGGCCTGGCGCCGTGGTTGTCGGTGATCAAGGATCCGGAAACCTACGAGCGCTTCGACAAGGTGATCCTGACCCACGGCGTGCGCTTCGAAAAAGACCTGGCCTACCGCGATTACTTCGAGCACGAACTGCCGCAGCACGAGTTCCTCGGCGAGACCATCCGCGAGAAACTGCTGTACTACCCGGCGGTGACCCGCGAAGACTTCCGCAACCGCGGCCGCCTCACCGAACTGCTGGACAGCGGGCGCATGCAGCAGACCCTGGGCCTGCCGCCGCTGGATCCGGAGTACGACCGGGCGATGATCTGCGGCAGCCCGCAGATGCTGGCCGACCTGCGCCAGACCCTGGACGCGCGCGGCTTCGTCGCCTCCTCGCGGATCGGCACGCCGGGTCATTACGTGTTCGAGCGCGCCTTCGTCGAAAAGTAACGCGCGGCCGCGATCGCTGCGCCTGCCAACCGCGACGCGTCACTGTAAAGGCGGCTTCACAGTTGCTGTCCGTAGAGCCTGTCGCGGCTGAAGCCACTTCTGCAGAAAGCGGGCCGCATCGCGCACCGTTTCCGCTCAACCCAGCGCGCGCTCGATATCCGCCGCCAGCGCTTCCGGCTTGTCGGTCGGCGCATAGCGCGCCAGCACCTGGCCGTCGCGGCCGACCAGGAACTTGCTGAAGTTCCACTTGATCGCGGCGATGCCGAGCAATCCCGATTTCTGCTGCTTGAGCCATTGCCACAGCGGATGCGCGGCGGCGCCGTTGACCTGCACCTTGGCGAACATCGGGAAATCGATGTCGTAGGTCAGCGTACAGAACTGCTTGATCTCCTCCGCAGTGCCGGGCTCCTGGTGGCCGAACTGGTCGCAGGGAAACCCCAGCACCACCAGCCCGCGTTCGCGGTATTGCTGCCACAGCGCCTGCAGCCCAGCGTATTGCGGGGTGAAGCCGCACCTGGAAGCGACGTTGACGATCAGCAGCACCTTGCCGGTGTAGTCGGCGAGCGGGTGCGCGTGGCCATCCAGGTCGGTGGCGGTGAAGGCGTAGGCGGTGGTCGGGGTGTCCATGCGCTCAATCCTCGATGGTGGCGATGCGCGCGAGCGCGGCGAACGCTGCGATGCCCAGCGCCGCGTAGACCTCGCTAGGGGTGGAAGCGGTGCCCTGCTTCAGCAGCAGCGCGACCTTGCACAGGTGGGCGATGTCGCCGGTCGGGTCGCCAAAGATCGCTTTCATGGTGTTTCCCTGCGGCGGTCGGCCGTTTTCACGCAGTGGCAGTGGTCTGCCTCGGTCAAGCGCTATATGACGCCGCCGCGGCGGCGAAGGCAAGCGCGGTTGCCGCAGGCGCTGCGCCGCGGGGCCGGCCGATGGCTGCAGTCACGGGCCGCGCGCGCCGCGCTGGGATAGCCTGCATGATCCAACCTCATCGCTGGATGCCGCTCGATGACCTCCCGCCTCGCGCTCGCCGCCACGCTCGGACTCGCCATGCCTGCCTATGCCAACCCCGCCACGCCCGCTGCCGCGCAAGCGGCCACGCAGGCCAATCCGTTCTTCGCCGAAAGTCCGCTGCCGCCGCACTTCCCGCAGTTCGACCGGATCAAGGACAGCGACTTCGCACCGGCCTTCGACGCCGGCATGGCGCAGCAGCTGAAGGAAGTGGAGGCGATCGCCGAGCAGAAGGTCAAGAGGTGAATGCCGCCGCAGTGGTGGTAGACGCCGGTGCAGCCGCGCTACCGCACGCCCTACCTCAGCCATATCATGGGTGGTTACGCAGCCGGCTACTACGCCTACATCAGGTCCGAGGTGCTCGACGCCAACACCCGGCAGTGGTTCAAGCAGCACGGCGGACTCAGCCGCGCCAACGGCGAGCGTTTCCGCCAGACCCTGCTCTCGCGTGGTGGCAGCGTCGATGCGATGCAGCTGTTCCAGGACTTCGCCGGACACGCAGCGAAGAACGAGCCGTTGCTGGAAAAACGCGGCCTGCCCTCGGGTGGCGGCGACAGCGCCTTGCCACAGACGCCAGCCGCCGGCCGCCAAGGACTGACCCCGGCAGCATGCGCCGCCCGTGTCCCAGGCGGCGTTTTCGTTTGCGTCGCGGCCGCAATGTGCCGCCGGCACGCGCGGACGCGGCGCGCTCAGCCGGTGCTGTCGATGCCGGCGAGCATCTTCTTCAGCAGCCTCTCCAGCTGCACCTGCTCGGCCTCGTCGAGGCCGGCGGTTTCCTCTTCCAGGAAACTGCAGACCTCCGGCAGCATGGCTTCGATCAGCGCGGTCCCGGCCGGCAACAGGGTCATGCTGATCTTGCGCCTGTCGTCGGGGCTGGCCGAACGCAGGATCAGACCCTTGCTGCACAGGCTGTCGGTGAGACGGGTGATGTTGGCCGGCTTCTCGCCCGCGGCCTCGGCCACTTCGGTCGGGGTGATGCACTCGCCGGGCGTGCCGTACAGCATCATCAGGATGTCGTACTCCGGCGGACTGATGCCGTAGGCCTTGAGCCGCACGCAGGCATTGGCGTGGATGCGCTTGTACAGATGCTTGACGAGCCTGATCACCACGGCAGGTTCGCGCGGGAAGGCATGGTAGCGCTCGCAGGTAAAGGCGACGCGTCGCTCGGTCTGATCAAAACTTCCCATGGAGAATGCAATCGTTTGTGGGGGACGAAGCCGCCAATGCTACCGGCTGTTGCGCGGCGCCGACCAGCCACGGCCGTTCAGCACGGTGCGCGGTATCCCCCCGGTACACTTTCGGGCGAGAGCAGCCGCTGCCACAGCTGCGCGCGCGGCAGCGCAAGCTGGCCATCGACCGGCCGGATTGGAGCGCCACACGCGCCGGAAACGCGGCTCGTAGCACTGCGCATGCAGCCGTGGCCAGGGCAGGCCTCGCCGTTGTCGCGCCAGGCCTGCAGAGTGCGCTCGTGGTCGGCGCCGACGTTGTGCCAGTCCGCGAAGACGAAGCGGCCTTCCAGCGTCGCGGCCAGCTGCGCGACCGATGGCAGCATCGAACTGGAGAATAGCTAGCGCGCGATCTACGGATCGGTGCGCTGCCGCGAGGCGGTGCTGCCTACGGTCTGCAGCAGGAACAGCCCGTCGCCCGTCCGCACGCAGGCGATGCGGCAACCGCTACGCTGCGAACAGCGCCGCGTATTCGGGCGCCACCAGGCCGCGCAACACGCTGGCCGGGACGTCCACCGACTGCGTGCCATCGGAATACGGTCCCACCTGGTACGGCGGGAACACGAAGCGCAACGCCACGATCTTGCCGGCAGCGTCGACCAGCGGCTGGAACTGGCTGAAGTTCTGCGCTTGCGGCCCGGTGCCTTCGGCGATCATCTTGTCGGCGCTACGGACCTGTTCGTCATGGTCCTCCGGCGGCAGCTGCTCGGCGTCCACCCGCGCCTGCACCGCCTGGCGCAACTGGGTGGCGACATAGCCGGCCACCTGCGCCCAGCCCTTGGGATCGGGGATCAGCGTGTCGGCGGTGAGCATGCGCTGCTGCTGCGGCAGCCACACGAAGCGCGCCACCAGCGGTTCGCCATGGGCCCCGCCGGTGTAGCGGCTGCCGTCGGCGGCCACCGCCACCAGCTCGGGCCGTTCCAGCAGCATCTCGAACTGCAGCGACAACGCGTAGGGTGCGCTGGGACGGTCGTTGCCGAGGCCGCCGACCGCCTCTATCAACTCGCCGCGCGCGGCCTGCGCGTAGCGGCCCACCACCTCGGCCAGGCCCGGGTAGCGGTTGAGCGCCGACGGGAAAGTGATGCCGACAACGTAGCTGGGCGTTTGCTCGATCACGTCCTTCAGTTCCGTCGGCGCCGGGGCGGCCGGCGCTGCCGCCGCAGTGGGGGCAGCGGCGGCCGGTGCCGGTGCGGCGGCGGGCGCAGCGGCCTCGCGCTTGCAGCCGGCCACGGCCAGACTCGCCGCCAACGCCAGCGCCGTCCACCGCCATGCAATGTGTTGCCCCGTGTGTGACCTGTGCCTCACGTCCGCTCCCTGTGTCCTGCCTGAGTGTGATGACGAATTATCGCGCCGTCGTCGCGTCGTGCTTACTCAACCGAGCACGTCGGCGTATTCGGGATGGCGCTTCACGAACACCGCCGCATACGAACAGGACGGGACAACCTTCAATCCCTGCGCCCGCGCATGCTCCAGCGCCGCGGTCACCAAGCGCGCGGCCAACCCACGGCCGCCGATCGCGCCCGGCACGCTGGTATGGGTGACGACCAGGCGCCCATCCTGCAGCAGGTAGTCCAACTCGGCCTCGTGGCCGTCCAAGTGCAGCATGAAGCGCTGCCGCTGCGGATCGTGTTCGATCGGGGGAAGGGACGCTGCGCTCATGACCCGGCTCATGCGACTGAATGCACAGTCTGGTCGCGCGCGCGCCGCGGCAATGTGAAGCCGCATGCCGCGCTGCGTGACTTCCGACCTGGGGCATGCCGGCATCGACCCCGTTCCCGCCCTGCGCGGCGCGCGAATTGTGCGCCGGGTTGTGAAACGGATCCTGCGAGCTAAAGCCGCGCCGCAGGCAGCCGCTATCGACACTGGACCACCGCACGAACCTGGCATGGGTTTTGCACAGTCCATCCCGATGTAATCGAACAAGGGCAAGGCGCATGAGCGACAACGAACAGATACGGGGCGACCACGACACGTCGTTGCTGGAAGGCTTGTTCCAGCTGGTGGTGGACGGGCAGACCCAGGGCTGGGAATTCGAGCAGCTCAGCAGCGAGGTCTACGACCGGCTGAAGGAAACCTACGAGCACGCCGCCATTGGCAGCGCCAAGGTGCAGCTGCGCGGCAGCATGGCCGGCTGAGCGGCTGAGCCTGACGCTCCGGCCCGCGACGCGGCGCGCAATCCTGTCAGTAGCGCCCGAGCCGCCGCCACGCGCGGCCCGCGCCGGCCGCATTTCACGCTACTGCATGTCCACTGCGCGCGCCGCTCGCTAGCCGCGGCCGAAGCGCGGCTGCGCCAGTTCGTCGAGGAAATGCGGCAGCACCGACGGCTCCATGATCAACAGGAACATCACGCCGAATGCGGCGCCGGCCAGGTGCGCACTGTGGTTGATGTTGTCGCCGCCGCGGCGGTCCATCCAGATGCTGTAGCCCACGTAGAACAGTGCGTACAGGATCGCCGGGATCGGGATCGGGATGAAGAAGAAGTAAATCCCGGTCCACGGCGCCAGCAGGATGTAGGCGAACAGCACCGCCGACACCGCGCCGGACGCACCCAGGCTGAAGTAGTTCGGGTTCTTCTGGTTCTTCAGGTAGCTGGGCAGGATCGCCACCACCAGCGCCGCCAGGTAGAACAGCGGATAGGTCAGCAGGCTGCCGGTCAGCCGCTCCATCAGCCGCTCGATCGGGCCGCCGAAGAAATACAGCGTGACCATGTTGAACAGCAGATGCGGAAAATCGGCATGGATGAAGCCGTGGGTCAGCAGCCGGTCGTACTGCTTGTGCCGGTCGATCGCCGGCGGCCACAGGATCAGCCGGTCGAGCAGCTTGCGGTTGTTGAACGCCGCCCACGACACCAGCACGGTGAGCACGATCAGGATCAGGTTGACGGGGGTGACAGACGGCATGCGGGGGCCTCAGGCGGTACGGTAATGATCGACCATGCGGTAACGACGCGCGTACAGTCCGAACAACAGCGCGGCGACGCAGGCGAAGGCGGCGAAGAAGAACATCAGGAACGCGGTTTCGCTGAGCCCGGTACTGCCGATGTGTGCGGTGACGGTGGCGTTGCGCACCGCCGCGTTGGACAACAGCACCCACAGGTTGCCGACCGTGGTGGTCAGGTTCCAGAAACTCATCACCACGCCCTTCATCGATTGCGGCGCCTGGCTGTAAGCGAACTCCAGCCCGGTCGCCGACACCAGCACCTCGCCGAAGGTCAGCAGCGCGTACGGCAGGATCTGCCAGGCGATGGACAGCGCGTCGCCGCCGTCCATGGCCACCTGCAGCGTGCCGACCACGATCCAGGCCAGGCCGCTGAAGCCGATGCCGGCGGTCATCCGCCGCAACGCGGTCGGCTCGTAGCCGCCGCGGCGCAGCAGCGGGTACAGCACCAGGTTGTTGAACGGGATCAGCAGCATCACCAGCGCCGGATTCAACGCCTGCATCTGCGAGGCGCTGAACCAGTCGGGCATCTGCATCTGCTGGCCCTGCAGCACCCAGGTCGAGGCTTTCTGGTCGAACAGCGAGAAGAACGGCGTCGCCAGCGCGAACACCACCAGCACCCGCAGCACCGCGCGCACGCCGTCCACCGCCGCGTCCGGATGCACCGCGCGGGCGCGCTCCAGCTGCCGCCAAGTGCCGCCGCCGATGCCCGCCAGCAGCAGCACCAGCGCCAGGCACAGGCAGATCACGATGCCAAGCGTCGGCAGCAGCGCGAAACCGGCCAGCGCCAGCACCACCGCGATGGCGGCGAGCGCCAGGCCGGGACGCCCCTGCTCAGGCGCGCGCAACAGCAG
Source organism: Xanthomonas translucens pv. cerealis (assembly GCF_006838285.1). Classification (NCBI taxonomy): domain Bacteria; kingdom Pseudomonadati; phylum Pseudomonadota; class Gammaproteobacteria; order Lysobacterales; family Lysobacteraceae; genus Xanthomonas; species Xanthomonas cerealis. The sequence continues at coordinate 1,795,695 of NZ_CP038228.1, forward strand.
CGCGCTGCGCACCACTTGGGCGAAGCCGTGCGGATCGCGCGGCGGCAGCGGCACGCGCACGTAGCGGCGGCGCCCGGCCCAGAACACCACAGTGGCCACGAACATCAGGATGCCGGGAATGCCGAATGCCCACGCCGGGCCGAGATTTTTCAGCGCCAGCGGGATCAGCAGCGAGGCGAACAGCGAGCCGAAGTTGATGATCCAGTAGAACGCGTCGAATACCAGCTTGGCCAGGTGCTTGTTGGATTGGTCGAACTGGTCGCCCATGAACGAGGCCACCAGCGGCTTGATTCCGCCGGCGCCCAGCGCGATCAGCCCCAGGCCGACCAAGAACCCTTCGCGGCTGCCCTCGAACAGCGCCAGGCAGGCATGGCCAGCGCAATAGATCAGGCTGAACCACAGGATGGTGCTGTACTTGCCGAAGAAGCGGTCGGCCAGCCAGCCGCCGAGCAGCGGGAAGAAATACACGCCGACCATGAAGCTATGCATGATGTGCTTGGCCTCCGCCTCGCGGCCGGGCGCGGTCACTTCCTGCAGCAACAACGAGGTGATCAGGAACTGCACCAGGATGTTGCGCATGCCGTAGAAGCTGAAACGCTCGCAGGCTTCGTTGCCGATGATGTGGGGGATCTGCCGCGGCATCCGCGCGCCGGCCGTGCTCATCCAGGATTCCTCATCGCTCGATCGCGCGTCACAGGCAGTGGTCCAGGCAAAGTTTTCAGAAGGTTACCCGATCGTTCCGGACGAATCGAACCAGCCGCGACACGCGCGCGGCGAAATGCGGGTGCTTTCGCAATCGGCGCGCTGCACGCATCATGGGCGCCTATCGCGCGACGGTGCCGCAATGATCCGACCCTGGCTGGTCCCCTTTCTGCTGTCGATGCTGCTGTGCAGCATGCCATTGCTGGCCAGCGAGGCGGGCCTGTCCACGCAGGCCGAACGCAGCGGTTACGCGCGTACCGGCCGCTATGCGGAGACCATCGCATTGTGCGACGCGTTCGCGCAGCGCTATCCGCAGGCAGTGCGCTGCTTCGCCTTCGGCACCACGCCCGAAGGCCGGCCGATGCAGGCGCTGGCGGTGTCCACCTCCGGCGCGCTGGATGCGGCCGCCGCGCAGGCGCGCAAGCTGCCGGTGGTGCTGATCCAGGGCGGCATCCACGCCGGCGAGATCGACGGCAAGGACGCCGGCTTCCTGGCGCTGCGCCAGCTGCTCGACGGTGAGGCCGCGCGCGGCGCGCTGGACAAGCAGGTGTGGCTGTTCGTGCCGGTGTTCAACGTCGATGGCCACGAGCGCTTCGGCGCCTGGAACCGGCCCAACCAGCGCGGCCCGGAGCAGATGGGCTGGCGCACCACCGCGCAGAACCTCAACCTCAACCGCGACTACGTCAAGGCCGACGCGCCGGAGATGCAGGCGATGCTGCGCCTGGTCGACCAGTGGGATCCGCTGCTGTACGTGGACCTGCACGTCACCGACGGCGCGCAGTTCGAACACGACGTGTCGGTGCAGGTGGAACCGCTGCATGCCGGCGACGCCGCGCTGCGCGGCGACGGCCTGCGCCTGCGCGACGGCGTACTCGCCGACCTGAAGCGGCAGGGCTCGCTGCCGCTGCCCTACTACCCCTCGTTCGTGGTCAACGACGACCCGGCGTCCGGCTTCGAGGACAACGTGGCCACGCCGCGCTTCTCGCATGGCTATTTCCAGCTACGCAACCGCTTCGGCATGCTGGTGGAAACGCATTCGTGGAAGCCGTATCCGCAGCGCGTGCGGATCACCCGCAACACCATCGTCTCGGTGCTGCAGCAGGTGGCGCGCAACGGCAGCCGCTGGCGCGCCGACACGCTGGCCGCCGACGCGCGCGCGCAGCAACTGGGTGGGAAGACGGTAACGCTGGACTATCGCACCACCGAGCAGTCACGGCTGGTGGAGTTCCGCGGCTACGCCTATACCCGCACGCTGTCGCCGGTGTCCGGCGCGCTGATGACCCGCTACGACGAGCGCACCCCGCAGATATGGCGGGTATCGCTGCGCGATCACATCGTGCCCAGCGTCGAAGTCGTGGCGCCGCGCGCCGGCTATCTGGTGCCGGCCGCGCAGGCCGCGCGGGTCGCCGCCAAATTGCGCCAGCACGGCATCGCCTTCCGCACCCTGGAACGCGCCGCCACGCTGCCGGTGCAGACGTTCCATGCCGACGACGCCAGCTTCGCCGTGCGTTCCTCCGAAGGCCACCAGCGGCTCAGCGTGCAGGGCGCCTGGACACCGGAAACGCGCGCCATCGGCGCCGGTGCCTTGTTCGTGCCGATCGCCCAGCCCAAGGCGCGGCTGCTGATGGCGTTGCTGGAACCGCAGGCGCCGGACTCGCTGCTGCAATGGGGCGAATTCAACAGCGCCTTCGAACGCGCCGAATACATGGAAGACTACGTCGCCGAGGACGTAGCGCGGCAGATGCTGGCCAGCGACCCGGCGCTGCAGGCCGAGTTCGAGGCCAAGCTCGAGCACGACGCCGACTTCGCCAAGGATCCGCACGCGCGGCTGGAATTCTTCTACCGCCGCCATTCCTCCTGGGACACGCAGTACCGGCTGTATCCGGTGATGCGTAGCGACGAAGCGCCGTCCTAGCGCCGCACCCGGCTGTTCGCTTCCCCCGCTTCACCCTCCCCCACTCCCCGATGCGACTTTCCCTTCTGCTGCCGGAGAGGCTTCACGCCCTGCCATGAAAACGTTTTCAGGACTCCTTTGCCTGGCGCTCGCGCTGGCCTGGCCGGCCTTCGCCGCGCCTGCGCCCGCGACCCCCAAGGACACCCCGACGCTCAGCGTGGTCACGCTGAACCTCCACCACGACAAGCTCGACTGGCCGAAGCGGCGCAACCAGATCGTGCAGACCCTGCGCGAACTGCACCCGGATGCGATCGCGCTGGAAGAAGTGCTGCAGCACGACACCCTGCCCAACCAGGCGCAGTGGCTGGCCGAGCAGCTCGGCTACGCGTGGTACTTCACCAGCGTCGATCTGCCCGGCGCCGCGCAGCGCTACGGCAACGCGCTGCTGACCCGGCGCCCGATCCTGGCACGCGAACAGATCCGCCTGAACCCGCTCGACGACAGCCGCACGGCCGGGCGCCTGCGCCTGGACGTGGACGGCCGCGCGGTCAATCTCTATGTCACCCACCTGCACTGGACGCAAGCCGGTGGTGCGCTGCGCGAACGCCAGCTGCAGGACCTGCTGGCCTGGGTCGAGAAGACCGCCGACGGCGCGCCGTCGCTGCTGGCCGGCGACTTCAACGCCAGCGCCGATGCGCCGGAGCTGGCCGCGCTGCGCGCCGGCTTCGACGACAGCTACGGCAGCCTGCACGGCGCCAAGGACCGCCGCGCCGACAGCACCTTGAATCCGACGTTCAATCCGCCCAAGCGCATCGACCACGTGTTCTTCCAGCGCGCGCGCTTCGAACCGGTGAGCAGCCGCATCCTGTTCCAGACGCCCGATGCCAACGGCGTGTGGGCCTCGGACCATTTCGGCCTGGTCAGCACCTTGCGCCTGGCGCCCAGCGCCAGCGCCGATGCGCAGCGCCCGTGGGCCGACCGCGCGCTGGCGCCGGACCGCCGCGCCGCGTTGCTGGTGCAGGCGATGACCCAGGACGAGAAATTCCAGCTGCTGCACAGCTACTTCGGCCTGGGCAAGGACGGCGGCCCGCTGCCGCCCGGCGCGCTCGGCTCGGCCGGCTTCGTGCCGGCGATAGAACGCCTGGGCATCGCCGCGCAACAGCTGGCCGATGCCGGCGTCGGCGTGACCAATCCGGGCAACGTGCGCCGCGGCGACCACGCCACCGCGCTGCCGTCCGGCCCGGCCACCGCCGCCACCTGGAACCGCGAACTGGCGTACGCCGGCGGCGCGACGATGGGCCGCGAAGCCTGGCAGCAGGGCTTCAACGTGCTGCTGGCCGGCAGCGTCAACCTGCAGCGCGATCCGCGCAACGGCCGCAACTTCGAGTACGCCGGCGAAGATCCGCTGCTGGCCGGGGTGATGGTCGGCGAGTCGATCCGCGGCGTGCAGAGCCAGCACGTGGTGTCGACGATGAAGCACTTCGCGATGAACGACCTGGAGACCGGGCGCAACACCCACAGCGCCGACATCGGCGCGCAGGCCATGCACGAATCGGACCTGCTGGCGTTCGAGCTGGCGCTGCAGATCGGCGAGCCCGGCTCGGTGATGTGTTCCTACAACCGCATCAACGGGATCTACGGCTGCGAGCACGACTACCTGCTCAACCAGGTGCTGAAGCAGGAATGGAAATTCCCCGGCTACGTGATGTCCGACTGGGGCGGCGTGCACAGCGGCTCCAAGGCGGCGCTGGCCGGGCTGGACCAGCAATCGGCCGGCGAAGTGTTCGACAAGGCGGTGTACTTCGACCAACCGCTGCGCCTGGCGGTGGCCGGCGGCACGGTGCCGCAGGCGCGGCTGGACGACATGGTGCGGCGCATCCTGCGCGCGTTCATCGCCACCGGCAGCTTCGACCATCCGCCGCAGCGGCAGCCGATCAACGATAGCGCCGGCGGCGACGCGGTGCAGAAAGTGGTCGAGGAAGGCACGGTGCTGCTGCGCAACGAGCGCGACACGCTGCCGTTGCCGCGCACGCTGCGGCGCATCGCGGTGATCGGCGGGCATGCCGACAAGGGCGTGATCGGCGGCGGCGGCTCGTCGATGGTCGGCTTCACCGTCAACGGCGCCAACGCGGTGCCGGGGCTGGCCCCGACCACCTGGCCGGGCCCGGTGATGTTCCATCCGTCCTCGCCGCTGCAAGCGCTGCGCAAGGCCCTGCCGGAGGCGCAGATCGACTATGCCAGCGGCGACAATGTGGCCGCCGCGGCCAGGCTCGCGCGTGGCGCCGAGGCGGTGATCGTATTCGCCACGCAATGGTCGGCCGAATCGGTGGACCTGCCCGACATCACACTGCCCGGCAAGCAGGACGCGCTGATCGCGGCGATGGCCAAGGCCAACCCGCGCACGGTGGTGGTGCTGGAAACCAACGGCCCGGTGGCGATGCCGTGGCTGCAGCAAGTGCCGGCGGTGCTGGAAGCCTGGTACCCGGGCATCCGTGGCGGCGAAGCGCTGGCGCGGCTGTTGCTGGGCGACGTCAATCCGTCCGGGCGCCTGCCGGTGACCTGGCTGCGCGACGTGGCGCAGCTGCCGCGGCCGTCGATCCCGGGGCTGGGCTTCAAACCGGCGCAACCGGCAGGCAGCAATGTCGACTACGACATCGAGGGCGCCAACGTCGGCTACCGCTGGTTCGCCGCGCGCGGCCTGGAGCCGCTGTACGCGTTCGGCCACGGCCTGTCCTACACCCGCTTCGACTACGCCAACCTGAGCGTGCAGGTGGACGGCAGCGGCGTGATCGCCAGCTTCGACGTGCGCAACAGCGGCGAACGCGAAGGCGCCGACGTGCCGCAGCTGTACCTGCGCCTGCCGCAGGGCCACCACACGCCGATCCGCCTGGTCGGCTGGGACAAGCTCACGCTCAAGCCCGGCGAGACCCGCCGCGTCAGCATCGTCGCCGAACCCAAGACCCTGGCCGACTACGACACGACGCAGCGCCAGTGGCGCATCGCCGCGGGCGACTACGAGCTGGTGCTGGGCCGCTCGGCGACCCAGGCCGCGGCCCGCGCGCCGCTGCGTCTACAAGAGAGCGTGCTGCCGCATTAGGAACTGCAGCGCCGCGTGTCTGCGTACACGCGGCGCTGCAGCCGCACGCTCTAGCATCCGACGCATGACCGGGAATCCACGACGACGGCATCGACTCGGCTGGCTGCTGCTGGCCCTGGCCGCGCATGCGGGCGCGCAAGCGCTGCCCGCCGGTTTGCCTGCGCCGCCGCCCACCCCAACCGCCACGCTCAGCGTGGTCAGCCTCAATCTCGAGCAGGACCGCAACGACTGGCCGGCGCGCCGCGTGCGTATCGTCGAGACGCTGCAACGGCTGCAACCCGATGCGATCGCGCTGCAGGAGGTGCTGCAGACCACGGCATTGCCGAACCAGGCGCAATGGCTGGCCGCACAGCTCGGCTACCACTGCCATTTCATCAGCGCCGATCCGCCGAGCCGGCCGCAACGCCGCGGCAACGCGCTGCTGACCCGGCTGCCGGTACTGGAGGAAGCGGAAACCTTATTGCATCCGTTCGAGGACCACAGCGTGGCCGGGCTGGTGCGCGTGGACCTGCACGGACAGCCGGTGAACCTGTACTTCACCCGCCTGCATGCCGAACGCGATGGCGGCGCCAGCCGCCGCGAGCAGGCCGACGACCTGATGGCGTGGATCGACGCCACCGCCGAGGGCGTGCCCTCGCTGCTGGCTGGCGGTTTCTTCGCCGCCGCCGACGCGCCGGAGCTGGCGCCGCTGGCCGCGCGCTTCGGCGACAGCGATGCGCGCCTGCGCGGCACACGCAACGACACCCCGCGCAACGGCCTGGATCCGCACCTGTTCGCGCTGGCCGCGCAGGCCGACCATGTGTTCTTCGAACGCGACCGCTTCCGTCCGCTACGCAGCGCGCGGCTGCTGCCGCGCACCCCGGGCGCCGCGCGCGGCGCCGACCCACGCGGCCTGCTGGTGGCGCTGCAGCCGCTGGATCCGCTGCCGATCGAGGCGCCGCCGCCGCCGCGCTGACCCCGCGCCTGCCGACGGCATGCATCTCTGCGCAAAAACAAAGGCCGGGCAAGCCCGGCCTTCGGTGCGACGGCGACGCCGCTGCGATCAGGCGATCGCGGCGTGGTAGCGGCGCTCGACTTCGTTCCAGTCCACCACGTTGAAGAACGCGCCGATGTAGTCCGGGCGGCGGTTCTGGTACTTCAGGTAGTACGCGTGTTCCCACACGTCCAGGCCCAGGATCGGGGTATTGCCCTCGAACAGCGGGCTGTCCTGGTTGGCGGTGCTTTCGACCACGATCTTCTTGTCCGGGGTCACGCTCAGCCACGCCCAGCCGCTGCCGAAGCGGGTCAGCGCGGCCTTGGTGAAGGCGTCCTTGAACTTGTCGAAACCGCCCAGTTGGCTGTCGATCGCCTTGGCGACCTCGCCGACCGGGGTGCCGCCGGCGTTGGGCGCCATCACCGTCCAGAACAGCGAATGGTTGGCGTGGCCGCCGCCGTTGTTGCGCACCGGACCCTGCAAGTTCTCCGGCAGCGACTTCAGCTTGGACACCAGCGCCTCGACCGGCAGGTCGGCGTACTCGGTGCCTTCCAGCGCGGCGTTGACGTTGTTGATGTAGGTCTGGTGATGCTTGGTGTGATGGATTTCCATCGTCTGCGCATCGATGTGCGGTTCCAGCGCGTCGTAGGCGTAGGGCAGCTTGGGGAGGGTGTAGGCCATGCAGTTCTCCTGGACTTTCGCCCGCCGGAAGGACGGACGTTGCGTGATGAATGGTAGGGACGACCGGCGACCATACCAAGACCGGCGTTGCGGAAACATCGTCCCATCGCGCAGCGGCCGTGTCGGCCGACGCCGCGGATCGGCGGCTACGATGCGCCAGCCACCGGTTAGTCGAATGTGAATCGCGTGTTGCAGCGGCATCGGCAGCGCCGCTGCGATGCCAGGCCAGCGTTGCTGGCGCCTGGTTAAGAGCACGAACAGCCGCACTCGCCCATACTGTGCCGCCGCTGCACCAGAACGCGGCGTCCGCCGTTCTCGCTGGAGCTTCCCCCGATGCGCAAGCCCGTGTTACTGATCGTCGCGATCGCGCTGCTCGCCGCCGGGCTGTGGGGCATCCGCGCCTTGCAGCAGCCGCCGCATCCGCAGTTCGCCCCCGCGCTCACTCATCCTGCGCCGTTGCCGGCGCCTACACCGGCACCGGCCACGCCGGCCGCGAACGCGGACGCCACGCTGCCGCCGTTCCTGCCGCCCGAAGCGCGCGCCACCATCACGCTGATCCAGCGTGGCGGTCCGTTCCCGCACCGCCAGGACGGCAGCGTGTTCGGCAACCGCGAAAACCGGCTGCCGTCACGCCCGCGCGGCTACTATCGCGAATACACCGTCGACACGCCGGGGCTGGAGCACCGCGGGACGCGGCGCATCGTCACCGGCGGCGACCCGCCGGACGTCTGGTACTACAGCGACGACCACTACGCCAGTTTCCGCAGTTTCAGCATCGCCTCCGGGAGGCCGTCGCCATGAATACTTTCAATTTTTCGCTCAACCTGGCCGAGCCGGCCGCCTCCGGCGTCTACCGCGTCGCCAACAGCGACCTGGACAGCATCGCCGCCCTCGGCCGCGACGCCGGCCTGCGGCTGTGCCGGATCGACCTGCGCGGCTGCAGCAGCAAGCCGATGCTGCTGATGCGGCTGGCCGCGCAGCTGGACTTCCCGATCGGCTTCGGCCGCAACTGGGATGCATTGATGGACGGCCTGCGCGACCTGTCGTGGCTGCCGGCCAAGGGCGGCTATGCGCTGCTACTGGAAGACGCGGCCGAACTGCAATCAGTGGCGAAGAAGGATTTCGACGTGCTGCTGGAACTGCTCGACGACGTGGCCAAGGAATGGGCGCAGGACGGCATCGCCTTCGTCGCCTTCGTCGGCCTGCTGACCGGCGACGAGGTCGAACCCGACGAGCGAACCAGCCAGGCCGATGACCTGGATGACGACGACGAAGAGGAAGCCGCTTCGCGCTGAGCGAAGCGCCGGCTGCGCAGTCGTGCGGCTGGCGCTCTTCGATATGACGTTGTTATCCGCAGAAGCGGCTCCAAGTGGCTTGCGGCCATCAGCCGCAACGAACCAAACGGCGGAGTCGCCGCAACCGGACCGCGTCGGGACTGAAGCCCCTCCTACAGTGCACCCAGCACGCTGGTCGCGAGACTTTGTAGGAGTGGCTTCAGTCGCGACGAACGAAGCGGCGAAGTCGCTGCAACCGGAGCGCGTCGGGACTGAAGTCCCTCCCACAGTGCACCCAGCCGCCTCGCCGCGATCTCCCTGTGGGAGCGACTTCAGTCGCGACGAGCGAAGCGCTGGACTTTCCGGCTTCGGATGCTGTCGAGACGGAAGTCCCTCCTACATTGCGCGCAGCCGTCCGATGGCGAGCGCCCGTAAGCAGAGAACGCCGCGCCAACCAGCGCCGCTACGCGTCCAGCTCGCTCCAGCGCGCATAGGCCGCGTCCAGCTCGGCCTGCGCCTGGGTCAGTGCCTGCGTATGCGCGGTCACCGCCGCCGCATCGCGCTGGTAGAACGACGACTCGGTCATCGCCGCGGTCAAGGCCGCGACCTGCTGCTCCAGGGTCTCGATCCGCGCCGGCAACTGCTCCAGCTCGCGCGCATCCTTGTAGCTGAGCTTGCGCTTGGCGGGCGGCGCCGCGGCGGAAGCAGCAACCGGTGCAGTGGCAGCCGCAGTGGCCGAGGCCTTGGCCACCGCCATCGCGCTGGCCGGCGGCGCGGCGCGCTGCCGCACCCAGTCGCTATAGCCGCCGACGTACTCGCCGATGCGGCCGTCGCCTTCCATCACCATGGTCGAGGTCACCACGTTGTCGATGAAGTCGCGGTCGTGGCTAACCAGCAGCAAGGTGCCGGTGTAGTCGCCGAGCAACTCTTCCAGCAGCTCCAGCGTCTCCACGTCCAGGTCGTTGGTCGGTTCGTCCATCACCAGCAGGTTCGACGGCTGCGCGAACAACCGCGCCAGCAGCAGGCGGTTGCGCTCGCCGCCGGACAGGCGGGTGATCGGCGCGCGCGCGCGTTCCGGGGTGAACAGGAAATCCTGCAGATAGCCGTGCACGTGCTTACGCTTGCCGTTGACCTCGATGAAGTCGCGGCCCTCGGCGACGTTCTCGATCGCGCTCCAGTCCTCACGCAAGGTGGCGCGGTACTGGTCGAAATAGGCCACCTGCAGGTTGGTGCCGGTGCGCACCTCGCCGCTGCCCGGGGTCAGCTCGCCCAGCAGCAGCTTCAGCAGCGTGGTCTTGCCGCTGCCGTTGGGGCCGATCAGGCCGATGCGGTCGCCGCGCAGGATGGTGCTGGAGAAATCGCGCACCATGGTCCGCGCACCGAACGCGAAGCTCAGCTCCCTGGCCTCGATCACCTTCTTGCCCGAGGACTCGCCCTGCGCCGCCTCCATGCGCACGTTGCCGCCGAGCTCGCGGCGCTGGGTACGCTCGTTGCGCATCGATTCCAGGCGCCGCACGCGGCCTTCGTCGCGGGTGCGACGCGCCTTGATGCCCTGGCGGATCCACACTTCTTCCTGCGCCAGCATCTTGTCGAAGCGCGCGTTCTCCTGCGCCTGCGCGTTGAGCCGTTCCTCGCGGCGGCGCTCGTAGTTGGCCCAGTCGCCGGGCCAGCTGGTGACCTGGCCGCGGTCGATCTCGACGATGCGGGTGGCCAGGGCGCGCAGGAAGCGCCGGTCGTGGGTGACGAACACCACGCTGCCGTTCCAGCCTTTCAGGAACAGTTCCAGCCAGTCGATCGCCTCGATGTCCAGGTGGTTGGTCGGCTCGTCCAGCAGCAGCAGGTCCGGCGCCGAGACCAGCGCGCGCGCCAGCAGCACGCGCCGCTTCATGCCGCCGGACAGCCGCGCGAACTCCGCGTCGCCGTCCAGGTCGAGCCGGGTCAGGGTCTCGTTGACCCGCTGGTCCAGCGCCCAGCCGTTGGCGCCGTCGATCTTGGACTGCACCGCGCCCAGCGCATCGCCGTCGAACTCGGCGGCATGGCTGAGCCGGTGGAACTCGGCCAGCCAGTGGCCGAGCTCGCCCAGGCCATCGGCGACCACGTCGAACACGCTGCCGGCGGCGCCGTGCGGCACCTCCTGCTCCAGCCGCGCGATACGCACGCCCTGCTGGACGCGGATCTCGCCATCATCGGGCTTGAGCTCGCCGGCGATCAGTTTCATCAAGGTCGATTTGCCGGCGCCGTTGCGGCCGATCAGGGCGATACGCTCGCCCGGCTCGATCGACAGTTCGGTCTTTTCCAGCAACAAGGGGCCGCCGACGCTGTAGTCGACGTTCTGTAGGGTGATAAGAGGCATGGGGGGAATTGTACGGGACTCGGGACTCGGGACTCGGGACCAAGCGCGCAGACAGCCGCGGTTGGCGCCGCGCATTGCTCTGGATTTGCCGAGTCCCCAGTCCCAGGTCCCCGGTCCCGGCTAAAATGCGCCATGAACGATTTCGACACCCTGTCCCTCTCCCCGGCGCTGGCGCCGGGCATCGACGCGCTCGGCTACACCACCATGACCCCGGTGCAGGCGCAGAGCCTGCCGCCGATCCTGGCCGGCAGCGACGTCATCGTGCAGGCGCCCACCGGCAGCGGCAAGACAGCCGCGTTCGGCCTGGGCCTGCTGCACAGGCTGGACCCGGCACTGACCCGCGCGCAGGCGCTGGTGCTGTGCCCGACCCGCGAACTGGCCGACCAGGTCGGCAAGCAGCTGCGCAAGCTGGCCACCGGCATTCCCAACATGAAGCTGGTGGTGCTGACCGGCGGCATGCCGCTCGGCCCGCAGCTGGCCTCGCTGGAGGCGCACGACCCGCAGGTGGTGGTCGGCACGCCCGGGCGCATCCAGGAACTGGCGCGCAAGCGTGCGCTGCACCTGGGCGGAGTGCGCACGCTGGTGCTGGACGAGGGCGACCGCATGCTCGACATGGGCTTCGAGGAACCGATCCGCGAGATCGCCAGCCGCTGCGACAAGCACCGCCAGAGCCTGCTGTTCTCGGCCACCTTCCCCGAGGCGATCCGCACCCTGGCACGCGAGCTGCTGCAGGAACCGGTCGAGGTCACCATCGAAGGCGCCGACAACGCGCCGGAGATCGAGCAGCAGTTCTTCGAAGTCGATCCGAGCTACCGGCAGAAAGCCGTGGCCGGGCTGCTACTGCGTTTCACTCCCGAATCCAGCGTGGTGTTCTGCAACACTCGCAAGGAGGTCGACGAAGTGGCTGGCTCACTGCAGCAATTCGGCTTCTCGGCGCTGGCGCTGCATGGCGACATGGAACAGCGCGACCGCGACGAGGTGCTGGTGCGCTTCGTCAACCGCAGCTGCAACGTGCTGGTCGCCAGCGACGTGGCCGCGCGCGGGTTGGACGTGGAAGACCTGGCGGCAGTGCTCAACTACGAACTGCCGACCGATACCGAAACCTACCGCCACCGCATCGGCCGCACCGCGCGCGCCGGCAAGCGCGGCCTGGCGCTGAGCCTGGTGGCGCCGCGCGAGCTGGCGCGTGCGCAGGCGCTGGAAGCCGAACAAGGTCAGGCGCTGCGTTGGTCGCGCGCGCCGCTGGCCACCGCGCGCCCGGCGCAATTGCCCCAGGCGGCAATGGTCACGCTGCGCATCGACGGCGGCAAGACCGACAAGTTGCGCGCCGGCGACATCCTCGGCGCGCTGACCGGCGACGCCGGGCTGTCCGGCGCGGCGATCGGCAAGATCGCGATCTATGCCACCCGCTCCTACGTCGCCATCGCCCGCGAGCACGCCGACCGGGCGCTGGGACAGCTGCAGGCGGGCAAAATCAAGGGCCGCCGGTTCCGGGTCAGCAAGCTGTGACCGCGCTGGCGCACAAGGCCGCGCCGCGACCACGGCCGCCGCGGTCCGCTGGCGGCCGCGCGCGACGGCGCCCTGCACCGCGTCGCCTTCAATAGGTCAGCGTCGCCAACAGCGGCACGTCCTCGCTCCAGCGCTCGCGCCCCTGCAGCGCCTGCAACTCGACCAGCACCACCGCACCAACGATCTCCAGCTGCAGTTGCCGCGCCAGCGCCAGCGCCGCGCGCAAGGTGCCGCCGGTGGCGAGCACATCATCGACGATCAGCACCCGGGCGCCGGCCGGCAGCGCATCGGCGTGCATTTCGATGCGGTCGCTGCCGTATTCCAGCGTGTAGTCCTGGGTCACCGTCCTGCCCGGCAGCTTGCCCGGCTTGCGGATCGGCACGAAACCGGTGCGCAGTTCGTGCGCCAGCGCCGCGCCCAGGATGAAGCCGCGCGACTCGATACCCAGCACCGCGTCCAGCGGCGTGGTGCGCCAGGGACGGGCCATTTCGTCCAGCGCCGAGGCGAAATCGGGGCCGTCGGCCAGCAGCGGGGTGATGTCCTTGAACACGATGCCCGGCGTCGGGAAATCGGCGATGTCGCGGATGCGGCCGGACCAGTGGGCCGGTGCGTCGCTGGGCGCGCCGCAACAGGAGGAATCGTTCATCGGCACATCGCAGCGTGGGGAAGCGCCCATTTTAGGCGCAATGTGGGGCCGTGCAGCAGCACCGCATTGCCCATCTGCCACCTACCCGGCCTGCGCGTCCGCCGCCCGGCCATGCAGCAGGCGCCGCACCAGCACAAAGAACAACGGCACCAGCAGCACCGCCAGCAGCGTGCCCGAGAGCATGCCGCCGATCACGCTGACGCCGATCTCGCGGCGGCTGGCCGCGCCGGCGCCGGTGGACAGCGCCAAAGGCAGCACGCCGGCGACGAACGCCAGCGAGGTCATCACGATCGGCCGCAGGCGCAGCCGCGCGCCTTCCAGCGCCGCTTCCAGCAACGGCCGCCCGGCGCGCTGCTCGGCCTCGGCGAACTCGACGATCAGGATCGCGTTCTTCGCCGACAGGCCGATCGTGGTCAGCAGGCCGACCTGGAAGTAGATGTCGTTGACGAAGCCGGCCAGGGTGGTCGCGACCACCGTGCCGAGCACGCCCAGCGGAATCACCAGCAGCACTGCCAGCGGGATCGACCAGCTCTCGTACAGCGCCGCCAGGCACAAGAAAATGAACAGGATCGAGGCGGTGTACAGCCACAGCGTCTGGTTGCTCGACAGCTGCTCCTGGTAGGACAGGCCGCTCCACTGCAGGCCGAAGCCCTTCTGCTTGGCGACCAACCCCTGCATCCGCTGCATCGCCTCGCCGGAACTGCTGTCGGCCGCCGCGCCACCCTGGATCTGCGCCGCCGGCAGGCCATTGAAGCGCTGCTGCAACTGCGGCCCGCGGGTCCAGTGGGTGCTGGCGAAGCTGGCGAACGGCGCCATCTGACCGTCCTTGCCGCGCACATACCACTGGCCGATGTCTTCCGGCAGCGAACGGTACGGCGCATCGCCCTGCACATAGACGCGCTTGACCCGGCCGCGATCGACGAAATCGTTGACGTAGCTGCCGCCCCAGGCGGTGGACAAGGTGCCGTTGATGTCGCCCTGCGCCAGGCCCAGCGCACTGGCCTGGGCCTGGTCGATGTCCACCTGCAACTGCGCCTTGTCGCCCAGGCCGTTGAGCCGCACCGCGGTCAGCTGCGGATCGTCGCCGGCGTCCTGCAGCACCTGCTGCTGCGCCTTGAGCAGGGCCGCGCGGCCGGCGCCGTCGCTGTCGCGGATCCACAGTTCGAAACCGCTGGACTGGCCCAGGCCGCGCACCGCCGGCGGCGACAGCACGCTGATCTTGGCGTCGGCGGTGCCGCGGAAATACGCATTGGCGCGGTCGATGATCGCCTGCGCGGTGTTGTCGCGGTTGCGCTCGCCCCATGGCCGCAGCGCGACGAAGGCTTGGCCGGCGTTCTGCCCGGTGCCGGCGTTGTTGCGGCCGATCACCATGAACACTGCGGTGATGTTGTGCTTCTCGTGGGCCAGGAAGTAATCGTTGATGCGCCGGCCCAGCGCCTCGGTCCTGGCCAGCGGCGTGCCTTCGGGCGTGGTGAACTGGATCTGCACCTGGCCCTGGTCCTCCACCGGCAGAAAGCCGGTCGGCATGCGCGCGTACAGCGCCGCCATCGCCAGCACGATCAGCACACACAGCGCCATCCAGCGCCGCGGCTGCCGCAGCAGCGTGCCGAGCCGGCGCTGGTAGGCCTGCTGGCTGCGCTCCACGCCGCGGTTGAACCAGCGGAAGAAGCGTCCGAGCTGGCGCTCCTTTTCCACCGGCTTGAGCAGGGTCGCGCACAGCGCCGGGGTCAGGGTCAGCGCGACCAGCGCCGACAGCGCCATCGCCGAGGCGATGGTGATCGAGAACTGGCGGTAGATGATGCCGGTGGAGCCGCCGAAGAACGCCATCGGCAGGAACACCGCGCCCAGCACCACGGTGATGCCGATCAGCGCGCCGGTGATCTCGCCCATCGATTGCTGGGTCGCCTCGCGCGGCGGCAGATGCTGCTCGTGCATGATCCGCTCGACGTTCTCCACCACCACGATCGCATCGTCCACCAGCAAGCCGATCGCCAGCACCATCGCGAACAGGGTCAGCGTGTTGATGGTGAAGCCGGCTGCGGCGAGGATGCCGAACGTGCCCAGCAGCACCACCGGCACGGTGATCGCCGGGATCAGCGTGGCGCGGCCGTTCTGCAGGAACAGGAACATCACCACCACCACCAGCACGATCGCCTCGATCAGGGTGTGCACCACGCCCTCGATCGAGACCCGCACGAACGGCGTGCTGTCGCGCGGATAGGCCACTTCCATGCCCGGCGGGAAGGTCGGCTTGAGCCGCTCGATGGCGGCACGCACCGCATCGGAGGTGGCCACCGCGTTGGCGCCGGAGGACAGCGTCACCGAGAAGCCGGACGCCGGATGGCCGTTGAGCGTGGCGCTGTTCTGGTAGTTCTCCGCGCCGATCTCCACCCGCGCCACGTCGCCCAGGTGCACGCTGGAGCCGTCGGCCTGGGTGGCCAGGATGATGGCGCGGAACTGCTCCGCGGTCCGCAGCCGCGACTGCGCGGTGACCGTGGCGTTGAGCGCCTGCTCGGCGCCGGTCGGCAGCGCGCCCAGTTCGCCGGCGGTGACCTGGGTGTTCTGCGCCTCGATCGCACTGCGCACGTCGCCGGGCATCAGCTTGTAGGCGTTGAGCTTGTGCGGGTCCAGCCACACGCGCATCGCGTACTGCGCGCCAAACACGTTGATCTCGCCGACGCCGTTGATGCGGCTGATCGGATCCTGCAGGGTGCTGACCAGATAGTCGGAGATGTCGACGTTGTCCAGCCGGTCGGTGCTGTCGTACAGCGCCACCGCCATCAGGCTGTCGCCCTGCGACTTGGCCACGGTCACGCCCTGCTGCTGCACTTCCTGCGGCAGGCGGTTGAGCGCCTGGTTGACCGCGTTCTGCACCTGCACCTGGGCGATGTCGGGATTGGCGGCCTGGTCGAAGGTGATGCTGATCCGCGCCTGCCCGGACGAGGAACTGGTCGAGGAGAAGTACAGCAGGTGGTCGATGCCCTTGATCTGCTGCTCGATCACCTGGGTGACGCTGTCCTCCACCGTCTGCGCCGAGGCGCCGTTGTAGGTGGCGGTGACGTTGACCCCGGGCGGGGCGATGTCCGGATACTGCTCCACCGGCAGGGTGACCACGGCGATGGTGCCGGCGGCCATGATGCAGATCGCCAGCACCCAGGCGAAGATCGGGCGGGCGATGAAGAAGCGCGCGAGCATGCCGGCTCAGCCTTTGCCGGCGCCAGCGGCGGCCGGCTTGACGGTGACCTTGGCGCCGTCGCTCAGTCCCTGCCGGCCCTCCACCACCACCCGCTCGCCGGGCTTGAGCCCGTCGCCCACCAGCCAGCGGTCGCCGACCGCGCGCAGCGTGGTGAACTGGCGCTGGCGCACGATGTTGTCGGCGCCCACCACCCAGGCCTGCGCGTCGCCGCGCGGCGTACGGTCCACCGCCGCCTGCGGGACCAGCAGCGCCTGCTGGCGGATGCCCTGGCCGACGATCGCGCGCACGTACATGCCCGGCAGCAACTGCGCGTCGGGATTCGGGAAGCGCGCGCGCAGGGTCACGCTGCCGGTGGTTTCCTCCACGTCGATATCGGCGAACTGCAGCGTGCCCGGCAGCGGATAGTCGCTGCCGTCTGACAGCTTCAGCCGCACCTCGGCGGTCGCCGGCTGCACCCCGCCAGCGGCGATCGCGCGGCGCAGCGCCAGGAACTGGCTGCCGGACTGGGTGATGTCCACGTTCATCGGGTCCAGCTGCTGGATCTTGGCGATCGCATCGGCCTGGCTGGCGGTGACCAGCGCGCCCGGGGTCACCCGCGCGCGGCCGATGCGGCCGCTGATCGGCGCCTCCACCGTGGCGAAGCGAAGTTGGGTACGCGCAGTGTCCAGCGCGGCGCGGTTGGCGTCGCGGCTGGCCAGCGCTTCCTTGTAGGTGGCCTGGGCGTCGTCCACGTCCTGCTGCGCGGCCAGCCGGGTCTTGCCCAGTTCGCGATAGCGCTCGGCGCGCAGCTTGGCGGTCGCCAGCGTGGCCTCGGCGGTGGCCAGGTTGGCCTGCGCCTCGTTGGCCGCGGCCTGGTACAAGACCGGCTCGATCTGGAACAACGGCTGCCCGGCGCGCACCATCGCGCCCTCCTCGAACAGCCGCTTGCGCAGGATGCCGCCGACCTGCGGGCGCACTTCGGACTCTTCGGAGGCGGCGGTGCGCCCGGCCAGCTCGGCGCTGAGCGGCACGCTTTGCGGCTGCAGCGTCACCACCCCCACGGTCCTGGCCTGCGCCGGCGGCGCGGTGCGCTCGCCCTTGCAGCCGGCGAGTGTGACGAGGGCGACGCACACCAGCAACAACAGCGTGCGGCGAGAACGCTGGACGAAAGGCGCGGACATGCGCTTGATCCTGGAAGCTGGGGGGAGGATCATTTAATTTACTTAAAGACAAATAAATAAGCATGGAGGATCGCACAATCGCCCGCACGACGCCGCCTCACCCAGTCGCGGTGGCTGCCGAGACCGGCGTAGTTGCGCCGGCCGGCCGCCAGCGCGGGCGTCCGGCGCTGGCGCGGCCGCGGTTGTTGCGCGCCGCGCGCGAACTGCTGCTGGAGCACGGCCTGGAGGTCTCGCTGGAGCAGATCGCGCTGCATGCCGGGCTCACCCGGCAGAGCCTGTACAACCATTTCTCCAGCAAGGCCGACCTGTTGATGCAGGTGTTCGAGGTGCTGAACGAGGAACTGCAGGCGCAATTGGAGAACATCGGCGATGCGGCCTCACAGGACCTGCCGCGCACGCTGCAGCAGATCGCGCTGACCCTGCAGTCGCACCTGTATGCGCCGTCCTCGCTGCGCCTGCATCGGCTGCTGGTGCAGGCCAGCGCGCAGATGCCGGACCTGCTGCAGTCCATGCACCAGCGCCGCACCGGACGCCTGCGCCAGCGCTTGAGCGACCTGCTGCAGAGGCTGGATGCGCGCGGCGACGTCAGCGTGGCCTCGCCCATGCTGGCAGCCAGCGCCTTCATCGGCGCGGCGATCGGCTACGCCTACCCCGGCGCGATGCTCAACGGGCAGGCCCCGGATCGCGATAGCCAGCAGGCGCTGGCCGCGGAAGTGGTGGCCACGTTCCTTGCCGCCTGGCGCTATCGCGCAGCTGCGCCGCGCTGACGTCCTGCACGTCGCTTGCGCTGCCCGCGCCGCGCTTTTCACGGCGGGGTTTCAGCCCAGACGCGTTGCCGGCAAGGCGTCGCGGCTGCAGCTCCTGCTACAGCACGTCGCGCCTGGTCAGGAACTGCACGACAGCATCGAACAACCAGCGCGTTCGCGCGCCCAGTCCGGGCGCCGCGCCGCGAACGCCTCGCGTCCCGGCTGCTCGTCGTAGGGCCGGCGCATTACCTCCAGCAATTCGGCGATGCCATCGGCGTCGCCCTGCTCGGCACGCTCGATCGCCTGCTGCGCCAGGTAATTGCGCAACACGTAAAGCGGGTTGGCCGCGCGCATCCTCGCTGCGCGCGCGGCCGCCGGCAGCGGATCGGCCTGCAGCCGTTGCGCATAGCGCGCAAGCCAGGCATCGAAGGCCGGCGCCTGCGCGGCCAGCTTGGCCGGGTCGTAGAACGCCACGGCCAGGTCCGCCAGCGCCGGCAGCTGCGCCGCGCTCAGCCCGCGGAACCACAGGGTCATGTCCACCTCGCCCTGCTGCAGCAACTGCAGCAGGTCCTGCATCAGCGCCAGGTCGGCCGCGCCGCATTCGGCCAGGCCGAGCTTGGCGGCGGCGGTGTCGCGTTCGGCCTTCGCGTATGTCTCGCGAAAACGCGCCAGTCCAGCCTGCAGCGGTGCCGCATCGGCGAACAGCGGCGCCAGCGCCTGCGCCAGCCGGGTCAGATTCCAGTACGCGATCTGCGGCTGGGTGCCAAACCGGTAGCGGCGACCCTGCGCATCGGTGGTGTTCGGTGTCCAGTCCGGATCGTAGTCGTCGATCCAGCCGTACGGGCCGTAGTCGATGGTCAGCCCCAGGATCGACATGTTGTCGGTGTTCATCACCCCGTGGACGAAGCCGACCCGCATCCACTGCGCCACCATCGCCGCGGTGCGCGCGCAGACCTCGCCGAACCAGTCGGCGTAGCGGATCGCACCGCACGTGCGCAGCTCGGGGAAGTCACGGTCGATCACGAAGTCGGCCAGTTGCCGCAGCAAGGCCGTGTCGCCGCGCGCGGCCGGCAGTTCGAAACTGCCGAAGCGCACGAACGACGGCGCGACCCGGCACACCACCGCGCCTGGCTCGGCACGCGGATGGCCATCGTAGAACATGTCGCGCAGCACGCGCTCGCCGCTGACGACCAGGCTCAGCGCGCGCGTGGTCGGCACGCCAAGGTGGTGCATGGCTTCGCTGCACAGGAATTCGCGGATCGACGAGCGCAGCACCGCGCGGCCATCGGCGCCGCGCGAATACGGCGTGCGCCCGGCGCCCTTGAGCTGCAGCTCCCAGCGTCGTCCGTCCGCGCCCAGCGCCTCGCCCAGCGCGATCGCGCGGCCGTCGCCAAGCTGCCCGGCCCAATGCCCGAACTGGTGGCCGCCGTAGTTCGCCGCGTACGGCCGCATGCCCGGGTACAGCGCGTTGCCGGCGAAGACCTCGGCGAACTGCGGCGCCAGCCGCGCCGCTTCCGAGAAGCCCAGCATCGCCGCGACCTCGCGCGAGTGGGCCAGCAGCTGTGGCGCGGCCACCGGGGTCGGCGCGACCTGCGACCACAGCGCGCCCAGCACCTCGCGCAGACGCGGGCCGTGCTCGGGATCGCCGGGCAATTCGTCGGTGAAACGGTTGTCGAAGCGCAATGGCGGCATATTCGCCAGCTTACAGCCCCTCTCCCGCCGGGAGAGGGGTTGGGGTGAGGGTCTGGCGCGAAAGCGCCTCGCGGAGTTGCGTGCACAAGGCCGCGCCTGCAGCCGACACAGCGCATCCGCAGCGTCATCTCCCGCGTAGTTGCCTACAGCACCGCCACACCATGCACTCGTTGCCGACACGCGCGTGCGGCATGCTCCCGCTCCTCTACCGCAGGTACCGCCCATGTCCGAACGTTCGCCGTTGCCGCCGCGCTGGCCGCGCCACCTGCTGGTCGCGCTGTCCTCGCTGCTGGTCTCCGCCTGCAGCAGCGTGTTCTTCGCCGGCCTCAACGCCGGCTCCGGGCGCCACGGGCTGAGCGAGCAGCGCGGCATCGTGTTCGATGCAGTCCACGGCTTGAAGCTCGACGTCTACCGCCCGGCCGCAGCCCAGGACGCGCCGGTGGTGGTGTTCTTCCACGGTGGTACCTGGAAGACCGGCAACCGCCAGCAGTACCGCTGGGCCGGCGAAGCGCTGGCGCGGCACGGCGTGGTCGCGATCGTGCCGGATTACCGCAAATACCCGCAGGTGACCCTGGACGGCTTCATGCACGACGCCGCCGCCGCCGTGGCCTGGAGCCAGCGCCATGCCGCCGAGCACAGCGGCGACCCGCAGCGGCTGGTGCTGATGGGCCACTCCGCCGGCGCGCACATGGCCGCGCTGCTGGCCAGCGACGGCCGCTGGCTGCAGGCACAGGGCGTGTCGCCGCGGCAGCTTTGCGGTCTGGTCGGCCTGGCCGGTCCCTACGACTTCCTGCCGCTGACCGATCCCGACCTGATCGGCATGTTCGGCCGCGACCCGGCGCAGCAGCGGCGCTCGCAACCGGTCGCCTTCGTCGATGGCGACGAACCGCCGGCGCTGCTGCTGCACGGCGGCGACGACCGCGTGGTCGAACCGCGCGACAGCCAGTCGCTGCAGGCGGCTTTGCAACGCGCAGGCGTGCCCGCCGAACTGAAGATCTATCCCGGCGTCGGCCACCTGCGCCTGGCGTTGGCACTGCGCAAAGAGGATCCGGCGCTGCCGGTCATGGCCGACAGCATCGCCTTCGTGCGCCAGTGTCAGCCGCGCACGCCGCAGCCGTGAACCGACCTGGCGCAGCGTATCGAGCGCCCCGCCGCGCGCCGCGATCCGCCCTGGAATGAAGGACGCGCCCTAGCCGGCCTTGCCGCTGCCGAGCAGTTCGAACGGCCCGCCCTGCTGCAGCGCGCGCTGGTAGGCCGGACGCTGCTCGATGCGCTGCACGAAGCCGGCCAGGTTCGGATAGGCCTGCAGGCCGGCGCGCGCGGCCGCGGCCTGGACCGGGAAGCTCATCTGCACGTCGGCGGCGGTGAAGCGGTCGCCGGCGAACCAACCGGTGGCCGCCAGTTCCCGCTCCATCCAGTCCAGGTGCAGCGTCAGCTGCGGGCCGACGAAGCCGTGCATCGCCTTGTCGACGATGGCGCGGGCGATCGGCCGCGCGAAGAACGGCATCTTCGCCGAACGGATGCGCCCGAACACCAGGCTCATCAGCAGCGGCGGCATCGCCGAGCCTTCGGCGTAATGCATCCAGTAGCGGTAGCGCAGGCGCTCGGGCGCCTCTAGCGGCTGCGGCGACGGCGACAGCGCGCGCCCGGTGTCGTAGCGCTCCACCAGGTAATCCAGGATCGCGCCGGATTCGGCCAGCACGTGGCCGTCGTCGACCAGCAGCGGCGACTTGCCCAGCGGATGGATCGCGCGCAGTTCCGCCGGCGCCAGCATGGTCTGCTGGTCGCGCTGGTACTTGACCACCTGATAGGGCAGCGCCAATTCCTCCAGCAGCCACAGCACGCGCTGGGAACGGGACTGGTTGAGGTGATGGACGGTGATCATGGCGACGGCTCCGGAAGACGCGTGGCCGGCAATGGTAGCCGTACCCGGCGGCAGGCCGCGCATGCAATGCAGGCGCGGCTACGCACCGATGCAACCGCAGGCCGATCGTGGCAACCGTGGCGCCACAATGAAAAACGCCGGAAGCTTGCGCTCCCGGCGTTTTGGCAACCTTGTGGTAGCTGGCGTCTAAATTAGACGGCCTGCACCTGGTCAGCCTGCATGCCCTTCTGGCCCTGCACGGCGACGAAAGTCACCTTCTGGCCTTCCTGCAGCGACTTGAAGCCGGTGCCCTGGATGGCGCGGAAATGCACGAACAGGTCCGGGCCGCTTTCCGGGGTGATGAAGCCGAAGCCCTTGGCATCGTTGAACCACTTCACGGTACCAGTCTGACGATCGCTCATTTACTAACTCCTGAAACATTAAATTGAAGAAAATCGCAGCCGCCGGGTATCGGGGCCGAGACTGAGTTGCAGGCGTTGGTAAAGCGGAACGATGAAGCGGATCGCGAGATCAACTGCACCAGGCCACGATTCACGGTGACCCTAGCAAACACAGTGGACCAACCATACGCGGGTCGTCCGCAAAAAGCGACAAGTTTGTGTAGACAAACCCAGATCCCACACAAAGAAGCTGAACCCAGGCCTAAAGATCGCGGCAGTGCGGTCGATACGCCTGTCGTTCTACGCAAATTGCGCAGCCGCCCTGCCCTTGCCGAGGGTACGGCGCGAAGCGTCTCGTTGAGTTTGGGTGCGCGAGGCTGCGCCCGTACCCTCATCCGCCCCTTCGGGGCACCTTCTCCCGCCGGGAGAAGGGAACAGCCGCTTAGCCCCTCCCCCCTCGGGAGAGGGGTTGGGGTGAAGGTACGGCGCGAAGCGTCTCGCGCAGTTAGGCCGCGTCGTCTACGCCGGCGGCCAAGCCAAGGTCTGCGCACTAGCAAAACTGCGCGCCTGCCCGCTGAGCGGATCGTCGAACGCCAGCCCGCATGCCAACAACTGCAGCACATCGGTAGCGGCGCCCTCCTCCTCCGCGCACAACTGCGGATACAGCGCATCGCCCAGGATCGGCGCGCCCAGCGCCGCCATGTGCACGCGCAACTGGTGCTTGCGGCCGGTCACCGGCGCTAGCGCATAGCGCCACAGCGGTCCGTCGGGCGCGTCCAGCACCGCGATCCGGGTCAGGCTGTTGGCCTCGCCATCGGCCTCGGCCATACGGAAGAACGGCTCGCCGCGCACCAGGCGACTCGCGCGCAACAGCGGAAACGCCTGTCCCGGCAGGGCCGGAGCCAGCGCCTGGTAGGTCTTGGCGATGCGCCGCTCGCGGAACAAGGCCTGGTACGCGGCGCGGCTGCCCGGATCGGCCGAGAACAGCACCAGCCCGGCAGTGGCGCGGTCCAGCCGGTGCAGCGGCACCAGCGCCGGATTGCCCAATCGCGCCACCAGCCGCGCCAGCAAGGTCTCGCGCAGGTAGCGCCCGGACGGGGTAACCGGCAGCCCATGCGGCTTGTCGGCCACCACCAGGTGCGCATCGGCGTGGACGATGCGCTCCACCCCGGCGATCAGCGCCTCGTCGGCGACCTCGCGGAAGTAGCGCACGTCCAGCCCGACCCGGTACGGCAGCGCCGCCGGCAGCGGTTGCCCCTGCGGATCCTGTACCCGGCCGCGATCGCAACGGTCCTGCCACTGCGCCCGGGACACCTGCGGGAAGCGCGCACACAGCCCGTCCAGCAACGTCGACCACGGCCCGGGCGGCAGCTGCCAGCGGCTCGGGGCCGGAACCAATGCGGACGGTGGGCGGGGATCGGACATCGCCACGCATTATCATGGACGCCCTTTGATCCCGGTAGCCGCATGGCCCTCACCGCCACCCTCCGCAAGGCCGAGCTGCAGATTTCCGACATGGACCGCGGCTACTACGCGGCGCATTCGCTGACCCTGGCCCAGCACCCGTCCGAGACCGACCAACGGCTGATGGCGCGGCTGCTGACCTTCGCCCTGTTCGCCGAGGAGCGCCTGCTGTTCGGCAAGGGCCTGAGCAGCGACGACGAGCCGGACCTGTGGCGGATGGACTACACCGGCGCGATCGAGCAATGGATCGAGGTCGGCCAGCCCGACGAATCGCGCATCCGCAAGGCCTGCGGCCGCGCCCGCGAGGTGGTGGTGGTCAACTATGGCGGCCGCCTCGCCGACATCTGGTGGGAGAAGAACGGCTCGGGCCTGCTCAAGCTCAAGCCGCTGCAGGTGCTCGACCTGCCTGGCGACGCGGTCGCGGCAGCGGCCGAACTGATCCAGCGCAGCATGCGCTTCGACGTGGTGATCCAGGACGGCGAAGTGCAGTTGCTCGGCGACGAAGCCAGCGTCACCTTCACCCCGACGGTGCGCAAAGCCGCGGCATGAACGCGCGCGCCGAGCCTCTCCGCGTCGATGTCGCCGTCATCGGCGCCGGCGCCGCCGGGCTGATGTGCGCGCTGACCGCCGGCCGCCGCGGCCGCCGCGTACGGGTGATCGAGCACGCCAACAAGGTCGGCAAGAAGATCCTGATGTCCGGCGGCGGGCGCTGCAATTTCACCAACACCAGCACCGGCCCGGGCAATTTCCTGTCCGCCAACCCACACTTCTGCAAGTCGGCGCTGGCGCGCTACCGCCCGGCCGACTTCGTCGAGATGGTCGAGCGCCACGCCATCGCCTACCACGAGAAGGAACTGGGCCAGCTGTTCTGCGACATCTCCTCCAAGCAGATCGTGCGCATGCTGGTGGACGAATGCGACGCGGCCGGCGTCAGTATCCAGACCCAGTGCGGGGTGCGCGGCGTGGAACGCGGCAGCGAAGGATTCCGCATCGACAGCGACGACGGCCCGTTGCACGCCACCTCGCTGGTGGTGGCCAGCGGCGGGCTGTCCATTCCTAGCCTGGGCGCCAGCGGCTTCGGCTACGAACTGGCCCGCCAGTTCGGCCACGCGGTGCTGCCGACCCGCGCCGGACTGGTGCCGCTGACCCTCAGCGGCAAGCACCAGCAACGCCTGCAGGACCTGTCCGGACTGGCGCTGCCGGTGCAAGCCAGCTGCAACGGCGCCAGCTTCCGCAACTTCATGCTGATCACCCACCGCGGCATCAGCGGCCCGGCGATCCTGCAGATCTCCTCGTACTGGCAGCCGGGCGAGGACCTGCGCCTGGATCTGCTGCCCGGGCAGGACGCGGCCGCGTGGCTGCGCGAGCAAAAGCGCCTGCGCGGCGCCGCCGAGCTGCGCACGGTGCTGGGCGAGGCCTTGCCGCGACGCTTCGCGCAGCGCCTGTGCGAGGTGTGGCTACCGGACAAACCGGTACGCCAGCTCGACGAACCGCAGTTGCGCGCCGCCGCCACCGTGCTCGGCGCCTGGCCGCTGGTGGCCAGCGGCACCGAGGGCTACCGCACCGCCGAGGTCACCCTGGGCGGCGTGGACACCAATCAGGTGTCGTCGGCGACGATGGAATCGCGCCAGGTGCCCGGCCTGTATTTCGTCGGCGAAGTGCTGGACGTCAGCGGCTGGCTGGGCGGCTACAACTTCCAGTGGGCCTGGGCCTCGGGCCATGCCGCCGGCTCGGTGGTTTGAGGGCGGGGATGAGCAGGCATTCGGCTGTTGAAAGCGGGGATTGGCGATTGGGGATTGGCGATTCGCAATCCCTGCACCACACACGGACGCCATAGTGGGCATCATGTATTAAACCCCGTCTCAGGGAGGCTTCATGCAAACAGCCAAAGACATCACCCTACGTCTGATGATCGTCGACGATAGCGGTGAAAACGCCGAAGCGATCGTCAGCCGCCTGCGCAACAGCGGCATCGCGGTGCGGCCGTCGCGGCCGCAGCACGCCGAGGAGCTGGGCACGATGCTCGCCGCGCAGCCGATCGACCTGGTGCTGAGCGCGCGCTCGCAGAGCATCCCGCTGCCGCAGGTACTGCAGCGCGTGGGCGCCAGTGGCAAGGACATCCCGGTGATCCTGCTCGCCGACAGCATCGACGAGAACGCATGGGTCGAGGCGATGGCCGGCGGCGCCCGCGCGATCGCCCTGCGCCAGCGCCCCGAGCACCTGCTGTCGGTGCTGCGCAACACCTGGGCCGACCTGCAGGCGCGCCGCGGGCTGCGCCGGATCGAGGCGCAGATGCGCGAGACCGAGCGCCGCTGCGACGCGCTGATCGCCTCCTCCCGCGATCCGATCGCCTACATCCACGAAGGCATGCACATCCGCGCCAACGACGCCTACCTGGAGATGTTCGGCTTCGCCTCGTTCGACGACGTCGAGGGCGTCTCGCTGCTGGATATGGTCGCGCCGCAGCATGTGGAGGAATTCAAGCAATTGCTGAAGTCGCTGGGCAAGGGCGAACCGCCGCCGGCGCAGTACCAGGTCGATGCGCGCACCATGGAGGGCGAAAGCTTCCCGGCGACGATGGAGTTCGCCACCGCCAGCTATGAGGGCGAGGCCTGCGTGCAGGTGGTGTTCCGCCGCCGCGAGGAATTCGATCCGGAACTGGCGCGCGAGGTCGAGGACCTGCGCCAGCGCGACCAGGTCACCGGCCTGCTCAACCGCCCGACCTTCATGCTGGCGCTGGAGAACGCGGTGGCCCAGGTCGGCCGCGGCAACGGCCACTACGGCTTCCTGCTGGTCGAACCCGACCACTACACGCGGCTGCTGGCCGACATCGGCCTGGACTCGGCCGACGCGCTGGTGGCGGCGCTGGCCCAGCATCTGGCCGCGGCGATCGACGGCGACGTGCAGGCCGCGCGCTTCGGCGAGCACAACTTCGCGCTGCTGCTGCAGGGCGACTACGGCCGTACCGCGGCGCAGGCCGAACGCCTGCTCAATGCCTACGCGGCGCACGTGTTCAGCGTCGGCGAGCGCTCGGCCACGGTCACCGTCAGCATCGGCGGCGTGCAGATCGGCGAGAAGATCGCCACCGTCGGCCAGGTCCTGGCCCGCGCCAGCGAGAACGTGCAGGCCACGATCGAACTGGGCGGCAACGCCTGCAAGATCTTCGACCCCGGCGCGGCCGACCGGGTCGAGGAAGAGCGCATCCAGCGCTGGGTCCAGCAGCTGCGCGAGGCGCTGGCCGGCGACGGCTTCCTGCTGCATTACCAGCCGGTGCTGAACCTGCAGGGCGAGCAACACGAACTGTACGAGGCCTACCTGCGGCTGGAGCGCAACGACGAGATCATCGGCCCGACCACCTTCCTCGGCATCGCCGCCGAACATGGGCTGATGGCCGAAATCGACCGCTGGGTGGTGGCGCGCGCGATCGCGGTGATCGGCGAGCGCCAGCGTGCCGGCCACGCCACCAGCCTGCTGGTCAATATCAGCCCGGATGCCTTCGCCGATCTGCAGATGGTGGAATTGATCCGGCGCGAACTGGACAAGCACGGCGTGCCCGGCGAGCGGCTGTGGCTGCAGACGCCGGAAGCCAAGGTGTTCACCCACCTGCGCAACGCGCAGCAGTTCCTGGCCGACGCCACCGGCATGGGCTGCAAGGTCGGGCTGGAGCAGTTCGGTTCGGGCCTGGACTCGTTCCAGCTGCTGGCGCACTTCCAGCCCTCGTTCCTGAAACTGGACCGCGGCTTCACTCAGGATCTGGCGCAGACCCGCGAGCACCAGGACAAGATCCGCGAGATCACCGAACGCGCGCAGTCGGCCGGGATCCGCAGCATCGCCGAGTGCGTCGCCGATGCCACCTCGATGAGCCTGCTGTTCAGCGCCGGCGTGGATTACGTACAGGGCGAGTTCGTCGGCCTGGCCGGGCCGGGGATGACGTTCGATTTTGCTTGAAGGTTGCGGGACTCGGGACTCGGGACTCGGGACCCGGGACTCGGAAAAGCCGTTGACTGACGCCGACATGCAACGGGTGGAAGCGGTGATGACCCGCTACGTTCGGTTCGTGCGGTGGCTTTAGCTCACCGTCGCGTTGTTGTGCGACGCGCGCAGCGTGGCGATGCGCTCGGACAGCGGCGGGTGGCTCATGAACAGCTTGCGCACGCCCTGGCCCAGGCCGCCGGCGATGCCGAACGCCTGCACCTGCGACGGCAGCGTGCTCTGCCCGTGGTTGAGTTCCAGCCGCTGCAGCGCCGCGATCATCTTGTTGCGCCCGGCCAGGCTGGCGCCGCCGGCATCGGCGCGGAACTCGCGGTAGCGCGAGAACCACATCGCGATCATCGTCGCGAACAGGCCGAACACCAGTTCCAGCACCATCACGATCGCGTAGTAGGCCAGGCCGCGGCGGCCGTCGCGGTTGCCGGACAGGTAGCCGTCCACCACCCCGCCGACCACTCGCGCCAGCACGATCACGAAGGTGTTCAGCACGCCCTGCAGCAGCGCCATCGTCACCATGTCGCCATTGGCGACATGGCTGATCTCATGGGCCAGCACGGCCTCGGCTTCGTCTTCGGTCATGTTCTGCAGCAGGCCGGTGGACACCGCGACCAGCGCGTTGTTGCGGTTGGCGCCGGTGGCGAAGGCGTTGATCTCCGGGCCGTCGTAGACCGCGACCTCGGGCATGCCGATGCCGGCGGCCTGCGCCTGCCGCCGCACCGTCTCCAGCAGCCAGCGCTCGGTGTGGTTGCGCGGCTCGGCGATCACCTGCGCGCCGGTGGCGCGCTTGGCCATGAACTTGGACAGCAGCAGCGACACCAGCGAGCCGCCGAAGCCGAACAACGCGGCCATCACCAGCAGGCCGCCCATCTGATTGGGATTGATCCCGAACACGGACATGACAATGCCGGCCAGCACCAGCACCGCCAGATTGGTGATGAGGAACAAGGCGATTCGATTGAACATGTGAGCGTGGACTCCGCGCCAGGAAACGTGAGGGATTTGGTTTGAATCTGCGGCGCGTACAGCTTGAATTCAAGCGCATATCTGACCGACGATTCAGCTTGCCCATGTCCTCGCCTCCCTACCGCGGCCGTTTCGCGCCCTCGCCCACCGGCCCGCTGCATCTGGGCTCGCTGCTCGCCGCATTCGGCAGCTGGCTGCTGGCGCGGCATGCCGGCGGCGAGTGGCTGCTGCGCATCGAGGACGTGGACCGGCCGCGCAGCGTGCCCGGCGCGGCCGCGCGCCAGTTGGCCAGCTTGCGCGCCTGCGGGCTGGAGGCAGACGGACCGGTCCTGCGCCAGAGCGAGCGCGCCGCGGCCTACCAGGCCGCGGCGCAGTGCCTGCTGCAGACCGGCCAGGCGTTCGCCTGCAGTTGCAGCCGCAGCGAACTGGCCGCGCAGGGAGGCATCCATCACCGCTGCGTGGCCGCGCAGACCCGGCCGCAGCCGGCGCTGCGCCTGCGGGTCGCGCCAGGCAGCACGGTCGGGTTTCGCGACGGCGTCCGCGGCGATGTCGAACAGGACGTCCATGCCGAGGTCGGCGATTTCGTGTTGCTGCGCGCCGACGGCTGTTGGGCCTATCAGTTGGCGGTGGTGGTCGACGATGCCGCGCAAGGCATCAGCGACGTGGTCCGCGGCGCCGACCTGCTCGATTCGACGCCGCGACAGATCCTGCTGCAGCGCGCACTGGGCCTGCCGACGCCGAACTACCTGCACCTGCCGCTGCTGCTCGACAGGGACGGCCGCAAGCTGTCCAAGTCGCATGCGGCGCTGCCGCTGGACGACGCCGATCCGCTGCCCGCGCTGCGCCTGGCCTGGACCCTGCTGGGCCAGGCCCCGGCGGCGCTGACCGCGGCCGGCTCGGTGGCCGCATTGCTGGCGGCGGCGCTGCGCGCGTTCGAGCCGGCGCGGCTGCCGGCGCAGGATCGGACGCTGGCCGATGCGGCCAATATCCCCAGCAACGCCAAGGCTGACTAGAATCGCGGGTTCGGCCGCAGCGGCCCTCCCCCTTTTCTTCCCTATCCGGAGCGAATCCATGACATCACGCGTTGCGCTGGTCACCGGCGGTACCGGCGGCATCGGCACTGCGATCTGCGAGCGGTTGGCCGCACAGGGCCACCGCGTTGCCAGCAACTATCGCGACGCGGCCAAGGCGCGCGCCTGGCAGCAGCGCATGCACGAACGCGGCCACGAGATCGCCATCGTCGCCGGCGATGTCGCCTCGCCCGATCACGCACAAGCGCTGGTACAGGAGGTGGAACGGCAGCTCGGCCCGATCGAGGTGCTGATCAACAACGCCGGCATCACCCGCGACACCACCTTCCACAAGATGACCGCCGAGCAGTGGCACGAGGTGATCAACACCAACCTCAACTCGGTGTTCAACGTCACCCGCCCGGTGATCGAAGGCATGCGCAAGCAGCGCTGGGGCCGGGTCATCCAGATCAGTTCGATCAACGGCCTCAAGGGCCAGTACGGCCAGGCCAACTACGCCGCGGCCAAGGCCGGCATGCACGGCTTCACCATTTCCCTGGCGCGTGAGAACGCCGGCTACGGCATCACCGTCAACACGGTGTCGCCGGGCTACGTGGCCACCGATATGGTGATGTCGGTGCCGGACGAGGTCCGCGCCAAAATCATCGCCGACATCCCCACCGGGCGCCTGGGCAGGCCGGAAGAGATCGCCTATGCGGTCGCGTTCCTGGTCGCCGAGGAAGCGGCCTGGATCACCGGCTCCAACCTGGACATCAACGGCGGTCACCACATGGGCTGGTAACGGCAGGCGACTGAACTGCTCAGGTCGATGCGCGGCACAGTCGAGGTAACGCTACCGAAAATGCTGCAGCTGGCGCTGCGCGCTGTACACACATGCTGCGCGCGTGCTGCGCAGCATTTTTTTTGCCGTTCGGCCCGGGTTCAGGAGCGTGTGGCGGTTGCAAGCCCTGCTGCGCTGCGCCATGCTGCGCGCCTACCGTCAAGAGCGATCGCTTCATGGCTGAGATCCGCATCATCAAGAAGTACCCCAATCGCCGCCTCTACGACACCGAGATTTCCAGCTACATCACCATCGAAGATGTCCGCCAGCTGATCATCGACGGCGAAGAATTCGAAGTCCGCGACGCCAAGACCGGCGAAGACCTCAGCCGCGCGGTATTGCTGCAGATCATCGCCGACCAGGAACAGGACGGCGAACCGATGCTGTCCACCCAGTTGCTCAGCCAGATCATCCGGTTCTACGGCGATTCGCTGCAGGGCTTCATGGGCAACTACCTGGAGCGCAGCATGCAGGTGTTCCTGGACCAGCAGCAGCAGTTCCGCCAGCAGATGGGCAACCTGCTCGGGCAGACCCCGTGGACCATGATGAACCAGCTGACCGAGCGCAACATGGAGTTGTGGCAGGAGTTCCAGCGCAACCTCGGCACCGGTTTCGGCCGCCCCGCCGCCGGTGGCAGCAGCAAGCCGAGCAAGCCGAGCGAGCCGCCGGCCGCTACCGGCTCCGCACCGAAGTCGCGGGCGCGCTGAGCCGCGCTCTAGCGCGCCAGCGCGGCGCGCGCCCTTGGCAGGAGCCGCTTCAGCCGCGACAGAATCTACCCGTAGAGCATGTCGCGGCTGAAGCCGCCCCTACAAAATTGCCGCCACCTCAGCGCGAACGCGGCGGTGCCGACGTCCTGCAGCCGGCACAAATCCGCTCGACCTTATAGCCGCGCGCGCGCAACGCCTCGACCACACCGTCGGGGCCGAGCAGATGCAAGGCACCGACCACCACCAGTGTGTCGCCCTGGCCGTCGCGCAGGCGCTGCTCCAGCCGCGGCACCCAGGCCTGATTGCGATCGACGTTGATGCGCTGATACAGGCGCGGATAGTCGCGCTTCATCTCCATGCCCATGTCCTGCCACAGCAGGCGCTCGTCGCCGCGGCGCCAGGCCACGTACAGGCGCTGGGTCTGCGCCGCGCCCTGCTCGGCATCGTCCAGCGCTTCGACCAGCATCTGCTTCTGCTCCACCGGCTGCATGCCGTCGAGCATCGCGATCTGCGCCTGCGCGGTCTCCAGGCCCTCGGCGGTCTTGCCGGCCTGCGCCGCCATGTCCATGAAATGCCGATCCAGGCCGGCATCGGCCTGCAACCCCTGCGCCTTCATCTCGGCGATGCTGATGCTCAGGCCGACGAACCATGGTTCGAACCCGCCCATCTGCTCCAGCGGCAGGCCGTGGCTGGCGGCATAGCGGCGCAGGCGCTGCCAGGTAGCCGCGTCCAGGTCGTCCTGCAGGCGCTTGCCGTCCTGGCGCTGCGCCGCCTGCAGCATCTGCGCGCCCAGTTGCGGCGCGTCCACCTCCTGCGGCGACAGTTCGAACAGCAGCCGCGACGCCGCCGCGTAGGCCGCATCGACCTCATGCGCCAACGGATAGTCCTGCGGCTTGAGCAGATGGAACGAACCGAGCAGGTACAGTGCGCCGCGCGGCCCGCTGACCTTCCACAGCAGTGGCGTCGGCGGCGCGGGCGTCGCGCTGGGCAGTGCCGGCGGCGATGGCGGCGTACGCGCCGGCACCGGCGCGGCGGCGAACAGGGTCAGGCACAACAGCAGGCTGCGCAGCAGGTGCGGGATCGGCATCGTCGGGGCTCTCGGTTCAGTGTGCGGCGGCGTAGGTCTTTTCGCCGGCCTCCACCGCCAGGTCCAGCCGGTTCTCCGGCGGCGGCAGCGGACAGGTCGCGAACGGGGTGAACGCGCACGGCGGGTTGTAGGCACGATTGAAATCCAGCACCACGCTGCCGTCGGCGCTCGGCGCGGGCACGTCCAGGAAACGCCCGGCCGGATAGCTGCCGCGGCCGCTGCTACGGTCGGCGAACACCACGAACAGCGGCCCCCCGGGTTCGCCGATCGCTTGCACGCGGAAGCGCTTGCCGTCGCGCTCGAACTCCAGCGCACCGGCGTTGGGCGATGCGGTGATGACGCCGATGATGTCGACGATCGGCAGGGTCCTGCCCGGCTGGTTGGGCACGAAACGGCCGCGGATGCGCCAGGAGTCGGCCGTCGGCCAATAGTGCAGCCCGGCGAAGCCGAGCCGGGTCGGCGCATCGGCGTGCTTGACCCGCAGCGCATAGCGGCCGCCACGCTCGATCAGGCTCAGCTTGCCCTTGCCGCCATCGAAGTCGATCACGCTCGGCGTCGCGTCGTGGTCGCTGTACATGCGCGTGCGCCGCTGCAGCGGCGTGCCGTCCACGCTCAGCGCCGCGCCGGGTTCGGGGGTCAGGAATACCTGTCCGTCCACGCGCGACACCAGTGCCATCCGCGCCGGCCCCACCGCCAGGCGGATGCCGCTGCCGGGGCCGCTGCCGATGTAGTGCTCCTTCAGTTCCAGCCAGTGCAAGCCGACCAAGCTGGTCCAGCCGTCGGCCGCGAGCAGCTCCTGCTTGCGCTGCGCGCGCCAGCGCTGTTCATCGGCCCAAAACGCCTTGTCGGCGACCGCCGGCGCGGCCGGTGCCGGCGCTTGCCTGCCGCATGCAGCCAACGCGAGCAGCGCTGACAGCAGCGCCGCCGCCCTTCCCCGCTTGCCCATCAGCGCCCCCGTAAGAACCAACGATCGATCTCGCCCAGCGTGAAACGCGCCCAGGTCGGGCGCCCATGATTGCACTGCCCGGAACGCTCGGTGGCTTCCATGTCGCGCAGCAGCGCGTTCATTTCCGGCACGGTGAGGCGCCGGTTGGCGCGCACCGCGCCATGGCAGGCCATCGTCGACAGCAGTTCGTCGCGCGCGCCGGCGACGCGGCGGCTGTGGCCATGTTCACGCAGATCGGTCAGCACGTCGCGCAGCAAGGCTTCCGGCTCGGCCTGGGCCAGCAACGCCGGGATGCTGCGCACGTGCAGCGACTGCGGGCCGCTGCGGGTGATCTCGAAGCCGAGCGCGGCCAGCGTTTCCGCCTCACGCTCGGCGGTGTCGGCGTCGCGTTCGCCCACCGCCAGGGTGATCGGCACCAGCAGCGGCTGCGCATGCAGACCGATGCCGTCGTGCGCGTTCTTCAACCGCTCGTAGCCGATGCGTTCGTGCGCGGCATGCATGTCCACCACGATCAGGCCTTCGGCGTTCTCGGCCAGGATGTAGATGCCATGCAGCTGCGCGATCGCATAGCCGAGCGGCGGCACGCCGCTGTCGGCCGAGGTCGCCGGCAGGCCGCCGGCCGCATCCTGGGCCTGCAGCGGCAGGCCCGTTGCGGCATCGGCCGCACCTGCCGGCGCGGCGTACAGCGCGGCGTAGGCGGCCGGCGCCTCGTTGACGCGCAGGCCCAGCGGCGACTGCGCCGGGCGCCATTGCGCGCCGTAGCCCTGGCCACCGGAGCCACCGCCGCCGCTCGCGTTGCCGGACATCGGCTGCGCGCCACCGGCATACGCCAGCGGCGCCGCCTGTGCGGCATCGCCTGCGTTCGGCGTGCTGCCGGCGCGGGTCTGCGCCAGCGCATCCTGCAGCGTGCGATAGACGAAGTCGTGGATCAGCCGCGCATCGCGGAAGCGCACCTCGTGCTTGGCCGGATGCACGTTGACATCGACCCGCGCCGGCTCCAACTCCAGGAATAGCACATAGGCCGGCTGCCGGCCATGGAACAGCACGTCGCCATAGGCCATCTTCACCGCATGCGCCACGCTGCGATCGCGCACCGAACGGCCGTTGACGTACAGGTACTGCTGGTCGGCGCTGGCGCGCGAATAATGCGGCTGCGCGATCCAGCCGTGCAGCCGCAGCCCGGCGCCGCTATGGTCCACGCGCAGCGCCTGCCGCGCGAAGTCCTCGCCCAGGGTTTCGCCCAGCCGCGCGTCCGAATACAGGTCGCCCGGCTTGTAGCGCCGCGACGGCTTGCCGTTGTGCGACACGCGCAATTCCACGTCCGGGCGCGCCAGCGCCAGCGAACGCAGCCATTCCTCGATATGCCCGAGTTCGGTGCGCTCGGCGCGCAGGAACTTGCGCCGCGCCGGCACGTTGTAGAACAGCTCGCGCACCTCGACCGTGGTGCCCGGCGCCTGCGCGCGCGGCTGCACCTGCCCGACCTTGCCGCCATCGACCTGCAGCGCGGCGCCGTGCTCGTCGCCGGGGCGGCGCGAGGCCAGGGTGAAGCGGCTGACCGAGGCGATCGACGGCAGCGCTTCGCCACGGAAGCCGAGCGTGCCGACCGACTCCAGGTCGTCGAGCGAGGCGATCTTGCTGGTCGCATGCCGCGACACCGCCAGCAGCAATTCCTCGGGCGGGATGCCGCCGCCATCGTCGCGGATCCGGATCAGGCGCACGCCGCCTTCTTCCAGGTCGATGTCCACCCGGCGCGCGCCGGCATCCAGCGCGTTCTCGACCAGCTCCTTGACCACCGAGGCCGGGCGCTCGACCACTTCGCCGGCGGCGATCTGGTTGATCAGGATCTCGGGCAATTGGCGGATGCTCATGCCGCCGCCAACCTGCGCAGCGGCGTGCACGCGCAATGCGCGCGCCGCGCGATCGCGTGGAATTGGGAAACGGGAGAGCAGAAACGGTCACGGGACATCGGCACGGCTCACGGCGCGGACGCCGCCATCGGGATCAACCGGCGATGATAGCCGAGCGCCTCAGCGGCTGCCGCCGGCCACGGTGCTGGCCGCTTCGGCCTCGGCCTGCGCGCGCGCGGCGAACAGCGTGCCCGGCGGCGGCTGGCGGGTGAAGAAGGTATTGACCCCGTCCAGCACCGCGCCAGCCAGGCGTCGCTGGTAACCCGGATCGGTCAGCCGGCGCTCTTCGTCCGGATTGGAGATGAAGGCGGTCTCGACCAGCATCGCCGGTATGTCCGAGGTGCGCAGCACCGCGAAGTTGGCGCGCTCCAGCTCCGGCTTGTGGTTGTTGCCGATCCGCTTGAGCCCGCCCAGCACGTGCCCGGCGGCGTCTTCGGAGGCCTTCATGTGCCCGCTCTGAGCCAGGTCCAGCAATACGCTGGCCAGGGTGCTGTCGGTCTTCTGCAGGCGCACGCCGCCGACCAGGTCGGCCGCGT
The DNA here is from genome assembly GCF_006838285.1 of Xanthomonas translucens pv. cerealis. Taxonomy (NCBI): domain Bacteria; kingdom Pseudomonadati; phylum Pseudomonadota; class Gammaproteobacteria; order Lysobacterales; family Lysobacteraceae; genus Xanthomonas; species Xanthomonas cerealis. The sequence goes on from NZ_CP038228.1 coordinate 1,831,334, forward strand.
TTTCCTTGTCCGCCAGCCAGCGCGCGCGCTGCGAGGAAGCGCCCTTGGTCGACAGCACGTAGACCGAGGAACCGGTCGCGCTACGGTTCTCGGCGGCGTCGGCGTGGATCGAGATGAAGATGTCGGCCTTGGCCGCACGCGCCTTCTGCGCGCGCATCGGCAGCGGGATGAATACGTCGCTGTCGCGGGTCATGTAGGCCTTCATGCCCGGCGTGGCGTTGATCTGCCGCGCCAGTTCGCGGCCGATCGCCAGGGTCACGTCCTTCTCGCGCTTGCCGGTCGGACCCATCGCGCCGGGATCCTGGCCGCCATGGCCAGGATCGATGGCCACGATCAACGGCCGCATGCCAGGCTTCATGCCCACCCGCGACGGCGCGCTCGGCATCACCGGGCGCGCTTCGGCAGCGGCGGCGACCGCCGCGTCGTCGATGCTGGCCGCCTCGGGCCGATCGGGCATCGGCGCTGGCGCGACGGCATCCTGCTGCACAGGCACGGCGGCGCCGACCGACGCGGACGCGGACGCGGATGCGGTCGGCGCCATCGAGGTAACGGAGCTGCCGGGCGCAGCGGCCGGGGCCGGCACGACGCCCGGGCGAGCCGCCGCCGTCGTCGTCGCTGCTTGTACTGGTGTCGGCGGTGGCGCTGCGCGTTGCAGCACCGACGAGGTCAGGGCCGCGGTCGCGCGCGCCGCTTCATGGCGCGGATCCGGCGTCGGCTTGGGTTCGACCGCCGCCGCGGTGGGCGCCGCGGACGCCGTCGGCGCGGGGGTTGCCGCGCCATTGCCGGCGCTGGTCAGCGGCTTGGCCGACAACGTATCGCCCGGCCATTCGATCACCAGCACCGAACTGCCGGCCACGGTCTGCATCTGCGGCTTGAACGCCACCACCGGGCTGCTCAGGTCGAACACGATACGTAAGGTGCCCGGGACCGGATGACCGGTGCGCACCGCCGTGACCACGCCGTTGCCCGCAGGCAGCTTCAGACCCTGCGCGGCAGAGGATTCGGGCAGATCGACGACCAGCCGATTGGGGTTGGACAGGGTCAGCGTGGTGAAGCCGCCGCTGCCCTGCAGCCGGATCTCGGCACGGGTGCCGGTGGCGCCGTTGCCAACCGACACCGTCTGCACCTGGCCCGCAAACGCCGATTGCGCCGCCAGGCACCAGCCTGCGGCGATAACGGAACAAGCGAAAAAATGGATCCCCAGGCGCATGGGGGCGATTCAAGCATCACCGGGAGATAAACACAAGCGGTTTTCCCTTAATAATCCATAACCTGCTTGCACTTCCTAGTGTCAGCCGGCAGAAAAACCCCGCAAGTCACCGCGTGTGGCCATCCGCGACAACCAAGCCGCACCCACCGCCGTGCCGGCCTGCAATTGCACTGCGCGCCCCGCGTCCTGCAACGCCAGCGCGACCACCAGGTCGGCCGGCGGCAGCAGATCGCCGCCGCGTTCGGGCCACTCCACCAGCCACAACGTCGCCGCGGCCTCGTCCAGCCCCAGGAAATCCAGCTCGCCGGCAGCGCCGATGCGGTACAGGTCCAGGTGCCAGGCTTCGCCATCGGCCAGCGGATAGCGCTCGACCAGGGTGTAGGTCGGGCTGCGGATCGCACCCTGCACGCCCAACGCGCGCAGCAGCGCCCGCGCCAGAGTCGACTTGCCGGCTCCCAGATCGCCGTGCAGGTGCAGCGTCGCCTGCGCCGGGCGGGTGGCGGCCAGCGCCTGGCCGAGGCGCTCGGTGGCGTCGCTGTCTTCCAGGTAGAGCCGCATCATCGCCTTGTTTCCGAATTGGCCAGGTGGCGCAGCACGGGCAGCAAATCGGAGGGCAGCAGGCCACGCTGGCCTTCGGTGGCGGCGCAATCGCCGGCCGCCGCATGCAGCAACGCGCCGACGCTGGCCGCCTCGAAGGCGGCCAGGCCTTGCGCGCGCAGCGCCGCGATCACACCGGTCAGCAGGTCGCCCATGCCGCCGACCGCCATGCCGGGATTGCCGGCGGCGATCACCCGCGGGACCTCTCCCGGCGCGGCGACAATGCTGCCGGCGCCTTTCAGCACCACCGCCGCCTGGTAGCGCTCGGCCAGCGCCGCGGCGGCGGCGAAACGGTCGCGCTGCACCTCGGCGGTGGCGATGCCGAGCAGACGCCCGGCCTCGCCCGGATGCGGGGTCAGCACCGCGTCCGGCAGCGCACGCGGCGCCTGCGCCTGCGCCAGCAGGTTCAGCGCATCGGCATCGATCACCGCCGGTAATTCGGCGGCCAGTGTCAGCCGCCACAACCCTTGCGCCCATTCGTCCTGACCAAGTCCCGGACCGAGCGCGACCACGCTGGCCCTGCGCAACAGCGGTGCCAGTGCGGCGCCGTCCTCGACCGCATGCGTCATCGCCTCCGGACAACGCGCCAGCAGCGGCGCAACATGCGCGTCGCGAGTCGCCACGCTGACCAGGCCGGCACCGCTGCGCAATGCCGCTTCGGCAGTGAGCATGACCGCACCGCCGCTGCCGAAGTTGCCGCCGATGCACAGCACGTGCCCGGAATCGCCCTTGTGGCTGTCGCGCCGGCGTGGCGCCAGGCGCGCGGCCAGCGCCGCGCCGGTCCAGGCCTGCGCCTGCGCCACGCAGCCGTCGAACGCGGCGGCCGGCACCTCCAGCGTCGCCAGCGCGGTAGCGCCGACCTGGTTCAGCGCCGCCCCGGTGTACAACCCGGCGTGGGCGACGATGAATTGCACGGTCAGCGTCGCCGGCAATACCGCACCGGGCACGCTGCCGTGTTCGGCATCCACACCGCTGGGCACGTCCAGCGCCAGCACCGGCGCGCCGAGTCCGGCAAGCGCGCCGAGCAAGGCGGCCAGTTCGGCGTCGGGCGCGCGGTTGAGACCGATGCCGAGCAGCGCATCGACGACAACGTCGGCCCCCGCCAGCGCCGCATCGAACACCTCGATGCGACCGCCGACGCCGATGTAGTCGGTGCAGGCGCGCTGCGCCAACGCCGATTGCGGGCCGGACAACTGCAGCACGCGCACGTGGCGACCGGCGCAATGCGCGAGCCGTGCCAACACATAGCCGTCGCCACCGTTGTTGCCGCTGCCGCAGGCCACCAGGATGCGCTGCGCCTGCGGCCAATGCTGCAGCAGCGTTTGCCAGGCGGCCTGGCCGGCGCGCTGCATCAGAGTGTAGCCATCGCCGCCAAGCAAGGCCGTGGCCTGCGCATCGATGCGCCGCGCGGCGGCGGTGTCGTAGAGATCGAACGAGTCGGACATGCGCCAGATTCTATACTTGCTCCATGTCCAGCAGCGCCGCCCACGCCGACCTCCATGCCGCCGCTGCGCGCATCCGCGCGCTGGCGCACGAGTTCGGCTTCCAGCGCTGCGGCATCGCCGGCATCGAACTGCAACAGGACGAAGCGCATCTGCGCGACTGGCTGGCGCAAGGCCTGTACGGCACGATGCAATGGATGGCGCAGCACGGCGACAAGCGCGCGCGTCCGGCCGAATTGATTCCAGGCACGCTGCGGGTGATCTCGGTCGGCCTGGACTACGGGCGCAACGACGACGATTCGGCCTGGGACACATTGCGCGACGGCGAACGCGCTTACGTCGCCCGCTATGCGCTGGGCCGCGACTACCACAAGCTGATGCGCAACCGCCTGCAGAAGCTGGCCGGGCGCATCCAGGCCGAGATCGGCCCGTTCGGCCATCGCGTGTTCGTCGATTCGGCGCCAGTGCTGGAGCGCGCCCTGGCGCGCGACGCCGGCCTGGGCTGGATCGGCAAGCACACCTGCCTGATCGACCGCAACGGCGGCTCCTGGTTCTTCCTCGGCGAAATCTACGTCGACCTGCCGCTGCCGATCGATCCGCCGGCCAGCGCGCACTGCGGCACCTGCACGCGCTGCATCGACGTGTGCCCGACCCAGGCGATCGTCGCGCCATACCGACTGGACGCGCGCCGCTGCATCGCCTACCTCACCATCGAGCACGAGGGCGCGATTCCCGAGGAACTGCGCCCGGCGATCGGCAACCGCATCTTCGGCTGCGACGACTGCCAGCTGGTGTGCCCCTGGAACAAGTTCGCCAAGCGCAGCGACGAACCCGACTTCCACGCCCGCAACGATCTCGACCGGGCCACGCTGGCGCAGCTGTTCGCCTGGGACGAGGACGAGTTCCTGCGCCGCACCGAAGGCAGCGCGATCCGCCGCAGCGGCCACGAACGCTGGCTGCGCAACCTGGCGGTGGCGCTGGGCAACGCACCGACCACGCCGCAGGTGCTGGCCGCGCTCGGCGCGCGCGCGCAACATGGCTCGCCGCTGGTGCGCGAGCACGTGCAATGGGCGCTGGCGCAACATGCCGGGCAGACCGGCGCGGACAACGCCGCAGCGCCGCCACCGCCCGCTCACGGCGGCATGCGAGGATAGGCGACCCGCACGCCCACGCACCGCCCGCATGCCCGATCGCGACGACCAGATCCTCAGCCCCAGCCAGCTCAACACGCTGGCGCGCGACCTGCTGGAAAGCGCGTTCCCGCTGGCCTGGGTGGAAGGCGAGCTGGGCAACGTCACCCGGCCCTCGTCCGGGCATCTGTACTTCACCTTGAAGGACGCGCGCGCGCAGGTGCGCTGCGCGATGTTCAAGCCGAAGAGCCAGTGGCTGAAGTTCGTTCCGCGCGAAGGCCTGCGCGTGCTCGCGCGCGGCCGGCTGACCCTGTACGAGGCGCGCGGCGACTACCAACTGGTGCTGGATCACCTGGAGGAAGCCGGCGAAGGCGCGCTGCGCCGCGCGTTCGAGGAACTCAAGGCCAGGCTCGCCGCCGAGGGCCTGTTCGCCAGCGAGCGCAAGCGGGCCCTGCCCGCCTTCGTGCGCCGCCTGGCGGTGATCACCTCGCCCAGCGGCGCGGCGGTGCGCGACGTGATGAGCGTGCTCGGCCGGCGCATGCCGCTGCTGCAGGTGGACATCCTGCCGAGCCTGGTGCAGGGCGACAGCGCCGCCGCGCAGCTGACCTCGCTGCTGCAGCGCGCCGACGCCAGCGGCCGCTACGACGCGATCCTGCTGACCCGCGGCGGCGGCTCGCTGGAAGACCTGTGGGCGTTCAACGACGAACGCCTGGCGCGGGCCATCGCCGCCGCGACCACGCCGGTGGTGTCGGCAGTCGGCCACGAGACCGACGTGACCCTGGCCGACTTCGCCGCCGATCTGCGCGCGCCGACCCCCTCGGTCGCCGCGGAACTGCTCACCCCAGACCAGCGCGACCTCGCCGTGCGCCTGCGCGGCCAGCATGCGGTGCTGCTGCAGTGGCAGCAGCACCGCATGCGCCAGGCGATGCAACGCGCAGACCGCGCCTGGCTGCGGCTGCAGGCCCAGAGTCCGCAGGCGCAACTGCAATTGCTGCGGCGCCGCCAACAGGACGCCGCGCGCCGCTTGCTAGCGCTGTGGCGGCAGCAGCACGAACGCCGCGGCGCGCGCTTGCGCCACGCCGCGGCGGTCCTGCGCGCGGCCCAGCCGCAACGGCGCCTGACCGCACTGCGCGAGCGCCTGCTCGCGCTCGGCAGGCGCCCGCAGGCGGCGATGGCGCGGCAACTGCAGGCCGACACGCAGCGCCTGCGCGCCCTGGCCCGCGCGCTGGAGACGGTCAGCCCGCTGGCCACGGTGACCCGCGGCTACGCGATCCTGACCCGGGTCGACGACGGCACGCTGGTGCGCTCGACCGCGCAGCTCGCGCCCGGCGACCGCGTGCGCGCGCGGCTTGCCGATGGCGAGGTGACGCTGCGTACAGAATAAATGCGGTACACCTGCACGCCGTCACGCATGGTCAGCGCATCCGCATGTCGTTGCCCACCTCCAACGAACAACGTATCAAGGCGGTGCTGGATGGCATGCGCCGTGCCGAGCGCGCCAGAGCCGGCCAACTGGCACGCTCGACCAACCTGCTGTCGCTGATCGACGGTGCCTCCTACGACTCCACCGCAGACGCGCAGCGCGTGATCGACTGGCTGGCACGCGATGCGGACACGCTCGCGCACTTGCGCAAGAGCACCTGCTCGATGTCGGCGAGATGATCTGCGTGATCTGGAACGGCTGCGGAGGCGACCGTGCCGCGCTGTCGCAGTGGCTCAACAGCAGCCACGCGCAGTTGGGCGGACTACGCCGCGCCAGCTGCTGATGGAAGGCGCCAGCGCGCGACTGCTCGACGCGGCCCGCGTCTGCTTCCCCGGTTAGCGGCACCGCGCCGCGCGTGCATGCATGCAGACCGGCGGGCGGTTCAGTCCAGCGGCGCGACAACCAATAATGGATCCAGGTCGTAGCCCATCGCCGTTGCCCTGGCCTTGATCTGCTCGAACAGCGCGCGCGGCATCCGTGGCGAACGCGACAGCACCCACAGGTACTTGCGTCCCGGCTCGCCGATCAACACCCACTGATACTCCGGGTCCAGCGCGATCACCCAGTAATCGGCCCACACCAGCGGCACCCACGCCAGCCAATCCGGCGCGAACCGCACCTGCAGCCGCCCAGGATGGCCGGCCACCCGGCGCGCCACGCCCTCGGCCGCAAGCAGGTCGCCCTTGCCGGTGCGGCAGACATTGCGCACGCCCACCAACCCGTCGTCGCGCAGCACGTAGGCGGCGGTGATGTCGGCGACGCACTTCTTCTGGAACGACACCGGCAAGTGCGCGATTTCGTGCCATTGCCCGGCGTAGCGGCCGAGATCGAACTCGGCGACCGAGCGCACCGGCTGCGCGGCTCGCGCCTGCTGCGCCAGGCACAGCAGGCAGGCCAGCAGCACCGCGATCGATGGATGACGCATGCGAGCGGTCCTGCAAATAAAGATGAAGACCAGCCTTATGCAGCAGCAGCACGGCGATGTAAAGCGAGTCCTGTGGACAACGGACGGTGTGGCGGCATGCCATGACAGCCGCCGGCCCGGCCGTTACGACAGGCCAGCATTACGCGAACAAGCAAGAGCGCTTCGCCCGTAACGGGCGAAGCGCGGCGGCAGTGCTTGCAACGCGGCTCACCCGGCTGGGCACGCCGCACCTGGCGCAACAGGCGTTGACCGTTGCGGCGGCAATCGACGAAGAGGAGGAAACCGCCAACGTGCCAGGCAGACGCCTGCTAGTTGGACATGTGGGCCACGGCAAGATCCTGGGCCTGGTTGCCGCTACTGCATTCCACAGGCTCGCGCAGAATGACCTGCTGGGCGACACCGTCGCGCTGCTCCAGATACACGTTGACCATCACGCATTCGGAGCCGACCTGCTCGATATAAGGCGCGCCTGGATTGAGACCGCCCTGATAGGAACTGACATCCGGCTTGCTCGCCGTCGGCGCGGCGCTGGCACCAGTGGCCACCGCCAATAAAAGGGCCAGTACACATCGCCGCGTGAAGTCACCGTGCATTAGCCCACTCGCAGATTAACCATGTGCTGATGATTACGACATCCGCGCCACATAGTTGAGCGCTAGATCCCGGTAAAGCTCAGATCAATGCTTTTGTCTACGAACGTAAACACGATCACAGGCGCCGGCGATAGCACGAAAAGGCCATCCAAAATGCGGAAGTAGGCACACACCACGATAACAGCAATGGCCCGTCACAGTTCCGGCATCCCGTTTACGCATCGCACCACGGATCGGTGCAAATTCGCTGCAAGCCGAAAAAAGAGAAAGGCTCTACATCGCTGTAGAGCCTTACGTATGTATGGTGGCCGAGGACGGAATCGAACCGCCGACACGGGGATTTTCAATCCCCTGCTCTACCAACTGAGCTACTCGGCCACTGCGCAACGCGGCAGGACCGGTGCGGGGACGCGCATCATAGCGATGCGCTCGGGATTGGGCAAGTGTGGCATGCGAATTTCCCTACCGGCCAGCATGGCTAGCACCGACTGCGCCAGGCGGCCCAGCCGCGCATGCTGATGGCGTCCTCGGCAGCCTGGCCCATCGGATGCCACTGGCGATGGCCATGGTCCAGGCAGCCACTGGCCGCGCGACGCAGCCAGCGCATCGTCGTGGCCGCTGCGCCGATGACATTGTCGGCACAGGCGTCCGATCCGGACACCTGACCAGCGCCAGCATCGTTGTGTCCCGCAAGTCGGTCACGTCCCACAGACCCCGGCCACCACCGACCCACGGGAAGGCAAGGTGAATGGGCGCGGAGGCCGGCATAGTCGCGCAGCGGCGCGTGAACTCGGTGCGGGCGGGCGGGCCGGACACAGCTGCGACAACGGTACGCCGGCGACACGATGCCGCGGCCTGGCTGGACCCACGCAAGCCGCAGCTGGACGGCAACGCGGGCGTGCATGTCCAGCGGGGCGCTGGCCGCACGCCGGCTACGCTGGCGCCGTAGTATTCTTCGCCGGTCTTCACATCCTGGAATCCGGTCATGCGTCAGCGGCTCCGCTGCGGCTTGCTCGTGTTGTGCACTGCACTGCTGGCCGCCTGCGGCGACGGCATAGTGCGCCGCGTGTCCGACCCCGCGGCCAGCCTGCAGCAGCTCACGGTTAACATGGACGGCAGCTGGAAGGTGGAACTGCGTCTGCAGAACTACAGCAGCGTCCCGATGCGCTACGACCGCGTGCGCCTGGACCTGGGTGTGGGCGGCGAAGCCGCCGGGACCCTGCAGCTCGCGCCCGCGATCTCGATCGGACCGGAAACCGCGGACGTGGTCAGCGTCGCGCTGCGCCCGAGTTCGGCCGCACGCATCGCCGTCGCCGATGCGCTGGCCGGCCGCCGCAGCCTCGACTACACGCTCAAGGGCAGCATCGACGCCACGCCGGAAGAGAAAAAGCAGCGCAACTTCGAGATCGACACGCGCAACATGCTCACCCCTGCCCCCGGCCTGGACGGCGTCCTGCGCTAGCTGCAAGCACCGCGCCGACATGGCGCGATTGCATGCTCGCTGCGTACGCTCTTTGCGATCTTGGGCAGCAGCAAGGCCGTACCTGCCGATCGGCACTGCACCACGTTACCGCCGCTGCCTTGTCGAACGCCGCCTCGGATGTCATCCCATCCCGTGCAGCGTGGACGTGCATGAGACAAGCAAGAAAGCGCATGTGGGCATCTGTCCACGCGGCCCGACCACTCCGCCAGCAAGCGCGGCCCGACCGCTGGAACCCGGCAGGCCAGCTGCCGCGGCGGCGTGGAGCGACCTGACCCCGATCAGGCGCAACCCGCTGGCGATCGACGCGGCTTACTCGGCACGCGATGCCGCGCCCAGCGTGCTGTCGTCGGCGACCGGCAGCGTCAACGCTCGCATCGCCATGTCCAACGCAACAAACGCTGAGGCGACAGCGTTCAGCCATCGTTACCGCGCTTTAATACACAAATATAATATATATAAATGCCGCACCAGTCATGAGCCGCTTCGCCGCCACCGAGCAGCGCCTGGATGTCACCGACCGCAAGCATCCGGGCTTCCCCCCCGCGACGCGGCCACGGTGGTGCGCCTGATCAAGCTGCTGCACAAGCTGATCCTGGACCAGGGCAACGACATGCTGCGCGCCTATGGCCTGAACTACTCCGAATACACCGTGCTGATGATGATCGACGCCAGCCCGGACGGGACCTTGAGTCCATCGCAACTGAGCGATGCGGCCAGCGAGGAATCGGCCAACATCACCCGCCTGAGCAGTCATCTGATCGACAAGCGCATGATCCAGCGCGTCGCCAGTGCCGAGGACCGGCGCGTGTTGCTGCTGTGCCTGATCGCCGCCTTCATGCCCGACGTGCTTGCGCAGCTCAGCGGTTACACGCAGCAGTTGCAAAGCGCCGAACTGGCGCAGCTGGAAACCTTGCTGAAGAAATTGCTGCGCAGCGTGGAAGGCGACGCACGAGCGCACAGGGCGCCAATGTCAATGTCAATGTCAGTGCCAGCGCGCATGCCGCAGCGCCGCCACAACGGTTACGGATGCGCACGCTGCTGGCCGACGTCCTGTGTGGCGAAGGCGAGGCCTGGCTGTTCGTGTTGCGCACACTGCTGTCGATCTACCTCGCCGGCTGGATCGCACTGCGCCTTGATCTGTCCTCGCCGATGACCGCAATGATCACCGTGGTGGTGGTGATGCACCGGCAGACCGGCATGGTCTTCGCCAAGGGCTTCTATCGCGTGCTGGGCACGCTGATCGGCAGCGTCGCCGCGCTGGCGATGGTGGCGCTGTTCCCGCAGGAACCGGTGCTGTTCGTGCTGGTACTGGCGATCTGGATCGGCCTGTGCACCGGCGGCGCGCTGCTGTACCGCAATTTCAAGGCATACGCCTTCGTGCTGTCCGGCTACAGCGTGGCGCTAATCGCGCTGTCGGCGGTGGACCAGCCGCAGAACGTGTTCGCGCTGGTCACCGCACGCGTTACCGAAGTGCTGCTGGGGCTGCTGGTGACCGGCGTGATCAGCGACGTGGTGTTTCCCAACCGCCTGCGCCAGACCCTGCGCGATACCGTGCGCCGTGGCCTACGACGGCTTCCTGGATTTCGTCCGTGACGCCAGCGGCGGGCAGCTGTCACGCGCGTCGATGGAACAGGCGCACCTGCGCTTCGTCCGCGACGCGGTGGAGATCGAGGACCTGCGCAGCTCGGTGGTGTTCGAGGACCCGGAAGCGCGCGTGCGCAGCGGCCGCCTGCGCCTGCTCAACCTGCGCTTCATGGCGGTGTCCACCAGCTTCCAGTCGCTGCACCGCTACATCAACCGGCTGCTGCGCCAGACCGAGGGCGATGTCGCCGCGGCGCTGATCGGCCTGTACCGGCCACTGCAGGCGGCGCTGAGTGAACGCGGCGGCCGCGAGCGCACTGCCGAAATCGCACGCCGCCTGGCAGCGTGCCGCACTGCGCTGACGCCGCGTGCCGCCGCCGTGCGCGACACCCTCCCGGGCGCGTGCCACGAGGATTTCGATACCGGCGTGTCGCTGCTGCAGCGTTTCTTCGGCGAGCTGCACGAGTACGGCGCCGCGGAGGCCGCGCTGGTCGCCCCGCAGCAGTGGCGCACGCCGCAGGCCCGCGGCGACACGGCCGTGTTCCTGCGTGGCAACGACTATGCGGCGGAGGCGCTGACCGCACTGCGCAGCGCACTGCTGGTGGCGGCGATGTGCTGGCTATGGATCCAGACCGGCTGGATCAGCGGCGCCACCGCGGTGCTCCAGGCGGTGGCGCTGAGCGCGATCCTGTCGTCCAGCGCCAACGCGCCGGCGGCGGCGCGCTCGCTGTTCAAGGGGTTCGTGTTCGGCGCCGCGCTGGGCGCAATCTGCCAGTTGCTGGCGCTGGTGCGCGACGACGCGATGTGGATCTACGGCTATTTCGAGGAAACCAAGCTGCCGCGGGTGCACGTCGGCGATCGCGCCGACATCCGCCTGATGAGCGGCGCGGTGCTGCTGCACGGCAAGGTCGAAGGCATCGCCCGCGGCATCGCCGACAGCGACAACCCGACCAGCGCGTCACTGCTCGCCGACGTCAGCCCCACCTTCATCTGGATCCGCCTGGCGCAACGGGTGCCGGTGCGGATGCGCATCGATCCGGCCAGCGTGCCGCCGAATACGATCCTGGCCGCCGGCATGACCGCGACGGTGACGGTGCGTCAGGGGCGGTGATTGGGGATGACCGGCCTGCGGCCGTTGTGAAGCGCTCCGTGGATTGGGGATTTGCAAAAGCCAATGGCGAGCCTCCGATCCATCCACTCCGCGCAACGGCCGTTACGAATCCCGAATTCCGAATCTCCAAACCCAGCCCCACATCCATACGCCGTAGTATCCTGCTCACCTCGGCCGCGCCGCGGCTTCTGTTCGAGCGACCGCATGAGCACCTACCAAGCCCCGCTGACCGACCTGCGCTTCGCGCTGCACGACGTGCTGCAAGTGGAGGCATTGTTCGCCCGCCTGGGCTATGCCGAGGCCACCACCGACGTGGTCGATGCCGTGCTGGAGGAAGCTGCGCGCTTCACCAGCAGCGTGCTGGCGCCGCTGAACCGGCTCGGCGACGAGCATGGCTGCACGCTGGATACGGCCACCGGCGCGGTCACCACCGCGCCCGGTTTCCGCGAGGCCTACCGGCAGTTCGCCGAGGGCGGCTGGACCGGGCTGACCGCGGCCACCGAGTTCGGCGGCCAGGGCCTGCCGCATACGCTGGGCGTACCGCTGAACGAAATGGTCAACGCCGCCAACCTGGCCTGGGGCAACTTCCCGCTGCTGTCGCATGGCGCGGTCGAGGCACTGAAGCAGCACGGCGAGGCCTGGCAGCAGGAGGTGTTCCTGAGGCCTTTGGTGGACGGACGCTGGACCGGCACCATGTGCCTGACCGAGCCGCACTGCGGTACCGACCTGGGCCTGCTCAAGACCCGCGCCGAACCGAATGTCGACGGCAGTTGGTCGGTCAGCGGCACCAAGATCTTCATCACCGCCGGCGAGCACGACTTCACCGACAACATCGTGCACCTGGTGCTGGGGCGGCTGCCGGATGCGCCGGCCGGGGCCAAGGGCATCTCGCTGCTGGTGGTGCCCAAGTTCAAGGTCGCCCGCGACGGCAGCGTCGGCGAACGCAACGCGGTGCGCTGCGGCTCGCTGGAGCACAAGATGGGCATCCACGGCTCGGCCACCTGCGTGATGAACTTCGACGGCGCGCAGGGCTATCTGATCGGCCAGCCGCACAAGGGCCTGCAGGCCATGTTTACGATGATGAACACGGCGCGACTGGGCGTCGGCCTGCAAGGCATCGGCCTGTCCGAGCGCGCCTATCAGAACGCGCTGCGCTATGCGCGCGAGCGCCTGCAGTCGCGCTCGCTGACCGGCGCCACGCTGCCGGACAAGCCGGCCGACCCGATCCTGGTGCACCCGGACGTGCGCCGCATGCTGCTGACGGTGAAGGCACTGACAGAAGGCAGCCGCCTGCTGGCGCTGCACGCCGCAACCCTGATCGATATCGCCCACCATGCGCAGGATCCGGCCGAACGCCAGCAGGCCGACGTGCTGGTCAGTTTCCTGACCCCGATCTCCAAAGCCTGCCAGACCGAATGGGGCGTGGAGAACACCTACCACGCGCTGCAGTGCTTCGGTGGCCACGGCTACATCCACGAGCACGGCATGGAACAGCTGGCGCGCGACGCCCGCATTACCACGCTTTACGAAGGCACCACCGGCATCCAGGCGCTGGACCTGATCGGACGCAAGACCGCGTCCAGCCAGGGCGCAGGACTGAAGCTGTTCCTGGCGCAGATCGAGGCCTTCGCCGCCGAGCATGCGGACAACCCGGCGGTGGCAGAGTTCATTGGCCCGCTGCGCGCGAAGGCCGGCGAATGGGCGGCGCTGACCAAGCGGATCCTACAGCGCGCCGCAGGCAACGCCGACGAACTGGGCGCGGCCAGCTACGACTACGTATTCTATTCCGGCTACGTAGTGCTGGCCTACTGGTGGGCGCGCAGCGTCGCCGCCGCGGATGCATCGGCGCGCAGCGAAGCGTTCAAGCAGTCCAAGCGCGAAACTGCGCGCTTCTACTACGCCAGGCTCCTGCCGCGCACGCTGACCCACGCCGCGGTGATCGAGGCCGGCGCCGAACCGCTGATGGCGATGGCCGACGCGCACTTCTGAACAGCGCACGCGCCGCGACCGGCGGCGCAACGCGCCGGTCGCGCGGATCGGTCCTGCTTCGATACACAAATCGTCAACAATCGGGTATAAGCTGTTTTCCCGATGGAGACAGACACAACAACGATTGGTCTGATCGATACCGGAGCCTTCGCCGCTTCGGCCGGCGGCGCGTCCTTGCCGCCTCCCCCTGTTCACGCCCATCTGCCCTCGGTACGACTGCTGTCGCTGGATGCGCATGGCCGGGTGTTGGACTGGATCAACTGGCAATCGGCCGCCTGCCTGTATGCGCGCGACGCGGTGGCCTGGACCCTGGGCGAGCCGTGCATGCACATCCACGGCGGCATGTCGCGCTCTAGCGGCGAGCGCAGCGTGTTGCACCTGCATCCGATCATCGCCGCACGCGGCCATGCCCGCTCGCGTGCGCTCGATCCCACCTCGACCCTGACCAATACTGCACTGTTCGCCCGCGACGCGCAGCTATGCCTTTACTGCGGCCAGCAGTTCGGCCGCCCGCAACTGACCCGCGACCATGTGCTGCCGGTGTCCAAGGGCGGCCGCGACACCTGGGAGAACGTGGTCACCGCGTGTTTCCACTGCAATTCGCGCAAGGGCAACCGCACCCCGCAGCAGGCGTCGATGCCGCTGCTGGCAGTCCCGTACCGGCCGAGCTGGATCGAGCACTTGATCCTGTCCAACCGCAACATCCTCGCCGACCAGATGTCGTTCCTGAAGGCGCAATTGCCCAAGCGTTCCAAGCTGTCGCTCTGAACCGCACGCCGCCTGACACTGCGACGGATTGCCGCACCTCCTTTCCAGCCTGGCCCGCGCCCGCGCGCAACTGAACGGGTTGCTTGCCCGTGCCCGGAATGGGGAGGAAAATGGACGGTCCGCTGAACCCGAATCCCGATGATCGACCCCACCCGCTATCCGCGCCTTGCGCGCATCCAGATCCCCGCCGAACTGCGCCGCTTCGAGGAGTCGGAGCTGCCGGCGGTCGCGGAGGAACTGCGCGCCTACCTGATCGAGTGCGTCGGCAAGAGCGGCGGCCATTTCGGCGCCGGACTGGGCGTGATCGAGCTGACCGTGGCCCTGCACTATCTGTACGACACCCCGGTCGATCGATTGGTGTGGGATGTCGGCCATCAGACCTATCCGCACAAGATCCTGACCGGGCGCCGCGACCAGATCCATTCGGTCAAGCAGGCGGGCGGCGTGGCGCCGTTTCCCAAGCGCGAGGAGAGCGAGTACGACACCTTCGGCGTCGGCCATTCCTCGACATCGATCTCCGCGGCGCTGGGCATGGCCATCGCGCTGCAGCGCGCCGGCGACGAGCGCAAGGTGGTGGCGGTCATCGGCGACGGCGCGATGACCGCCGGCATGGCCTACGAGGCACTGAATCACGCCGGCGGCATGGACCCGGAACCAAACCTGCTGGTGATCCTCAACGACAACCGCATGTCGATCTCCGAAGCGGTCGGCGGGGTCACCAAGATGCTCGGCCGGATGAGCGGCAGCAAGACCCTCAATGCGATCCGCGAGGGCGGCAAGAAGATCCTCGGCGACAAGAAGAGCAACCCAACCGCACGTTTCGTGCGCCGCTGGGAGGAGCATTGGAAAGGCATGTTCGTGCCGTCCACGCTGTTCGAGGAGATGGGCTTCCACTACACCGGACCGATCGACGGCCACGACCTGCCGGCGCTGATCGGCGCGCTTAAGACGCTGCAGACGCTGAAGGGGGCGCAGTTGCTGCACGTGATCACCACCAAGGGCAAGGGCTACGAGCTGGCCGAGGGCGACCAGATCGGCTACCACGCGGTCGGCCCGTTCGATCCCAGCAAGGGCCTGCTATCCAAGCCGGGCGCCAAGGCGCCGACCTATACCGACGTATTCGGCGACTGGATCTGCGACATGGCCGCGGCCGAACCGGCGCTGCTGGCGATCACACCGGCGATGCGCGAAGGCTCGGGCCTGGTGCGCTTCAGCAAGCAATACCCGCAGCGCTACTTCGACGTGGCGATCGCCGAGCAGCATGCAGTGACGCTGGCGGCGGGCATGGCCACGCAGGGCGCCAAGCCGGTGGTGGCGATCTACTCGACGTTCCTGCAACGCGGCTACGACCAGTTGGTGCACGACGTGGCAGTGCAGCAGCTCGACGTGCTGTTCGCGATCGACCGCGGCGGCGTGGTCGGCCCCGACGGCGCCACCCATGCCGGCAACCTGGACCTGAGCTTCCTGCGCTGCGTGCCGCACCTGGTGCTGATGGCCCCGGCCGACGAAGCCGAGTGCCGGCAGATGCTCAGCACCGGCCTGCGCCACGCCGGCCCGGCCGCGGTGCGCTATCCGCGCGGCACCGGTCCCGGCGTGGCGCCCGGCACCGTCCTGGACACGCTACCGATCGGCAAGGCGCAACTGCGCGTCCAAGGCGCCACGCTGGCGCTGCTTGCATTCGGATCGACCGTGGCCGCGGCCGAACAGGTCGGCCGCGAGCTCGGCCTGAGCGTGGTCAATATGCGCTTCGTCAAGCCGCTGGATCGCGCGCTGCTGCTAGAGCTTGCGCGCAGCCACGACGGCTTCGTGACCATCGAGGACAACGTGGTGGCCGGTGGCGCCGGCTCCGGCGTGGCCGAGCTGCTCAATGCCGAAGGCGTGCTGCGCCCGCTGCTGCACCTGGGTCTGCCCGACGAATTCCAGCACCACGCCAGCCGCGAGCAGTTGCTGGCCGAAGCCGGCATCGACGCCGCCGGCATCCGTGCTGCGATCCTGGCGCGCTGGCCGCAACTGGCGGCCGGCGCCAATCCGCCGCGCACCGCGGCCGGCTGAGCGCAATCCGCATTGGTGGTGCGGCATGTGCGGCGTCGCCAGGCCATCGGCGCGCCGCGCATCGCGCGCTCAAGGCGCGATCACCTCTTTTCCAGGCTGGCGTCGCGGCCCAGACAGCGTGCCTTTGGGCAGCGGCGACAGCGCGCCCAGGAGCCACAGCATGTGGTCGCCGCGGCGCACCTGCTACAGCCCCGTGCCTGGCTTGCGCCCGGTCACCAACAATGCACCCAGGTCGACAACCTGCGCCGCGGACGGTACCGCCAACACCAGCAATAGCGCCTCCCCGATGCCTCTCAACGCGTTCGCCAACGGCGTCGCAGCACTCCCCTGGGACATTGCGCGACACCGCAGATCGGCGCGGCGCCAGTGATGTTCAGCCTGCCAGCTTGGGCAGATACGCGACCAGCGGATCGGTGGCGGGCAGCAATTCGAAGCGTTCCCACAGGAATCCTGGCGTCACCACGCAGCGCACCAGGCTGTAGTCGTCCAGCGGCCGTGCCGCTTGCCAGCTGCCGGCCGGGATCACTACCGCGGGCAGGCCGCCGCGCTCGCTGGCGTCCATCCGGTAGCGCTGCAGGCCATGCTGCGGATCGAAGCTCAGCAAGTCCAGCGCGCCGCCCTCCTCCCATTGCCAGGTTTCGTCGGCATCGATCCGGTGCCAATCGCTGTACTCGCCGCGCACCAGCAGGAAGCGGATCGCAGTGCAGGCCGGGCGCGTGGTGCCCTCGTGCTGGACCTGCAACGCGGAGGTGTGCACGCGCGCATAGCGCCCGCCTTCCGGGTGCGGCAGCAGCGACAGGTCGCGCAACAAGGTGGCGATGCGGGTGGACGATTTCGTAGACATGGCGCAGTTTAGTGCCTGACGGCGGGCTTGGGCTAGACACCGAGGCGCCCGTCGCTCTGACTGCCGATGGACGCCAGCGGCCGCCCGCCGCCCGCGGCGGCTTAGCCCAGGCGCCGGCCGTTGCGCAGGCAGACGCCGAAGAACACCAGCAAGTCCCAGCTATAGCGCTTGAGCAGGCGTCGCGGTTCGCGCAACAAGCGGTACATCCACTCCATGTGCAACCGGCGCACCCAGGCCGGCGCGCGCTGGGCGTTGCCGGACAGGAAATCCAGCAGCGCGCCGACCCCGAACAGCAAGCGCGCATCCAGCTGCGCGGCATGCTCAAGGATCCAGCTTTCCTGCAGCGGATTGCCGAACGCCACCAACACCACGTCGGCGCCGCTGGCGTTGATGCGCTCGGCCAAAGCGGCGCCCGCGGCGGCGAACTCGGCATAGCCGTCGCAGGTCCCGACCACGTCCTGGCCCAGCGTCTGCCGCAGCGTCTGCGCAGCGGCCTGGGCCACGCCCGGACGCCCGCCCAGCAGGAAGAAGCGCAGCGGCCGCCGGCTGTGCCGGCACAGGTACGGAATCAGGTCGGTGCCGTTGAGGTTGCCGGCGAAACGGCGGCCATGCACCAGCAGCGCGCCCAGGTCCATGCCGATGCCGTCGTTGACGATGCTCACGCCCGGCGCGCGCAGCCGCGCGCGCAGCGCCTGGCACTGCACCACGAAGTTGGTGTTGGCGAAGAACACCATGCGCTGCTCGCCGTGCGCCTGCGCCTGGAACAACGCATGGGCGAACGCCGCTTCGGTGGTGCGCAGGATCGGATAGCCGCCCAGCGCCATCACCTCCCGGGGTTCGGCTTGCGGGTTACCAGAGGTCATGAGGGAAACTGTCCAACAGGCCGCGTTGCACGGCGTTCAGATCGAATGGGCGGTTGCCGCCCAGGGCCAGGCACTCCTCCACGCTGTGACCGGCATGCCACTGCATGCGCCCGGTGCCGTGGTCGTAGTCGTCGTACTTGAACCGATCCTCGCCGTTGCCCCAGTCCAGGTACACCGACGGCACGCCATAGGCTTCGGCCAGGATCAGGCCGTGCAAGGAACTGGAAACCACCAGTTCCGCGCCCAGCAATTGCCGCACGAACCCGGCCGGCTGACGGTTCGGCAGCACCAGCTGGTCCTTGTAGCACGCATATTTGTCCGACGGCTCGTTGAAGTGCGGCACGATCAGGAACGGCTGCCGCGCGGTCGGCGGCGCCAGCGATTCGCGCGTGAAGAACAGCGAGCATCAGCAGCCCGGGGTCGCCATAGATCTCCGGCACGTCCAGGCCGCGCTCGCGCAGGAACGCGCCGGTCCTGGGGCCACGCACGGAGCGCACGTCGAGCGTACGCAAGGTATGGCGGTCGGCGGAGATCTTGCAGTTGATGCCGCTGCCCCACACCGTCTCGCCATCGCTGGCGAAATGCAACACCGAGCCGATCGCGATCAGGCGCTTGCGCTTGTCGCGCTTGTCCAGCAGGGTCCGGTCACGTTGCCCAAGCACCTTGGACACCGTGATCTTGGACAGGCGATCGCCGACGTTGATCTCCCCGTTCTTCGGCTTCCACCAAAACAACGCATGGCGCTCTGCGTAATCGATCCATTTTTGCAATGCGAACAATGCAACACCCTCCTGTTGGTGCGCGCAAGGCGCTCGATGGCCAAATCGATCCTGGTCAGGCGGCATCGCTTGCGAAAAGCCGGGTTTCCGGATAGGCCGACGGATCCAGGACGCGGTCCGTGGTTTCGGACCAGCTCAGGCACTGGCGGTGGCGCACGTGCGGCGCCTGTAGCGCTTTCCCGATCGCCACCACGATCGAGGCTTCGTCGCCCGGCGTGTAGCCGAAGCGCGACTGGTAGCTCCCCACCACCGCGTTCGGGCACACCGCCGGCAAGCCGAAGAAATCGTACTGCAGCAGCTTCATCGAGCTGTCGGCCAGATACACCGGCACCTGCTCGGAGGCATACGGCGCGATGCCGAAGCGCGCGTGTTTGATGTAGCCGATGGTCTCGGCGTGCTTCATCTCGCCGTACACCACCACGTTGTCGCCGTAACCCGGTGCGCGGCCCATCCCCGATCCGATCACGTGGAAGGTGACCTGCGGGAAGGCGCGGCTGGCGACGACGAAGAATTCCGGATCGAACAGCATCGAGCCGACCGCCACCGCATGGATGCCCTCCCCGTACGGCGATGGATCGCCGAGCGTATCCAGGTTGTGGTCCACCCCATGCCCGACATGGAACACGTTATGGCGGCTGGAAATCTCCTCGGCCATCGCAGGCGACACCAGCGCGATCACGTCCAGGCTCGGCGCCACACGCGCGAACTCGCGCTCGATGTAGTCGGCGACGTTGATCGTGCTCAGGCCGTCAGAAGCGCGGTAGACCTTGCGCGCGGTCGGGTTGATGCGCGCCGCCAGTTCGATGAAGGCCACCGCGATGCCGCTTTCGAACACGATCACATCCGCCTCGCGCATCCAGCGCAGCAGCGTGGCCGGCGGCTTGGCGGCGTACAGTTTGAACATCAGGTCTTCCAGCGGCCGCAGCCAGGGCCGCCGCGTATTGAACGGGTGCAGCGGCGCGCGCCACAGGTAGCACTCCACGCCGTTGTGCTCGACCACACTGTTGGCGGTGGCGTCCAGCGGCAACCGCAGGTCGCCCTTGAGCCGCGACAGCAGGCTGTAGCGCAACGAGAAGAAGCGTGTGGTACCGCGCTTGGCCAGCTCGTCGGCGATGAAGTGGATATTGGCGCGGCGCGGCGTGCGGTAGTCGTGCGCGGACAGCACCAAGTAGCACGGCGGACGTCCGGCAAGAGCCGCCGCCGGTGCCGCGGCGAGCGTCGCCGACGCGGAAGAATCGCTCATGCCATCGCTCCTTTGCGGGAAGGGTGTTCGGAGAAAATCGACTGCGCGCAGGTCATCGTTTGGCTCTGGCATCGCGCAACAGCGTGCGCATGTTGAGGATCGCCATCACGTCGCGGCGGAATGCCGGCCACAGCGCGAACACCAGCACGCAGCCCAGCGCCATGGCCAACGCGCCCACCGCCAGTTGCTGCCACAGCGAACTGCCGCCCCACTGTTGCGCGGCGAAGTACGCCGCCGCGCCGGCCGCGCCATAGCCGAGGATCGCGCGCAGGGCGTTGTTGAATAACTCCATGGCCGGCACCTGCGGCGCCACCTTGGCGATCCAGATCACCGACAGCGGCCACATCACCAGCAGGCCCAGCGTGTAGCCGATGGTCACGCCCATCACCCCCCAGACCGAGCCGGCGAAGATGCAGGCGATCAGCATCACCCGCCCGACCACCGAGTACACCAGCTGCTGGCGCATCAGCCCCTGCGCCAGAAACACCCAATAGGTGGCGTAGGACGCGGTCTGGAAGATGCCGCCCAGGGTCAGCACCTGGAACAGCGGCACCGCCGGCCGCCATTGTTCGCCGAGCACCAGCACGATCAGCGGCAACGCCAGTGCGCAGGCGAAGGAGAACAGCGCCACGATCAGATGCACCATCACCGTCTGCCCGCGCAGCAGGAAGCTGCCGAAGCGCGGCGGGTCGTCCTGCAGCTGCGACAACACCGGCAGCGCCACCGAGGTGGCCGGCGCATTGATCTGGTTCAGCGGCATCATCAGCAGCTGGAACGCACGGTTGTACAGGCCCAGCGCCTCGGCGCCGATCCGGTGGCCGATGATCACCTGGCCGACGTTGCGGCTGGCATAGCCGAGCAGTTGCGCGGCCATCAGGTTCCAGCCGAAGCTCAGGAACGCGCGCATCGGCGCATCGCGACGATAGCTGCGCGGCAGCCAGCGCGCGCAGACGCCGGCGATTGCCAGGTTGACCAGCGCCTGCACCACCTGCTGCCACACCAGCGCCCAATAGCCGTAGCCGGCCAGGGCGACGCCGACGCCTGCGATCAGACCCATGACCTGCGCACCGACATCGCTCAGCGACACCTGACCGAAGCGCAGCCCACGGCTGAGATGCGCGCGGTACTGGGTGGTCATGCCGTTGAGCAGGAAGGTCACCGCCAGCGCCTGCGAGATGCCCAGCAGCGCCGGCTCGCGATAGAAGTGCGCGATCCATGACGAGGACAGAAACACCACGATCGCCAGCACCAGACCGATGCCGCTGTTGATCCAGAACAGGTTGTCGCGCTGCTCGCGGCTGACGTGCTTGGCCTGGATCGCGGCCGAGGACAACCCGAAGTCGCGCAGGATCTCGGCCATGCCGACGATCGCGGTGACCATCGCCATCAGGCCGTAGTCATAGGGCGTCAGCAAGCGCGCCAGCAGCACGATGCCGCCGAACTGCACCACCATCTTCGCCAGCTGCCCGGCCATGGTGACCGCTGCGCCACCGGCCGCGCGCGCGCCGAGGCTGCGCTGCGGCGGCGTGGCGGAACCTGGGGTTTCGGTCGCGCTCATGCCCGTGCCTCGCTGCGTACGCCGCGCGCATCCAGATAGCTGCGGTAATGCTGCAAGCCGATCGCGCACCAGTCGCGCCGCGACAGATCCGGCACCGCGTCGGCGGGCAGGCGCTGCGCCTGCGCCAGCGCGTCGGCCAGTTGCGCCGCATCCAGCTCGCCCTGGTACAACAGCACCCAGCCCGGCCCGACCTCCTCGGCGATCGCCGCATTGGCCGCGCTCCACGGCGCCAGCACAGGCCGCGCCAGCGACAAGGCCAGCAGCAAGGTGCCGGAGTTGTGCATCTGCCGATACGGCAGCACCACCAGCTCGGCCTCGCCGACCTCGCGCGCCAGGACGTCGTCTTCCACGTACTGCAGGCGCGCGCTGATCCGCGGATCGGCCGCGCAGGCCTGTTCGACCACGGCACGGATCTGCGCATCGATCGGATTGCCGGCGATGCGCAGGCTCAGTGCCGGATCGGGCAAGGCCTGCAGCGTTGCGACCAGGGTTTCCACGCCCTTGTACGGACGCAGCAGGCCGAAATGCAGCAAACGTCCCGGCACCCGCGACGGCTGTGGCATCGCCGCGTACCAGTCGCGGTAGTGCCCGTGCAGGATGGTGTCGGTGGACGGCGCACGTTCCGGTGTGGTCGCGTTGATGCGGATCCAGCGTGCGGTCAGGCGGTCGGTCCAGCGCAGCAGCAGGCGCTCGCGCCAGCCCTTGTCCTCGTGCGGCGCCACGTTGTGCAGCGTGCGCACCAGCGGCACGCCGCCGAGCTTGAGCCGCAGCAGCAGCAGCGCCATGCACACCTGCTTGGCCAGTGTGCCCACGGCGGTGGGATGCCGCATCATGTATTCCGGCCAGTGCACGTGCAGCACGTCGTAGCGCGACAGCAGCGCCGCGCGCATCGAGAAGAAGCGCAACTGCACCTGCTGCGGCAATGCCGCATACAGCTGGGTCAGATAGGGATTGGTGGTCGCGGTCGGCCGTTCGGTCGACAGCAGCACGCTGATCGGCGGACCGGACACGCGCGCATCGCCGCTGCAACGCGGTTCGCCACTCATCGCCCTGCCTCCGCCGTGCCCAGTGCCGCGCGGTACTCGTCCAGATAGGCGCCGACCACATGCTCCCAGTCGTAGCGCTGCGCATAGGCCATGGCCGCCTGCCGCTGCACGGCGAAGCTGGCGTCGGTCGCCGCCGCATAGGCCTGCACCGCGTCGGCGGCGCGCTGCGGATCGGCCGGTTCCAGCAGCAGCCCTTGCGCCGATTCGCGCACCAGGCGCGCGAACGGCGGGATGTCGCTCAGCACCGGCAACAGGCCGGCGCTCATCGCCTCGACCGCGGCCAGGCCGAAGCCCTCGTGCCGCGACAGGCATACGAAATACTGCGCGCTGCCGAGCAGCCGCGCCAATTCCTGCTGCGACGGCGCCGCGTGCAGCTGCACGCGCTGTTGCAGCCCGCGTTCGGCGATCGCCTGCAGCAGGTCGGCCTGGCTGAAATCGTATTCGCGCCCGGCCACGATCAACTGCCATGCCGGATCCTGCGCGAGCAATGCGCGCAGCAGGTCCAGCGTCTCCAGCAGGCCCTTGTTGACCGACCAGCGCCCGAAATAGATCAGCGTACGCCCCGGCGTCGCGCTGCCCTGCCCGGCGAACTTGCCGACGTCCACGCCGTTCTCGATCACCCGCAGGCGCTGCGGCGCAACCACCGCGGAGAACACCTGGCCATCGTTCTCGCTGGTCGCCACGACCCGCGCGTACGCCCAGGCCGAAGCCCGGGTCAGGGTCTTGAACCACAGCATCTTCAGCCGCGAGGCATAGGTGGTATGGAAGAAACCGCCGTGGGTGGAGACGATCATGGGCGTGCCGTGCAGGACCCGGGTCAAGGCCAGGAAGTCGTAGAAGAAATCGATCCCGTGCACGTGCACCAGGTCGGCGCCGCGCAGCGCCGCAAGCACCGTCGGCGCCAGCGGATAGCGCGAGGAACCGCGGAACGGCAGGCGCACGATCGGCACGCCCTGGTAGGCATCGCGCGGTGCGAGCCGCTCCTGCGGCCGGGTGAAGACCCGGTCCAGGGTTACCACTTCGACCTGGTCGCGGCCCTGCTGCAGATGCCGCCGCGCGATATTCAGCACAACCTCCTCCATACCGCCCACGGACGGATGGAACTGGCGCACCACGTGGATCACCTTCATTGAACACTCCCGTGCGCCAGCGCACCGCATTGCGATGGCGCCATCAGGACGCCTCCTGCCGTGCCGGCTCGCGCCGCAGCCCGATCATCCACGGCGCCACGCGCACGATCACCGCGCGCATCGGCACACTGGCGAGCAACGCGAACACGCTCACCGACACCGCCCAGGCAGGCCCCCAGGCATCGCCGCGAACCAGGCCGGTACGGCTGGCCACGCCGGCCATGACCGAGAACAGCAGCGTATGCGTGCACAGGATCAACAAGGTATTGCGCCCGATCCACTGCACCCACGCCCACTCCTGCACCAGCCGCGCCGCGCACAGCGCCATCGCGCTGCCGAGCAGGCTGGCGGCCAGGAACCCCAACGGCGAATGGCCGAACTTCATCATGTTCACGTCTACGCGGCCGTTGTTCCAGGCGATCGCGAACCACGCCGCCGCCAGCAGCAACGCCCCCACGGCATTGCCGGTGCGACTGGTCGGCAGCCGGCCGCTGCGCTTGGCCGCGGCCGCACCGAGCGCGAAGAAGCACAACGACACCGGCAGTACATCCAGAGCAAACGGAAACCGGTAATCCTGGGTCGGGAACCAGATCGCCCAGCCCCAGGCCAGCAGGAGCGACAGCACCGCCAGCACGTCCAGCGACAGGCGCCGGCGCAGGTACAGATAGCTCAGCGTGGTCACGAACAGCGCCGGCAGGAACCACAGCGCCGGCATCACGTACAGCTTGGGTCCGATGCCGCTGACCAGGCCCAGCAGCGGCTCCCACCACGGCCGGTCGCCCCACAGCTGCGCCTTGGAACCGATGTGGCGGGTCAGCGTCCAATACGCGTAAGCGACCATGAAGAACGCCAGATACGGCAGCAACAGGCTGCGCGCCAGTTTGGTCCAGGTCGCCAAGCCCAGCGGCCGCTTGCCGAACGCCTCGCCGACCCAGCCGGACAACACGAAGAACATCGGCACGTGGAAGCTATAGGCCAGGATCACATAGGCATGCGGGATGCCCTTCGCATGGCCGAACACCACCAGCAGGATCGCCAGCGCCTTGGCCGCATCGATCCGCGCATCGCGCGTGCCGCGCACGCCGGGACGGGCCGGCTGCTCGGCCAGCACCGTCTGCAACGCCTGCGTGGAAGCGCTCATGTCGCCACCGCCGTACGCGGCCGCGTGTCGCTTGCCGGCAGCAACGCATCGGGCGTGGCCCGCCGCGGCACCATCTGCCACAAGCAGCCGCAGACGAACCACCACAGCGCCGCGGTCTTGATCGAGAAATAGCCGTTGGACACCAGCAGGCTCAACGCGAAGGCGAAGATCAGCAGGTTCTTGAACAACTGGCCCTCGATCGTGCGCATCAGCATCGCGAACGAATAAGCGAGCAGGAACGCCAGCACCAGCACCACCGACTGCGAGGAGATGAAATAGGCGATGCCGCTGTCGAAGTATTTGTACGGCGTGTCGAAATCCAGGCCCAGCCAGGACTCGGCAGTCATGTTGCGGATCGAATAGACGGTGAAGAACACCCGCCCCATGGTGGTGTCCTCGTAGATCTGGATACCGGACGCCCACACCATCAGCCACGCGCCCAGAAACACGAGGAAGAAGATCAGGAAACCCAGGCGTTGGTCCATGCGCAGCAGCAGCGGCGTCAGCGCCACCATCATCACGCAGGTGCCGGCGGCCAGGCGTCCGTCCGAGGCCACGATCAGGAAGCCGATCATCGCCACCGATGCGGCGATCCCCAACGGCCGCATCCAGCGCCAGAAGGTCAGCAGGATCGCGGTGAAGAAGATGATGAAGTTACCCATCGTCACCGGCTCGATGAACACAGAGGACGCACGCGGCAGGTTGGAAGACGGCAGGAAGTTGCGCGCGCCCGGCCGGGTCGCGCTGACGAACAGGTTGCTGTCCTGGTTCCAGAAGCTCGACGCGCTGGCGCCGCGCGCATTGACGAAGTAGCTCTTGGGATTGACCACGTCGCCATACATCTTGGGCAGTGCCAGCTCGAACGCCGCCACCAGCGACACGACCAGCGCCATGCGCAGGAACAGCTTGGGCAACGAACCGGTATAGGCCGCGCCCAGCACCAGGAACGCGAACGGGATCAGCGCGTCGCGGAAGAACTTGGGATCGATCGACCAGACCAGGAACAGCCGCACCAGCATCAGCACCGCCAGCAGGCCGATGCCGGTGAACACCATCGCCGTGCGCTTGCGGTCCAGCGACCACAGCCCGATCAGGAAACAGGCGCCGTAGATCGCCACTTCCACCACATAGGTCATGGCCGGGCTGACCCGGAATACCTTGGCGTTCACCACCGCCAGCAGGAAGTTGTAGCCGATGGCGAACAGCAGCACCAGCTCGATCAGCAGGTTGTGGCGCTGCTCGCGCAACGTCATCGGCGGGGCATCGGTGGCGGTATTCAGCACACGGCACCTCGCTGCGCGACGCGAAGCAGCGCACGCTGCGACAACGGCCGCCGCCTCGCAGCCAAGGCGACACGCCCCACCGCGCACACGGCACTGCGGCAAGCGAGCTCGATGGCGCTGCGGCACGCGACCCAGCGGCCGCCGTCCCCACTGCCGACGGCGACGAAGGGGCGGCGCCGGCAGTGGGAACGGTCGGCGCGGTAACGGTACATCGGGCGCATCAGTAGGCGGTCTTCTGCCCGAGCACCTTCACCGCGGTGAGCACGATGATCCGCGTATCCAGCCACAGCGACCAGCGCCGGATGTAGTCCAGATCGTACTGGATGCGCTTCTTCATCGTCCGCAGTTCGGGCGTCTCGCCGCGGAACCCGTTGACCTGGGCCCAGCCGGTGATCCCCGGCTTGACGTAGTGCCGCTGCATGTAATGGTTGATCAGCTTTTCGTAGTGGGTGTTGTGCTGCGCCGCATGCGGCCGCGGCCCCACCACCGACATGCTGCCACCGAGCACGTTGAACAGCTGCGGCAGCTCGTCCAGGCTGCTGCGGCGCAGGAACGCGCCGAACGGCGTGACCCGGCTGTCGCCGCGCTTGGCCTGCACCACCACGTCGCTGGGTTCTTGCTGCACGCGCATCGAGCGGAACTTGTACATGTAGAACTCGCGCCCGCCCAGGCCATGGCGGCGCTGACGGAAGAACACCGGACCCGGCGAGCTCAGCTTCACGCCCACCGCGATCGCCAACATCACCGGCCACAGCATCGCCAGCGCGGCCAAAGCGACCACCTTGTCCTGCAGCGCCTTGGCGACCACGAAGTAGGTGTTGCGGTCCACCCCGCCCTGGCGCAGGTTGATCACCGGCACGTTGCCGATCTGGTCGCCGGACTGGTTGAGCATGCCGAAGTCGAACAGGTCCGGGATCAGCCTGACCTGGATCGGGTAGCGGTCCATCTGCTGCAGGAGTTGCTTGATGTGGTCGCGCTCGCCCAGCGGCAGCGAGATCCACACCTGCTCGACCTCGTTGTTGTTGAGGTAGTCGATCAGCGATTCCGGCGTGCCCGCTCCCAGGCACTGCAGCTTCTTCGGGTGATCGGCCACCGACAGATCGTAGTCGCTGCTGAAATAGCCGACCAGCTGCATGCCGACCCACGGATTGCGGCTCAGGTAGTTGTGGATCTTGACCACCGGATGGCGCAGGCCCACCACCACCACGCGCTGCACGTCCACGCCCTCAGAGCGCAGGTGGTTGAGCACGCCGCGCACCATGGTGCGCGAGACCAACAGCGTGGCCAGGCTGGTGACGAACCACAGGCCGATCCACAGCCGCGAGACCTGCTGCCCGAACTGCACCACGAACGCATGCACCGCGAACAGCGCGAATACGCCGCCGCAGGCCAGGCTCAGCACCATCATTTCGCGCAGCAGGCCGCGTCCGCGCCAGCTGCGGTACAGCGGGAACAACGCGAAGCAGATCACCGCGTACAGCAAGGTGGTACCGATCGCGACCCGGTAAGGCGCTTGCGGCAGCCAGCTGGAGAACAGCAGGCGGTGGGTCACCAGCGCGCCGGCGACGATGACCGTCAGATCCGACACGCGTAGCAGGATGTCCGCGGCCGCTGCATATTTGGACAGCAGGCGGGGGGACGATGTCGTATAGGTGGCGCTACTCAGGTCTGCAAGAAGCATGGCGGGATTCCCATCCAAACTCGGTCGGTGGCATGCGGGGGAACATGCGACGTATGCGAGCCTCGATCTCATCTGCCAGTGGACCGCTGCGGTGACTTACTCACCGACCCCAGGTCCACGGCAGCCCGTGTTAATTCAAGACAAGGACGACTGCGTACAACCGGTCAGGAAAATAATGGAACACCTCCTTACTTAGCTGAATCACGTATCACCTCGCTGAAGAATGTGCGTAAAAAAAAAGACGATGTGCCTGCGTCGTCGCATCCGCCGCAATCGCGATCACACCGCATCGCGCCGGGCTTTGCGCCACGCGCTTCACGCCGCGGCCGCCGCATTGGCTTCGCGCAGGAAATAGCGGATCAAGGCGATGGCGATCGCCGAGAACAGGCCGAACACGAACGCCAGCGCCAGGTTCAGCAAGATCTTCGGCGAATGCGGCCTGTTCGGGATGTCGGCGCGGTCGACGATCGATACATTGTTGGTGCCCACATTGCCGGCGACGCCGATCTCCTTGTAGCGCTGCAGCAACGCGTCGTACAGCTGGCGGTTGGTGTCGGCTTCGCGCTTGAGCATGTTGTAGCGGATGCTGCGGGTCTGCAGATCCAGCTCATCGTTCTTCAGGCTGGAGATGCGTTCGGACAACAGGGTCTCCTGCTGCCGCGCCGCTTCGTAATCGTTCTTCAGCGCGCTGCGGATGTTGGCGATCTCGTTGCCGATCTGGCGCTTGGTCTCCGCGATCTGGTTCTGCAGGCGCTGCATCTCTGGATATCCGGGCTGGAAGGTGGCCAGCTTCTGTTGGTAGTCGGCCTCCAGCTTGGCCTGCTCGGTGCGCAGGCTCTGGATCAGCGGGCTGCTGATCACCTGCGGCAGGCCCATGCCGTCGCCGATCCCGGCCTGGCGCCAGGCCGACTCGGCCTTGATCCGTGCATCCTGCGCGGCGGCCAGGCGCACGTTCAATTCGCTTATGTTCTGCGTCGGCAGCGAGGGCTTGTCGTCGCCCAGCGGCACGATTTGCTCCTTGCTGGAGTAGTCGACCGCGTTCTTCTCCGACTCTTCCACCTTTTCGCGCAGCTGCTCCAGCCGTTCGGACAGGTACTTGGCGGCGAACGAGGACGCCTGCAGGCGCCGCTCCTGGGTCGAGACGATGAACATGCGCGCGTAGATGTTGGACACCCGCGCGGCCAGCGCCCGATCCGGCGAATCGAAATTGATCCGCACCAGCCGCGAATCACGCACCGGCTCGATCATCAACGCGTCCAGCACTGCCGCGACCAGAGCGTTCTCGGCAGCGGCGGCGCGCGCCTGCGGCGACGGCGCGCGGCCGTCACCATTGCCTTGCAGCTTCTCCAGCGCCTCGTCCACCAGCGGTTTGAAGACCGGCTCCTGGGTCAGCCGGGCCTCGCGGATCACCGCCCGCGCCAGCGAACGGCTGCCGAGCAGTTCGTACTGGGTCTGGTAGAAATCGCGATCTTGCGGCGATTCCACCGGCATCAGGTTCGCCACGTTGGTGACGTTCAAGGACTCGCGCTCGATCTGCAGTACGCTGGTGGCGCGGTATTTGGGCGTCATCAATAACGTTACCAGCAGCGCCAGCACGACGACCGCCGCGGTGATGCCGACGATCAGCCAGCGTTGCCGGTACAGGGCGTTCCAATAATCAAGCAGGCTGATGTCGGCCGGGCTCAGCGGCGTCGAAGGGGAACGGGTGTGCATGCTCGAAGTACTCATCGGTATGCCCGCCAGACCATGACGAACGGGGTCAGCTGCACCACGGTGCGCAGCACTACAAGCGCATCGGAGCGGTACACCACGACGATGTCGCCGCCATAGATTTCAGGATCAGGCGAGATGCCCTTCTGAATATCGCGCAGATCGAAACGGGCCAGCATCTTCTGCCCGCCGACATTGCGGAACACCACCACGTTGCCGCGGCTGGCCACATCGCTGACGCCCCTGCCCAGCGAAAGCGCCTGCTGCAGGGTCAGTGCCGGGCCGACGATGGGATAGATGCCCGGCTCGCTCACCGCGCCGGTCACGGTGACCCGGTTGCCGGTGAACTCGTCGACCAGCACCGACACCTGCGGGTTCTGCAGGTAGCCGTTGCGGTAGCGTTCGGTGATGTCCTTCTGCAATGCGTTGACGCTGAGCCCGGCGGCCTTGATGTCGCCGACCAACGGCAGCGAGATGCGACCCTCGTTGTCGACCCGCACCTGGCGCTCGAGGTCGTCCACCTGAAACACCTTGACCGTCAGCAGATCGCCGGGACCCAGCAGATATTCCGGCTGGCCCATGGAGCCGGCCAGCGGATCGCCAGGCGGCAATTCAGCCAGCATCTTCGGCCCGGCGCTACTGCAGCCAGCCAGGAAGATCAGACAAGAAAGGGCCAAGCACAATGCCCAGTTGAACGTACCGGAGAGTTTACCCATGCGCGATGCAGACGCCCTCTGTCAAGTGGTTTTGGCAACGCCGCACCCATCTGGCCGGCCAGCGCTCCATCACCGGTCGGGGGTAGACGATTGCAGTGTCATTTTCCTGCCTGGGCGACCGCCCAGGCCAACAGCGAAGCCTCGTGTTGCAGTGCACTATGGCACAGCTATCCGCCTTGACCAAGACATCATGCGGCATTTATTTGACGCTATACCGCGTGGATTCAACTACATGTCCGAGCATTCAGCATCAACAACGAAGCGGCATCGCAAAAGACACGACGTTAACGTGACGCATGTCAAGTCGTTGACGGCTCCATTGCGCACTTCGCTGCTGGATTTCCGTCTCTGTCGCCAGCAGGCTGCACGCGCCTGGCGCCGGCACTGGCGCGTTTGTCTACCTCTTCGTCCGAGCCGGTGGTTCGCACCCGATGCTGCGCGGCGGGAAGGTACAGGCGAGACCCCGTTATCCATTCCACGACGCCAGACACCGGCGCCGCCGCGCCCGCAGGATCGTGCGCAGATCCTGGCGTTTGCGCCTGCGATCGCGTGGCGCAAACGCCACAAAACGAAAAAGGCCCATGTCGCTGACATGGGCCTTCGAAGATGGTCGGGGTAGCCGGATTCGAACCGACGACCACTAGTCCCCCAGACTAGTGCGCTACCAGGCTGCGCTATACCCCGGTAAAAACATCCGCCGTTGCGGCGGTCACGCCTTGCGGCGAGTTGGCGATTATAGCGGGATTGGCGCGGCCATTCCTAGCCGGTCGCGCCGTTGTCGCTCAGCGCCGCAGCAACTGCATCACTTCTTCCAGTTCCTGCCGCACCTGCTTGATGATCTGGTTGCTCAGCGCCGATTCCTGCCGCGCGCCCTCGCCTTCCAGGCGCAAGCGCGCGCCGCCGATCGTATAGCCCTGTTCGTACAGCAGGCTGCGGATCTGCCGCACCATCAGCACGTCGTGGCGCTGGTAGTAGCGGCGGTTGCCGCGGCGCTTGACCGGCTCCAGGCTGGGAAATTCGGTTTCCCAGTAGCGCAGCACGTGCGGTTTGACGTCGCACAACTCGCTGACCTCACCGATGGTGAAGTAGCGCTTGGCCGGAATCGGCGGAAGTTCGCGGTTACTGCCCGGGTCCAGCATAAGCCTCCACTCGCTCCTTGAGCTTCTGTCCCGGGCGGAAGGTCACCACCGTCCGAGCCGAGATCGGGATTTCTTCGCCGGTCTTGGGATTGCGGCCGGGCCGTTGGTTCTTGCGGCGCAGATCGAAGTTGCCGAAACCGGACAGCTTCACCTGCCGCCCCTGCTCCAGCGCATCACGCAGCACATCGAAGAAAGCATCAACGAATTCCTTGGCCTCGCGCTTGTTCAGCCCGACTTCGTCGAACAACCCTTCGGCCATTTCCGCTTTGGTCAATGCCATTGCCCTGCTATCCCCTACGTCTCAGCCGCGAATCCGCGCATCGTGTTCGCGCGCCAGCGCCGCCACTGCATCGGCGACCACGGCATCCACATCGCGATCCGTCAGAGTGCGCGAGTTGTCCTGCAAAATCAAGCCCATAGCGAGACTCTTGAAACCCGCCTCGACCCCCGGCCCGACGTAGCGGTCGAACAGTACTACCTCGCGTAGCAGCGGCCCGACCGCGCCGCGCACGCTGCTCGCTAGCGCCGACCAGGCCACCGCCTCCGGCACCAGGAACGCCAGGTCGCGGCGGACCGACGGAAACCGCGACAGGTCGACGGCACGCGGCAGCGCGCGCGCCGCCAGCGGCGCCAGGTCCAGCTCGAAGCCGAGCACCTCCACGTCGATCTGCAGCGCCTGCAGCAGGCGCGGATGCAGCTGGCCGATCCAGCCGATCCGCGCGCCATCGCGGTACACGTCGGCCGCACGGGTCGGATGCGCGAACGGCAGCGCCGACGGGCGGTAGTCCAGGCGCGCGCCGGCGGCGCTGGCCAGCGCGTCCAGATCGCCCTTCAAATCGTGGAAGTCGACCTTGCGTGCCGGCAAACCCCACTGCAGCGCGTCGGCGTCGCCACACACCGCGGCCGCCACACGCTGCGTCTCGATGGGCGCAACAGCGGCCACCGCCGCCTCGAACACCTTGCCCAGTTCGAACAGGCGCACCCGCCCAGCCTGGCGGGCGACGTTGCGGCCCAGCGCCGCGACCAGCCCCGGCAACAACGACGGACGCATCACCGCCAGTTCGGCGCTGAGCGGATTGGCCAGCGCCACGCACCCGGCATCCAGGCCCCACTGATCCAGCAACGCCGCATCGACGAAGGCGTAGTTGATGGTTTCCAGCATCGCGCGCGCCACCAGTTGGCGGCGCACGCTCGATTCGTCCAGCTGCGTCTCGCTGCCCATGGCGATGCGTGAGGCGCCGCCCGGCAGCGTGGTCGGCAAGCGGTCGTAGCCGTGGATGCGCGCCAGCTCCTCGATCAGGTCCTCCTCCAGGGCGATATCGAAGCGCCGGCTCGGCGCAGTGACTTGCCAACCATTGGCGGCAACCGCGACCTCCATGCCCAGCGCGCGCAGGATGCGCTCGACCTCGGCATCGGCAATCTCGATGCCGAGCACGCGCACGATGCGCGCGCGGCGCAGCGCGATCGGCGCCGGCGCCGGCAGGTGTTCGGGCAACTCGGCCTCGACCACGGGACCGGCACGGCCGCCGGCCAGTTCCAGCACCAGCCGCGTCGCCAGTTCCAGCGCCGGCCGCGGCAGCGCCGGATCCACGCCGCGCTCGAAGCGGTGGCCGGCATCGGTGTGCAGGCCGAGTTTGCGGCCGCGGCCCATGATCGCGGCCGGCGCGAAATGCGCCGCTTCCAGGAACACATGCCGAGTCGCGTCGGTGACACGGGTGTCGTGCCCGCCCATCAAACCGGCAAGGGCGACCACACGGTCGCCATCGGTGACGGCCAGGAAGCCGTCGTCGAGCGTTGCGTCGCGGCCATCGAGCAATTTCAGCATCTCGCCGGCGCGCGCGCGGCGCACGCCGACCGGGCCGTGCAGCGTCTCCAGGTCGAAGGCATGCATCGGCTGGCCCAGTTCCAGCATCACGTACTGGGTGATATCGACCAGCAGCGACACCGGACGCACACCGCTGCGGCGCAAGCGTTCGGCCATCCACAGCGGCGTCTTCGCCTCCGGGTCGAGATCCTCGACGACGCGCCCGCAATAGCGCGGCGCATCGCCACCCGCCTGCAGACGGACCTCGAGGCGACGCTCGCTGGCGACAGCAACCGGCGCGGCCGCGAACGGCAGCACTTCGCTGGCGCAGGCCGCGGCTACGTCATAGGCGATGCCGCGCACGCCGAAGCAATCGGCGCGGTTCGGGGTCAGCTTGATCTCGATGCTGGCGTCGGGCAAACCGAGATACTCGCTCAGCGCCTGGCCGATCGGCGCATCGTCGGGCAGCTCGAACAGGCCCGACGCATCGCTGTCAAGGCCCAGTTCCTTGGCCGAGCACAGCATGCCGTTGGACTCCACGCCGCGCAGCTTGGCCGCCTTGATCGCGATGCCGCCGACCTGGGCGCCGACCAGCGCCAGCGGCGCGACCAGCCCGGCGCGCGCATTCGGCGCGCCACAGACGATCTGCAGCAAGCCGCCCTGCCCGGCATCAACCTGGCACACCTGCAGCCGATCGGCCTCCGGATGCCGCACCGCCGCGACGATGCGCGCCACCACCACCTGCTGCAGCGACTCGCCGAGCGGAGTGAGCTCTTCGACTTCAAGACCGATGGCGGTCAGGGTCGCGGCCAGTTCATCGCGCGTTGCCTGGATGGGGACGTGGCTGCGCAGCCAGTTTTCAGAGAATTTCATGGGTTTTCCGGGACTCGGGACTCAAGCAAACTGACGCAAGAACCGCACATCGTTCTCGAAGAACGCGCGCAAGTCGTTGACGCCGTAGCGCAGCATCGCAAAGCGCTCCACGCCCATGCCGAAGGCGAAGCCGGTGTAGCGCTCCGGATCGATGCCGACGCTGCGCAGCACGTTGGGATGGACCATGCCGCAACCGAGCACTTCCAGCCAGCGGGCGCTGCCGTCGGGCTGCTGCCAGGCGATGTCCACTTCCGCGCCGGGTTCGACGAACGGGAAATAGCTGGGGCGGAAGCGCATCTCGAAGTCGCGCTCGAAGAACGCACGCACGAACTCGGACAAGGTGCCCTTGAGATCGGCGAAGGTGGAATGCTCGTCGACCAGCAGGCCTTCGACCTGGTGGAACATCGGCGAGTGGGTCTGGTCGCTGTCGCTGCGATAGACCTTGCCGGCGGCGATCATGCGCAGCGGCGGCGCATGCTCACCCATGTAGCGCACCTGCACGCCGGAGGTGTGAGTACGCAACAGACGCCCGTCGCCAAAGTAGAAAGTGTCGTGCATCGCCCGCGCCGGATGGTGCGGTGGAAAGTTCAGCGCTTCGAAGTTGTGCCAGTCGTCCTCGATCTCCGGGCCGTCGGACAACTCGTAGCCGAGCCGGGCGAAGATCTCGGTGATGCGCTCCAGCGTGCGCGTGACCGGATGCAGCCCGCCGCGTTCGCCGCGCCGGCCAGGCAGGGTCACGTCGATGCGCTCGGCGGCCAGGCGCGCGTCCAGCGCCGCGCCTTCCAGCAACGCACGGCGTTCGGTCAGCGCCGCGGAGACCACGTCGCGCGCCTGGTTGATCGCCTCGCCGGCCAGCTTGCGCTGCTCCGGCGGCAACGCGCCGAGCTGCTTCAGCTGCGCGGTGATGCTGCCGCTCTTGCCCAGCAGCGCGACCCGCAGCTGCTCCAGCGCTTCGGGACTTTGCGCCGCGGCGATGTCCGCCAGCGCCTGTCCGCTCAGGGATTCGATCTCACTCATTGCACTCGCGCCTCACTTCAGCCCACCACCCGACCCAGATCCCGCGATCGGGAGACATCCCAGCACGGGATTGATCCCGATCTCGGGATGCCCAAAACGCAAAAAGGGGAAGGACTCGCGCCCTTCCCCTGCATGTCTGCTATTTCCCTGCTGTTGTTCAACAGTCCGCACATAGATGTGCGGGCCGTTGCAGAGGGACCTGCATTATGCCGCCAGCGCGCCCTTTGCCTTCTCAGCCAAGGCGGCAAAGCCCTGCGCGTCGTGCACGGCGATGTCCGCCAGCACCTTGCGATCCAGGGTGATGCCAGCCTTGAGAAGGCCGTTCATGAAACGGCTGTAGCTCAGGCCATTGATGCGGGCCGCCGCATTGATGCGGGTGATCCACAGCGAACGGAACACGCGCTTCTTCTGCTTGCGGCCGATGTAGGCGTACTGCTGCGCCTTGATCACCGCCTGCTTGGCGACGCGGAAGACCTTGCGACGGGCGTTGTAGTAGCCCTTGGCCAGGTTCAGAACTTTCTTGTGACGACGGCGTGCCTGGACGCCACGTTTTACTCGAGCCATGGTTCAGTCCTCAGAGGTAAGGCAGCATACGGTCAAGACGGCCAGCGTCCTCGGCACGAACATGGTTCGTCTGCCGTAGGTTGCGCTTCCGCTTGGTCGCTTTCTTGGTGAGGATATGGCTACGGTTGGCGTGGCCGCACTTGTACTTGCCGGAGGCGGTCTTGCGGAAACGCTTGGCCGCCGCCCGGTTGGTCTTGATCTTGGGCATTGCAATGTCCTTGATGGTGTTTTGTCACTGGTCAGGGCGGTGGCTGGGCCACACTTTCCGTCCGTGCCCGTACCGGCTTATAAGCCCTTGATCCTCAAAGAATCAGGGCGGGTCCTATTGCCGCGTTGACGGCAAACCCGATGCACTGGGTCGCGCATTATGCCAGGGCTTGGAATGCCTTGCAAATCATGTATTTCGATACGGGCGCCTGCGCGTCGGGACTCGGGACTCGGGACTCGGGACTCAAACAGGCTGCGCGATGCGCAGCCACGCGGCAAGATCGGGGCGGCTGAGCGCGGCGACGGGACACACGAGGGGCGCCGGCAGGCGCCCGTGGCGGCCGCGCACCCTCAAATGGGGCGGGCGCGCGATCCTGAGCTGCTGGTCAGCGCTTCTTCGGCGCGATCATCATCACCATCTGCCGGCCTTCCAGGCGCGGACGCGATTCGATGACGATGTCTTCGCCGAGGTCGGCCTCGATCCGCGACGCCATTTCACGCCCGAGTTCCTGGTGGCTCATCTCACGGCCACGGAAGCGGATGTTGACCTTGACCTTGTCGCCCTCTTCGAGGAAACGGCGCATGTTGCGCAGCTTGATCTGGTAATCGCCCTCGTCCGTGACCGGACGGAACTTGATTTCCTTGATCTCGACTTGCTTGGTCTTCTTCTTGGCTTCGTTCGCCTTCTTCTGCTGCTCGAACTTGAACTTGCCGAAGTCCATGATCTTGCACACCGGCGGATCGGCCTGCGGCTGGATCTCGACCAGGTCGAGCCCATCCTCTTCGGCCAGCGCCAACGCTTCGTCGCGGGTCAACACGCCGACCATCTCGCCGTCCTTGCCGATCACGCGAACGCGCGGGACGCGGATCTCTTGGTTCTTGCGGTTCTGTTTGTTGTCAGGGGTACTGATGTTGCAATCTCCCAGGGGAATCGGACCGACGCGGACGGAGGCTCCGCCCGCATCGGGGTTGTCTTACGCCAGTTGCTCGGCGCGCAGCCGTTCGGCGAAGGCGGCAACCGACATGGTTCCCAGATCCTCCCCCGATCGCGTACGGACTGCAATGGCGCTGTTTTCCTTCTCGCGGTCGCCCGCCACTAGAAGATACGGCACCCGCTGCAGCGTGTGTTCGCGAATCTTATAGCCGATTTTTTCGTTCCGCAAATCGGCCTCGATGCGGAACCCTTGATTTGCAAGGAGTTTCCGCACGCTGTCTACATAGTCGGCCTGGGCATCAGTGATGTTCATCAGCATTGCCTGCACCGGCGACAACCAGGCCGGGAATGCGCCGGCATGGTGCTCGATCAGGATGCCGATGAACCGCTCCATCGAGCCGACGATAGCCCGGTGCAGCATGACCGGGTGCTGCTTCTGGCTGTTCTCGTCCACGTACTCGGCGCCGAGGCGGCCGGGCATCATGAAGTCCACCTGCATCGTGCCCAGCTGCCAGGTGCGGCCGATCGCGTCCTTCAGGTGGTACTCGATCTTCGGGCCGTAGAACGCGCCCTCGCCCGGCAGTTCCTGCCACTCCACGCCGCAGGCGCCCAACGCGGCGCGCAACGCGGCCTCGGCCTTGTCCCAGGTCGCATCGTCGCCCAGGCGCTTTTCCGGGCGCAGCGCGATCTTGATCTGAATGTCGTCGAAGCCAAAGTCGGCATACACCTTCAACGCCTGGCGGTGGAACGCGGTGACCTCGGCCTCGATCTGCTGCTCGGTGCAGAAGATGTGACCATCGTCCTGGGTGAAACCGCGCACGCGCAGGATGCCGTGCAGCGCGCCGGACGGCTCGTTGCGGTGGCAGGCGCCGAACTCGCCGTAGCGGATCGGCAGGTCGCGGTAGCTGTGCAGGCCCTGATTGAATACCTGCACGTGGCCCGGGCAGTTCATAGGCTTGACCGCGTAGGTGCGCTTCTCCGACTCGGTGAAAAACATGTTGTCCTGATAGTTATCCCAGTGACCTGATTTCTGCCACAGCGACACGTCCAGGATCTGCGGGCAGCGCACCTCGCCATAGCCGCTGTCGCGGTACACCTTGCGCATGTACTGCTCGACCACCTGCCAGATCGACCAGCCCTTCGGATGCCAGAACACCAGGCCCGGGCCTTCTTCCTGCAGATGGAACAGGCCCTGCTGCTTGCCGATCTTGCGATGGTCGCGCTTGTCCGCTTCCTCAATGCGCAGGACGTAGGCATCCAGCTGCTTCTTGTCGGCCCAGGCGGTGCCGTAGATGCGCTGCAGTTGCTCGTTCTTGGCATCGCCGCGCCAGTAGGCGCCGGAGATGCGGGTCAGCTTGAACGCCTTGAGAAAGCGCGTGTTAGGCACGTGCGGACCGCGGCACATGTCCACGTATTCCTGGTGGTAGTACAGGCCCATCGCGGTGACGTCGTCGGGCATGTCCTCGATCAGGCGCAGCTTGTAGTCCTCGCCGCGCTGGCGGAACAGTTCGATCACCTCGGCGCGCGGGGTCACTTTCTTGACCACGTCATAGTCCTGCGCGATCAGCTCCTGCATGCGCTTTTCGATCGCCGCCATGTCCTCGGGGGTGAACGGGCGCTCGCTGTAGATGTCGTAGTAGAAGCCTTCGGCGATGACCGGGCCGATCACCATCTTGACCTCGGGGTACAGCTGCTTGACCGCATGGCCGACCAGATGCGCGCAGGAGTGGCGGATGATCTCCACGCCCTCGGCGTCCTTGGCGGTGATGAGGCGCAGACTGGCGTCGTGCTCGATGGGGTCGCAGGCGTCGACCAGGCGGCCATCGACCTGGCCGGCGATGGTCGCCTTGGCCAGGCCCGGGCCGATGGACTGGGCCACGTCCATGGGGCTGACGGGGTGTTCGAATTCGCGGCGGCTGCCGTCGGGGAGCGTGATCGTGATCATGGGAGTCGGCAAGAAGAAAAGCGAGGCGGGGCGGACGTTTCCCGCCGCGCGCCGGAAGCCGGCGGCGCAAGGCACGGGATACAAAGAAGGCGCCACAAGGGCGCCTGCTCGGACAGCCTTGGACGGGGTTTCATGCTGGGGCGATGGTAGTGCTCATGTCGCACGCTCGGCCGGCGTTGCCGCGGGCCACCCGTAGTTCCGCATTGAAGAATCAGCAAATGGTAACCCATTTGGCGGGATTGTGAATTCGCACCGTCGGCAACGCCGCAGCCGCAGGTCCCGGTGGCCACCTGGTAACCCCTTGCCTTGAAGGTGCCGGTTCACCGCCTCCAGCAGCTTCGGCGCCAATCCATGCCGTTCCAGAAAATGCCGGAAGTTGAGGATCGTCGTCTCATCCGGTATCGCCTCCAGCAACGACACCCGTGCGAACTGACGCATCGAGGCGATCTCGTACAGCGCCTCCTCCATCGCCGGGTCGCTCAACGCATACCACTGCTGCAGGAAGTGGATGCGTAACATCGTCTCCAGCCCATACGGATGGCGGCCCCGACCGGCCTTCGGGTAGTGGGGCGCGATCTGCGACAGCAGCGCGCTCCACGGCACGACCTGGTCCATCTGCGCAAGGAACACCTCGCGGCGGGTTCGCTTGCGCTTACCGGCATGCTCGGCGTCGGAGAAGCTCAGCTGCGTCATGTCTCACGCCCTCGATCACATCCTGATAGTGTCGCCGATATGGGGAGGCTTGTTCAGAGCTTCCTTAGGATTTCGCGCTCCATTTTGAGCGTGGCGTTCTCGGCCCGTAGCTGAGCCAGTTCGCTCTCCCCCCCCCCACTCACCGGCTTGCGACTGGGAGAACTGCACGGGCGGCTGGCACGCGCAGCGTCCACCCAATTGCCCAACGTCTTGACCGACATGTCCAACTGACGGGCCGCCTTGGCGCGACCAATCGACTCTGCCAAGGCTATCGCCTGAGCCTTGAAATCGTCCGTGTAGCGACGACGGGTAATGCGTTGCATGCAAACCTCCAGGTTACGATGAAAGCTTCCTGGCGTCCGTTTCAGTGGGACAAGTTCAGTTCAACCTCCCCGGTGAAGAACTGACAGTACGGGTTCTCCAGCCAACGCGCGCGCACCGCCTCGTCGGACAGGGCGTAGGCGTGCTTGAGGTAGAGCAGCCCAGCCATCAACCGGATCGGCAGGGCCGGACGGCCACCGCGCAACGGATCAGCCGATAGGCGCGCCGACAGGGCCTGCTCCAACGCCGACCAGGGCATCGCGGCGCTCAGCCGCGCCAACGGACGGCACAGGTCGATCTGGTTCTCCAGGCAAGAACGAAACAGGTCTTCGGCAGGACGATCATCAGCGGCGGGACGACGGTTGCGCATGCTCGGAAAGTGCAAGAAAACCGCACAGAGACTAGCGAAAACTGGCAAGCACAGCACGCCTCATCATGCTTCCAATGCTTGTTCTACAAGGCGATGCGAGGTTCTTCAGGGGCGACTAATGACCATCTTGGTCAGCTCGCCTGTAGTGCCACATCGATAGCCCACGCCAGTGCCGGATGACAAGCCTCAGCCAGCGCTTTCGGGACAAATTCCACTTCATATGCGTGCGCATGCTCCTGCCGGTCCTACAGCTCGTGCCCGGTGTATTCCTCTCGCATCTCCCGGTGGACCCCCGCGGCCTTCAGCGCGCCGATGACGGTGTCCCGGAAGCTGTGGTGCCCCACCCTGCCACCGCCCCGCGCCTTGATGCCGAGCTTGACCAGGTAGCGCGAGAACGCGTGCTGGGTCCGGCCTGCCGGGCCGTTCTTGGCGTCGAAGCTGAGTTCGGGGAAGAGCTTGGTCCCGCCGGCGGCCTTCAGCCGCGCCACACGCTCCCACAGCCCCAACTTGATGAGGTCAGGATGCGCGGGGGTCTTCCGCTCGCTGGCATCGGTCTTGAGGCTGTTGTCCTCGCCCATCCAGGTGAAGTGGAAGATGGCGATCCCATCTTCCTCCCGGCAGTCCTCCAGCTCCAACTTGGCCACCTCGTTGGACCGGGCGCCGGTGTAGAGCAGGATGAGCGGGAGCCACCGCGCCGCGTCGCCTTTCAGCTGCTTGAAATTCTCCGGGTCGAAGATGCGCTTGACCTGGTCCGGGGTGAACGCCTGCGAGCCATGGCTCTTCGCCCGCTGCTTCTTCAGCTGCTTGGGCACAGAGGCGTGCCCGGACGCCGGGTTGTCGCCCCGCGGGTAGTGACCGGCCGTCTGCGCCCACTTGATGAAGTCTGCGCAAGCCGAGAACCGGTTCGTGATGTAGGTGATGACCCGCTTCTGCGCGGTCTCGTGCAGGAACCACTCCGAGAAGTCGGTGCGCGTCAGCTCCTTCAGCAACACGGGACGCTTGCCTTTGCGCTGGCTGGCCACGAAGACCTCCAGGTCCTTCAGGGCCCGGGTTTTCTGAACGATGGTCTTGGCGGTGTTCTTGCCCTGGATGCTGACCAGATACTTGTCGCGCGCATCTGCAAGGGTCAGGCCGACAGGGCGAGCCTCACGGATGGGCTTGACGGTCCTGCGCGGCGGGAACGGCGCCGACGCGGGCACCGAGTGTTGCGCCGCCAGTTGCTTGAACAGCGACAGGTCCTTGTCGTCGTTGATCTCCACCTGCCCGAACGATGCCCCGCCCGGCAGCTTCACGTCCTTGAGGATCAGTTCGAGCGCCGACGTGCCCTCCAGGCTCCTCAAGAGCTCATCCAGCTCCGATCCCATGCTGCCGTTCCTGATGGCTGCGAAGGCTCGAGCATAGCGCTGCTGCATCAGCAACGCGTAGCCAAGCGCGGCGCGATCGCACGTCGTGCCGGTGCTGCGCTTGACGACTTTGCGGCCGAAGCGCGCCTGCAGATCCGCAGGAATGCGCAAACGAACGTAGAAGCGGCCGGTCTCGCCGCGGGTGAGGTAGTGCGCTACTCGCATGGAAGTGTCCAAGCAAGTGTCCAAGGCGCGGAAAAAGAAAAACGCCCACAAATCGTTGATTTGCGGGCGGTTTCTTGACAATGGCGGAGTGAGAGGGATTCGAACCCTCGATAGAGCTTTTGACCCTATACTCCCTTAGCAGGGGAGCCCCTTCAGCCGCTCGGGCATCACTCCGGGTTTATGCGTTGCAGATATTCCGCAACCGGGCGCGAAGGATAACGGTTTGTAGGGCCTCAGGTAAACCCTTTCGACGCATCAATCGGAAGATTGATCGTCATGGCCGCCGCCATGTGACGTCGGCTCGTCGCCACGCTGGATGCGCTGATAGATTTCTTCGCGATGCACTGGGACGTCCTTCGGTGCGGTGATGCCAATACGCACTTGATTGCCCTTGACCCCGAGCACTGTCACGGTGACCGAATCGCCGATCATCAAGGTTTCGCCTACCCGGCGAGTCAGGATCAACATTTTTAAAATTCTCCAGGGAACCGGTGATTCCCACTGGTACGGCGTCCCGGCATGGGCCGCCCCATCACAAAAGGGAACAAAGAAGATCGATGTTAAGGGAAGCCGCGCCCTGCCAGCAAGGCGGCGCGAGTTTGTGTTCAGGGAAGATGTTGCTTGACCCAGGCAGGCACGCCCTCAAGCGCAAGCGCAAGGGCGGGCCCGTCCTCGCCACCACCCTGGGCGAGGTCCGGGCGGCCGCCGCCCTTGCCTGAGATCTGACTGGCGATATAGCCCAGCAGTTCCCCGGCCTTGACCCGGCCCATTGGGCTGCCATTCACCCCGGTAACCAGGGCCGCCTTGCCCTCGCTGGCGCCGGCCAACACGATCACGCTGTCGCCCAGTTGCTGTTTCAGGCGGTCCATCGCCTCGCGCAAGGCCTTGGCGTCGAAGCCTTCCAGGCGC
Source organism: Xanthomonas translucens pv. cerealis (assembly GCF_006838285.1). Taxonomy (NCBI): domain Bacteria; kingdom Pseudomonadati; phylum Pseudomonadota; class Gammaproteobacteria; order Lysobacterales; family Lysobacteraceae; genus Xanthomonas; species Xanthomonas cerealis. Next base: position 1,874,036 of record NZ_CP038228.1, read on the forward strand.
ACCGCGAGCACCTTGACCCCATCTACCTCGACCGCCGCGGCGGCCAGGTCGGCGGTGGCGCCGGACGCCAGCTTTGCCTTCAGCGCTTCCAGCTCGCGCTCCAGGCGCTTATACCTGTCGCCCAGCTGGCGAATCTTCTCAACCACGTCGCCGGCGCTGCCGCCGACCAGTTCGGCCGCCTCGTGCAGTTTGGCCTCTTCCGCGGCTACGTGGTCCAGCGCGCCCTGCCCGGTCACCGCCTCGATGCGGCGCACGCCGGCGGAGACGCCACCCTCGCTGGTGATCTTGAACAGACCGATGTCGCCGGTGCGCGCCACGTGCGTGCCGCCGCACAGTTCGATGGAGTAGTCGCCCATCTTCAGAACGCGCACGCGTTCGCCGTATTTTTCGCCGAACAGCGCCATCGCGCCGAAATCCAGCGCTTCCTGCATGCCCATGTGGTGCACTTCGACCCCATGGTTGGCGCGCACCTGCGCGTTGACCTTGCGCTCGACCACTGCCAGTTCGGCGGCGCTTATCGGCTGGAAGTGCGAGAAATCGAAGCGCAGCCGGTCCGGCGCGACCAGCGAGCCCTTCTGCTGCACGTGGGTGCCCAGCACCTCGCGCAGCGCGGCATGCAGCAGGTGCGTGGCGGAATGATTGAGGATGGTGGCGCCGCGGCGGTCGCTGTCGACCTGCGCCGACAGCGTGGCACCGACCTGCAGGCGGCCGCTGCGCAGCTGGCCAACATGGCCATGGAACTGGCCGGCGAACTTCTGCGTCTCCTCGACCTGGAACAGCACGCCGTCCGCGCTCAACTGGCCAAAGTCGCCGACCTGGCCGCCGGATTCGGCGTAGAACGGGGTGCGATCGAGCAGCACGATCGCCGCATCACCGGCCTCGACCGACTCCACCGGGCGCCCGTCCTTCAGCAATGCGACCACCTTCAGCGCGTCGGCCTGCAGCGCGTCGTAGCCCAGGAACACCGTGGGAAACAGCTGCGCCACCAAGTCGGCCGGCAGCGTAGTGCCACCACCGAACTTGCCGGCCGCGCGCGCGGTTTCGCGCTGGCGCTCCATCGCGCTTTCGAAGCCGGCCATGTCCACGTCCATGCCGCGCTCGCGGGCGATGTCGGCGGTGAGATCGACCGGGAAGCCATAGGTGTCGTAGAGGCGGAACGCGTCCGCGCCGGGGATGCTGCCGCTGGCGCGGGCGGCGATCTCGTCGAAGATCTTCATGCCCGAATCCAGGGTCTCGGCAAAGCGCTCCTCTTCGGCCTGCAGCGCCCGCTGCACGGTGGACAGCGCCGCCGGCAGTTCCGGATAGGCTTCGCCCATCAGCTCGGACAGGGTGGCGGCCATCTTGTGGAAGAACGGCTGGCGCACGCCGAGCATCCAGCCGTGGCGCAGGGCGCGGCGGATGATGCGGCGCAGCACGTAGCCGCGGCCTTCGTTGGACGGCAGCACGCCATCGACGATCAGGAACGCGCAGGCGCGGATGTGGTCGGCGATCACGCGCAGCGACTTGTTCTCCAGGTCGGCCATGCCGGTCAGCTCGGAGGCGTGGCGGATCAGCGTCTGGAACACGTCGATCTCGTAGTTGCTGTGCACGTGTTGCAGGATCGCGGCCAGGCGCTCCAGCCCCATGCCCGTATCCACGCACGGCGCCGGCAACGGCACCAGGGTGCCGTCGGGCTGGCGATCGAACTGCATGAACACCAAGTTCCATATCTCGATGAAGCGGTCGCCGTCCTCGTCCGGGGAACCCGGGGGGCCGCCGGCGATATGCGCGCCGTGGTCGTAGAAGATCTCGGTGCACGGGCCGCAGGGGCCGGTGTCGGCCATCTGCCAGAAGTTGTCCGAGGCGTACGCCGCGCCCTTGTTGTCGCCGATGCGCACGATCCGCTCCGGCGGCACCCCGATCATGTCGCGCCACAGTTCGTAGGCCTGCTCGTCGGTGTGGTAGACAGTGACCAGCAGGCGCTCCGCAGGCAGCTTCCAGACCTGGGTCAGCAGTTCCCAGGCCCAGGCGATCGCCTCTTTCTTGAAGTAGTCGCCGAACGACCAGTTGCCCAGCATTTCGAAGAAGGTGTGATGGCGCGCGGTATAGCCGACCGCATCCAGGTCGTTGTGCTTGCCGCCGGCACGCAGGCAGCGCTGCACGTCGGCCGCGCGCACGTAGCTGCGCTTCTCCGCGCCGAGGAACACGTCCTTGAACTGCACCATGCCGGAATTGGTGAACAACAGCGTCGGATCGTTGCCCGGCACCAGCGGCGCGGACGGCACGATGGTGTGGCCCTTCCCGTTGAAGAACTCGAGGAAGTCGCTGCGGATCTGGGAGGTGGAGAATTTGGCGGGTACGTTCATGGGCTGGCTATAGACGAGCGGACGGATATCCGGGCGTACTCCCTCAAGATGCGGGCGTGCCGAAACCGGACAAGACAATCCGCCAAGGTTAGCAGGCCCGGCCTGCTCAGTCCTCCGGCTCGTAGCGCGTGGCCGCGCGGATGCTGTCGCCATCGAAACCGCGCCGCACCAGCAGATCGGCGGCCTTGCGCCGCTGCGGCAGGTCCACCGGTCCGGCCGCGCCGAAGCGGCGTTGCACCAGATCGCGGGCGTTTTCGCTCCAATCGCCATCGAACGCCGCCATCGCCGTGGCGATAGCCTCGCTATCCAGGCCGTGGGTGCCGAGTTCGGCGCGGATGTGCAGCGGGCCGTAGCCGGTATTGGCCCGGCTGCGCACCAGCAGTTCGGCGAAGCGGCCATCGTCCTGCCAGCCCTCGCCCGCCAGGCGCTCCACGGCGGCAGCGGCGACGTCCGGCTCCACGCCGCGGGCCCGCAATTTGCGGGTCAGTTCCTTGCGCGAATGTTCGCGACGCACCAGCAGGCCCAAGGCCCGCTGCAACGGCGTCTGTTCCGGCTGCCGGCGGCGCCGGCGCGGTTCCTGTGCGTGTTCTTCGTCGCCCATGCAGGCTTACCCCGCCACGATCGTCAATGTGCCGTCCCTGGCACCTGCCCTCCTGGCTTGCTCAAGACTGCCGAGGGAGACGAGCGGCACTGACTCCGCCGCTCCCCCGGCAGAAGACCATCACGCCTCGGCGTCTGCGTCGGCATCCTCGGCTTCGGCCGGGCTCGGCGCGACTTCCGTCGGCTGGAACTTCTCGCGCAGCTCGCTTTCCAGCTTCGCCGCCACCTGCGGGTTGTCGCGCAGGTACTGGCGCGAATTGTCCTTGCCCTGGCCGATGCGCTCGCTGCCGTAGCTGTACCAGGCACCAGCCTTCTCGACCAGCTTGGCTTCCACACCCATGTCGATCAGCTCGCCTTCGCGGCTGATGCCCTCGCCGTACAGGATCTCGGTGATGACCTGCTTGAACGGCGGCGCCAGCTTGTTCTTGACCACCTTGATCTTGGTCTGGTTGCCGATGATCTCGTCGCCCTTCTTGATCGCGCCGATGCGGCGGATGTCCAGGCGCACCGAGGCGTAGAACTTCAATGCGTTGCCGCCGGTGGTCACTTCCGGGCTCTGGCCGGGCATCATCACGCCGATCTTCATGCGCAGCTGGTTGATGAACACCACCAACGTGTTGGAGCGCTTGATGTTGCCGGTCAGCTTGCGCAGCGCCTGGCTCATCAGGCGGGCCTGCAGGCCCGGCAGCTGGTCGCCCATCTCGCCTTCGATTTCGGCCTTCGGAGTCAGCGCGGCAACCGAGTCGACCACCACGATATCGACCGAGCCCGAACGCACCAGCATGTCGGCGATTTCCAGCGCCTGCTCGCCGGTATCCGGCTGCGACAGCAGCAGTTCGTCGACGTTGACGCCAAGCTTGCCGGCATAGATCGGGTCCAGCGCATGCTCGGCGTCGATGAAGGCCGCGGTGCCGCCCTTCTTCTGGCACTCGGCGATGGCCTGCAGGGTCAGCGTGGTCTTGCCCGAGGATTCCGGACCGTAGATCTCGACGACGCGGCCCTTCGGCAAGCCGCCGATGCCCAGTGCGATATCCAGCATCAGCGATCCGGTCGGAATCACCTCGACGGCCTCGATGATGCGATCGCCCATCCGCATCACCGAACCCTTGCCGAACTGCTTCTCGATCTGGCTCAGGGCAGCAGCGAGCGCGCGCTTCTTGTTCTCGTCCATTTTGGTGTCCTTCGGAGGTGAGGATGATTTGCGGGGTAGGTTCAATTTAGCGGCCTGGTATCGCACGGGCTGAGACAGTGCGGGGCAAAGAAAAAATAATTCGTCCGGGCAGGTCTACAGCAGCGGCGAACAGCGATGTTGCGAGTCGGGAAAATCCGGCCCGCTGTGTAGTGCAATATCCAAATCAGCGATTGGGGCGCAGCAGGCCGCAATACAGACCTTCAATGGCGAAATCCTGGTCCGGCAGCACTTCGATCGGCGCGTAGTCCGGATTGCGCGGCAGCAAACGGATGCGGTCCTTGCCGATCTTCAGCAGCTTGACCGTGATCTCCTCGTCGATCCGCGCCACCACGATCTGCCCTGAACGGGCGTCACGGGTGCGGTGCACGCCGATCAGGTCGCCGTCGAAGATGCCTTCGTCGCGCATCGAGTCGCCCTGCACCTTCAGCAGATAGTCCGGTGCCGGCGAGAAGAACACCCGGTCCAGCACCACGAAATCGTCCGAACCGATATCCGCCCCGATCGGCAGCCCGGCAGCGACCCGCCCCAGCACCGGCAGGCGCAGGATGTCGGCGCTGTCCACCTGCGGCGCCGGCGCCGGTGCGGCCGCGCCGGCCACCAGGCGGATGCCGCGGGCCTGGCCCGGCACGCGACGGATGGCGCCAACCTGCTCCAGGGCTTCAAGGTGGTATTGCGCGGCACGCACGCCCTTGAAACCGAAGGCGCGGGCGATCTCGGTCTGCGACGGCGGTGCGCCGTCGTGCTCGATACGCTCGGCGATAAGGTCGAGGATCGCTTGCTGGGTTTCGGTCAGTTCCATGGTTAGTAGTAATACTACTAAAAATGGAAATGGGCAACTGCTGCGTGGATCGGCTCGAGGATGCCCTCCACCACGGTTGCAACGCGCGCGGCTGGATCGGTTGTCGCGCGCCGCACTGGACTCCGCTCGCCGCAGCAACCACTGCGCTCAGCGGCCGCTGCGCCAAATCGAGATCAGGATCCACACGCCCGACAGCGCCGCGCCGATGAAGCCGCCCACCCCGATCGCCAACAGCCAGCGACTGGAAACGCCGCCGACGCTGTTCATCACGATCGAGGAACCGATGATCAGCGCGGCGGTGACGATACCCATGGTCAGCCGATTCGCGGCGCGGTTGACCTGGTCGCCGAAGCCCTTCAGCGACGTGGTCTCGACATTGAGCTGCAGCCGTCCGCGCCGCGCCGCCTGCAGCAGCCGGCGGGTGTCGCGCGGCAGGTCGCCGAGCAGTTCCAGCGCGCCGAGCACGGTGCGGCGGCCGCGCTTGGCCATCGCACGCGGGGCGAAGCGCTGCAGCATCACCCGCTCCAGGTACGGCGCCGCGGCACCGGCCATGTCGAAGTCGGGATCGAGCTGGCGCCCTACCCCTTCCAAGGTCAGGAAGGTCTTGATCATCAGCGCCAGGTCGGCCGGCAGCGCCAGCGCGTGCTGGCGCAGGATCGCGGTGACGTCGCCGAGCATCGCGCCAACCCGCAACTCCTTCAACGGCACGCCGCGGTACTGATCGACGAAACCGGCGATCTCCAGTTGCAGCCGCGCCTCGTCGACCTCGGCGTCGCCGTCGGTCCATTCCAGCAGCACGTCGGTGACCGCTTCGGCCTCCTGCGTGACCAAGCCGTGCAACAGTTGCACGACCTGATAACGGCGCTGCTCGGAGATGCGCCCGACCATGCCGAAATCGATCACCGCGATGCGTTCGCCGGGCAGGTAGAAGATGTTGCCCGGATGCGGATCGGCGTGGAAGCAGCCGTCCTCGAGCACCATCTTAAACACGATGTCGGCACCGACGCGGGCCAGCTTGCGCCGGTCCAGGCCAGCGGCATCCACGCCTGCCAGGTCGCGCCCGCCGATACCGGCGACGAAGTCCTGCACGTTGAGGGTTTCGCAGGTCCACTGCCAGTGCATGCGCGGGATCAGGATCTCGTCGTGGCCCTGGAAATTGGCCGCGATGCGCTCGGCGTTGCGGCATTCGCCGGCGAAATCCAGCTCGCGCCGCAGCGACACGGTGAACTGGTGCACCACCTCCGCCGGGTGATAGCGCTTGAGGTCGACCGCGCGCGCCTCGACGATCTCGGCGAGCCGCGCCAACAGCCGCAGGTCGGCCTCGATCACGTCGCGGATGCCGGGGCGGCGCACCTTCATGACTACCGGGGTGCCGTCGTGCAGCCAGGCGCGATGGGTCTGCGCTAGCGAGGCGGCGGCCAGCGGCGCTTGCTCGACCTGGGCGAAGATCGCCGACGGTGCCTCGCCCAACGCCTCGATCAGTTGCGGCAGGATCTGTTCGTAGGGCAGCGCCGGCGCCGCGTTCTGCAGTTCGCCCAATTCGTCGATCCACTCCGGCGGCAGCAGGTCCACGCGCGTGGCCAGCACCTGGCCAAGCTTGACGAAGGTCGGGCCGAGATCCTGCAGCGCGCGCCTAACCCGCTGCGGCGCCGACATGCGCAGCATTTCTTCGGCGTTATGCCAGTGCAGCAGGCGCCCGGCGCGTTCCAGCACGTCGGCCATGCCGATACGGCGGACCACATCGCCGAAGCCGTAGCGGATCAGCACCGAGGCGATTTCCTGCAGGCGCCCCAGGTCGCGGACCGTGCTCAGCGCCTCCCACATCGTGGTCGCCATCTAGAGCTCAAGGGTGTTCACAGCAGCGCACCGAGTCCGTGCAACGCCGCAGCCACGGTCTGCCGGCGCACCGCGTCGCGGTCGCCGTCGAAGTTGAACAGTTGCGCACTGGCGTAGCCGCCGCGCCGCTTCCAGCCCACCCACACGGTGCCGACCGGCTTGTCGGCGGAACCGCCGCCGGGGCCGGCGATGCCGGTCACCGCCACCGCGATGCTGGCGCCGGAATTGACCAGCGCGCCGGACACCATCTCGATCACCGTCTCGCGGCTGACCGCGCCATGGTGTTCCAGCGTCTGCGGACGCACCCCTAGCAGCGCCTGTTTGGCTTCGTAGCTGTAGGCGACCATGCCGCAGTCGAACCAGTCCGAGGAGCCGGCGATATCGGTCATCGCCTTGGCGATCCAGCCGCCGCTGCAGCTCTCGGCGGTAACCAGGCGCTCGCGCGTGGTGCGCAACTGGTCGCTGAGCGCAGTGGCGAGTTGCAGGAGTTGCGGATCGGTGGGGACGGTCATGGCGCTGCTCGGGAAACCAATGCGCTTTGTAGCCCAATTCGCTACGGCTGTCGCGCTTGCGCGATGTGGGGCAATGCGCAGCTTCAGCGATGGTGGTGCACGGGCTGGCGCTGATGCGTCAGGCGCAGGCTCGCTTGCATGCCTGCGCCATCAAGGATCGTCGTCGCGCAGCGAAGAAGAACAGCCATGCGTTGATTAGGATGAGGACACTGAGATCGCTCACACAAGAATGTGCTGCAAGCTGCAGGCGCCTCAGAAAAAATACAGCTAAGCGAGGCGTGCAGCGGCGTCATCCGACATTGCGGCTAACGCCGTTGCCATTCCTCTTCCTCGCGCGGCGGCAGCAGCGCGCGGATCGGCGCGCCGTCGGCGCTGGCGGCCAGGCGTTCGGCCTCGGTGATCGGGATGTCCACCTGCAGCAGCCAGCCGTCTTCGTCGGCCTGCTCGCTGCGGATCACTTGCAACTGGTGCAGCTGCGAGCGCAGGCGCCCAGCGCTGGACGGCAGGCGCAAGCTGCCCTGCACGTGCTGCAGTCCCAGCCGCTGACCGAGCACGCCCTGCAGCAGGTCGAGGCCGCGCTCGTCGCGCGCCGAGATCCAGACCCGCTCGCGGCGCGCGTCGTCCGGCACGCCGTCCTGCGCATCGTGGCGCACGTCGGCGCCTTCGATGCGGTCGATCTTGTTGAACACCAGCAGCTGCGGCAGATCGCCGGCGCCGACCGCGTGCAACACCTCATCGACCTGGGCGATGCGCTCTTCGCGCAGCGGATCGGCGGCATCGACCACGTGCAGCAGGAAGTCGGCTTCGCGCGCCTCGGACAGGGTCGAGCGGAACGCGGCGACCAGCTCGTGCGGCAGGTTGCGCACGAAGCCAACGGTATCGGCCAGCATCGCATTGCCGCCGGGCAGCGCGATGCGGCGCACGGTCGGGTCCAGGGTCGCGAACAGTTGGTCCGCGGCGTAGGCCTCCGCGCCAGTCAAGGCATTGAACAGGGTCGATTTGCCGGCGTTTGTATAGCCGACCACCGCGATCCGCGGCAATTCGCTGCGCACCCGCGCACGGCGCATCTGGGTGTGCTGCACCTCGACCTTTTCCAGCCGCTTCTGCAACTGTTCGACCCGCTTCTGCAGCAACCGGCGGTCGGTTTCCAGCTGGGTTTCGCCGGGGCCGCGCAGGCCGATCGAACCGCCGCGCTGGCGCTCCAGATGGGTCCAGCCGCGCACCAGCCGCGTGGCCATGTGGCGAAGTTGCGCCAGCTCGACCTGCAACTTGCCCTCGTGGCTGCGCGCGCGCTGCGCGAAGATGTCCAGGATCAGCCCGGTGCGGTCGATCACGCGCCGCTCCAGGTACTTTTCCAGGTTGCGCTCCTGGCCCGGACTCAAGGCATGGTTGACCAGGATCAGGTCGGCGCCGCTGGCCTCGGCCACGGCCTTGACCTCTTCCAGCTTGCCGCTGCCGATCAGCGTCGACGGGCTGGGCTTGTCGATGCGCGCGGTCAGCGTGGCGGCGATGCTGGCGCCGGCGGAGCGCGCCAGGTCGGCGAACTCCTCCAGCACGTCGTCCTCCAACGGACCCCCGGCATAGGGCTGAATCAGCAGTGCGTGTTCGCCGCGGCGGGAACGATCAAACACCCGCGGCTCCGGTCTTCAACAGCGTCCTACTCGGCTTCGTCATCGTCCGCACTGCCACCCTCGTTCTGCTGCACATAACCACCGCCCGGTCCGACGCGCACGTTGCGCGCGGGCACCACGGTAGAAATGGCGTGTTTGTAGACCATCTGGCTCACGGTGTTGCGCAACAGCACCACGAATTGGTCGAAGGACTCGATGGTACCCTGCAGCTTGATGCCGTTGACTAGATACACCGAAACCGGCACCCGTTCGCGACGCAGCGCGTTCAGGAAAGGATCCTGTAAGGATTGCCCCTTGGACATGCTTCACTCCCGTTTATTGTTTTTATGTGCCCGGGACGGCACTGCAGCTCCCCTGCCGTGGCCCGGACCGCCGATGTTACACAACCGCGGGCTCCAGCACAGCGCGGCGTGTAGCCAAATCAGCGAAGAAAGTCCGCCACCGCGACATCCAGGCGCGCGCCGTGGCATTCGGGGTCGAACCAGCGCGCGTCCAGTTCCCCGCGCAGCCAGGTCAGTTGGCGCTTGGCCAGCTGGCGAGTAGCGAAGATCGCGCGATCGCGAAACGTCGCCGCATCGCTGGCACCGTCCAGATGTTCCCAGGCCTGGCGGTAGCCCACGGCGCGTACCGCAGGCAACTCCAGCGGCTGCGCCACCTGGCGCAGCGTCGGCAAGGCGCGCAGCGCGCGCACCTCGTCAAGGAAGCCTTGCGCCAGCATCGCGTCGAAGCGCAGTTCGATGCGCCGGTGCAGCAGCGCGCGCTCGGCCGGCGCCAGCACCAGTTTCAGCACCCGCAACGGCAGCCGCGGCGGCCCAGGCTGCGCCTGCCATGCGCTGATCGGACGGCCGCTGAGCTGGAACACTTCCAGCGCGCGCTGGATGCGCTGCGCGTCGCCGGGCCGGATCCGCCGCGCGGCTAGCGGATCGACCTGCTGCAGCTGCGCATGCAACGCCGCCCAGCCTTCGGCCTGCGCACGTGCGCCCAGCGTCGCGCGCAGTTGCGGATCGGCCGGCGGCATCGGCGCCAGGCCTTCCAGCAATGCCTGGAAATACAGGCCGGTGCCGCCGGCCAGGATCGGCAGGCGGCCGCGGGCGACGATCGCATCCAGCGCGGCACGCGCGTCCAACGCGAATTCGGCGGCCGAATAGGGCTGCCACGGATCGCGCAGGTCCAGCAGATGGTGCGGCACACGCGCCAGTTGCGCGACGTCGGGCTTGGCCGCGCCGATGTTCAGGCCGCGGTAGACCAGCGCCGAATCGACGCTGACGATCTCGCCGCCATAACGCTCGGCCAGGGCGATCGCCGCGGCAGTCTTGCCCGACGCGGTCGGCCCCATCAGCGCAATCGCGCGCGGACGCCGGTCGGCCGGCATCAGTCCTCGTCCGGCCAGCGAATCGCGGCGGGCGCAGTGCCGGCGCGCGGCAGCGGCACCGCCGCCAGCGCCCGCCAAACCTTCAGTGCGTCCACCGTGGCGGCGACATCGTGCACGCGCAGCAGCAGCGCGCCGCGCTGCGCCGCCAGCAGGTGCGCGGCCACCGAGCCGGCCACGCGCTGCTCAGGCGCGGCGCGACCGGTCAGCTCGCCGATGCTGCGCTTGCGCGACAGCCCAGCCAGCACCGGCACGCCGAGTTCGACCAGGCGCGACAGCTGCGCCAGCAATTGCAGGTTGTCGGCGGTGCCCTTGCCGAACCCGAAGCCGGGATCGACCAGCAGGCGGCGCTTGTCGATACCGGCCATTTCCGCGGCGAAGATGCGCTCGGCGAGGAACCGGTGTACCTCGCCGACCACGTCGTCGTAGTGCGGCGCGCTGCCGGCGGCATAGGCGTCGTCGGGCATGTGCATCAGCACCACCGGCACCCGAAGTTCCGCCGCCGCGTCCAGTGCGCCTGGCCGACGCAAGGCCTGAATATCGTTGATCATGCCGGCGCCAGCGGCGACCGCCGCGCGCATCACTTCCGGCTTGAAGGTGTCCACGCTCAGCGGCAACGTGGTTTGCGCCGCCAGCCGTTCGATCACCGGGACGACCCGGCGCAATTCTTCCTGCACCGATACCGGGGTGGCGCCGGGGCGGGTCGATTCGCCGCCGATGTCGAGCAGGTCGGCGCCCTCCTCTGCCAGGCGCAGGCCGTGCGCGACCGCCGCTTCAAGCGTCGCATGCGCGCCGCCGTCGGAAAACGAGTCGGGGGTGACATTGACGATGCCCATCACCCGCGGACGATCCAGCAACAGGCGGCGTCCGCCGCAATCCAGGCTGGGCGAGGTCTCGAACATCAGCGGTGCTCCTGGGCGTTGCCACGCTGCATGGGAATGCTGCGCGTGTCTTTGGTTGCGACCGGCAATGCAGAGCGGAGCGGGGGCAGCGATGAACGGGCGAGCGATGGCATGGGCGGCGGGCAGTGTAACGGAACGCCATTGTCGCCCAGTCGTAGCGCCTACGACGCGGCGGCGGCGCGGATGTCCCCAAAAAATCGGCCGGAGCGATGCAAGCCTCGCTCCGGCGGACTGTCCTGCACCGCCGTATCTACAAAAGCGCAGGCAACAAAAAAGCCAGGGATCGCTCCCTGGCTTTCTGATCGACCCGAGCGCGCGCTTACAGCTGCTCGGCCGGCCCGGTGATCGGCGGCAGCGGCCGCGAACTGCCCTTGTCGTTGCCGCCGTCCTTGCCATCCTTGCCGGACTTGTTCCAGCCCATCGGCGGCGGCGGATCGCGACCTTCCATGATCGCATCGATCTGCGGCACGTCGATGGTTTCATACTCCAGCAGCAATTTGGCCATCACGTGCAGCTTGTCCAGGTTCTCGGTCAGGATATGCGTGGTCTTGGCATAGGCCTTGTCGAGGATCGAACGCACCACTTCGTCGATGCGGCGCGCGGTATCGTCGGACACGCTCTTGTGCTGGGTCACCGAGCGGCCCAGGAACACCTCGTCGTCTTCCTCGCCGTAGGCGATCGGTCCCAGCTCGTCGGACAGGCCCCACTTGGTGACCATGTTGCGCGCCATCTTGGTCGCGCGTTCGATGTCGTTGGAGGCGCCCGTGGTGACCTTGTCGGTGCCGAAGATCAGCTCTTCGGCGACGCGGCCGCCGTACAGCGAGCACAGCTGCGACTGGATCGCGACCCGGTTGATCGAGTACTTGTCCCCTTCCGGCAGGTACATGGTCACGCCCAGCGCACGCCCGCGCGGGATGATGGTGACCTTGTAGACCGGATCGTGCTCTGGCACCAGGCGACCGACGATGGCATGGCCGGCCTCGTGATAGGCGGTGAGCGTCTTCTCTTCCTCGCTCATCGCCATCGAACGGCGCTCGGACCCCATCAGGATCTTGTCGCGAGCGCGGTCGAAGTGGTCCATGCGGACCTCCTTGACCGTTTCGCGCGCGGCGAACAGCGCCGCCTCGTTGCACAGGTTGGCCAGGTCGGCGCCGGAGAAGCCCGGGGTACCGCGCGCGATCACCATCGGCTCGACATCGTCGGCCAGCGGCAGCTTGCGCATGTGCACCTTCAGGATCTGCTCGCGGCCGCGCACGTCCGGCAGGCCGACCACCACCTGGCGGTCGAAGCGGCCCGGGCGCAGCAGCGCCGGGTCGAGCACGTCCGGACGGTTGGTCGCGGCGATCACGATCACGCCTTCGCCGCCCTCGAACCCATCCATCTCCACCAGCAACTGGTTCAGGGTCTGCTCGCGCTCGTCGTGGCCGCCGCCCAGGCCGGCGCCGCGGTGACGGCCGACCGCATCGATTTCGTCGATGAAGATGATGCACGGCGCGTGCTTCTTGGCTTGCTCGAACATGTCGCGCACGCGGCTGGCGCCGACGCCGACGAACATCTCGACAAAGTCGGAACCGGAAATGCTGAAGAACGGCACCTTGGCCTCGCCGGCGATGGCCTTGGCCAGCAGCGTCTTGCCGGTGCCGGGCGGGCCGACCATCAGCACGCCGCGCGGGATCTTGCCGCCGAGCTTGGTGAACTTGGTCGGATCGCGCAGGAAGTCGACCAGCTCGCTGACTTCTTCCTTGGCCTCGTCGCAGCCGGCGACGTCGGCGAAGGTGATCTTGATCTGGTCCTCGCCCTGCAGCTTGGCGCGCGATTTGCCGAACGACATCGCGCCCTTAGCGCCGCCGCCGCCGCCCTGCATCTGGCGCATGATGAACAGCCAGAAGCCGATGATCAGGATGACCGGCAGGAAGTTCAGCACCAGCGACCAAAAGCTCGGGCCATTGGCCGGCTTCTGCCGGGTCATCTCCACGTTCTTGCTGTACAGCACGTCCACCAGCTTGTCGTCGCGCGGCCCGTAGACCATGCTCTCGCTGCCGTCGCTGCGCTTGAAGCGGATCGCGGTCACCGACAGACCGGTGTCGTCGGTGAAATCGACCGTCTTCACCCGTCCGCCATCCACTTCCTTCAGGAACTGGGTATAGGTCACGGTGTCGTTGCCGGGGCCGCCGGCCAGCCGTGGCGAGAAGCTCTGGAACACCACCATCAGCACGACGGCGACGACTACCCACAGCAACAGATTCTTGGTCAAGTCGTTCATCCTCATTGGCTCCGGTGTCCCTTCAACTCTTTCTCGATGCGTGATGCGACGGTTTCAGCTTACTTGATCTGGACACGCTTGCCCTGTCCGAGGACATAGACCTCCGGCGAGCGCTTGCGCGATGCGGCCGGTTTGCGGATGGACACCTTTTCGTAACGGCGGCGCATCTGGCGGATGTAATCGTCGGACCCGACGCCCTGGAACAGCTTGATCAGGAACGCCCCGCTCGGTTTGAGGTGGCTATCGGCGAACGCCATCGCCAATTCGGCCAGGTGCATCATCCGCGGCTGGTCCACCGCATCCATGCCGCTTTTATTGGGGGCCATATCCGACAGCACAAGGTCTACCGGGTTGCCGCCCAGCATTTCCTCGAACTGCGATAGCACCGCGTCTTCCCTGAAGTCGCCGTGAAGGAACTCCACGCCGGCCAGCGGCGGCATCTCCAGGATGTCCAGCGCCAGCACCCGGCCGCGCTCGCCCAGCGACTTGCGCACCTGCTGCGACCAGCCGCCCGGCGCGGCACCGAGATCGACCACCACCATGTCCGGCTTGAGCAGCTTGTCGCGCTGCAGCAGCTCTTCCAGCTTGTAGGCGGCACGCGACCGCATGCCTTCGGCCTGGGCCTTCTTTACGAAGGGATCGGCGAAATGTTCGCGGAGCCAGCGTTGGCTGCTTTTGCTGCGGGTTGCCATGGGAGCGCGGTCGTGGTGGGCTGCCATGATACCCTGATCGCCCTTGGCAACCCCGTTCCCGTCTGCATGTCGATCAGCCTGACTCCGTCCCAGAACCGCTTCCTGCGCGGCCTGGCGCACGACCTCAAACCCCTCTTGCAGATTGGCGGCAAGGGCGTCACGCCGGCCTTCCTGGCCGAACTGGACGAGGTGCTGGAGCGCCACGAACTGGTCAAGGTGAAGGTCGGCGGCGACGACCGCGATGCCCGCGACGCGAGCATCGCCAGCTTGGTCGAGCAATCGCACAGCGTGCTGGTGCAGCGCATCGGCCACACCGCGATCCTGTACCGCCCGGCCAAGGAAGACCGCCAGATCGTGTTGCCGCGCGGCTGATCCGCTTGCCGGTGCCATCATGCAGCTGACCCAGGACCTGCCCGACTACGCCTACACCCTGCGCATGGCCGACGGCCGCCAGGCCAGGGTGAACGACCGCCTGCTCACCCGCAGCTTCATTCTCGCCCCGGACACCCTGGTCGAGCACTGGGACGCGCCGGCCGCGGCCGAGCTGCAGCCGCAGCAGCTGCAATCCTTGCTTGAACTGAATCCGGCGCTGGTGATCCTGGGCACCGGCGAGCGCCAGGTGTTCCCGCCCGCCGCCGCGCTAGCGCTGTTCCTGACCCGCGGCATCGGCATCGAAGTGATGAACAATGCCGCGGCGGCGCGCACCTACAACGTGCTAGCCGCCGAAGGCCGGCGCGTGGCGGTCGGGTTCATGCTGGAAGGCTGAGCGGCGGCGTCGCGCTGCAGTCTGCGCGGACCGCGTGTCACTTCTTCCCAAACTCTCTCAGATGAGCGCCGTCTGGCGCCGGACAGGCATCGCACCGGGGATCCGTGCAACCGACGAGGCGCCGATTACTTGCTGGGCAGATACAACAGCGGATCGACCGGCTTGCCGTTGTAGTGGGCGAAGCGGCGCCGCTTGCGGTCCACCGGACCGCGCGCCGCTGAGCGCCCGGCGCGCTGTGCCCGACCGACGACGTGCCGATTACTTGCTGGGCAGATACAGCAGCGGATCGACCGGCTTGCCGTTGTAGCGGATCTCGAAGTGCAGCATGTCGCGCGCCGCGCCGCTGCGGCCCATCTCGGCGATCTGCTCGCCGGCCTTCACGTTTTGGCCTTCGTTGACCAGGCGCTTGCGGTTGTGGCCGTAGGCCGACAGCCATTGCTCGTTGTGCTTGATGATGATCAGCTCGCCGTAGCCGACCAGGCCGGCGCCCGAATACACCACCACGCCATCGGCGGCCGCACGCACCGCCTGGCCGCTGCTGCCGGCGATGTCCACGCCCTGCCTGGTGGTTTCGCCGACCACGAAACGGCTGACCACCGCGCCGTCGGCCGGCCAGCGCCAGCTGAAGCCGCTGCTCACCGGCGTCGGCGCCGCGGCGGGCGGGCGCGTTGCGGTGGATGGCGGACCCGGCGGCAGCACCACGGCGCTGCCCGGCCGGGCTGAGACGGTGCCGCCGCTCGGCGGATACAGCTTCAACGATTGCCCGGGATAGATCGTGTACGGCGGCGGCAGCCGGTTCCAGGCGGCCAGGTCCTGCGGCGCGATGTTGTTGGCGCGGGCGATCGCGTACAGCGTGTCCCCGCGGCGCACGCTCGCGCTGACCCCGGGCTTTGGTACCGACGGACGCGGCGCCGCAGCAGCGCCGGGCTTGCTGCCGGACGCGCCGGACGTGCGCACCACGGTGGCGCTGCTGCACGCGCCAAGCCCCATCGCCACCAGCAAGCACACGCTGCCACGCAGGCCGTTACGCACCACCCGATCGACGCTCATCCGTACTTCGCTCTCCATATGACCCACACCACCAGCAGCGCCAGGATCGCCATCGCGACCCAACCGAGCGGTTCGATCCAACGGCGCAACGCGGCTTCCGCACGCGGCCCGCCCAGGCGGATCGCGCCGGCCACCAGATAGACGCGCTTGCCGCGGCCGACCAACATGCTCGTCAGGAACGGTAGCAGCGGGATTCCAACGATGCCTGAGGCCCAGGTAAATATCTTCAGCGGGATCGGGGTGAAACCGGCCAGCACCAGCAGCCAGAACGCACGCCACGGCGACTCGGCGACCACCTCACGCAGATGAGTCACCTGCGCATCGATCTTCTGCGTCCAGCCCAGCCACTCGATCAACGGCTGCACCGCGGCGAAGGCGAAATGGCCGAGCATGTAGCCGACCAGCGCGCCGGCCACCGAGCCCATCAGGCTCAGCGTGGCGAACCACAGCGCGCGCCGCGGCTGCGCCAGCGACATCGGCGCCAGCATCACCTCCGGCGGCACCGGGAACACGATCGCCTCGGCGAAGCTGAGCCCGGCCAGGAACGTGGGTGCGCGGCGGTGACGCGACCAGACGATGGCGCGTTCGTACAACGGCCCGAATATCTTCATGCAACGCAACTCCGGTGATCCGATCCAGGGTGATTCAATTCAGGCTGATTCAATTATTCAGCGTGACTCAATCCAGCATGCCCGACAGCAGCGGGACGAAGCTCACCGGCGCCAGGATGTCCTGTTCGATGCGGCCTTCGGCATCGCGGCGCAGGCGCACCAGCGATTGCGACGAAGGTCCGCCGACCGGCGCCACCAGGCAGCCGCCCGGTGCCAGTTGATCAACCAGCGCATCGACCAGCGCCGGCGCGGCGGCGGTGACCACGATCGCATCATAGGGGCCGTGCTCGGCCCAGCCGATGCGGCCGTCGTCGTGCTTGCTGCGCACGTTCATGCCGAGCTGGCGCAAGCGCTTGCGCGCCTGCCGCAGCAGGTCGCCGATGCGCTCCACGGTATAGACCTCCAACCCCAGCGCGGCCAGGATCGCGGCCTGGTAGCCGGAGCCAGTGCCCACTTCCAGCACCTTCTTCGGTGCCGCCGCGAGCACGGTCTCGGTCATCCGCGCCACCACCCACGGCTGCGAGATGGTCTGGCCGTGGCCGATCGGCAGCGCGGTGTCCTCATAGGCGCGCGAGGCCAGCGCCTCGTCGATGAACAGGTGCCGCGGCACTGTGCGCACCGCGTTGAGGACGGCTTCGTCGCGGATGCCGGACTCGCGCAGGCGCTCGACCAGACGGTCGCGCACGCGCTGCGAGGTCATGCCGATGCCGATCGCTTCCGGTTGCAGGCGCAGCCGCGGGGTCATGCCGAGTCGCTCAGCGCGGCGCTGAGGCCGCCGACCCAACTGGCCACGGTCTCCAGCGCCTGATAGCGGGTCAGATCGACCTGGATCGGGGTGATCGAGATGAAGCCGGTGCGTACCGCATGGAAATCGGTGCCGGGGCCGGCGTCCTGCTCGCGGCCGGCCGGGCCGATCCAGTAAACGGTGGCGCCGCGCGGGTCGGACTGCGGCAGGCACGGTTCGGAGCGGTGGCGATTGCCGAGCCGGGTGACCTCGAAGCCCTTGATCTCGCCCCACGGCAGATCCGGCACGTTGACGTTGAGGATGGTGTCCGCCGGCAGCGGATCGGCCTTCAGCCGCGCCACGATCTCCACCGCGGCGCGCGCGGCGGTCTGGAAGTGCTGGGGTTCGTGGTTGTGGGCGACCAGCGACATCGCCAGCGCCGGCAGGCCCAGAAAGCGGCCTTCCATCGCCGCCGACACGGTGCCCGAATAGATCACGTCGTCGCCCAGGTTGGCCGAGTTGTTGATCCCGGAGACAACCATGTCCGGTTCGTCCTCGAGCATGCCGGTGAGCGCCAGGTGCACGCAATCGGTGGGCGTACCGGCGACGCTGCAGGTGTGCGGATCGATGCGCTTGATCCGGATGGGCAGATCCAGGGTCAGCGAGTTGCTGGCGCCGGAGCGATCGCGATCGGGTGCGACCACGGTCACTTCGTGGCCCGCGCTGCGCAGTTGCTCGGCCAGCATCTTGATGCCGGGGGCGTCGACGCCGTCGTCGTTGCTCACTAGTACGCGCATGGGACTCCTCGGATAACCCGAGCATGATACCGGATGCGTCCCTCGCCTTCCGCCCTCGTGCACGGCTTGCGCCGCGCGACCGGCGGGTTACGCTGTGCGCCATGTCGCATCCCGAAGACGAAGATCCCGCCGCGCTGTTCCGCGCGGCGATCGGCGCGGTCACGCCGATCAACGCGACGCCACCGGCCAACGCCAAGCCGCGGCCGAAGCCGCGCGCGCGCATGGCCGAGCGCGACGATGCCGAGGCGCACAGCGAGTTCCAGCGCCTGTTGCGCGACAGCGCGCCGCTGGAGGCCGGCGACGTGGCCAGCTACCGCCGCGACACCGTGCCGGCACGGGTGTTCCAGCGCCTGCGCCGCGGCCAGTTCTCCGCGCAGGACGAACTCGACCTGCATGGCGCCAACGCCGTGCAGGCCGAGGCGCTGCTGCGCCAGTTCATCGCCGAGGCGCATGCGCACGAATTCGGCTGCGTGCGCATCGTGCACGGCAAGGGCCTGCAGTCCGGCGGCATCCCGCTGCTGAAGAACCTGGTCGATCGCCTGCTGCGCCAGCGCAACGACGTGCTGGCGTTCCATTCGGCGCCGCCCACGCAAGGCGGCACCGGGGCGATGCTGGTGTTGCTGGCGCGGCGCTGAAACGGCGCCGCGTGACTCATTCCTGCGCCGCCGGCTCGGCCTGCGCGCCCTGCCCGGCATCGACCACCTCGCCCAGCTCGTGCAACAGCGCAGTGGCATAGCTGCCCGGCGGCAGCACGAAACGCAGTTCCAGCACGTCGTCGTGCGTGTCAAGCCAGCGCCACTGCAGCTCGGCAGCGCGCAAGCGGGTGGCGCGCCGCTCCTGCTTCAGGCCTTCGCGCTCCAGGCCCTCGCGCAAGCGCAGCGACGTCGCATCCTCGAGCGCCGCCAGTTCCAGCACGCGCGCCGCGTCGGCGCTGCGCAACTCGCCTGCGCCCCACAACGGCGCCGAAGGATGGATGTCGAAGCGCTGCAAGCGCTCGGCCAATACCTCGGACCAGGGCTCCGGGCCGAACACGCTGCGGCTGCCGTCGAGCAGCCACACCTCGCCGTCCAGCGCGGCGTCCCAGTTGCCCGCCGCCACGCGCGCGGCGAGGACCCGGTTGAACAATTCCGAGCGCGCCGCCGACAGCAGCAGCGAGCGCTGCTCGCGCCGGACCCGGCGCCCGCCGAACATCGCCAGCGCGTTGCCGACGTTACCGCCGTCGCGGCCGAAGCGCTGTTCGCCGAACCAGTTGGGGATGCCGCGCGCCGCGATCTGCGCCAGCCGCGCCTCGATCGCGGCGCGCTCGCCGCGCACTTCGCGCAACACCAGCACGAAACCGTTGCCGGCCAGCGCGCCGCGCGGCAGCTTGCGGTTGTGCCAGTACGATTGCAGCACCTGCAGGTCCTCGCTGTGCAGCGCCTCCAGCGGCGGCGCCACGCGCTTGGGCAGGTGCACCGAGAACCTCTGGGTGGTGACCGCGTGCCGGTCCTTCATACCGGCGTAGCCGATCGCCATCTCCGCCACGCCGGCCCACTGCGCCAGGCGGCGCGCGGCGAAGGCGGTATTCATGCCGCGCTTGCGCACGGTCAGCAACAGGTGCTCGCCCTCGCCGCTGGGCTCGAACGCGGGCAGTTCGTCGACCTGGAAATCCTCGGCCAAGCTGCGCATGCGCGCCTGCAACGGCGCGGCGCCGAACGCGCGCGGCAAGTCGCTCACAGCGCCACCAGCAATACCGCTGCCTGCGCCGCGATGCCTTCGCCGCGGCCGGTGAAGCCAAGCTTTTCGCTGGTGGTGGCCTTGACGCTGACGCGATCGACGCCGACCTGCAGCAGCGCGGCCAGGCGTTCGCGCATCGCCAGCGCATGCGGGCCGACCTTGGGCCGCTCGCAGATCACGGTGACGTCGGCGTTGCCGAGCTGCCAGCCGCGCGCGCGCAACAGCTGCTCGCAATGGCGCAGGAACTGCGCGCTGTCGGCGCCCTTCCAGCGCGCATCCGACGGCGGGAAATGCTGGCCGATGTCGCCCAGTGCCAGCGCGCCGAGCAGCGCATCGCACAGCGCGTGGATCACCACGTCGCCGTCGCTGTGCGCGAGCACGCCGCGTTCGTGCGCCACACGCACGCCGCCGAGCATCACGTGGTCGCCATCGCCGAAGGCGTGCACGTCGTAGCCCTGGCCGATACGGAAGGGAGGAAAGTCAGGCATGGGCATCGCAGGATCGCAAAAGGAAAAAGGGAAGGTGTCGGCGGCGCGACGCCGCAGCGCGGCGCCGCCGCGTCACGGCTGCCGCGCGCGCAGGAACAGTTCGAATTCGAAGCGCATCAGGTCGGCCGGGGTGGTGACCTTGAAGTTGTCCTCGGCGCCCTCGACCAGCAGCGGCCGCAGGCCCAGCAACTCCATCGCCATCGCATCGTCGGTGACTTCGACGCCGGCGGCCGCGGCCTGCTCCAGCGCCCTGGTCAGCTGCAGGCGCCGGAACAACTGCGGGGTCAGCGCGCGCCACAGGCGTTCGCGCGGCTCGGTGGCGTCGATGCCGCCGTCGTCGCCGGCGCGCTTGAGGGTGTCGCGCACCGGCGCGGCCAGGATCGCGCCGACCGGATCGCCGCGCCCGGTTTCCAGCAGCCGGTCCAGATCGGCCAGTGCCAGGTTCGGGCGCGCCGCATCGTGCACCAGCACGAAATCGTCCGCCTTGACCGAATCCGGCAAGGCCTGCAACGCCGCCAGCACCGAGCCGGCCCGGCTGGCGCCGCCGACGCAGGTCAGCACCGGCTTGCCGGCCAGTTCGGTCCAGCCCGGCCAATCGGCATCGTCTTCGCCGAGCGCGACCATCGCCCCGACCACTGCCGGGTGCGCCAGCAAGGCCTGCAGCGCATGCGCGATCAACGGCTGTCCGCCCGCCTGCAGGTATTGCTTGGGCATGGCGCTGCCGAAGCGGGTGCCGCGGCCGGCGGCCGGCACCACCGCCCAGACCGTGGCCATCAGGGTTGCTCGCTCTGCGGGACCGGCACCGGCGTGGCGTCGGCCGCCGCGGCGGCTGGCACCGGCGCATCCTCGACGACGCGGTAGAACTTTTCGCCCGGCTTGATCATGCCCAGCTCGCTACGCGCACGTTCCTCGATCGCCGCCTCGCCGTCTTTGAGGTCCTTGACCTCGGCGGCGAGCGCGGCATTGCGTTGCTGCAGGCCTTCGTTATCGCGCCGCTGATGCTCGACCTGGCTCTCGAGTACCAGCACCTCGCCGGAATTGCCCGGACCGAGCCAGAAACGGTACTGCAGCCACGCCAGCAGTCCCGCCAGCACCAGCAGCAGCCAGCGCCAGTTGCGCACGGCTTACCGCTTGAGCGAGACGAATGCGTCGCGCCCTGCGTAGCGCGCGCCGCTGCCCAGCGCTTCCTCGATCCGCAGCAACTGGTTGTACTTGGCCACGCGATCGCTGCGGCACAGCGAGCCGGTCTTGATCTGGGTGGCGGTAGTGGCCACCGCGATGTCGGCGATGGTGGTGTCCTCGGTCTCGCCGGAACGGTGCGAGACGATCGCCGCATAGCCGGCGGCGTCGGCCATCGCGATCGCTTCCAGGGTCTCGGTCAGGGTGCCGATCTGGTTGACCTTGATCAGGATCGCATTGGCGGTGCCGGACTCGATGCCCTGCCTGAAGATCTTCGGGTTGGTCACGAACAGGTCGTCGCCGACCAGCTGCACCTTGCTGCCGAGGCGGTCGGTCAGCAGCTTCCAGCCGGCCCAGTCGTCCTCGGCCAGGCCGTCCTCGATGCTGACGATCGGGTACTGCGCGGCCCAGTCGGCGAGGAAGTCGACGAACTGCTCGCTGGTCAGGCGCTTGCCCTCGCCCACCAGGTGGTACTTGCCGTTGTCGTAGAACTCGCTGGAAGCCACGTCCAGGCCCAGCAGCACGTCTTCGCCGGCGGTGTAGCCGGCCTTGCCGATCGCCTCGAGGATGGTGTCCAGCGCTTCCACGTTGCTGCGGAAGTCCGGGGCGAAGCCGCCCTCGTCGCCGACCGCGGTGGACAGGCCATGGCCCTTCAGCACCGCCTTGAGCGCGTGGAAGATCTCGGTGCCGGCGCGCAGCGCCTCGGAGAACGACGCGGCGCCGACCGGCAGCACCATGAATTCCTGGAAATCGACGTTGTTGTCGGCATGCGCGCCGCCGTTGATGATGTTCATCATCGGCACCGGCAGCGCCACGTTGGCGGTGTTGGCGCCGGCCAGGTACTGCCACAGCGCCTGCTTGCGCGAGGCGGCGAGCGCATGCGCGTTGGCCAGCGACACCCCGAGCAGCGCGTTGGCGCCGAGACGGCCCTTGTTCTCGGTGCCGTCCAGGTCGATCAGGCGCCGGTCCAGACCCTGCTGGTCGGCGCCGTCGAAGCCCTGCAGCGCGCTGGCGATCGTGGTATTGACGTTCTCCACCGCCTTGCGCACGCCCTTGCCCAGGTAGCGGGTCTTGTCGCCATCGCGCAGCTCGACCGCTTCCTTGGTGCCGGTGGAAGCGCCCGACGGCACCGCAGCGCGGCCCAGCGAGCCGTCGGCCAGCGTGACTTCCGCTTCGAGCGTGGGGTTGCCGCGGGAATCGAGAATCTCGCGGGCGTGGATCTTGGCGATAGTGGTCATAAGTCCAGTCGGTTACCAGGAAAGAGGGGGGACGCCGGAAGCCCTCGGATTATGGCCGCAGCGCCGCTGCTTGCCAAATGCACCGCGCGCCGCGCCGGGGCCGTGCACGGGTCCGTACAGCGCGAGCGCTGCGCAAGAGTCGGATGGGTCCGGGGAGCCGACGCACCCGTACACGCGCCGCATCAGCCCAGTCCGTGCTCCAGAAAGCCGCTGCGCTTGGTGATCGCGTCCAGCGCCAGCAGCGTCTCCAGCAGCGCTTCCATCTTGTCCAGCGGCCAGGCATTGGGGCCATCGGACAGCGCCTTGGACGGATCCGGATGGGTTTCGGCGAACACGCCGGACACGCCCACCGCAACCGCCGCGCGCGCCAGCACCGGCACGAACTCGCGCTGGCCGCCGGAGGTGCTGCCCTGCCCGCCCGGCAACTGCACCGAATGGGTGGCATCGAACACCACCGGGCAGCCGGTCTCGCGCATCACGCTCAGCGAGCGCATGTCGCTGACCAGGTTGTTGTAGCCGAAGCTGGCGCCGCGCTCGCAGACCATGATCTGCTCGTTGCCGGTGGACCTGGCCTTGTCCACCACCGGCTTCATGTCCCACGGCGACAGGAACTGGCCCTTCTTGATGTTGACCGGCTTGCCGGCGGCGCAGACGTTCTTGATGAAGTCTGTCTGCCGCACCAGGAACGCCGGCGTCTGCAGCACGTCGACCACCGCCGCGACCTCGTGCATCGGCGTGTACTCGTGCACGTCGGTCAGCACCGGCACGCCGATCTGCCGCTTCACCGCCTCGAGCACCTTCAGCCCTTCTTCCAGGCCGGGGCCGCGGAAGCTGGTGCCGGAGGTCCGGTTGGCCTTGTCGAAGCTCGACTTGAAGATGAAGTTGATCCCCAGCCTGGCGGTGATCTCCTTGAGCTTGCCGGCCACGTCCAGTTGCAGCTGCATCGACTCGATCACGCACGGGCCGGCGATCAGGAACAGCGGCTGGTCCAGGCCGACGTCGAAGCCACACAGTTTCATCGGATCACCTATTGGGTTGAGCCCCTCTCCCATTGGGAGGGGGTTGGGGTGAGGGTGCGGGCGAAGCTTCATGGAAATCGGCTGCACGAGACTTGGCCCGTACCCTCATCCGGCGCTTCACGCCACCTTCTCCCGATGGGAGAAGGAACTAAGCGCGCGCTTCCTTCAACAACTTGCCGCCGGCCTTCTTCTCGCGCGCGGCGCGTACGAAGCCGATGAACAGCGGGTGGCCGTCGCGCGGCGTGGACAGGAACTCCGGATGCGCCTGGCACGCCAGGAACCACGGATGGGTGTCGCGCGGCAATTCGACCATCTCCACCAGGGTGTCGTCCATCGACTTGGCGGAAATCACCAGGCCGGCGTCTTCGAGCTGCGTACGGTAACGGTTGTTGAACTCGTAGCGATGGCGGTGGCGCTCGGACACCACGTCCTTGCCGTACATCTCGCGCGACAGCGTGCCGGGCTTGAGCCGTTGTTCCTGCAGGCCCAGGCGCATGGTGCCGCCCAGATCCGACTTCTCGTCGCGCTTCTCCACGTCGCCGCTGGCGGTGCGCCACTCGGTGATCAGGCCGATCACCGGATACGGCGACTGCCGATCATTCTCGGTGCTGTTGGCGCCCTCCAGGCCGGCGACATGGCGCGCGTAGTCCACCACCGCCGCCTGCATGCCGTAGCAGATGCCGAAGTACGGCACGCGGTGCTCGCGCGCATAGCGCGAGGTCAGCACCTTGCCCTCGAAGCCGCGGTCGCCGAAGCCGCCGGGCACCAGGATGCCGTCCACGTCGGCCAGCGCCGACAGGTCGCTGCCTTCCAGTTCCTGCGCCTCAATCCACTTCAAGGTGACCTTGGTACGCTGGCGAAGGCCGCCGTGCTTGAGCGCCTCGCCGACCGACTTGTACGCGTCCTGGTGGTCCACGTACTTGCCGACCACGGCGATGGTGACCTCGTCGAGCGGATGCTTGGTGGCGTCCACCACCGCTTCCCATTCGGACAGATCGGCGGGGCCGACCTTGTCGCGCAGCTTGAACTGGTCGATGACGATCTCGTCCAGGCCCTGCCGGTGCAGTTCCAGCGGCATGCCGTAGAGCACGTCGATGTCGGCGGCGCTGATCACCGCTCGCTCGGAGACGTTGGTGAACAACGCGATCTTGCGCCGCTCCGAATCCGGAATCGCCTGCTCGGAGCGGCACAACAGCACGTCCGGCTGGATGCCGATCGAGCGCAGTTCCTTGACCGAGTGCTGGGTCGGCTTGGTCTTCAGCTCGCCGGCGGCGGCGATGTACGGCACCAGGGTGAGATGGATGAACATCGCCCGCTCGGCGCCGCGCTCGGTGCGCACCTGGCGGATCGCCTCCAGGAACGGCAGCGACTCGATATCGCCGACAGTGCCACCGATCTCCACCAGCGCCACATCGAATCCGGCGGTGGCTTCGTCCACGCAACGACGGATTTCGTCGGTGATGTGCGGGATCACCTGCACGGTGGCGCCCAGATAGTCGCCGCGGCGCTCCTTGCGGATCACGTTCTCGTAGATGCGGCCGGTAGTGACCGAATTCTTGCGCGACAGGCGGGTGCGCACGAAGCGCTCGTAGTGGCCCAGGTCCAGGTCGGTCTCGGCGCCGTCGTCGGTGACGTACACCTCGCCGTGCTGAAACGGGCTCATCGTGCCCGGGTCGACGTTGATGTAAGGGTCCAGCTTCATCATCGTGACCGACAGGCCACGCGCTTCGAGAATGGACGCAAGCGAAGCGGCCGCGATGCCCTTGCCAAGCGAGGACACTACGCCGCCGGTAACGAAGATCAGGGGGGTCATGGCTCTAAGGCCTCCCGGAAAGCCATAGTTTAACGGGTCAAGCCGATTTGCCCAAGCGCTTTCGGCGCGATCGACCCCACAAAACAAACGCCCCGGCAGCAGCCGGGGCGTCGCAGGTCGCAACAGGGCGCGCGCTCAGGGCTTGCGCGCTTCCTCTTCTTGCTCTTTCTTCGGCGCAGCCGCGTCCTTGCCAGCCTTGTGCTCGGCCGCCGCAGCGGCGCGGCGCTTGGCCTTGGCATCGGCCTCGGCCTTCTCCTTCGCGACCTGCGCCTCGTAGGCAGCGGCGCCGGAGGCGGCCCGATCGGCGCTCTGCGCCTGGGCCATCGCCACCGGGATGGCCGCCGCGGCGGCGACCAGCGCGGCCAGGGTCAACAGCTTGCGAACGTTCATGGCGTACTCCTGTGTGAGTCCACAACGACGATGGGGATGCCGTCGCGGATTTTCCAGTGCAAGGCTAGCGCGCCGCCGCGGCACTGACCCTGAACATCGGCGACGTGCAAAAAGCCGCCGCACAACGCACACTTCCGGATCTGCTTCGCGCCACCTGTTGAGACGCATGAATACCCGCTACAACGCCGCCGACATCGAAGTTCTCTCTGGCCTGGACCCAGTCAAGCGCCGGCCCGGCATGTACACCGACACCGCACGCCCCAATCATCTGGCGCAGGAAGTGATCGACAACGCCGTGGACGAGGCGCTGGCCGGCCACGCCCGGCACATCGAGGTGACCCTGTTCAAGGACGGCAGCTGCGAGGTCTCCGACGACGGCCGTGGCATGCCGGTGGACATCCATCCGGAAGAGAAGATTTCCGGCGTGGAACTGATCCTGACCCGGCTGCACGCCGGCGGCAAGTTCAACGACCGCAACTACACCTTCAGCGGCGGCCTGCACGGCGTCGGCGTCAGCGTGGTCAATGCGCTGTCGAAGAAGGTCGAGTTGTTCATCAAGCGCGACGGCAACGAATACCGGATGGAGTTCGGCGACGGCTTTCCCGCGTCCAAGCTGGAGATCGTCGGCAGCGTCGGCAAGAAGAACACCGGCACCCGGCTGCGCTTCTGGGCCGATCCGAAGTACTTCGACACGCCCAAGTTCGCGGTGCGCGCGCTGCGCCACCTGCTGCGCGCCAAGGCGGTGCTGTGCCCCGGGCTGACCGTGAAGCTGCACGACGAGGCCACCGGCGAGCAGGACACCTGGTACTTCGAGGACGGCCTGCGCGACTACCTCAAGGGCGAGCTGGCCGAGCGCGAGCTGCTGCCGGCCGACCTGTTCGTCGGCAACCTGAAAAAGGACCGCGAGATCGTGGACTGGGCGGTGGCCTGGGTCGCCGACGGCGAACTGGTGCAGGAAAGCTACGTCAACCTGATCCCGACCGCGCAGCACGGCACCCACGTCAATGGCCTGCGCAGCGGCTTCACCGACGCGCTGCGCGAATTCTGCGACTTCCGCAACCTGCTGCCGCGCGGGGTCAAGCTGGCGCCGGAAGACGTCTGGGACCGGGTCACCTTCGTGCTGTCGCTGAAGATGACCGACCCGCAGTTCAGCGGCCAGACCAAGGAACGCCTGTCCTCGCGCCAGGCCGCCGGCTTCATCGAAGGCGCCGCGCACGACGCCTTCAGCCTGTGGCTGAACCAGAACGTGGAGACCGGCACGCGCATCGCGCAGATCGCGATCGATCGCGCCAGCGCGCGGCTGAAGACCGAAAAGCAGATCACCCGCAAGAAGGTCACCTCCGGCCCGGCCCTGCCAGGCAAGCTGGCCGACTGCATCAGCCAGGACCTGTCGCGCACCGAGTTGTTCCTGGTGGAGGGCGACTCGGCCGGCGGCAGCGCCAAGCAGGCGCGCGACAAGGACTTCCAGGCGATCCTGCCGCTGCGCGGCAAGATCCTCAACACCTGGGAAGTGGCCTCCGGCAGCGTGCTGGCCTCCGAGGAAGTGCACAACCTGGCGATCGCGATCGGCTGCGACCCGGGGAAGGACGACATCAGCGGGTTGCGCTACGGCAAGGTGGTGATCCTGGCCGACGCCGACTCCGACGGCCTGCACATCGCGACCCTGCTCACCGCGCTATTCCTGCGCCACTTCCCGGCGCTGGTGAAGGCCGGCCACGTGTTCGTGGCGATGCCGCCGCTGTTCCGCGTCGATGTGGGCAAGCAGGTGTTCTACGCGCTTGACGAGGAAGAGAAGCGCTCGCTGCTGGAAAAGATCGCGCGCGACAAGCTCAAGGGCCAACTCAGCGTGACCCGCTTCAAGGGCCTGGGCGAAATGAACCCGCAGCAGTTGCGCGAATCCACCATCCACCCGGACACGCGACGGCTGGTGCAACTGACCGTCGACGAAGGCGACGAAACCCGTGCGCTGATGGACATGCTGCTGGCCAAGAAGCGCGCCGGCGATCGCAAGCAGTGGCTGGAGACCAAGGGCGACCTGGCGTCGCTGGAGGTCTGAAGGCCCGGGATTGGGGAGTCGGGATGGGCCTGGCGGCGGCTCGACCATCCTGCGCAAGCGATCGAGCCGAAGCACGCTGTAGGAACAACGGTCTTCAGCCGCGACGAGCGCAGTGGTGAATGTTCCGAACGGGCATGCAGTCGGGACTGAAGTCCCTCCCACAACAGGCCTCGCCGCTCCACTTTGCCGGTGAAATCCTTGTGGGAGCGACTTCAGTCGCGACGAACGCAGCGGCGGCAGAGGGCGACGCGCTTGGCGATCGCCCATGGTCGGCTGTTCAAGCGTCTGCAGCGCCGTGACGATCCAGGACAGCGCCCAGGCAACCCGCTACCGCGATCGTTTGCACGCCGACCATGCCTTTGTGCACATACGCGCGCGCCGCGCCGCGGCCTAGCATGCCGGCTCCCCTTGTGCCGAGCGCCCTCCCCGTGCCGAACCTGTCCAAGCCGCTGCTGGCGGCATTGTTGCTGGCCGTGCTGCCTATCTCCGCCGTGCTGGCCGCCGATGCCACCGCTGCCGACAAGCCAGACAACACCGATAAAGCCGACAGCACCGAGCCGGCCAGGCCGGCCGCGCTGCCGGCCGATGCGAAAGTGCGCCAGGTCACCCGGATCGAGGGCAAGTCGCTCAGCTACACCGCCACCGTCGGCACGCTGCCGGTGAAGGACGCGCAGGGCAAGACCGTCGCCGACGTGGTGTTCACCGCCTACACCGTGGACGGCAAGGAGCGCCCGGTCACCTTCGCCCTGAACGGCGGTCCCGGCGCGGCCTCGGTCTACCTCAACCTGGGCGCGATCGGGCCGAAGGTAGTCACCTTCGGCAGTGAAGGCGACAGCGCCTCGGCGCCGGCGACGCTGCACGACAATCCCGGCACCTGGCTGGACTTCACCGACCTGGTGTTCATCGACCCGGTCGGCACCGGCTTCAGCCGTGCGCGGGTCTCCGACGAGCAGGCCAAGAAGCTGTTCTACAACCCGCAGGCCGACATCGAGTACCTGTCGCGCACGATCTACGACTGGCTGCTGAAGAACCGGCGCCTGCAGTCGCGCAAGTATCTGGTCGGCGAGAGCTACGGCGGCTTCCGCGGCCCGCGCATCACCCATTACCTGCAGACCCAGCTTGGCGTGGCGATGAACGGCGTGGTGCTGGTCTCGCCGTACCTCAACCCGACCCTGGACGACAACCGCGACGTGTCGCCGCTGCCCTGGATGCTGACCCTGCCCTCGATCGCCGCCGCGCACCTGGAGCGCGAGCAGCGGCTGACCCCGGAGGCGATGCGCCAGGTGATCGACTACACCCGTGGCGACTACGTCACCACGCTGCTGCGCGGGCGCTCGGACGCGGCCGGCAGCGAACGCATGATCCAGCAGGTGGCGGCGATGACTGGGCTGGACCCGGTCTACGTGCGCCGCGCCGGCGGCCGCCTGGAAACCCAGGCCTACCTGCGCGAGGTGTTCCGCGACAAGGGCCAGCTCGGCAGCCGCTACGACTCCAACGTCACCGCATTCGACCCGTTCCCGAACGCGCCCGAGCAACGCGCCAACGATCCGCTGCTGGACAGCATCATCGCCCCGACCACCACCGCGATGGTCGATTTCGTGACCCGCGTGGTCGGCTGGAAGCTAGATGCGCGCTACCAGGCGCTGAACTACGACGTGAACAAGCTGTGGGACTGGAACGAGGAACTGCGCAAGGGCTCGGTGACCGACCTACGCCAGGCGGTGGCGATCGATCCCAGGCTGCGGGTGCTGATCGTGCACGGCTGGAACGACCTGTCATGCCCGTTCATGGGTTCGGTGCTGACCGTGGACCAGATGCCGGTGATGGGCAACGACCCGACCCGGGTGCAGGTCAAGAACTATCCGGGCGGACACATGTTCTACAACCGTCCTGATAGCCAGCGCGCGTTGCGTGGGGATGTGATGGCGATGTATCGGGCTAACTGATCGGGACCGGGGAACACGGACCGGGGACCCGGAAAAGCGGGTTCTCGGCTTACGCTCTTCCGGGTCCCCGGTCCCGGCCTCACCCCACCCAGCCGAACAGCGCGAACATCCGGAAGATCAAATACGCCACCCCGGCCGCAGCCGGGATGGTCAGGATCCAGGCCCAGACGATGCGCTCGATCACGCCGAAGCGCAGCGAGCGCGGGTTCTTGGCGAAGCCCACGCCCATGATCGCGGTGGAAATGCTGTGGGTGGTGGACACCGGCATGCCGAAATGCGCGGCCAGGGTCAGGATCGTCGCCGAGCTGGTTTCCGCGGCGAAGCCGTGGATCGGGTGCAGCTTGACCATCTTGTGGCCCAGCGTCTTGATGATCTTCCAGCCGCCGGAGGCGGTGCCGGCAGCCATCACCACCGCGCAGGTCAACACGATCCAGGTGGCGATGCCCTGGCCCTGGCTGGCCGCCGGGTGCAGGAACGCCAGCCACGCCGGCAGGTCGTCCAGCGCGCCGGTGCTCTGCGCGCCGATCAGGGTCATGGCGATGATGCCCATGGTCTTCTGCGCGTCGTTGTGGCCATGCGCATAGCCCATGTAGGCGGCCGAGGCGATCTGCGCCTTGCCGAAGAAGGCGTTGACCCAGCGCGGCCGCGCCAGCCGCCCGATGCGCCCGCCGAGCCCGGCCAGGCCGGCGATGATCGCCCACAGCAGCAGCATCACTGCGATGCCGAGCAGGAAGCCGGCGATCGGCGAGGTGATCATCGGCACGAACACCTTCCACAGCAGGCCCTTGTTCTTTGCCCAGTCGCCGACGTTCTGCGACCAGATCAACGCGCCCCAGTTGTTGTGCGCGGCCGCCAGGCCGGCGCCGCACAGGCCGCCGATCAGGGCGTGCGAGGACGAGGACGGCAGGCCCTTCCACCAGGTGATCAGGTTCCAGACGATGCCGCCGAGCAGCGCGCACAGGATCACCTGCGGGGTGACCGTCACCACGTCGGTGTCGAGCAGGCCCGAGGCGATGGTCATCGCCACCGCGGTGCCGGTCAGCGCGCCGAGCAGGTTCATGCCGGCGGCCAGGATCACCGCCCAGCCGGGGCTGAGCACCTTGGTCGCGACCACGGTGGCGATGGAGTTGGCGGTGTCGTGGAAGCCGTTGATGAACTCGAACACCAGCGCCGCCAGGATCACGATCAGGACCAGCGTCAGCATCGTGCGCTCCTCGCCTCACGCGTGGCGGTCGCGGCGGCGGGCATGGCGGCGCGGCCGCGCCGGCAGCGGATCCGTCCTGTGCCCATTACGAATTCTTCAGCACGATCTGGTAGACCACCACGCCGGCCTCGCGGCAGCGGTCGATGGCCTTCTCCAGGATCTCGAAGAACTCCTTGAGCAGGAACATCTGCAGGTTGTCCAGGCGCCCGGAGTAGATGTCGCGGTACAGCTCCAGCATCAGCCGGTCGGCCTCGTTCTCCAGCGAGCGCAGCCGGTCGTTGAGCGCGCTCATGCGGTCCAGGTGCATGTTGTGCAGGTCGTGGACCATCTCCACCACCACCGCCGCGGCCTGTTCCAGCATCGCCGCGCGCGGGGCGAAGTCGATATGCTCCAGGTGCTGCACCGCCAGCGAATAGCGGTCGGCGAACTTCTCCACCTGCTTGGGGATCTTGTACAGCGCCGAGCCCAGCGCCTCGATGTCCTCGCGCTCGATCGGGGTCATGAAGCTGTCGACCAGGGCCTGGCCGATCTTGTCGGACGCGGCGCGTTCGCGCAGCCGCGCCAGCCTGAAGGCGTCCAGCGCCGGCTGCCGGTCCGATTCGCGCATCATCGAATGCAGTGCCCTGGTGCTGTCATAGGCGGCCTGCGCCGCTTCGTCGAGCAGGGTGTAGAACTGCTTGCCGGAACCGAAGATGGTCTGCAACGAGAACATGAAACGCGCTTCCCGCCGTCGCGGGAGGGACGGCACCGGGGCGGAATTATGACCGTTTGCCGACAACCCGGGGGAATCCGGCGACCGACGGCAGCGCGTCGGCGGCGCGTGGACGCCGCCGCCGTCCGGGTTTGCTACCATGCAACCGCGCCGTGGTCAGGCGCACCCTATGGACGACCACCCTAGCCCCCCTCCCCCGCGCCGCCTCGGCGCCCATGTCCCCTTCTCCCTTGCCGCCAGGGAGCGCGCGCATGCTTGAATTATTGGTCGTGGCAGCCCTGGTGCTGCTGAACGGCTTCTTCGCGATGTCCGAGATGTCGCTGATGACCTCGCGCAAAAGCCGGCTGAAGCAGATGGCGCAGTCCAGCACGCGCGCGGCCAAGGCGCTGGCGCTGGCCGAGAACCCGGAAAACTTCCTGTCCACGGTGCAGATCGGCATCACCGCGATCGGCATCCTGACCGGCGTGTACGGCGGCGAGGCCATCGGCGAGGCGATCGCGACCAAACTGCAGTCGCTGTTTCCGACGCTGTCGGCCACCTTCAGCTTGATCGGGCAGCCGCAACCCTGGTCGGCGGTGATCGGCAAGACCATGGCGATCGTGCTGATCACCTTCCTGACGCTGATCTTCGGCGAACTGGTGCCCAAGCGCCTGGCGCTGACCCGCTCGGAAGTCATCGCCGGCTTCGTCGCGGTGCCGATGAGCTGGCTGGCCCTGGTCGCCGCGCCGGCGGTGTGGGTGTTGTCGCGCTCGACCCGGCTGGTGCTGCGCGTGCTCGGCCTGGGCAACGAACAATCGGCGTCGGTGACCGAAGAGGAAATCCGCATGCTGGTGGCCGAGAGCCACGAGGCCGGCGTGATCGACAGCCACGAGCGCGACATGATGAACCGGGTCATGCGCCTGGGCGACCGCACCGCCGACAGCCTGATGACGCCGCGCAACCGCATCGCCTGGCTCGACGCCAATGCCGAGCCGGAGCGCAATTTCCAGACCATTCGCGAGCACGAGTTCTCGCGCTATCCGGTATACCGCGGCAGCGACCAGGACATCGCCGGCGTGCTGGAAGTGAAATCGCTGGTCACGCGCATGGACGGCAACGCCACCCAGTTGTTCCAGAGCCTGCGCGAGACCCTGTTCGTCTCCGAGTCCACCCACGCGATGAAACTGCTGGAGATCTTCCGCGAGGAACAGCAGTCGATGGCGCTGGTGGTGGACGAGTACGGCGAGATCCAGGGCCTGGTCACGATCAGCGACCTGATGGGCGCGGTGGTCGGGCGCCTGCAGTCGATGGACAACGCCGACGAGGACGCGCTGGTGGTGACCCGCGCCGACGGCTCGCTGCTGATCGACGGCTCGCTGGCGATCGAGGACCTGCGCGAGCTGCTCGGCGGCGCCGAACTGCCCAACGCCGAGGAAGGCGACTACAACACCCTGGCCGGCCTGTGCATCTACTACTTCGGCCGCATCCCGCACGCCGGCGAGTTCTTCGACTGGGCCGGCTGGCGCATCGAGATCGTCGACCTGGACGGCGCGCGCGTGGACAAGCTGCTGCTGAGCAAACTGCAGGACGAGAACAGCGATGACATCACCGGGTGAGACACCCGGCACGGACGACGCTCACGGCTACAGCGCCGAAGGCATCCGCACCCTGCTCGATACCTTCCTGCTCGGCGATCCGGACGAACATCTCCGCTTGCGGCTGATCCTGGCCGACCTGCAGCACAGCGCGTTCGGCGTGTTCCTGTTCGTGGCGATCCTGCCGGCGTTCCTGCCGGTGCCAGGCCTGGCCGGCGGCCTTAGCGGGCCGCTGGTGACGCTGATCGGCGCGCAGATGCTGATCGGCCTGCGCAAGCCCTGGCTACCGCGCTTCATCGGCGAACGCGGCCCGCGCCGGCGCACCATGCAGCGCTTCGTCGGGCGCATCGCGCCCTGGCTGCGGCGGCTGGACAAATTGCTCAAGCCGCGCCTGCCGGCGCTGGTCGAGACGCTGCCGGCACGCGCCTTCAGCGGCCTGTTGCTGGTGGTGCTGGGGATCCTGCTGTCGCTGCCGATCCCGTTCACCAACTACGCCTTCGGCGCGATGCTGCTGCTGTTCTCGCTGGCCTTGCTGGAGCGCGACGGCGGCCTGATGCTGGTGTCGTGGCTGGGCGGCATCGCCGTGGCGCTCGGCATGGGCCTGGCCTCGGACCAGGTGGTGGAGCTGAGCCGCGCGTGGATGCACAAGCTGTAGTCCGAGGCTGGCGCGCAAGATGTTCGCGCCGCAGCCGCGCCACGCACGCCGCGGGCACGACTGGTCCGGCAACGCGGCGCTAATCCGACCCCGGCACCTCGGCGAACACTTCCACGCACAACGGCTGCGCCGCCTGTGCATCGTACGTGCGCTGCAGACGCTGCAGCTGCAGCGCCAGCTGATGCAAGACGGCCTCCAGGCCACAGCCGCGCGCGGCCGGCGGCAGGTATTCGGATTCCATGTGACGCCCCCTGTTTCGATCCGTGGATGCGTGGCGACGACCGGCGCGATGCCGTGTCCTGCCTCGTGCGCGCCAGCCCTTGGCGCGTCATCCGAATCTGAGCCACGGCATAGGCAACGCGGAGTGAAAACCGCCGCTGTCGCCGCGCCTTGTCTACTTTGCGCGCCAAGGCAGCACAGGCCGCTGGCCTGCGAACGCAGCCATTGCGGTGCGGCCGCGCCTGCCGACGCCTACGCTGCCAGCGCCTGGGTCCAGGCCTGCGCGGCGATCGCGAACGAGCGCAGCCGCGCCGCGTGGTCGTGGATGTTGGCGGTCAGCAGCAGTTCGTCGGGGCGGTGGCGGGCGACGAACTCGGCCATGCCGCGCGCGACCTCGGCCGCATCGCCGAGCACGGTGCAGGCCAGCGCGCGCTCCACGCCGGCTTTTTCGTGCGGTTGCCAGAACGCTTCGATGTCGTCGATCGGTGGCGGGATCAAGCCAGGGCGGCCGCGGCGCAGGTTGACGAAGCTCTGCTGCTGGGTGGTGAACAGGCGCCGGGCCGCGTCCGTGGACTCGGCGCAGACCACGTTCAATGCCAGCACCGCGTACGGATCGCGCAATCGCGCCGACGCACGGAACTCGCGCCGGTACACCGCCAACGCCTCGTCCATCGCGTCCGGGGCGAAGTGCGAGGCGAACGCGAACGGCAGCCCCAGCGTCGCCGCCAGGCGCGCGCTGAACAGGCTGGAGCCGAGCAGCCACACCGGCACCTCGATGCCGGCACCGGGCACCGCGCGCACCAACTGGCCGGGCTCGGCCGGTTCGAAATAGCGCAGTAACTCGGCGACGTCGTGCGGGAACTGGTCGGCGCTGTCGAAATAGCGGCGCAAGGCGCGCGCCGTGGCCTGGTCGGTGCCGGGCGCGCGGCCCAAGCCCAGGTCGATGCGCCCCGGATACAGCGAGGCCAGGGTGCCGAACTGTTCTGCCACCTGCAGCGGCACGTGGTTGGGCAGCATGATGCCGCCGGCGCCGACCCGGATGCGGTGGGTGCCACCGGCCACATGCCCGATCAGCACCGCAGTGGCGGCGCTGGCGATGCCGGGCATGTTGTGGTGCTCGGCCAGCCAGTAGCGGTGATAGCCCCAACGCTCGGCGTGCTGCGCCAGATCCAGCATGTTGGCAAAGGCCTGGGTGGTGTCGCTGCCTTCGCAGACCGGGGCGAGATCGAGAATGGAGATCGGCATCATGGAGAGCGGGTTCCTGCGAAGCTGATGCAGAGGACATGGGGACGGATGGACCGATTGCAGCGGCCGGGGCCGGAACGCTGATTTGCGGTGGCGGCATCGCTGCACCAGGGTGCACGTGCGGTCGTACCCTCACCCCAACCCCTCTCCCGGGGGGAGAGGGGCTCAAGCGCCTTCCTTCTCCCTCCGGGACCATGGCCCCCTTTTTCGGGGGAAGGTGCCCCGCAGGGGCGGATGAGGGTACGGGCGCCAGCACCTCACGCGCCAAACACGCCCGACCCAAAGCAGCCACGCCAGCTGCACGGAGGCCAAATTACGCTGCACGCTCCGTCACGCGAGGTTGCGCCATGTCCCTGATCCCGCCGGTACCCACCACCCCCGCCCTGTCGCTGCGCGACCGCGTGGTTCTGGTCACCGGCGGCGCGCAGGGCATCGGCCGCGGCGTGGTGCAGGCGGTGCTGGGTGCCGGCGGCCGGGTCGCGTTCGGCGATCTGGACGCCGAGGCCGGGCGCGCCTGCGCCGCCGAACTCGATGCCGGCGACCGGGTGCTGTTCCGGCGCCTGGATGTAGCCGCCGAAGCCAGCGTTCGGCGCTTCGTCGACGCTGCACTGACGCAGTTCGGGCGCATCGACGGCCTGGTCAACAATGCCGGCATCGCCGATCCGCACAGCGGCCCGCTGGAGCGGCTGGCGCTGCGCGAATGGAACCGGCGCCTGGGCGCGAGCCTGGGCGGCACCTTCCTATGCAGCAAGCACGCGCTGCAGGCACTGCGCGGCAGCGCCGGCGGCGGCGCGATCGTCAATATCGCCTCGACCCGAGCCCACCAATCCGAACCCGATAGCGAAGCCTACGCGGCGGCGAAAGGCGGCCTGCTGGCCTTCACCCATGCGCTGGCGATCAGCGCCGGGCCGGCGGTGCGGGTCAACTGCATCAGCCCGGGCTGGATCGCCACCGATGCCTGGCGCAAGCCCAGCACGCGGCGCAAGCCAACGCTGTCGCGGCAGGACCATGCACAGCATCCGGCCGGCCGGGTCGGTACCCCACAGGATATCGGCGCGTTGGCGGTGTATCTGCTGTCGGCCGAGACCGGCTTCGTCACCGGCCAGGACTTCGTGGTCGATGGCGGGATGAGCCGCAAGATGCAGTACGCGTAGTCGCAGCGCTGCCGCCAATCCGATCCGGTTTTTTGTAGGAGCGGCTTCAGCCGCGACCGCACGACACGTGCAAAGCGGTCGCGGCTGAAGCCGCTGCTACAGCGCGTCCACCAGCGGCTGCAGTTGCGGGTCCAGCGCTACGCGTTCGTCGAAGACGAAGCAGCGGCCGTCGTAGCCTTCGCCGCCCACTTGCTCGAAATAGCCGAGGATGCCGCCGTCCAGCTGCAGCACGTTGTCCATGCCGTCGGCGCGCATCCACAACGCGGCCTTCTCGCAGCGGATGCCGCCGGTGCAGAAGCTGACCACGGTGGCGTCGGCCAGGTCGGCGCGATGCGGCGCCAGCGCCTCGGGCAATTCGGTGAACTTGACGATCGGCAAGGTCAGCGCGCCGGCGAACGTGCCGTAATCCACTTCCTGCACATTGCGCGTGTCCAGCAGCACCACGCGGCGGCCGGCGTCGTCGTGGCCCTGGCGCAGCCAGCGCTGCAGCGTCGCCGGCGCCACCGCCGGCGCACGTTCGCTGGCCAGCGGCGAGGCCGCATCGCGGCGGAAACTGATGATCTCCGGCTTGACCTTGGTTTTCAGCCTCGCGAATGGCGGCTGCGTACTGCTGCTGGTCTTCACCCACAGGTCGGCGAAGCGCGGATCCGTGCGCAGCTGCGCATAGAAGTCGTCGATCGCCTGCGGCGCGCCGGCCAGGAACAGGTTGATGCCCTCGCCCGCGACCAGGATGGTGCCGCGCAAGGCGCCGGCCTGCGCCCGGTCCTGCAACTGCGCGGCAAGCGCGTCGGGATCGGCGATGGCGACGAAATGGTAGGCGGCGGTGTTGGCGATCATCCGCGCATTTTAGCGTGCGCCACGCCGCTCAGCCGCGCAGCAGGAAGAATGGCAGCAGCACCAGCGAGGCGATCAGCAGCATGCCCAGCAGCGTCGCCAGCACGAACAGCGGGCGCCGCCGCAGCAGCGTGGCGAAGGTCTCGGCGCTGCCGTCGCGCAACGCCGCGGCGCGCTCGGCACGCGCGTGTTCGCCGCGCTGCGCCTGGTAGTCGGCCAGCAATGCCTTGGCCCGCGCCTGCTCGGCATCCTCGCGCAGCCACACGCCGCCAGCGGAAATGCCGAAGGTGCCGGGGCGGGTTTCGTAGTAGTCGATGCGCGCGGCATCGAGCAGTGCACGCACCTCGGCGAGTTCGTCGTCGGGCACGTGGCGCAGGTTGAGCAGCAGTTTGGCCATGCGCCGATGATAGCCGCTGCGGCGATGCGCTACCCTTGCACGCCCTGTTCGCCATGGATGTCCGCATGCGCCGTGTCCTGCTGCTGTTGAGCCTGTCGTTGCCGGTCTGGCTGTTAAGCGGCTGCACGCCGCCGGGTCCGCCGCCGGGCGGCAGCATCGCCGCGTTGCAGATGATCGACGAGCAGGTCGGCAGCGGCGCCGAAGCGCGGCCCGGCAACCAGGTCACCGTGCACTACACCGGCTGGCTGTACGACGAGAAAGCCAAGGACCAGCGCGGCGAGAAGTTCGACGCCTCCGCCGACCACGGCCAGCCCTTCAGCTTCACCCTTGGCGGCGGCCAGGTGATCCGCGGCTGGGACGAAGGCGTGGCCGGCATGCGCGTGGGCGGCAAGCGCAAGCTGATGGTCCCGGCCGAATACGGCTACGGCGCCAGTGGCGCCGGCGGGGTGATCCCGCCCGGCGCCTCGCTGGTGTTCGAAGTCGAACTGCTCGACGTCAAGCCGCGTTGAGCCGTTGCCGCCGATGCCCGCCAACAAGCTCGCCGCCGCCGTGCGCGGCCGCATCGCCATCGTCGGCGGTGGCCCGGCCGGGCTGATCGCCGCCGAGACCGCGCGCGCGGCCGGCGCCGAGGTCGATGTCTACGAGGGCAAGGGCTCGGTGGGGCGCAAGTTCCTGATCGCCGGCAAGGGCGGCCTCAACCTGACCCACTCCGATCCATTCGCGCTGTTCGTGTCGCGCTACCGCGAACGCGCCGCGCAGGTCGCCGAATGGCTGGCCGACTTCGACGCCGACGCGCTGCGCGCCTGGGCGCAGGCGCAGGGCGTGGACACCTACGTCGGCAGTTCCGGCCGCGTCTTCCCGCTGGACCGCAAGGCCGCGCCGCTGCTGCGCGGCTGGGTGCGGCGACTGAAGGACGCCGGGGTGCGCTTCCACGTGCAGCATCGCTGGCAGGGCTGGGACAGCGAGGGCGCGCTGCGCTTCGCCAGCGCCGACGGCGAACGCCTGGTGCCAGCCGATGCCTGCGTGCTGGCGCTGGGCGGCGGCAGCTGGCCGCAGCTGGGTTCCGACGGCGCCTGGCAGGACACGCTGCGCGCGCGCGGCGTCGAGCTCGCGCCGCTGCAGCCGGCCAACTGCGGCTTCGACATCGACTGGAGCGCGCATTTCCGCGAACGCCATGCCGGCGCGCCGTTGAAGCCGGTGATCGCGCATTGGCACGATGCGCAGGGCCGCGAACACGCGCTGCAGGGCGAATGCGTGGTCGGCGAACACGGCATCGAGGGCAGCCTGATCTATGCGCTGTCGGCGGACCTGCGCCAGGCCATCGCCGCGCACGGGCCGACCCCGCTGTGGCTGGACCTGGCGCCGGGCCGCGACCTGGCGCGGCTGCAGGCCGCGCTGGGCAAGCCGCGCGGCGGGCGCAGCTTCGGCGAGCACCTGCGCCGCCAGGCCGGCATCGACGGGGTCAAGGCGGCGCTGCTGTTCGAGGTGCTGGGCAAGCAGGCCGGCGACGATCCGGCACATGCGGCGGCCACGCTGAAACGGCTGCCGCTGACCCTGCTGCGCCCGCGCCCGCTGGCCGAGGCGATCAGCAGCGCCGGCGGCGTGCGCCTGGAAGCGCTGGACCCGGCGCTGATGCTGCGCGCCCTGCCCGGCACCTTCTGCGCCGGCGAAATGCTCGACTGGGAAGCGCCGACCGGCGGCTACCTGCTCAGCGCCTGCTTCGCCAGCGGCCTGCGTGCCGGGCGCGGTGCGGTGGCGTGGCTGCAACAACGCGGGCGCGACTGAGCCACGCCTGCATCGCCGAGGCAGCTCAAAGGTCGGCGATCCGCACGCGGCGTTCGGGATCGCGCTTGGCGCTGTACATGGCCTGGTCGGCGCGCTGGATGAGCAAGGCCGGATCGAATTCCGGGCCGGTCTGCAGCGCGATGCCGATGCTGGG
This sequence comes from Xanthomonas translucens pv. cerealis, assembly GCF_006838285.1. Lineage (NCBI taxonomy): Bacteria > Pseudomonadati > Pseudomonadota > Gammaproteobacteria > Lysobacterales > Lysobacteraceae > Xanthomonas > Xanthomonas cerealis. The sequence goes on from NZ_CP038228.1 coordinate 1,913,903, forward strand.
CTGCAATGGCAGGCGCTGTCCGTCGACCACGCAACCGTCGTGCGCGGCGGCCAATACCCGCGCCGCTGCCGCCTGCGCTTCGCTGCGGGCGTCGGCCAACTGGTCCAGCAGCACCACGAACTCGTCGCCGCCAAGGCGCGCGATGAAGTCCTGCTCGCGCAGGCAGGCCTTGAGCAATCGCGCGAAATGCACCAGTACCGCATCGCCGGCGTGATGGCCGAAACGGTCGTTGACCGTCTTGAAATCGTTGAGGTCCAGGAACATCACCGCCACTTGGTCGGCGCCGCGGCGACCGGGCTGGGCCAGCATCCGGTGCAAGGTTTCGTTCCACGCCATCCGGTTCGGCAGCCCGGTCAGTTCGTCGCGCAGCGCGCGCGCCTCCATTAGCCGCGCCAGTCGCGTCTGCCCGGTGATGTCGCTGATCATGATGTGGAAGCCCGGTCGCGCCGGCGCCATGGAATCGTCGGGCACGTAGTTGGAGTGCATGACCCGCAGTTCGCCGGCCGCGTCGCGCAATTCCGTATCGAAGTGCTGCGCATCGCCGTCCAGCACCCGCTGCAGATACGGCCGGATCCTGTCCATGTGCTGCGCATCCAGCAAGTCCGGCAGGCGCCGGCCGATGATCGCCGCCGGCGCCAGCCCGAACCAGTCCGCATAGGGCTTGTTGACGAACTGATAGCGCAATTGGCTGTCGACGTAGGCGATCAGGGTCGGCGCGTTGTCGGCGATCGTGCGCAGCTGCGACTCGCTGTGGCGCAGGCGCGCCTCGGCCAGGTGCTGCTCGGTGACGTCCTGGATCTGCGCCACCAAGTGCAGCGGCCGCTCGCGTTCGTCGCGCACCAACGACACCGCCTGTCGGGTCCACAGCGTGGCACCGTCGCGGCGCAGGTAGCGCTTGTCGAGGTGGTAGCCGCTGCGTTGCCCGGCCACCAGTTCGGCAGCCAGCGCCATGTCCTGGGCGACATCCTGCGGATGGCTGAGCTGCGGAAAATCCAGCGCCAGCAGCGCGTCGCGGTCGTAGCCCAGCATCGCGCACAAGGCATCGTTGACCTCGAGCCAGGCGCCTTGCAGCGAGACCAGCGCCATACCGTGCGCCGCCGCCGAGAACGCGCCGGAGAACCGCTGCCCGGCCAGCAGCGCGGCACGCAGCGCCTGGCGTTCGACGGTGACGTCGCGCATCACGCAGACCGCGCCCAGCGCGCGTCCGTCGGCGTCGTGCAGCCGCTCGGCGCTGCACAACACGCTGCGCGGCGGCTGTCCGGCGGCGGCGACGACGATCTCCGCATCGCGCACCGATTCACCGCGCCAGGCGCGCAACAGCGGGACCTGCTCGCTGTCGAGCGGGCGCCGGCCATCGGCGTCGAACAGGTCGAAATGCTGCGCCCATTGCGCCGGCGGCAATGCGCGCGGATCGGTACCGTGCCAGGCGCGCGCGACCCGGTTGAACTGGGCCAGCGAGCCGTCCGCCGCACACGATACGACCGCATCGGGCACCGTCTCCAGCAACAGGTTCAGCATCTGCGCCTGGGCCCGCGCAATGCGTGCGTCGCGCCGCGCCTCCAATTGCATCGTCACCTGCGCGGCCAGGCGCCGCAGCCCTTCGCGGTGCGCGTTGCCCAGCTGCCGCGGCATGGTGTCGATCACGCCCAGGCTGCCGTAGAGATAGCCGCCGCTGCCGCGCAAGGGCATGCCTGCATAGAAGCGGATATGCGGCGGCCCCTGCACCAGCGGATTGCCGGCGAAGCGCGGATCCTGCAGCGCATCCGGCACTTCCAGCAGTTCCGGCGACAGCAGCGCATGCGCGCAGAACGACAGCTCGCGCGGGGTCTGCGCCACGTTCAGCCCGCGGCTGGCCTTGAACCACTGGCGGTGTTCGTCGATCAGCGTGACCAGTGCGATCGGCACGTCGCACAGTTGGCTGGCCAGCCAGATCAGGTCGTCGAATACCGGCTCCGGCGGCGTATCCAGCACGCCCAGTTCGGCCACCGCGCGCAGGCGCTCCAGTTCGTCGGCGGGCAACGGCGCGGGAATGAAGCCGAGGGGCGGTCGCTGGGACATGCGCGGCAAGTGGGATGGACCCGGTCACGATAACTGGCCGCGGGCGGCGATGGCAGTCGCACGAGCGCGGTTGGCGACATGCACCACATTCGGCGCGCACTGCGGGTGGCGCGACATACGGCGTAACCCTGCGCCTGGTAGAACGCCACCGCGTTGAGCGCGGCGGCCAGGTGGCCGCGCGCGCCTGGCACCAGCTTGACCTCCCGCGCATGCAGGCGTCGCCCCGGTCCACTGCCGCGCCAGTCGGGATCGATGAACAACCCATCGATCTCGCTGCCGGCCAGATCGGCCACGCCGAAGCCGCGCAGGCGCCCGCCGGCGTCCTCGGCGAGCATCGCGCCGCCGCTGGCGATCAGCTGCGGATACGTCGCCTACGCCGGCGCCGACGCCCAGGCCGCGATGACCTCGGGCGGATAGTGCGTGCTGCACACCTGGCGCACGCTGCGGGTGCGCAGCGCACACATCGCGGCGATATCGACGCGCCGCACCGCGCGCAAGGCGACGGCGCAGCGGCGCTCATCGCGCCTTGCTGTCGCGCAGGCCGCGGATCCGCACCGGCGGCTGGAACGAATCGCTGCGCGCATCGGCCCAGTACTCCTGGAACACCGCATGGTCGGGCACGCCGTCGCGCAGCAGTTCGCCCGGCTCCAGATAGCGATACAGCGAGGCCAGCGAACGGATCTCGACCTGTGAAATGCGCCGCAGGATGTGCTCCGGCCCCAGTTGCGACGGATCCGCCAGGCCGGCGGCGCTGAGCAGTTCGCGCAGCGCACGCAGGGTGTTGGCGTGGTAGTGCTGCACCCGCACCGCCTTGTCGGTCGGATCCAGGTGCTTCCAGCGGCGCTGGTCCTGGGTGGCGATGCCGGTCGGGCAGCGGTCGCTGTGGCAGCTCAGCGACTGGATGCAACCCAGCGCGAACATGAAGCCGCGCCCGGCGTTGCACCAGTCCGCGCCCAGCGCCAGGGTGCGCGCGATATCGAAGGCGCTGGTGATCTTGCCGGCCGCGCCGAGCTTGATCCGCTCGCGCAGGTCCAGCCCGACCAGGGTGTTGTGCACCAGCAGCAGCGCCTCGTGCATCGGCACGCCGACATGGTCGATGAACTCGGCCGGCGCCGCGCCGGTGCCGCCTTCGGCGCCGTCGATGACGATGAAATCCGGGTACAGCCCGCTTTCCTGCATCGCCTTGGCGATCGCGAACCACTCCCACGGATGCCCGATCGCCAGCTTGAAGCCGCTCGGCTTGCCGCCGGACAACGCACGCAGCCGGGCCACGAACTGCAGCAGCTGCAGCGGCGTGGAGAACGCCGAATGGCGCGACGGCGACACGCAATCCTGGCCCATCGCCACGCCGCGGGTGGCGGCGATCTCGGCGCTGACCTTGGCCGCCGGCAGCACCCCGCCGTGGCCGGGCTTGGCGCCCTGCGACAGCTTGACCTCGATCATCTTCACCTGCGCCAGGGTGGCGTTGGCGACGAAGCGCTCCTCGCTGAAGCGCCCGTCCGCATCGCGGCAACCGAAATAGCCCGAGCCGATCTCCCACACCAGGTCGCCGCCGCATTCGCGGTGATACGGCGAGATCGAACCTTCGCCGGTGTCGTGGTAGAAGCCGCCGCGGCGCGCGCCTTCGTTGAGCGCGCGGATGGCGTTGGCCGACAGCGCGCCGAAGCTCATCGCCGAGATGTTGAACACGCTGGCCGAGTAAGGCTGCGCGCAGTCGGCGCCGATGCTGACGCGGAAATCGTGATGCGCGATCTCGCTGGTCGCCAGCGAGTGGTTGAGCCACTCGTAGTCGGTGGCGTAGGCGCTGCGCAGGGTGCCGAACGGCACCACGTCCATGACGTTCTTGGCGCGCTGGTAGACCAGGGCGCGCTGCTGGCGCGAGAACGGCGCCTCCTCGATATCGCTCTGCAGGAAATACTGGCGCATCTCCGGGCCGACCGATTCCAGGCCGTAGCGGAAGTGCGCCAGGATCGGATAGTTGCGGCGCAGCGTGCTGCGCATCTGCACTAGGTCCCAGGTGCCGAGCAGGGCCAGGATCGCGAAGGCGGCCACGCCCCAGCCCCACAACGGCCAGATCGCGCACAGGGCGATGGACAGCGCCAGCAGCGCGCAGCTGGCGACATAGGCTAGGTAGCGGTGCATCGCGTTCCTCGCGAGTTTCGGAAGCCCGCGAGTGTAGGCGCTGCAGGCCGGCAATGGCGCTGGCGCCGCCTACGGCGCGCTTGGGCGGCGTACAGCTTGGCGGTGCACAGCGTGCACCGCTGTGCGCTACAGCCGGTCGTCCACCGCTTCGCGCGGCCACACCGACTTGACGTCGTAGACCACCAGGTTCGGCGTGCCCAGCGCGCGGATCTGCGCGGCATCGAAACCGCGGTATTCGTCGTGCGCCACCGCCAGCACCACCGCGTCGTAGCGACCGGCGACCGGCGCCGGCAGCAGTTCCACCCCGCCATGTTCGCGCGCCAACTGCGGCGCGGCCCACGGATCGCAGGCATCGACCTGCGCGCCGCTGGCGGCAAGCGCCTGCACCAGCTCCAGCGCGCGGCTGTTGCGCAGGTCCGGGCAGTTCTCCTTGAAGGTGACACCGAGCACCAGGATCGCGGCCGCGGCCATGTCCACGCCCTTGTCCGCCAGCAGCGCCTGCACCCGTGCGGCGACGTGCGCGCCGACCCGGTTGTTGACCTGCCGCGCGGTGTGGATCAGGTTCGGGTGATAGCCCATGCTCTCGGACTTGTGCAGCAGGTAGTACGGATCCACGCCGATGCAGTGGCCGCCGACCAGGCCGGGGCGGAACGGCAGGAAGTTCCATTTGGTGCCGGCTGCCTCCAGCACGTCCTGGGTATCGATGCCGAGGCGGTCGAAGATCAGCGCCAGCTCGTTGACCAAGGCGATGTTGACGTCGCGCTGGATGTTCTCCACCACCTTCGCCGCCTCGGCCACGCGGATCGACGGCGCGCGCCAGGTGCCGGCGTCGATGATGCTCGCGTACAGCGCATCCACTGCATCGGCGGCCGCGGCGCTGGAGCCGGAGGTGATCTTGCGGATGTCGGCCAGGCGCCGCTGGCGGTCGCCCGGATTGACCCGCTCCGGGCTGTAGCCGCAATGGAAATCCTCGTTGAAACGCAGGCCCGAGCCTTGTTCCAGCAGCGGCACGCACACCTCTTCGGTGGTGCCCGGATACACCGTGGATTCGTAGATCACCAGGTCGCCGCGCTTGAGCACGCCGGCGAGCAGTTCGCTGGCCTGGCGCAGCGGCTGCAGGTCGGGCTGTTCGTAGGCGTCGATCGGGGTCGGCACGGTGACGATGTAGACGTTGCGGTCGCGCAACGCGGCGGCATCGTCGCTGTAGCGCAGGTGCACGCCGGCGCGCAGTTCGTCCGGCTCCATCTCCAGGGTCTGGTCGTGACCGTCGCGCAACTGCGCCACGCGCTGCGCGTCGATGTCGTAGCCGAGCGTGTCGTAGCGCGCGCCGAACGCCACCGCCAACGGCAAGCCGACATAGCCCAGGCCGATGACGGCGATGCGCAGCTGCGCGGGATCGAACACGAGAGCGACGGGCATGCGGTTCCTTTCAGGGCGCCGCGACGGCGCTGGGAGCCGGCGCCGCGGGAGGTCGCGGAAGTGCGGATGTCCGCGGCGCGGACCCGCGGCCATGGTAAGCGGCGCGGCGGCGCGCTCCAAGCGGGCGTGCAAGGCGGGTTCCCGCTGAGCGCGCGGCATTGCGAAATGGCCGCGCATGCCACAGTTCTTGCCACCGCCGCGACGCGGATGTGACCTGGCCTTTACGCCACACGTCCTATGCTGTACGGACGCTTCTGCGCAATTCCGCAACACCCCCACCCAACTACAGGAGATCTCGCCGTGAGCCATGCTCCGAGCCTGCTCGTGGATGTCGAAGCCGAACTGGCGCATTGGAAGACGCTGCACGGGGAAGGCAAGCTGGGCGCGCAGTCCTTCAGCGAGCATGCGCGCCTGATCAAGATGGCCTGCGACGTGTTCCTGCGACTGCCGCGCGAGTCCAATGCGGTGCGCATGCAACGGCTGCGCCAACGCTACGACGCCGAGCATCCGTGGCCGCGCATCGCCTGGAGCGACGCGGAAACCCTGATCCTGGGCTGCTGGGCCAGGCTTGACGGTTCGGAGCGGCGCGATACCCATCGCGATCCGGCCCCTGTCCCGGCCTGATCCTGGAGATCAGCGCAGGCTCGACCCGCGCACGATGCAGCGACCGCTCAACACCACCTTGCGCATCGGCAAGGTCGGCGCATTCAGCCGTTCCAGCAGCAATGACATCGCGGTGCGGCCCATGTCCTCCACCGGTTGTTCGATCACGGTGATGCCCGGCTCGACCAGGTCGGTCCAGCTCTCGTTGTCGAACCCGGCCAGCGCCAGGTCCTGCGGAATGCGCAGGCCGGCGCCGCGCGCGGCCTTCAGCGCACCCATCAGCAACAAGCTGTTGCTGGCCACCAGCGCCTCGGGGCGCTCGGGTTGCGCCAGCCACGCCTGCACTTCGGCGGTCGCCGCCGCCGCGCTCGGCGCCACCTCGCGGTAGTCCGGCGCCAGATCGTGCGCCTGCATCGCCGCCAGATAGCCGTCGCGACGCTCGGCGGCGGTGCTACTGGTCTTGCCGAACAGCCCGCCGATGCGGCGCAAGCCGCGCTTGGCCAGGTGCTCGATCAAGCTCGCCATCGCCGCGGCGTTGTCCAGCACCACGCTGTCGTGCACCCCCGCCTTGCCGGCACGGTCGAGCAGCACCACCGGGTAGTCGAAATTCAACGTCGGCAACTGGCTCTGGGTGGTGCGGGTCGGCGCGAAGATCAGGCCGCTGACCCGCTCCTCCTGCATCAGTTGCAGGTACAGCGCCTCGCGCTGCGGATCCTCGTCGGTATTGCACAGGATCACGCGCATCCCGGCGCGGTAGGCCACCTCCTCGACCGCGCCGATCGCCGCGGTGAAGAACGGGTTGCGGATGTCGGCCACGATCAGCCCGACGATCCCCGAATGCTGCGAGCGCAAGCGTCGCGCCATCAGGTTGGGCCGGTAGCCGGTCTCGCGCACCGCCGCCTCGACCCGCGCCCGCACCTCCTCGCTGACCGGGCCCTGGCCCAGCGCCCGCGACACGGTCGAGGTCGAGACCCCGGCCACCCGCGCCACGTCGTGGATACTGACTGTCACTGGCAACGTTCCCGCAAAATTCCCACTGCAACACCCTTCCAAGTGGCCGGATTTGATAGTAGCACCGGCATTTCCCGAATAAATTGTGCAGTGCACATTGACGCGGAAGTGGGAACGTTCCCACACTGCGCCCACTCGCCGCCCCAGATCTTCGAAGGATGCCCCCCGCGTGACCCAGACGAATCTCCCGGTATTGGTCGCCAGCGAACTGGTCCGCGTCAACGTCCAGGTCCGCGACAAGGCCGACGCCATCGCTCAGGCCGCGCAGCTGCTGGTCGCTGCCGGCTGCGTGCCGCCGGCCTACGCGGCCAGCATGCTGCGCCGCGAGGCGCTGGCCAACACCTTCCTCGGCCACGGCGTGGCGATCCCACACTGCACCGGCGAGGATCGCCATCTGGTCCAGCGCGACGGCATCGCGGTGCTGCAGATCCGCGACGGCGTGGAGTGGAATCCCGGCCAGACCACCCATCTGGTGGTCGCCATCGCCGCGCAGTCCGATACCCACATCACCCTGCTGCGGCGCCTGACCCGGCTGATCCAGGACCAGCCGCGGCTGGACGCGCTGTTCGCCAGCGACGATCCGCAGGCGATCGTCGACGCGCTGAGCCAGGATGCGGTCGCTGCGGCAAGCGGGAAGCCGGTCGCCGACTTCGGCGAGCGCTTCGAGTGGACCGTCGCCTACCCCACCGGCCTGCATGCGCGCCCGGCCACGCGCTGGGTGGAAACCGCGCGCGGCTTCGCCGCCCGGATCCAGGTACGCGCCGGCGAGCAGACCGGCGACGCCAAGAACCTGGTGTCGCTGCTGCAGTTGGGCCTGCATGCCGGCGACACGGTGACCATCTCGGCCGAAGGCCAGGACGCCGCCGCCGCGCTGGCGCGGCTGCGCAGCGTCATCGACGGCCTCACCGCGCAAGAGAAAGCCGATGCGCAGGCCGCGGCGCAGCGCCGTGCCGCTCCGGTCACCGGCTGGACTCCGCCGCAGGCGCAGCCGGCCATCGTCGGCATCGGCGCCAGCCCGGGTCTGGCGATCGGCGTGGTGCACAAGCTGGCCGGCAACGACGGCCCGGTGCCGGACGCGGCGGTGCCGCTCAGCGACGGCGGCGCCCTCCTGCACGACGCACTGCTGCGCACCCGCCAGCAACTGCAGGCGATCGAGGACGACACCCGGCGCCGGCTCGGCGCCGGCGACGCGGCGATCTTCCGCGCCCAGGCCGAACTGCTGAACGATACCGACCTGATCACCCTGGCCTGCCAGCTGATGGTCGAAGGCCACGGCGTGGCTTGGTCCTGGCAGCAGTCGGTCGAGCGCATGGCCAACAAGCTGTCGGCGCTGGGTAATGCAGTGCTGGCCGGACGCGCCAGCGACCTGCGCGACGTCGGCCGCCGGGTGCTGACCCAGATCGATCCGAGCCTGGCCAGCGGTAGCCTGGAGCACCTGCCCGATAGTCCCTGCATCCTGCTCGCCAGCGACCTGTCGCCGTCGGACACCGCGCACCTGGACACAAGCCGCGTGCTCGGCCTGGCCACCGCGCTGGGCGGGCCGACTTCGCATACCGCGATCCTGTCGCGCACCCTGGGCCTGCCGGCGCTAGTCGCCGGCGGCGCCGACCTGCTCGACCTGGACGACGGCGCCACCGTCATCGTCGACGGCAACAGCGGCCGCCTGTACCTGGCGCCGTCGGAGGCCGACCTGGCCTCGGCCCGCGCCTACATCGAAGAACAACGCCAGCTGCGTGAGCGCGAGGCCGAGCAGCGCAACCAGCCGGCACAGACCCAGGACGGCCACCGCATCGAGATCGGCGCCAACGTCAACCTGCCCGAGCAGGTACCGATGGCGCTGGCGCAAGGCGCCGAGAGCGTGGGCCTGATGCGCACCGAATTCCTGTTCCTGGAGCGCGGCAGCACGCCCAGCGAGGACGAGCAGTACGCCACTTACATGGCGATGGCCAAGGCGCTGGACGGCCGTTCGCTGATCGTGCGCGCGCTGGACATCGGCGGCGACAAGCAGGTCGCGCACCTGAACCTGCCGCGCGAGGACAACCCGTTCCTCGGCGTGCGCGGCGCACGCCTGCTGCTGCGCCGCGCCGACCTGCTGCAACCGCAGCTGCGCGCGCTGTACCGCGCGGCCAAGGACGGCGCCAAGCTGGCGATCATGTTCCCGATGATCACCTCGGCGGCGGAGATCGTCGCGCTGCGCGCCGCGTGCGAGCGCCTGCGCGCGGAGCTGGACGCGCCGGAGGTGCCGCTGGGCATCATGATCGAAGTGCCGGCCGCGGCGATCCAGGCCGACGCGCTGGCGCGGCATGCCGACTTCTTCTCGATCGGCACCAACGACCTGACCCAGTACACGCTGGCGATCGACCGGCAGAACCCGGACCTGGCCGCCGAGGCCGACAGCCTGCACCCGGCGGTGCTGCGCCTGATCCGCACCACGGTCGAAGGCGCCGCGCGCCACGGGCGCTGGGTCGGCGTGTGCGGCGGCCTGGCCGGCGATGCGTTCGGCGCGGCGCTGCTGGCCGGGCTGGGCGTCCACGAGCTGTCGATGACCCCCAACGACGTGCCGGCGGTGAAGGCGCGCCTGCGCGGCAGCCGCCTGGACGCGCTGCAGGCCTTGGCGCTGCAGGCGCTGGACTGCGAGAGCGCGGCCGACGTGCGCGCGCTGGACGGAACCGGCGCATGAGCGTGCAGGCCGTCAGCGTCAGCCTGAACCCGGCGATCGACCTGACCGTGGCGATCGACCGGTTGCAGCCCGGCCAGGTGCATCGCGCCAGCAGCGCGCACGCGATCGCCGGCGGCAAGGGCATCAACGTCGCCGCCTGCCTGGCCGATGCCGGCATCGCCACAGCCGCGCTCGGCGCGCTCGGCGCCGGCAACGCGCACCTGTTCGAAACCCTGTTCGCCGCACGCGGCATCCACGACCGCTGCCTGCGCGTGCCCGGCGACACCCGCACCAACCTCAAGCTGGTCGCCGCCGACAGCGGCGCCACCACCGACATCAACCTGCCCGGCCTGCCGCTGGGCGCGGCCGAGCTGCAGGCGGTCGGCGCGCACCTGGCCGAGTTGCTGCACCCGGGCCTGCCGGTGGTGCTGACCGGCAGCCTGCCGGCCGGCCTGGCCGCCGACAGCTGGCGCACGCTGCAGGCGCAGGCCGCCGCGGCCGGCGCGCGGGTGCTGCTGGACACCAGCGGCGCGCCGTTGCGCGAAGCGCTGGCCGCGCCGCGCGCGCAGCTGCCGTTCGCGATCAAGCCCAATCGCCACGAACTGGAAGACTGGGCCGGCGCGCCGCTGCACGGCAGCGCCGACGTGCTGGCGGCCGCGCGCGCGCTGCTGGCCAGCGGCATCGAACTGGTGGTGGTGTCGCTGGGTACCGACGGCGCGCTGTTCGTGCGCGGCGAGCAGGCGCTGCTGGCGCACCCGCCGCAGCTGGCCGGCGGCAGCAGCGTCGGCGCCGGCGATGCGATGGTCGCCGGCCTGGTCGCCGCGCTGCTCGCCGAGGCCGATCTGGCGACCTGCGCGCGCCAGGCCACCGCCTTCGCCGTGGCCACGCTGGGCAGCGGCGCCGCACGCCGGCTGCCGCGCGAGCGGGTCGCCGGCATCGCCGCCGCGGTGCGCATCGAGGCGCTGCAATGAACGCCTCGTCGCCCCCCATGCCTTCGAAGCGAATGTCCTCGAACTCCACGCCGCCATCGCGCGCGGCGTCCCCCTGCGTCCATCGGGAGCAAGCATGAATCCTATCTTCGTGGTGATCATCGCCGGCGAGCGCAGCACCGAAGCCGTCCTTGCTGCCGAAGCCTTGCGCCATGCGGCCAGCGCACACGGCGCGGTACTGCACGCCGAGGTGCGTACGCCGCAGGGCGTGATCGCGCCGCTGGACCTAACCGCGGCCGGCAGCGCCTATCCGCTGCTGCTGGTCGGCGACGGCGATGCCGACGCGGCGCGCTTCGCCGGCGCCGCGCCGCTGCGCGCCAGCCTGGATGCGGTGCTCGACGACGCCGCCGGCGCGCTCGCGCCGCTGCTGGCCGCGGCCGATGCCGCGCCGACTACCACCGCCAGCGCTGCCACACAGACGGATGCTACCAAGCGCATCGTCGCGGTGACGTCCTGCCCCACCGGCATCGCCCACACCTTCATGGCCGCCGAAGGCCTGCAGCAGGCGGCCAAGACCCTGGGCTACCAGATGCGGGTCGAAACCCAAGGCTCGGTCGGCGCGCAGGACACGCTCAGCGCTGCCGAAATCGCCGACGCCGACCTGGTGCTGATCGCCGCCGACCGCGAAGTGGACCTGTCGCGCTTCGGCGGCAAGCGCCTGTTCAAGAGCGGCACCAAACCGGCGATCAACGACGGCCCCGCGCTGATCCGAAAGGCGCTGGCCGAAGCCGGCGTGCACGTGGCCAGCGGCAACGGCGCCACGCCGGCGAGCAGCGAACGCGGCAAGTCTGCCGGCCCGTACAAGCACCTGATGACTGGCGTGTCGTTCATGCTGCCGTTCGTCACCGCCGGCGGCCTGCTGATCGCGCTGGCGTTCGCGCTGGGCGGCATCTACGCCTTCGACGACGCGCACAAGGGCACCCTGGCCTGGTCGCTGTTCCAGATCGGCGCCAAGGCCGGCTTCACCCTGATGGTGCCGGCCCTGGCCGGCTACATCGCCTACTCCATCGCCGACCGCCCCGGCATCGCCCCCGGCATGATCGGCGGCATGGTCGCGGCCAACCTCGGCGCCGGCTTCATCGGCGGCATCTTCGCCGGCTTCATCGCCGGCTACGGCGTGGCCGCGCTGAACCGCGCGATCAAGCTGCCGCGCACCCTGGAAGGGCTCAAGCCGGTGCTGATCCTGCCGGTACTGGGCACCTTGCTGGTCGGCCTGACCATGCTGTACGTGGTCGGCCAGCCGGTCGCCGAAGCGCTGGCCTGGCTCACCGACTGGCTGCGCGGCATGCAGGGCAGCAGCGCGGTGCTGCTGGGCCTGCTGCTGGGCGCGATGATGGCCTTCGACATGGGCGGGCCGGTCAACAAGGCTGCCTATGCGTTCTCCACCGGCCTGATCGCCAGCCAGGTGTACACGCCGATGGCCGCGGCGATGGTCGCCGGCATGACCCCACCGCTGGGCATCGCACTGGCCACCTGGGTGTTCCGCAACCGCTTCACCCGCGAGGAGCGCGGCACCAGCGCCGCCACCGGCGTGCTCGGCCTGGCCTTCGTCACCGAAGGCGCGATCCCGTACGCGGCGCGCGACCCGCTGCGCACCATCCCGGCACTGATGCTGGGGTCGGCGCTGGCCGGCGCGATCTCGATGGCCACCGGCGCCGAACTGAAGGTGCCGCACGGCGGCGTGTTCGTGCTGCCGATCCCCAACGCGGTGACCCATCTGGGCATGTACCTGATTGCCCTGCTCGCCGGCACCGTGCTGACCGCGCTGGCGCTGCGCGTGTTGAAGAAGCCGGTCGCCGAATAAGTCCTGCGCCGGCGCGCCGCCGGGGGCGATGCCCCCTCTCCCGTCGCCCCCGGCGACGCGCCGGCCTCCATCCCACCCCAGGAGTCTCTGCCATGTCCCTCCCACTGCCCCTCACCCGGCGCCTGTCGCTCACCGCCCTGGCCCTCGCCCTCGCCCCGCTGGCCCATGCCCAGGACGCCAGCGACGCGTTCAAGCTCAAGCTCGCCTACACCGGCGAAGCCGCGGTCTCGCTGGACGGCGGCAAGGAACAGGGCAGCGCCTACGCCGGCCAGCTGATGCTCGGCACCGACGTCGACCTGCAGCGGCTGATGGGCTGGAACGGCGCCACGCTGAAGGTCTACGCGATCAACCGCCACGGCACCAACCTGGCCAACAGCGACATCGGCAACAGCACCTCGGTGCAGGAAATCTATGGCGGCCAGGGCACGCGCCTGACCACCTTCACCCTGCAGCAGAAGCTGTTCGACGACCGCCTGGAACTGGAGGCCGGACGCAGCGAGGCCAACGTCGATTTCCTCGGTTCGGCCCTGTGCGGTTACTTCCAGGGCAACTCGTCCTGCGGCAACCCGACCTTCGTGTTCCGCACCAGCAACTTCACCTACTGGCCGGTGTCCAGCTGGGCCGCGCACGCCAAAGCCTGGCTGACCCCGACCGTGTACGCGCACGTCGGCGCCTACGAGGTCAACCCGACCCAGGCCGAAGACGGCCAGCACGGCCTGAACTGGAGCACCCGCGACAGCACCGGGGTGATCGTGCCGTACGCGGTCGGCTACAAGACCGACGCGGCCAGCGTGCGCTTCCCGGCCATGTACGAAGTGGGCGGCTGGCAGGACAACTCCGACTACAAGGACCCGCTGACCGACCGCAACGGCACCCCGGCGCGACTCAGCGGCCTGGACTACGCCCCGCGCAACGGCCGCTCCGGCGCGTTCATCCGCTTCGAGCAGCAGGTCACCCGCCCCGACGCCGACAGCGCGCGCGGGATGGTGCTGTTCGGCTCGGTGCTCAAGGGCACCTCCGGGCAGCTGATCGAGGACCACTTCCTGGAGCTGGGCCTGGTCCAGCGCGGCACCTTCGCCAGCCGCGAGCAGGACAACATCGCCTTCGTCGTCACCCAGCAGCGCTACAGCGGCAAGGCGCTGGAGGACCTGCGCCTGGCGCGCGCCGCGGCCGGCGGCAGCGGCACCCCGCACAGTTCGCAATACATGATGGAACTGAGCTACGGCATCCAGGTCACCCCGCAGCTGCGCATCGCGCCGAACCTGCACTACATCGTGCACCCGGACCAGTTCAACGAACCGTCGCGCACCCGCGATCTGCCGAATGCGTTGGTCGCCGGCGTGCGCGTGGATTGGGCGTTGTAGGGCCGGGATTCGAGATTCGTCGGACGCGGCTGACGCCGACGCCAGCCTGCGCAGACCCGTATTGTGCGCAGGCGCGGCAAAGCAACCTGTGCCCGAACGCACGACGCCCCGGCATGCCGGGGCGTCGTGCGTTCGGTCCGTGTCACTCCGTTCGCATGCAACTGCGCCAGTCCATCGGCGCATGCGGGAACGAAACAGGCGGCCGGCGAATCGAGATCCGTTCGATTCCGTGCAAGCGCGCATCCCTGGCGCGGGAGCGATGACGTTGCCGACAGGGAAATGATGCGCGCCGACACAGACGCTGGCGATCGGCCGACTCCGCGCCCGGCTGTAGGACTTTTCCGACACGAATCGCGGCGACCCGGCGTGCCCGCCGCCGCACCTGTCCGGCGCGTCCGCGGCACGCTTGCCGCGCACCGGTCACCGCCGCGACATAAACGGATCCCATCGTAGCGGCCTCGCCACCGCCGATTACGACGGTTTTCCAACATCCGCGTTGCAAGCATCTCGCGCCATGCGCATCCTGGTTGCCGAAGACGATACGTCCATTGCCGTTGCGTTGCGCGACTCGCTCGCCGAGTGCGGGCACGTGGTGGACCACGTCAACGATGGCGCCGCCGCCGAGCGCGCGCTCAGCGCCGAGTCCTATCACCTGCTGGTGCTGGACCTGGGCCTGCCGCGGCGCGACGGCCTGCAGGTGCTGCAACGCGTGCGCGAACGCCGCGACGAGGTCGCGGTGCTGGTGGTGACCGCGCGCGACGGCGTGGAAGACCGCATCCGCGCCCTCGACCAGGGCGCCGACGACTACCTGATCAAGCCGTTCGAGCTGTCCGAGTTCCTGGCCCGCACCCGCGCCCTGCTGCGCCGGCGCAGCAGCGGCGGCATTCCCGAGCTGGCCCTGGGCCAGTTGCGGATCAACCTGGCCGGGCGCCGGGTGTGGCTGCACGACGAACCGCTGGAACTGACCGCGCGCGAATTCGCGCTGCTGGAAACGCTGCTGATGCGCAGCGGGCGCGTGGTCAGCCGCGGCCAGCTCACCGACGCGCTGTGCGACTGGCAGCACGAGATCACCGACAACGGCCTGGATATCTCCATGCACCGCCTGCGCCGCAAGCTGCACGGCTCCGGGGTCGGCATCCGCACCATCCGCGGCCTGGGCTACCTGCTGGAAGAATCCCGCACCGCCGACGCCGCCCACGACCCGCAGGCGTCGTGAGCGCGGCCATGGCAGCCGAGACGGCGGGCGCAGCCCCCGCCCATCCCAGCCTGCGCCGGCGCCTGTTGGCGTTCCTGCTGATCCCGACCCTGCTGCTGATGCTGGTGGTCTCGGCGCTGTTCTATCTGCTGATGCTCAAGTACTCCAACCATGTCCACGACATGGACCTGAAGGAAGACACGCTGGGCCTGGCCAAGGCGGTCAACGACGCCGGCGCCAGCCTGCCGCTGCCGCTGCAGGCGCGGCGCCTGCTCGAATACAGCAGCGACGGCCGAGTGTTCTTCGAAGTGCGCAGCCGCGACCACGGCGTGATCAGCAACAGCGCGCAGCCGATCCCGGCGCACACTGCCCCGGCCACGCTCGGCCGGGTGGCGCTGCGCGACGAACGCATGGCCGACGGCACCCCGGTGCGCGTGGCCAGCTTGATCGTGCCCTCGGCATGGGAGGCCAACGACCGGCTGACGATCTCAGTGGCAGAGACCCTGAACGATCGCCACCGGCGGGCGCGCGAGATCCTGATGCTGATGTTGCCGACCGAACTGCTGCTGACCTGCTCGCTACTGGCGCTGGTCTGGCATGGCGTGCGCGTGGGCCTGCGCCTGCTGCAACCGGCGGTGCGCCGGCTCGACGACAGCCAGCGCGACCTCAGCCCGGTGTCCGGCCCCGACATCCCGATCGAAGTGCTGCCGCTGACCCAGGCCATCGACGGCCTGCTCGGCCGGCTCAAGCAGCTGATGGCGCTGCAGGAGCGCTTCGTCGCCGACGCCGCGCACCAGCTGCGCACGCCGCTGGCCGGGCTGAGCATGCACGTGCAGCGCGCCCAGGCCAGCACCCGCCCGCAGGACACCGCGCAGGCGCTGCAGCACATCCGCCAGCTGACCGACCGCGCGATCCGCAGTTCCACCCAATTGCTGGCGCTGACCCGCGCGCAGGCGCCGCGCGAGAACATCCGCCCGCTACTGCCGCTGGACCTGGCCGTGTGGCTGCCGCAGGCGCTGGCCGAGCGCATTCCCGACGCGCTGCAGGCCGGGGTCGACCTGGGCTACGACGACGACAGCGCCGACGGCGGGCCGGCCTGGGTCGCCGCCGACGCCTGGTCGCTGCGCGAGCTGCTCGACAACCTGCTCGACAACGCCTTCAAGCACGCCGCCGGCAGCATGGTCACGGTCAGCCTGCGCCGGCAGCCGCGGCATCTGCAGCTGGCGCTCGACGATGCCGGCGCGGGCGTGGACGAGACCTTGCTGCCGCGCCTGGGCGAACGCTTCTTCCGCACCCCGGATGCGCCCGAATGCGGCACCGGACTGGGCCTGGCCATCGTCGCCAGCATCGCCGCACGCCACCACGCGCCGCTGCGCTATCGGCGCTCGGCGCTGGGCGGCCTGCGCGTGGAGCTGGAGCTACCGGCCAGCGCGGCACCCACCGCGTGAGCCGGCGCCGCGCATCCAGGCTGGCCGGCCTTGCCGTGCTGAGCGCCGCAGCGCTGGCCGGCTGCGTCAGTACCCCGCTGCCCGAGCTGACGCAACCGCTGCCACCACAGTGGAGCGCGCTGCCAGCCGCCGCCATCCCGCGGCCGGCAGGCAGCGCCTGGTGGCAGGACTTCCACGATCCGCAACTCGACGCCCTGGTCGCGCAGGCGCTGCGCGACGACCTCGACGTGACGCAGGCGCTGGCCAGGCTGCGCGCGGCGCGGCGCATGGACCGCGTCGCCACGGCCGATTTGAAACCGCAGCTGCACGCGCGCACCGAAGAGCCGATCGATCCCGACGCCAGCGCCTCGTTCCTGGTCGCCGGCTTCGACGCGGAATGGGAACTGCCGCTGTTCGGGCGCGGCGAAGCCGCCCGCCGCCTGGGCCGTGGCGATCTGCAGGCCGCACAGGCCAACCTGGAACAAGTCCGCACCGCCACCGTCGCCGACGTGGCGCGCAACTGGATCGAACTGCGCCACGCGCAACAGGCCGAACAGTTGCTGCAACGTATCGCCGACGCGCGCCAACGGCAGGCGACGCTGAGCACGGCGCTGGTCGCTCTGCGCCTGGCGCCGCCGGCGGCCGCCGCCCAGGCGCAGGCCGCGCAGTTGCAGGCGCAGGCCGCGCTGGGCGAACCGCGCACCGCCAGCGCCGCCGCCGCGCAACGGCTGGCGGTGCTGCTGGCGCGCAGCGCGCCGGACCCGGCGTGGAGCGCCACCGTTGCGGCCGCCGCCGCTCCGCGCGCAGCAGCGTCGGGCCTGCAGATCGGCGCACTCGACGCGGTACCCGCCGACCTGCTGCGGCGCCGTCCGGACATCGCCGCACGCGAGGCCGAAGTGCTCAGCGCAGCCGGCGAACTGGGCATCGCCCGCGCCGACCGCTACCCCAGCATCGGCCTGGGCGGCGCCATCCACTGGTCCACCCACCTGCTCTCGCACCGCCGCACCGCCACCCCGCACGAGATCGCCTCGCTGGGGCCGCTGATCGACATCCCGCTGTTCGACTGGGGCCTGCGCCAGGCCCAGGCGCAGGCCCGCGGCGACCTGCTGCAGGCGGCGACGCTGGCCTACCGCCACTGCGTGCTGGAAGCGGTGGCCGAAGTGCAGAACGCGCTGACCGCGCTGGAGCAACAACGCCAGCGCGCGCTGGTGCAGCAGCAGGCGCTGCAGGCGTTGCAGCAGGCCGCCGACGCGGCGCAGGCGCGGCGCAAGCTGGGCCTGGGCAGCGATCTGGACGTCGCCACCCAGCAGGCCGCGCGCGACCAGGCCGCGCTGGAACTGCTCGAGGCGCAGCGCCAGCGCGACCTCGACTACATCGCGCTGCAGACCGCGCTGGGCAGCGCGGACACTCAGGCCGCCGCCACCGAGGCCGGCGCGGCAGGCGCGGCGCCCTGATGGTCGCGCTGGCCCGCCAGACCCTGCGCCACGAATGGCGCCGCTTCCTGCCGGTGGTGGTCTCGGTTGGCTTCGCCAGCCTGTTACTGCTGCTGCAGACCGCGCTGGTGCTGGGCATCTTCGGCAGCGCCAGCGTCTACGTGTCCGGCTCCGATGCCGACCTTTGGCTGGGTTATCCAGGTACGCAGAGCGTGGACCAGGGCCGCCCGATCGATCCCGATGCCGCCACCGCACTGTACCTGGACCCGCGGGTGCTGCAGGTCGAGCCGTTCGTGTGGTTCGACGGCGACTGGCGCGGCCCCGACGACACCGGCGCGGTGTCGATCTACGTCTCCGGCATCGACACCCGCAGCGACGGGCTGATGTTCGCGCGGCTGTTGAATCCCGCCCTGCGCGCGGCGCTGCGCGAACCGGACACGGTGGTGGTGGACCGTGCCGAACTGGACAAGCTCGGCGTCGGCATCGGCCGCAGCGCGCGCATCAACGGCCACAGGGTGCGGGTGATCGGGGTCGGTCGCGGCCTGCGCGCACTGGGCGGGGTCAACGTACTCGCCTCGCTGGAAACCGCGCGCGCCTTGAACACCGATGCCGTGCACCCGGACTGGCCGACCTACATGGTCGCGCGGCTGCGGCCCGGCACCGATGCCGCGGTGGTGGCGCGCGGCCTCGCCGGCGCCGCCGCGCCGGCGCGCATCAAGGCCTGGAGTGCGGCCGAGTTCGCCCGCCGCAGCATCCTGTTCTGGATGTTCGACACCGGCGCCGGCGCCGGCGTGCTGTTCCTCGGCGGCATCGTGCTGCTGGTCGGCGTGGCGATCACCAGCCAGACCCTGCTGGCCACGGTGCTCGGCGCCGCGCGCGAGTACGCCACGCTCAACGCGCTGGGCGTGAGCATGCGCGCGCTGCGCTGCGTGGTGCTGGAACAGGCGGCCTGGGTCGGCGCGCTTGGCCTGCTCGGTGCCAGCGCGCTCGGCGCCGCGCTGGTGGCGCTGGCGCGTGCGCACGATGTGCCGGTGGCCTTCGATGGCAACGGCTGGGCGGCGTGCGTGGTCGCGGTGATGCTGCTGACCCTGCTTTCGGCGCTGGCTGCGCTGCGCGGCCTGCGCCGCGCCGATCCGGCGCTGTTGCTGCGATGAACCGGGCCGCCGTTCCCGCCGCGCTGTCGCCCGACGCCGCCACGCTGCACGGCAGCGGCCTGTGCAAGAGCTTCGTCTCCGGCAAGCTGCGCACCGACGTGCTGCGCGAGGTGACGCTGCAGGTGTGGCCCGGCGAACTGACCCTGATCTCCGGCCCCTCGGGCTGCGGCAAGAGCACCCTGCTGTCGATCCTCAGCGGCCTGCAGCGCGCCGACAGCGGCCAGGTGCAGGCGCTGGGCGAGAACCTTGGCGCGCTCGACGCGAGCGCGCTGGAACGCTTCCGCCTGCGCCATACCGGCTTCATCTTCCAGGGCTTCAACCTGTTCCCGGCGCTGAGCGCGCTGGACCAGGTGCGGCTGCCGCTGCAGTACATGGGCCTGGCCGCGGCCGAGGTGCGCGCGCGCGCCGAAGCGGCGCTGGCCGAGGTCGGCATCGCCCACCGCCAGCAGCTGCGTCCGGCCGAGCTGTCCGGTGGCGAGAAACAGCGCGTGGCGATCGCGCGCGCGCTGGCCAAGCACCCGGCGCTGCTATTCGCCGACGAACCGACCAGCGCGCTGGATGCCGGCAACGGCCAGATCGTGATCGACCTGCTACACCGCATCGCCCGCAGCCACAACACCATGGTGCTGTGCGTCAGCCACGACCCGCGGCTGATCCGCCATGCCGACCGCGTGCTGTCGATGGAGGACGGCCGCATCCTCGACGACCGCCGCCTGGTGCCGCCGCCCTCGCCCCCCACTTCGCCCCGGATGTCCGCACCATGAGAGCATTGCTCGCTGCCCCCCTGCTGGGCCTGCTGCTGGTCGCCTGCGCGCAACCGCCGCAGGCCGCGCCCGCGACCAATGCGGCGCCGGCCTACCTGGCGGTGGCGCGCGGCCGCATCGACGTGGAAGGCGGGCTGCTGCGGTTGAGCCTGCCGGTCGCCGCGACCCTGCAACGGGTGGCGGTGCACGAAGGCGACGCGGTACGACGCGGCGCGCTGCTGATCGAAGCCGACGACCGCGCCGCGGCGCTGGACCTGGACATCGCGCAGACCCGCGCGCAGGCCGCGAGCGCGCACGTGCGCCAGTTGCAGCAGCGGCTGGCACATGCGCAGCAGCGCCAACGGCGGCTGGCCGAAGCGGCGCGGATCGGCGCCGGCGACGGCCAGAGCGCCGACGATGCCGGCGACGCCAGCCAGACCCTGGCCGACGCACTGCAGGCCGCGCGCAGCGACGCCGCGCTGGCCACCGAGCAGGTGCACCAGGCGCAACTGCAGCGCGACCAGTACCGCCTGTACGCGCCCGCCGACGGCCGCGTGCTGCAACTGGCCGCCGCGGTCGGCGCGCGCAGCGACGGTGGCGCCACGCCGCTGCTGACCCTGCTGCCGGACGCGCCGCGCCTGGTCCGCGCCGAATTGAACGAAAGCTACGCCGCCGCGGTGAGCCCGGGCATGCAGGCCGAGGTGATCAGCGACGACGGCCGCCAGACCGCGTTGGGCAACGCCGTGGTGCGCTGGCTGGCGCCGGCGTTCGGCCCGGCGCAGCTGCACGACGACGCCGATGGCGCGAGCGCCGGCAACGACCGCAGCGTGGCCTGCGTGCTGGCGTTCCGGCAACCGTCGGCGCTGCGCCTGGGCCAGCGTGTACTGGTGCGCTTGCGCAACCCGGCCGCGGCGCAACGTTGACGAAAGGCTGCTGAAACGCCTGTCCGCCACGCTGCGCGCGTTCTTCCGCTGCCAACGCCGTACCGCCATGATCCAATCCGCCGAATTCCACTTCCA
Organism: Xanthomonas translucens pv. cerealis; assembly: GCF_006838285.1. Taxonomy (NCBI): domain Bacteria; kingdom Pseudomonadati; phylum Pseudomonadota; class Gammaproteobacteria; order Lysobacterales; family Lysobacteraceae; genus Xanthomonas; species Xanthomonas cerealis. The sequence continues at coordinate 1,934,923 of NZ_CP038228.1, forward strand.
GGGCGGCCGCCACGGCGTGCTGCTGATCCACGGTCTGACCGGCACCCCCAGCGAGATGCGCCTGCTCGGCAAGTCGCTTAACCGCGAGGGCTTCAGCGTGCACGGCGTGCAATTGGCCGGACATTGCGGCAACGAGGACGACCTGCTCGCCACCGGCTGGCGCGACTGGAGCGCCAGCGTCGAGCAGGCCGCGGCGCAGATGCGCCCGCAGGTGGACAAGCTGTTCGTGGCCGGCCTGTCGATGGGCGCGCTGCTGGCGCTGCAACTGGCCGAGGAGCGGCCGGAGTGGATCGATGGCGTCGGCGTGCTCGGCGCCACCTTCCGCTACGACGGCTGGAACATCCCGCGCCGCGCGCGGCTGGCGTTCCTGCTGCCGTGGTTCAAGCGCCTGGGCATCGGCCGCCGCCGCATGTTCCTGGAAGAACCGCCGTACGGCCTGCGCGACGAGCGCATCCGCGCGCAGATCAGCGGCGCGATGCTCGGCGGCGACAGCAGCGCCGCCGGCCTGCCCGGCAATCCCTGGCACGCGCTGGCCGAGATGCACCTGCTGTCGCGGCGGGTGCGCCGCAACCTGGCCAAGGTGACCGCGCCGTGCCTGGTCGCACATGCGGCCGAGGACGACATCGCGCACCTGCGCAACGCGCAGCTGGTGGTGGCCAACGTGTCCGGACCGGTGGAATTGCTGCTGCTGCACGACAGCTATCACATGATCACCCTGGACCGCGAACGCCGCGTGCTCGGCGCGCGCCTGGCGCAGTTCTTCGCCGCGCAGGCCGCAGCGCCGCGCCAGGCCGCCTGATGGCGCTGCAGGCGCCCGTGGTCGGCGTGTGGCTGGCGACGGTGGCGCTGGACACGGTCGGCCAGCTGGCCTTCAAGCACGTCGCCAGCGACCCGCTGGCGAGCGGCGCGGCACGCTGGCGGCGCATGGCGCGGCAACCGTGGCTGTGGCTGGGCATGGCCTGCTACGCGTTCGAATTCCTGGCCTGGACCGCATTCCTGTCGCTGGTGCCGCTGGGCCGCGGCGTGCTGCTCGGCTCGATCAACATCGTGGCGATCATGCTCGCCGGGCGCTGGCTGTTCGGCGAGCGGCTGGGACGCATGCAGGTGGCCGGAATCTGCCTGGTCAGCGCCGGCGTGGCCGTGGTCGGGCTCGGCACATGACCCGCCCTTCGCTGCAACGCTACGCGCTCGGCTTCGCCTTGCTGCTGGGCTTCGACACCCTGGCCCAGTTCGGTTTCAAGCTGGGCGGCGCGCACGCGTTCCCGCCGCAGGCCGAGTGGGCCTGGGTGCTGCGCCTGCTCGCCAGCCCCTGGCTGTACGCCGCGCTGCTGGGCTATGTCGGCGCGTTCTTCACCTGGATGAAGCTGCTCGAACACGCGCCGATCGGGCCGGCTTTCGCCGCCTCGCACCTGGAGATCGTCAGCATACTGCTGCTGTCGGCGTGGTGGTTCGGCGAACCGATCGGCGTGCTGCAGGCGCTCGGCGCGGCGCTGATCGTGGCCGGCATCGTCTGCCTAGCGCTTGGCGAGCGCGCCACGCTGGCCGATGCGCACTGAGGTTCCGCCCACCGCCGGCCTGCCGCTGCACTGGCGCGACCTGTGGCCGGCGCGCACGCAGCAGAGGCTGGCCGCGCAACTAGGCTTTCCCGACGCGCTACTAACCTGCTCGGGCACCGCCGCGCTGGTCATCGCGCTGCGCACCCTGGCCGCCGGCAGCCGCCGCCGACAGGTGCTGGTGGCCGCCTACACCTGCCCGCTGGTGGCGCTGGCGGTAACCCATTGCGGCCTGCAACTGGTGCTGTGCGATCTGCTGCCCGATGCGATCGAACCCGACCCTGCGCACCTGGCGCAGCGCTGCGGCAGCGACACCCTGGCGATCGTCGCCACCCATCTGGGCGGACGCCTGACCGACCTGGAACCGCTGCGCCATGCCGCCGCGGCCTGCGGCGCGGTGCTGATCGAAGACGCCGCGCAGGCGCTGGGCGGCGTGCACGCCGACGGCCGCCCGGCCGGCCTGGGCGGCGACATCGGCGTCTGCAGCCTGGCGGTGGGCAAAGGCCCGACCCTGTACGAAGGCGGCCTGCTGATGTCACCGCATGCGCCGTTGCGGCGCAGCCTGGCCGCGATGGCCGCGCGCCTGGCCCAGCCCGACTGGCGCCGGGAACTGCAGCGCAGCCTGCAATTGCTCGGCTACGCCGCGCTGTACCGGCCGCGCGCATTGCGCTGGGCCTACGGCGCCCCGCTGCGCCGCGCGCTGCGCCGTGGCGATCGTGTGGCCGCGGTCGGCGACCACTTCGACACGGCGATCCCGCAGCACGCGGTCGGCGCCTGGCGCGAAGCCGTCGGCGTACGCGCCAGCGCACGCTGGCCGGGGTTCCTGGCGCAGGCGCGCGCACAGGGCCGGTGCCGCAGCGCCCGCCTGGCCGCGATCGCCGGGCTGCGGGTCGTCGCCGACAGCGCCGGCGCGCAGGGCAGCTGGCCGGCACTGCTGGTGCTGCTGCCGGACGCGGCCACGCGCGAACGCGCGCTGGCGCAGCTCTGGCCGCGCGGCCTCGGCGTCGGCCTGCTGTTCGTGCACGCCCTGCCCGACTACGCCTACCTGCACGGCATCGTCGATCCCGCACCGATGCCCAACGCGCGCGACTTCGCCGCGCGCTGCATGAGCATCAGCAACAGCCCGTGGCTGGACGAGGATGGATTCGAGGCGATCGTGGCGGTGTTGCAGCAGGTATGTGCGGAGCGTGCGGGTTGACACAGCAACCGCGCTATTGGCGCGCGCGTTTCGGCTCACGTATTCGCGGCCACCGTTAGCGTTGTGGGAGCGACTTCAGTCGCGACGAGACTTACCGGCAGATATGCAGCCAGCGACGTCGCTGCTTCAAGTTTCCACCTGCACATAGTGGAAGGAAACCCACGCTGGCGAACGCTATTGGCGGGTGACAATGCCTGGCGCAGTGGTTCCCTACCCGTCTAGAGCCGGCAGTCCCACAGGCTTCATCGGTAACGCCCGTCGCGACTGAAGTCGCTCCCACAACCTCCTACTGACTGCAAAGATCGCGCTGAAATTGCACTACCGCGGCAGCCCAGCCTCGGCCAACGCCTGCAACAATCGCAGATTCACCTCGTGCTGCTGCGCCTGCCACGCCGCCAGCGACTGCGGCGACGGTGGCGGCTGCGCGTCCAGTGCCGCCAGGCGCCGCTTCCACCACTGCGGATACCGGGCTTCCGACACCTCGCCGGTGATATCGCTGCCGAGCAATTGCCCGTGCAGGTAGGCGATGGCGGTGAGCAGGTGCGGCACCCGCAGTTCGCCCTGGTCCCAGTTGGTGCGCGCGTCCTGCGGATCCAGCACGTCCTTGTCCAGCGACAGGTAGGTCGGCATCGGCGTGCTGCGCAGGTGCTGCAGGAAGGCGTCGATCATCTCCATGCTCGAGCCGAAGCCGCACACCGCGCGGCCCAGGCCCAGGCGTCGCGCCCAGCCCACGTCCACGCCGCTGCACCAGTAGCGCAGCTTGCCGCGGTACAGCGGCCGCAGATGGTTTTCCCAGGCATGCGCGGCACCGACATCGCCCGAGGTGATGCCGACCACTTCCACCCGCGCCACCTGCGGTAGCGCCGCCACCCGCCATACCCACGAACCGCAATGCACGGCGAACGGAAAACGCATGTTGTCCGGGTGGTTGTCGAACACCACCACCCGCAGCGGTGCCTGCACGCGCTGCGCCTGGCGCACGATCAGCGGCAGGCTCAGGTGATGGAAATCGCCGCTGCCCAGCAGCACGGTCCCGTGCCGTGCCGGCAGCACGCCGTCGAGCGCGGCGCCGAAACGCCGCAGCCGGCGCAGCGAACAGGCGAAGCGCAGCCCGTCGTGCCATTCCTGCAGCGGCAGGCGCAACGCGCCCGGCACTGCGCCGAGCGAGTCATCCAGATCGAGCAGTACCGGTGCGCTCATCTCATTGCGCCAGGTCGGCATCGGTGTCGGCAAGGCCGACGTCGTCGGCTTCGAACAGCGGCCGCAGCCGCCGCAGCGCGATGCGCAGCAGCGGATTGCGCAGGTACACCGCATGCCAGGTGTAGGTGAAGCTGGCGCCGAGTTGCGCCTTCACTTCCGGATCGGTCCAGCCGGCGACATAGGCACGCAGGCCATGGCGGCAGGCGTAGTCCAGGTTGTGCATCCAGCTCAGTGCGTACAGGTTGTGCTCGCGCGCCTGCGGATAGTGCAGGCCGATGTACTTGTCCAGCAGCCGCCCTTCGTACACGTAGCACAAGTTCCAGCCGATCAGCCGGCCCTGGTGGCGATAGGTGAACACCAGCCCGCCGGCGTCCGTATCGGTCAGCAGCGCGTCGAAGAACGCTTCGCTCAGCAGATCGAAATGCACCTCGCTCTGCGCATAGACCTGCAGGTACAGCGCATAGCAGTGCGCACGCAGCGCCGGGTCGGCGAAGGCGGCGCCGGTCGGCAGCGCCTCGATCTGCAGATCGCCACGCGAGCGCAGCTTGCGGCGGATGTTGCGGCGGCGGCCGCGCGACAGGCGCGCCAGGTACTCGTCGGTGGAAGCGAAATCGATCGGCACCCAGGCCAGCGCCTGCCCGCGCAGCAGCACGTAGCCGCTGCGCTCGCACGCTTGCAGGAACACGTGCGCCCAGGCGTTGTCGGTAGCATCGAGCAGCGGCGAGTGCTGCGGGATGTCCTTGACGATCAGCAGCGGGCGCTCGCGCCCCAGTTGCGCCCGCCACTGGCCGGGCAACTGCGCCGGGTCGGCCGCGCGCGGCAGCCAGGCGTATTCGCTGACGGTACTGCCGACGAAGCTGGTGCGCAGCCGCAGCCAGCGCCGCCACAGCCGCTGCAGCGGCCAGCCGGCCACGCGCGCGCGCAGTGCCGGGTCGGCGGTGGTGAGCAGGTCGAACACGGCGTCGAACGCCGGCACGCCATGCTCCAGGGTCCGCGCCTGGAAATCCTGCGGGGGATGGGCGAGGAACTGCTGCTGCAGCGCCCGCGGTTCGAGTTGGCTTACGAAAGGCATCTGCAAGATTGACCGGCTAGCGTGGAGGATGGACGCCGCAGCCGTGGGCCGCGGCATGCCTTCCACCGGCGGCACCCGCCGCGCGGTGGCCTTTCATTTCGCGGAGGACTGCCATGACCCCGTCTATCGAGACACAGATCCACAGCATCGTCGCCAGGCATGGCGAGATCGATCCCGCCGGCCTGAGTGCGGACACCAAACTTCAGGACCTGGGCGTGGATTCGCTCGAGGCGATCGAAATCCTGTTCGACATCGAGGAGCACTTCGACATCACCTTCCCGCAGCGCGATCCGAACCTGGACGACGGTTCGCTGGGCAAGCTGGCCGAGGCGGTGCAGCAAGCGCTGGACGCCAAGGCCGCCGCCGCGCCGGCACCGGCGCACTGAGCCGGCATGGACCGCTCGGCGCAGGGACACCGCGTCGTCGTCACCGGGATGGGCGCGGTCAGCGCGCTCGGTCTGGGTGCCGATGCCCTGTGGCGCGGCATGTGCGAGGGCCGTAGCGGCATCGCCGCGCTGGCCACGCCCGATCCGCAGGCCACGCTGAAGATGCGCCTGGCCGCCAGCATGCCCGGCTTCGCGCCGCAGGCGGCGCAGCTGGGAGGCATCGCGCCGGGCCAGCTGGATCGCATGACGCAGATGGCGCTGGTCGCGGCCTGCGAGGCGGTGGCCCAGTCCGGGCTGGCGCTCGATGGCGCGGCCGCCGCACGCGCGGCGGTGGTGATCGGCACCGGCGTCGGCGCCGAAGTGAGCCGGGACGAACAATCGCGGCGGCTGTACCGCGAGCAGGCCGAGCGCCTGCATCCGCTGACCATCGTGCGCAGCATGAACAACGCCCCGGTCAGCCAGATCAGCATCGCCTTCGGCCTGCGCGGCCCGGCCTTCGCCGTCTCCAGCGCCTGCGCCTCGGCCAACCACGCGCTGGCGCAAGCTGCGCTGCTGATCCGTCACGGCCTGGCCGACGTGGCCATCAGCGGCGGCAGCGAAGCCTGCCTGAGCCTGCCGCTGATCCGCGCCTGGGAAGCGATGCGGGTGGTCAGCGACGACACCTGCCGGCCGTTCTGCGCGCAGCGCAGCGGCCTGGTGCTGGGCGAAGGCGCCGGCATCTTCGTACTGGAAAGCGCCGCGCACGCGGCCGCGCGCGGTGCGGTAGCGCTGGCCGAACTGGCCGGCTTCGGCCTGGGCGCCGATGCGCACGACATCGTCGCGCCCAGCGCCGACGGCGCCGCCGCGGCGATGCGCCTGGCCCTGCAGGACGCAGGACTGCAGCCGCAGCAGATCGACTACATCAACGCCCACGGCACCGGCACCCTGGCCAACGACCGCGGCGAGACGCAGGCGATCCGCCAGGTGTTCGGCCGCCACGCCGATGCGCTGGCGGTGAGTTCGACCAAGGCGGTGCATGGGCATGCGCTGGGCGCCGCCGGCGCGCTGGAACTGGTCGCGGCGATCGGCGCGCTGCGCGAGCAGCGGGTACCGCCGACCGCCAACTTCCTCGATCCCGATCCGGACTGCGACCTGGATTACGTGCCCAACCAGGCCCGCGCGCAACAGGTGCGCGCGGTGCTCAGCAATTCCTTCGCCTTCGGCGGCCTCAACGCGGTGCTCGCCTTGCGCGAGGCGCGCTGAGGCGCAAGCTGCGGCGGCGGACGGGAGGCAACGCGGCGCCAACGCGCTGTCTCCCGCCATCTCATGCCACCCGCTTGGCGCGGGTCAGCAACTGGTCCAGCAGCGACAGGCCCAGATCGATCTCGTCGTGGCTGATGTGCAGCGACGGCGCCAGGGTGATCACGTTCTTGTAGTAACCGCCCACGTCCAGCACCAGGCCGATGCGCTTGCCGTTGTGGCGCAGCTCGCCTTCCAGGCCCATGTCCACCATCGTGTCGAGCAGCTTGCGGTTCGGGGTGAAGCCGTCCGCCTGGCAGATCTCCGCGCGTAGCGCCAGGCCCAGGCCGTCGACGTCGCCGATTTCCGGATGGCGCGTCTGCAGATCGCGCAGGCCGTCGAGGAAGTGCGCGCCCTTTTCCATCACCATCGTCTCGTAATCGGTCTCGGCCAGCATGCGCATCGTCTCCAGGCCCACCGCGGTGCCGAGCGGATTGGAGGCGAAGGTGGAATGGGTCGACCCCGGCGGGAACACGGTCGGGTTGATCAGTTCCTCGCGCGCCCAGACGCCGGCCAGCGGGTTGAGGCCGTTGGTCAGCGCCTTGCCGAACACCAGCACGTCCGGGGTCACCCCGAAATGCTCGATCGCCCACAGCTTGCCGGTGCGGAAGAAGCCCATCTGGATCTCGTCCACCACCAGCAGGATGCCGTACTTGTCCAGCACCCGCTTCAGGCCGGTGAAGAAGTTCGGCGGCGGGATCACGTAACCGCCGGTGCCCTGGATCGGCTCGACGTAGAACGCGGCGTACTCGCACTGCCCGGCCTTGGGGTCCCACACGCCGTTGTACTCGGTCTCGAACAGGCGCTCGAACTTGGCCACGCACTGCTCGCCGTACTCTTCCTTGGAAATGCCCTTGGGGCCGCGGAAGTGGTACGGGAATTCGATGAACTGGGCGCGGTCGAAATGGCCGAAGCGGCGCCGGTAGCGGTACGAGGAGGTGATCGCCGAGGCGCCCAGGGTACGGCCGTGGTAGCCGCCCTCGAAGGCGAACATCAGGCTCTTGCCGCCAGTGGCGTTGCGCACCAGCTTCAGCGAATCCTCCACCGCCTGCGCGCCGCCGACGTTGAAATGCACGCGGCCCTTGCGGCCCCACTTGCGCTGCGCGTCCTGGGCGATGGTCTTGGCCAGTTCGATCTTGGTCGGGTGCAGGTACTGGCTGGCCACCTGCGGCAGGCTGTCGATCTGCCGCTTGAGCGCGCCGTTCAGGCGCGCATTGGCATAGCCGAAGTTGACCGCCGAATACCACATCTGCAGGTCCAGGTACGGCACCTCCTCGGTGTCGTACAGATAGCTGCCGTCGCAGTGCGCGAAGATCCGCGGCGGTTCGCTGTAGTGCACGGTGTCGCCGAACGAACAGTACTCGGCCTCGTCGGCCAGCATCTGCGCATCGCCGAGCGCGGCGTGGTAGGCCGGGCCGGTGCGCAGCAGCGCGTCCGGATCGGGCGAGGCCGGCTGCAGGCCGTCGTGCGCGGCCAGATCGAGCGTGTCGAGATCGCCGTGGAGCGGCGCAAGCGCGGTGGGGAGCGGAACATTCCGATTCATGGGGATCAGGCTCGTTGGGGAACGGGGAGTGGGAAGCGCACGCTGGCGACGGCAGGCGCGGCGAGTTCGTGCAGCAGCGCGATGGCGTCGTCGAAACCGTCGATCGCACGGTGGGCGATGCCGCTGGCGCGGCAATGCCGTAAAAGGCCGTCCTTGGCGAAGACCAGATCGGCCTTGCCGGCCACGCAGAAATCGGAGCGGCCGTCGCCGATCAGCAAGGTCGAGCGCGCAGGCTCCTGCTGCGCCATGACCGCGCACTTGCAGGTGCCGCTGGCGCAGTGCGGCTGCGCATGCGGCGAGGCCATGCGCCATTGCCCGGCGTCGGTGCGCAGCAGGCGGTTGGCGATGATCGGCAGCTGATGCAGGCCGTGCCGCGCCAGAATCCGCGCGATCGGGTAATCCAGACCATCGCTGACGATGCGCAGCGGCATGCCCATGTCGCGCGCCAGATCGACGAAGCGCACGAATGCCGGATCGATATGGATCTCGTCGAGCACCCGGTGCAGCGCGTCCACGTCGCCGTCGAGCAGCGCCACCTGGCCGCTCATGCACTCGCGCGCACCGATGCGCCCGGCCACCCAATCCTCTTCCAGCGCGCGCCAGCCGGGGCGGCCGAGGCGCTCGAGCAAGGTATCGGTCACGTCCTGCAGCGACACGGTACCGTCGAAATCGCAAAGAACTTTCCACTGGACGCGCAAGGCGGCTCTCCGGCTAATTCGGGCAGAGCCTAGGCAGGTTGTCTTTCGTGCTCCTTTCGGGCAGATCTCAAGCCGGCGTAGCCGCGCCGCATGCCGTGGCAACGGCACGCGCGGTTCCCAATTCGGACGCAATCAGGCACGCTAGCGGCACCAGGCCCGGATGGCGAAACTGGTAGACGCATCGGACTTAAAATCCGCCGGGGGCAACCCCATGCCGGTTCGATTCCGGCTCCGGGCACCATCCGCGTTTCGGCGCGCGCTGCCGCAGATGCAGGCCTGCGCAACGCTCACGCCGCCGCAGTGGACGGCCATACAGGCCGCCGCGGCGCCACAAGCGCCAGACAAAAGCCCCGGCATCGCCGCCACGACGAGACCGGGGATGCCACTCGGCAAACGGTGAACCTGTCGGCGGGCGTCGCTCAGATCGCCTGCGAATAACGTGCCGGCTGCGCCGGCTGGCGCAGGTAGCGGTCGAAGCACATCGCGATCAGGCGCAGCAGCGGGCGCCCGCGCGCGGTGGCCTGGATCGTGCCGTCGCGGTAGTCGGCCAGGCCGTCGGCGCATAGCGGCGCCAGCGCCTGCAACTCCTCGTGAAAATAGCTGGCGAAGTCGATGCCGTGGCGCTGCGCCAGCGCGGCGACGTCGGTACGGCCCTGGCACATCAGCTGCTGGATCAGCTCCGCGCGCAGCGCGTCGTCGGCGCTGAGCTGCAGGCCGCGCAGCACCGGACTGTCGCCGGCGTCCACCGCCGCCTCCCAGGCCGGCAGCTCGCGCTGGTTCTGGCTGTAACTGGCGCCGATGCGGCTGATCGCGCTGACGCCCAGGCCGAGCAGGTCGGTGTCGGCGTGGGTGGTATAGCCCATGAAATTGCGGTGCAGCCCGCCCTGGCGCTGCGCACGCGCCAGGTCTTCGTGCGGCAGCGCGAAATGGTCCATGCCGATGTACTGGTAGCCAGCCGCCGACAGCTTGCGCACCGCCAGCCCAAGCAACGCGAGCTTGTGCTCGGCATCGGGCAGCTCCGCATCGGCGATGCGCCGCTGCGCCTTGAACAGCTGCGGCATATGCGCATAGCCGTAGACCGCCAGGCGGTCCGGGCGCGCGGCGATCAGCGTGTCCAGGGTGCGCGCGAAGCCGGCCGGCGTCTGCCGCGGCAGGCCGTAGATCAGGTCCACGTTGACCGAGCGCATGCCGTGCACGCGGCAGGCGCGCAGGATGTCCAGCGTCTCGGCCACGCCCTGGCGGCGATTGATCGCCTGCTGCACCAGCGGGTCGAAATCCTGGATGCCCAGGCTGGCACGGTTGAAGCCCAGCGCGGCCAGCGCGGCGATGTCCTGCGCGGTCACCGTGCGCGGATCCAGTTCGATGGACATATCGCGATCCGGCGCCTCGCTGAAGCGGAACAGCCCGCGCAGGCCCCGCAGCAGTTCGCCGAGCAGTTCCGGCGCCAGGAAATTCGGCGTGCCGCCGCCCAGGTGCAACTGCACCACCTCGCGCTGGCTCTCCAGGCAGGCGGCCATCATCGCCGCCTCGCGCAGCACGCGCTGCACGTAGCCGCGGCCCTTGCCGACATCGCGGGTGATCACCCGGTTGCAGCCGCAGTAGAAACACGGGCTGCGGCAGAACGGTACATGCACATACAGCGACAGCGGCCGTGCCGGATCGCTGGCCTGCACCGCCGCGAACAGCTGCGCCGGGCCGAAGCCGGCCTGGAAATGCGGCGCGGTCGGATACGAGGTGTAGCGCGGGCCGGGACGGTCGTAGCGGCGCAGCAACTCGGCGTCGAAGTCCCAGGCGGCGGGATCGGGAGCGGTGAGGATGTCCATGGACGCCAGTATCCGCAGCCGCCGCGGCCCGGCCTTGATCAGGATCAATGTCGCCACGCACCGCGCTGCCTAGTCTGCGTTGGCGGCATGCACCGGCGCCGACGGCGGATCGGCAGTGCGGCCGCATGCCGCACCTCCCCTTCCACGATGGAGTCCGCCCGTCATGACCCCCAGCGACGATGCCCTGCTCGACCCGCTCGATCCCGCCGCGCCGCGCCCACTGGTGCAACGGCTGGGCGTGATCCTGTGGCCCAGCTTCATGGCCGCCGGCGCGATGAGCGCACTGTTCTACGCCCTGGTCGATCCGCTGGCGCTGCGCGACATCGCCTTCCCCGGCCGCGCGCTGGGCCGCGAACTCGGCTACACGCTGGGCTTCTTCATGTTCTGGTCGGCCACGCTGAGCTCCAGCCTGCTGACCGAATTCCTGCTGCGGCCGGCGCCGCATGCCGCGGCAGACCACGACGCGCCGTCGTCGTGAGCGGAACGCCGATGTCCCGCAGCATTGCATTGCGCACGTTCCGCGCCGATGCCGCAAACACCGCCATCAATGACCCGGCAACGCCGCGCAGCTGCTACACGCGCCTGCGCCGCTGCAGCCTGTGGCTGCTGTTCGCCGCGTTCTACCTGCTGCCGTGGCTGCGCTGGAATGGCCACCAGGCGCTGCGCTTCGATCTTCCCGCGCGGCGCCTGGATCTGTTCGGCTGGACCCTGTGGCCGCACGACCTCGGCTGGCTGCTGCTGACGCTGTTCGCCGCCGCTGTCGCATTGGCGCTGGCGACCACGCTGGGCGGACGCGTGTGGTGCGGCTTCGCTTGCCCGCAGTCGGTGTGGAGCCATGCCTTCGCCTGGCTGGAACGCCGCTGCGCGGCCTGGCCGGCGGCCGCGCGGCATCTGGTCTGGGCGGCGCTGGCGCTGTGGACCGGGATCAGTTTCGTGGGCTACTTCGCGCCGATCGCCGATCTGATCGCGCGCCTGCACCCGTTCGCCTGGAGCGGCGGGGAAACCTTCTGGGTGCTGTTCTACGCGCTATCCACCTGGGGCAATGCCGGCTTCCTGCGCAGCCAGGTGTGCCGCTACCTGTGCCCCTACGCGCGGCTGCAGCCGCTGCTGTGCGGCCGCGACACCCCCTTGATCGGCTACGACGCGATGCGCGGCGAGCCGCGTGGCGCGCGTGCCTGCGACCAGGGCAGCGTGGCCCAGCGCGGACGCCGCCTGCTCGACGCCGGCACCGCCCGCGACTATGCGCTGCGCGCCAGCATCGCCCGGCGCGCCTGCAAGGGCGGCGACCGCGGCGAGGCGCTGGCCGCCTACGCCGGTACCCTGCCCACGTTCACCGACACGCAACTCGGCGACTGCGTGGACTGCGGCGCTTGCGTGGACGCCTGCCCTGCGCACATCGACCTGCGCGACGGCCCGCACTACGCATGTAACGCCTGCGGCGCCTGCGTGGACGCCTGCGACCGCAGCATGGACCGCCACGGCTTCGCCCACGGCCTGTTGCGCTGGGCCGCCGCCAGCGCGATCGAGCGCCAGCCGCGGCGATGGCGGCGGCCACGGCTGCTGGCCGCCGCCGCACTGCTGCTGGCAGCATTGCTCGCGGCATTGCTCGCGGCTGGTTGACTGGCACGCGCGCGCCGACGACAAAGCACCGGCAACGCGGGTACGCAGCAAAAGGCCGATCGCGCGAGGCGGCAACCACCGCGGCGAGCGCCGGATCCTCGGGCTGCCACAAATGCAAACGCCCGATAGATCGTGGATCTACCGGGCGTCGGAATGCAGATGGAGGCCTGGGTCGGAATTGAACCGGCGTACGCGGATTTGCAGTCCGCTGCATAACCACTCTGCCACCAGGCCGGTGGACTGAATTCTAGCCGAAACCGCCAACAGCGGTGTCCGACAAAACAAAGCCCCTGACGGGGCTCTGTCTGAATCTGGAGCGGGAAACGAGTCATGCACTAGAGCGCTAAGTCGTTGATTCCCATCTACTTTCTTCGCCTCTCTTGTTAGCGAAGGCCTGAATTATAGCCTTGTTTTTCAGCCTCAGCAACAAAGTTCTTCCAAAGACGGCCATCAACGCTCAAAGACTGCCATCCACGTCATCGCAACGGACGCAGAGCTACGTTCCCTAAGTCCCTTCTTGTGTAAGGAACTTGGCCAGCGGCCAGTATGGCGACGCAACGATCGGCAAAGGCGATTGGTATCGCAAGCGCTCCCAGATGCTGGGCACGCGTCAAGCCAACGTAGAGCACGCGCTTGGCCTCAGCATCGGTGCGAGCTTCCCATGATCCAAACAGGGCTTCGCCCCGGTTTTGAGGGGCACGATTAGGTGGAATTACGACGCAGACAGATCCGTATTCACGGCCTTTCGCCTCGTGAATCTTGGCGCATGGCAGGCCGAGATCTACCGGAAGTTGAAGGTGGTTCGACCATTGCGCATTGGTTGGCTTTCGAAAGAAACTACGCACGGTCACACCGGCCGGCAGCGGAAGGTTCAGTTGTTCCGCCTCCACATGAACACGGGCTATCCATGCGAGCCGATCAGCATCGGCATTCCCACAGGACCTGGGAAGGCTCATGAGGAAACTCAGTGCACGTCTTCGATACATGCGCCGATCCAGGCCAACGCGTTCAAAGGCACGCAACAAATGCTCGTTTTCTTGGCGCAACCTCATTAGGTCTAGCAACAACGTCTCCACCGCCAGAACTACAGCTTCCCTCGTCCGCGCCGTTGCGGCAGGTGACCAGAATTCCGCCGTTTTGCGAGCGAGCGACTCGATCCGCGACCTTCCGTTCGAATCGCTGGGAACCACGCCGGCAGCGCGCTGCGCGACCTTGCCCGAATGCGCCAAGACGATCGCGTCAGTTGAATCCAATGTAAGCTCAGCAATCCGATCAAGGAAGGCCCGACCGATCGCCGCCGTCGGGCCTCGACCGCCGTAAGTCAAAAGCAAGACCGGATGCGCAACATTCGCGGTGCCGCCAACAGACTGATCCTCTTGACCACCGTTTCTGAGGGTTGCAGCTAGTTTGCAGACTGCAGGGCTGCTACGGAAATTTCCCGTTAACACTAGATGCGAATCGACGAGATACGTTTCTTTGAATGCCTGAACGCCCGCAGGATTGCCGTTGCGAAACTCATATATCGACTGGTCAGGGTCGCACACAAACGTGACATGCACGCCATGCGCTCTCAGCCAAGAAAGGATCTGCAGATCGAGCGGATTGCAATCCTGGCCTTCGTCCACCATGACTTCATGAAAACGCGCCGCTAGCGCGCGGCATAGTGCTCCTCCCTTTACGGGGTCACGAATTAACTGCAGCGTTTGAACTCGGGCATCGCTGGCGCTCAGATAGCCGGCCTGCAGTAAGCCACGTCGCCGGTTCGCCGCCGCCTGCTGATACCGAGCTTGGTGCTGGAGGACATGGTTGCGCAACCCGGTGTGCCCAATCCTCATCGGATCAATCACGTTGGTTTCCGGGTCAAACATGTCCAAGCTCACCGCGTCGCCTTGGAAAGCGTATTGCCCGGCTAACCGGATATTGATGTCCAAGCGATCCCAACTGTCGAGAATGATCGGCCGCATCGTACATGCAGTTCCAAAGGCGGGCAGCACCACAAAATGCCGGACAAATGCATCAAGCGTTCCCATGAAACTGGGATGCCTTAGGAGTGGGTCGAGCCCCGCAACCCGACAGCGTTCTCGAAACTCATCCACGGCGGAGTTCGTGAACGAGAGGATCGCCACGCCTCGACGTTGTGGCAACGCGGCGGCGATTTTGACCAGGCGAGCAATAATCGTACGGGTCTTTCCGGCGCCGGGGCAAGCATGCAAAAAAGCACCACCGACATGTGTGGCGAATGCTTCCTGTTCTGCTGTCAGACCATGAATCCCGGTCATGCTTGCGCAGCGCCACGGATCGCATCCGCGAGATAGAGCGGCACGACAAAAGGCTCACCCGCCGCAATACGTGAAGCGATGGCCTGCGCCAAGTCACCCTTGCGTGTCTTCTTCGCCTCAATCAGCTTAAGGAATGCGTCTGGACGATCTTGCACCGCGGCACCCTCGATCCTATCCGTCCAGTCACGACGAGAGTTTCGATGCAGACGAAGAAAAACGCTCTTTAGAAAGACTTCGTTGCCAGCACCAAAGATCTCATGCTCCAGCGTGTGCTGATTCGTCAACACCGTCAACGCCTGCGGCGCACCGTGGGTCGCAGCGAGGTTTTCCAGGTCAACCTTCCGATTCCCCAACACCGTTGGGTCTGCGTCGGTGATAACGATCAGTCGGTCAGCGATACGCGCATCGCCATGCGGTCGTAGCAACACCTCGACGTAGGGACGAAAGTCCACGCCCTCGATCGGCACGATGACCGTTCCTTTGAACCGCAGCCATCCATCGGCATCACCGGCGAGAACAAGCTGTTGTGCCAATACGGGCAACAACAGCGCCTCAGCAATTCCTTCGACGAGGATGGCCCGGTTGCCGAACAGCAGCGCGGATCGGGTCACGTCTAAATAGCGACTGATCTTATCCAGTGTCTTTGGCTTGAGCCCGAGTTCAGCGACGGGCACGCTGACCGACTCCGAGATCGCCACCCCGTTTTGGTCGCGACGACGCGAGCGCATCACCACCAGATGCACTGGAGAGACCCATGCCGTCAGGTTTGGTGAATGGGTTGTTACGACGATCTGGATACGGCCTTCCGGTTTGCCTGCCTCGACGACGCGATCCGCCGATTGGCGTGCTTGGTCCAACAAGAATTCGAGAACCAGCACCTGCAGTTGCGGGTGCAGATGCGCTTCCGGTTCTTCGACGAGAAAGATCGTAAGGTCAGCTTCCTTGGCTTTTGCCAGTTCGACGACCACTGTGGCCATGTAGAGCAGGTTGGAGTAGCCAAGACCAGAGGCCCGGACGTCTTCGGGCACAAGGCCAGAATCGGCCATACGAAATCTCAAGTCGCGAGCGACATCGAGCAGGGTTTCTGCACCGAAGTCCAAGGCTGCTGTCTGCGGACGAACCCCATTGGTCAGCAGCCCGAGGGCGTTACCGATCTCCGTGTTCATCGTCGTCAGGATGTCGGGTCTGGCGTCCGCGCGCCTGACACCAGCCAGGAAGTTCAGTTCTTGATCCTTCGGTAGAAAATGGCGAAGTAGCGCCATCACACGTGTCCCGCTGCCCGTGCCAAGCGCCTGATGCGCATCGCGCAAGGGCGGCAAATAGACGTGTCGGATCAAGTCGGTAGAGCCGGCTTCGGGTTCGTTGGTGTCGAAACGCCCGGCCCAAACAGTGGTCTTGCCACGCGGTGCGCGCTCGGATCTCGACTCATACCGATACCCGAAGACAGCTTCGTCCCTGGTGGGATCAGGGACCGCAGAGATCAGCAATCCTTTCAGTGTGTCGCCGAGCCCTCGGAAAACACCTTCGATCTGGAAGTTTGGGACGATTGCATGGCGTCGGACATCTTCATCTTCCGGATACCGCTCCCGGCGTCCGCTCAATGGCAAGGTGAGCAATCGAATCGCGTCTACGACGTTGGACTTCCCACCATTGTTTTCACCGACCAAGACGGTGAGATCGGCTCGGAGGCTAACACTTACGTTGTCGCAAGACCGGAAACGTGAAATTACCAAGCCGCCCAAATACATGAAGCCTCCCTTGCCGACTGACAAATCCGAATTTATGATTTTTAACTACGCTTCTTCCCCTGGCCCTAGGCCACAAATTTTCGTTGGGGCCAACCTAACCGTCCTTTAAAGCGGTCGAGAACATAACTCGATCAACTTCCCAATAATCAAGCAGGCAATAAAGCATGCTGCGAAGCTCAGGGGTCGCAGTTGAATCAGAAGAAAAATCTCGGCTCATCGCAATTTGCTCGAATTCTTTGGCAACCGAAAACAACGTCCTGGCAACTTCATTCTTCGAAAAGAATTCACCTAGGATGCTTGTATTTAGATCTTCCAGCTGACGATCAATGCTTGATCGAACTTGTCTGGATATCGCCATGCCGTCGTTGGCATGTTGCTCAATGAGGCCCATGGCCACGTTCAAGATCTTCTTGAGACCGGCACTACCTTTTGAGCCATATGTGAACCCATCTTTGATAAGCACGCTGCGTTCGGATTGCTCGTGGAAAGAAAGTTCTCGCATGCAATAATCGACGGCGACGGCGATGAAAGAACACACCATGTATAAGCAGCGCAGTGCTGTCTCACGCTGATTACTTTTCGTGATGGATTGCTCGGCAAAAAACTTGCCTTGCGAGAGCCACTCGTTGCAGCTATCGAAGGACAACGATTTCGCCAACAGACTTTTGGAGAGAAGCATACGGCCCCGCCAATCGCCATCGAGTTTGTTTAGCGAATACTCGTCAATTCTCGAGAAAAATTCTTCTTCTGAAAATCTGAGAGCATTAGGGGCGTCTGCTTTATCCAGCTTACCCAAGAAGGTCCCATCAAGAACCAAGACACCCAGTTCCCGGCCAAAATCTTTCACTTCCTGACGCTTCTCTGTCGTCGCCACGACCGCATTGGTAGCCTTGGTTGCAACACGAAGCCCTTGAACCCAAAATATTCTTTCTATGGCCTGGGGTGTCTTTTTGTTTTTGGCATCCACCAACGTGATTTCGCGCGACACGGATGAGGTGCGGCTATAAAGCCAAAGATCGATGTCGGTAACATCAAATCCTTCATAGATAAACGGCACGCCCCTGACGACGTAATAGCCGGCCTTAAGAAAGTAGCTGCGTAGCAGCTCTTCCATTCTGGGGCCCTTAAGCAGCACTTGCGGACTCTTACTCATATTCCGCCTCCGGTACGAAGAATAGAGAGCATGTCATTGGTAGCCTTGGGGCTCATCTGCGTTTGTGCTCTGCGGATCTTTTCACGGTTGTGTTCAGGGCCGGTAAAAGTGGTGACTGCTGCTGTTGGAAGCGAGCTTAAGGAATGTTCACTAACATCACCCTGACGAATTGCTTGGAGAGCAAGTTCGCCAACTTCCGTTTTCAACAATCTCAGCATCGGTCCAGTGCGCCACTTCTTGGTGCCTGTCTTGACCTCAACAACGCCTTTCAATTCGAGCACTTTATAGTCCTGCGCGATGGCATTCACAGGACCGACGCTTTCACCCCGCACCAACGCACTTAGCAGCGCATCCACCATTTGTATCTGCCCTCGGGCATATGAGCTCTTCGTCATCCCATAGGTGACGGAACTGACAAATGCTTTTGCAAGATCGAACGCGTCGTCAACCATCGAATTGCTGTATTTCGAGAATGCCGATGGCAATGTCAGAAACCCCACATCTTCGGTTGAATTGCTAACTACACTGATGTCGAACAATCCAATGGCCGTAACTTTCTTAAAGAGTGGCTCTCCAAGAAGTTTGCTTGCAAAATCCGTGTCGACGCATGCCTGTTTTTTCAGGGTTTGTGTGAGCTCATGCAGTTTTATTTGCTCAGCCGAAGTGAGCGAGTCAAGCACGGCTTTGATTTTTCGAGTCGTTTCGCGACGGAACAGATTGCCATTGAATAACAATGTTTCGCCCGGACTGAGTTTTTCCGCATCCACGAATCCGACCTGTTCCGCGTCAGACATCAATTGACCGATCTCCGCCTTACCGAGCTTATAGGAGTCGGCCAACTCTACGGCTACGTGCCCAGCGAGAACGGGTTCGATGGAAGCTAGTTCTGCAAGTGCAATTGAGGCAACTTCCGTTGAGCCGGGAGAAAGGGCATCAAAAATGTCTGACGTATGCTGCAATGTCTTTGCGGTAGTCACCCCGAGCACCGCAATTCCACCGCCTGCGGTGTCAATTAAACGCTGCTGCTGCAGAACTTCTATGAGTTTTGGCAACTCAAATGTCGTGTTGATATTCGCGGCTTTTGCCAGAACCGTGAGCCGATCATTGTTGACGGTGACCTGATTATTGGATGAAATCGCGGAAAGCAAAATCCCCGCTTTCCCAGCAAGAAACGTCTTTTCATATCCAGTCTGATTGGTGACGCCCTGAAGCTTGTTGGTATGATGAATTAGCCATGATCCTTTGGTCTTTTTGTCCATTTTCGTCACCTTTATTTAACCAAATCGAATACCGAACAACCCGCCGTCTTCAGTCGCATCAGTCAGGCGCGTCGGAAGCACATGATCATTTAGATCAAATCCCTCAATGGTTTCTTTGAAGGCGTCGTCTTCGTTCATCGTCACGATGTACTGAAAGCCAAGTTCCTGCGAAATCTCCGAACCCAAGCGCAAGGCGCTGATCACCTGTCGGCCGTCAACACCATCGAACAGGTGGCTGTCATGGATCAAGAAGCCGGGTCCTATCTGCCGCTTGTGGCACAGGCGCATAAGCATCATGTCAAAGCAGAAGATCTGCATGTTCTTGATGCCCTTGCTGCGTTGACCCTGCATCGGAAACTTGAACATCGGGCCATTGGAGGTTTCGTCGACGGTCATGCTGCCGGCCGACTCGTAGAGCCGTTGCGACGTTTCCTCGAAGGCAACGATGGCTTCGGCCAGCCGATCCTTCTGCTCGGCAAAATCGCGGCGTAGCCGGATCGTGAGCCGGTTGCGCTCGATCTCCAACTCGTTTTTCGTACCTTCGAGTTGCTCGGCCGCTTCGAAACGCTGCCGCACGGATTCCACCTCCGATTCCAGGCGACCTAACTCCCCCTGCAACTTGAGGAACTGATCCAGAGCGCCATGGCTCCTGAGGATGCCCATGATCTCCGCACGTCGCTGGTCGAGTTGCGCTTTCTGGCTGTCACGCAACTCAATCCGTAGCTGTGCCGCTTCGAGTTCACTGGACAAATAGTCCCTGCGATTGCGCACAACCGATTGATGGAAGCTTTGCACGTCCTCGTAACGACGCTTTACGAGACCAGGAAGTGCAACGCCCGCTTCCTGATAGACCGCTCGCAGGTCTTCCAGGTCCGGTGGAATTTCGGAGGCCAGCGCGCCTTCGAGATCACGGATGGCTGCGAAGTCTATGGTGTTGGCATTGGCCAGTTCGTTGAGCTGACGCGTCAGCTTGGCGCTTTCGACTTCCAGTTCCCGGTACTCAGGTAATACTTGGAAGGTTTCGATTTCCGAATAGAGCTTCTTGAGACGAGATTCCTGCAGGGTTAACTGTGTGCGCAAATCAGCTGCCTTGCCGATGATTGAGCCGAACGCCCCCGTACCCGCCGCCTTCTTCAATTCTTCCAAGGTCTTTTCACGATCACGAACCGCTTGCCAATCGCGCGCAATCTGCCAGTCCAGCCCAAAGAGAAACATCAGCGCCATTTGCATGTCGCCCGTTCCCTGCATGGTGGCCTGCTTCTCTGGCGTGGTGAACGCGCCGCTCATCTGGCGCCGTACAAAGTAGGCAAATAGTGATCGAAACGATGGAGGCTTGCTGCCTGCCGCTTCGAGGCTGCTTAGGCCGAACATCTCCTCACCGAGAAACGTGACCCAATCGGTTGCCGATAGCTTTCGCTTGGCATCCGGTGGCGTTGTTATGTAGATCTTGGCTTTGGCGCTCCCGCTGCGCTCGACGACAGTCCGCGCATCCTTCAAATCGAAGTCCATGCCGAAAGTGTATTCGGCCAACTCAGGCGTGCGGAAGATGGAATCAGGACCGGCTTCCGAGCCGGTCAGAAAATGAACTGTTTCAATGAAACTCGTTTTGCCTGCGCGGTTGCGCGTTTGCTTGGTACTTGCGCCTTCGGTTTTTTGGGCAAGCAGCACGTTCAGACCTGGCTTCAAATCGCCGAGATTCTTGAAGGTGGGCAGCGTGCTGAAAAGATGGTGGATCAAGCTTCCCTCCGTGCCACAAGGCCATTTTCAAGTTCGATAGTTCCAAGGGAATACAGCAGGTCCAGCGCAAGCACGAACCAGTCGTAGGTTATTCGCCGAGGGCGAATAACCACGCCCCCTTGGCCCTGTCGGTTCAACTCCTCCCACAGCGCGGAAACCGTTTTGGGCCGAACGAGAAAAGTGAGGACATGAGCGCCCACAGTCAGCAGGGCGCGATCTTGCGGAAGATGCTTGGACGGTAGGATCATGTTGACCTCACCGTCCGGGCATCTTCGAATATTTCGCACTTGTCGAAAAGATAGGCCATGACCGCAAGCACCGCCGCCTTATGCGTGGGAGTTGTGTTCATGACTCCCCCCGCCCAGGTTTCAAGCTGCCCAAAAATCTCGTCGGGATGAAGCGAGGGGATCGTATCCCTCAGAGACACGTATTGACTGTTGAATGCCGATGCAATTTGTTCGCCGTATACGGGATTCTTCCAGTTATCGAAGAACTGCGCTACCAACGGCGATTTCTGCATCCCGATCTTCAAAAAGTCGGCGACTACCGCAGATAAAAGATTTGCCTCGATTTTCCCCCGCGATACATCTTTGACTTCACTTGTCTCCGGCGTGGGAGCAACGTGGATGTGCTTAAGTACGGCTAACAGATCGCTGTAGCCCAGATTGACGTTTGCCTCCATGGTCAGGGAGGGACCGAACCAGGACTCAAGATCCTCCAAACTGAGTTGGCGAAACTTCGACAGCATCTCATCCCAACCGCAGTGACCAATCTTGATCTTCGGGTTTTCTTGCGCGAGCTTGGCTAGCGCTTCGATGATATGGGGACCAAGGCGCCCATCGGGTGCGTTATGAACAAAAGTCCACTCACCAAAATATTTTTCCCAATGCTCTTTTGCGCCCTCGAAATCCTCGTTGATCTTTTTGATGGCTTCAGCAGCAGTCAACTCATTGGGCGCATAGCTCTGAAATAAGGTTCGGGCCGAGTGCAGGTATCCGTCATTTTTCCGGTCGCCAACATTGCCCCATGGTCGGCAGGCCATGAAATCGTTCGGGTGGGCCTTCGCCATCAGTTTTTCGAACAGGCGCTGAAATCCGTCCCCCTTGGCTTCAAGGAAGATGATGCGGAAATCTTTTTCGTAGCCGAGCTGTTGTATGCGATCCATGCGGTTCAGGGCCATGACTGGTTAAGTGTTTTCAGGCACAACCTCATGGCGTCTTCCGATCCGAATGGGGAAGGACGCGATTGACGTCAAACGGCAGCGCTTTGTCTGCTGCAATGCGGGTTAGCAGCATACGGATGGCATCCGAAACAGACAGTCCCATATCGGCCAGGACGCTACTCGCTTCTTCTTTGATATGCCCGTCTATCCAGGCACGAACGACGTCAGTGCTAGCCATTTCATATGCTCAGAAGTGGTTGTAGCTACATTGTGGCTCATCTGGGCTTTTAAGTCATTTGCATCCCGGCGTTCCGCCGTCGGGCTCGCGGGCGTTGCCCCGTGCCTCGTACCGAGTCGCGGCCATGCGGCTTTGATCCCTGATGCCTCCGGCCTTCTCTTCGTTTCTGGCCTGCGCGCGACGCTTGCCCTCCAGGGGATCGGCTAGGCAGCCCATCCCCGCCGCGCCTTGCTTGGCGCCCCGCGAATGCAGCCGAACAGGTTGCACCTGATCGACCAACAGCCATACAGCTAGGCGTGCCTTGGCACGCAGGGGCGCTCGCCGCGCGGCGTTGGGTTCCGCGCACCCCTGGCCCATCGGCCGCTGTTCGTCTTTTTCCAGGCCGACGTCGCCAACCGGGGCCGGTGCCGACCAAGCTGTCGAGTGTCAGCGAAGACGTATCCGGCAGGATTGGGCATGGGGATGGTGGAACATGCGACGCTACGGGTCGTCTCAAAGTGAGCATGGTGTGAGTACAGCAGAACGGTCGAACGGCCGCCCTGCTAGACACATCGCGAATCAGCGAATGGCGATGCACAGCCCAATGCCATTATGGCTCGGCGGCGGTTCAAGGGACGACATTAGGTGTGATTCAGATGCCCTTCACTTGCACTGAGCGACCGCCGTAATTTTGTACTTCTCTGTGAAGCTGCGGGGGTTAGAGTTTTCTATGGCACCAACACTCAAGATGGTGAATCCATTCGGGCAATGCCTTCTGATACTTAGTTCGCACGGCGGAGCTGTAGTATCGTCAAAAGTGTTGCCAGGCTCGTAGCAACTGGCCAAGTACCGTCCATCATTAGAGCTTTTCTGGCCTAGCCAGTCATCGAAGCGATCCAAGCCGCCTTGTATCGAGGCACAACTAGAAATTGCCACCATAAGAACGGTAGCTGATATCACTCGGAGAACGTGGAATGGGTTTAGCATTTCCAAGTACATTGGTAGTTAGGGAGCGCCCCCTTGTAAGCAAAGCCCGGGGGCGCGTCACCTTAGCAAATTAATTTCCCTTAAGTGTGAAGTTGGCGTTAATAGACCAGCTGCTGCTACTGGAGCCAAAGCTCAATGAGGTTTGAAAGCCACCTATCGTCGGTGAAGACCAATTCGCGTTCCATGCCCCGTCGAAGCCTCTACTAATAGAGGCACTGGCGCCGCTATCGAAGCTGAATGTTGTCCCAACCGAACTGTTTGAAAACTCGTAAGAAACAGCGCCGACAGTGACTTTGCCCGAGCCGTTGAGTTCGCCACCGGGAGTGAAAGAAGCGCTGAACTCAAAATGGTCTTGTGTGGTCTTTAAGCCTACGCTGCCATCCATTGATGTGCCGTTTGTAGACGCCGTACCAAATGCATTTCCTTGCTGGACGGTCACCTCGGCATGGCCGGTCTTTACATTTCCGTTGAATGTGGCAGTGTCCACCTGCCCCTTGAAATTAGCGCCGACGACGCGCCCATCTTCTCTCAATACATCTGCCTGGAAAGGGATTTCATCCTCAGGCATGGGGCGTCCTGGCCCATTAGGATTTTTTCCATTGGGGAAAGCGTCTAGATCATTTCGAGTGCGATCTTTATTCGAAGAAGTCATAACAGCCTCCATATTTTTACATTAATAAAAGTGTAGTCAGCGGTCAGAGCATTACAAGAGAATCACTTTCTACAACTTGACCTCCTTTTCTTTTCAAGCGCCAAACCCACCGAACAGTGGATTTAAGCCCTTCACACAACAACCATCTCCCCGTATCAAACCAAACAAATTAACTCATAAACAGATATACTTGGGGTATTCCTAAAAAAACCAGGAGCAGCGCAGTTTACAGCCTCGTAAATCCAGAGTTTGAAACAGGATGACAGCTCACTCTGCAACAACTCGATAAGAAGTATCAGAGGTCTGTTAGCAGTTTAGAATGAGGCTCCGTATCGGGCTATAGTGCAAGTGTGCTATTGCCAAACGTGGAGCTTCCCTTTAGAGCCAGACATCCGATCAGCGTGTGCAGGCCAAGCTATTTCGGGGTGGGCTGCTATCGCTGGGTCGTGCCTGGTTGCCGGCATGGGCAAACTGCGGACCTGCTTCTAGCGCCTCATAGACATCAATCGAACACTGCTGTTCTTGGCGTGCTACATCATCTGCGTACAGCGGCTTCCAGGTTTTTTAGCCACTCTAGTGTCCGGGATTGAGGGACCCGCATCTAATTTCGCAAGGTCCTTGGAGTGCAGGGTAGACACCTGCATTTCCGCGCATTGACAGGCAATCGCCAGCGCACAAGACTGGTTCGGCAAACAACTCGGCACGATTGGATTGAGCGTTGACGACGCAGCGCTTTATTAAGATGCTGCGCAAACTAGCGACGCGGTACCGTTCGTTAAAATTATTCGTCGGCCCGCTCCTATCGCCGAATCTTTCTTCGGCTTGATCACGAGGAGTTTTGATAATGCACATGCGTCGATATGCTGCCTGCGTTGCGCTGCTTCGGGCGCCATTTATACACGGCGACATTGCTAAAGTCGCTCCGACGCACCTTTTCCCAATAGGCAGTCAGGCTTATACTCCAAAAGGAAATATAAACGAAAATTGGAATAGTAAAAATTAAAGCGCCCCAGAAATTAAGGAAAAATCAGCCGTCCTTAAAAAATAAAAATCTAAAAAAAATCATGAAACCGGGCGTAAATTAGAGGCGTAGACTTCACTCAATCTTGGCTCATAGCCTCTGGAACGATCGCAATATACTGAGGCACGGGCTAATTTATTAGGCAGAGCATGAGTATTCATCTTCCAAAATTCTTCAGCAGGGACGTCGGCGAAAAAATACTTTCCAGTCTGGAAAATTGGAAGGACAGTGAAAGTTTGCATGATCCTTTAGTCTGGCGTAAGACTATTCCAGAACTCGCCTCATTGGACTACAAGAGCAACCTGCCAGAACAACTGGGCCCATTAAATACCCGTGAACTGATGGAAGCCTTTAAATTCTTTGGGCGCATCAGCCTTGATCTGCGAGACGTTCCAGGTCTAGGACATGGAAGAGTATTTCTCGCATCAAAGAAGCAAAACAGATTTAGGCTCCAACTCGAAGAAATATCTACTGGAAGGAGTTTTGCTGCAATCTGTATAACTGAGGAAGGTGGTGGCTCTGATCTGCATGCCATAAAAACAACTGCGTCACGTACTGCCGACGGCTACGAACTGAATGGGCAGAAAAAATATGTCGCTCGCCTCCGGCAGTCAGATGTTTTTATAGTATTTGCTAATGTGAAAGGCGTCGATCAAGGCCTGACCGCTTTCATGATAGAGGAATCAAATCCTGGGGTCAGGGTGGCAGACATCGAAGCCATGGGTCTTCGCGGTATATCTTGGGGACAGCTCGATCTAGATAGGGTACGAGTACCGGCTAAAAACCGAATAGGAGGAGAAGGACAAGGGTTTAGCATCTTCTCCACACATTTTTCGTTCTGGCGCTGCGCAATGGCTGCAGCAGCAATAGGTGCCGCGGAAAAAGCGTTAGATAAAGCAAAAGAGAGATTGCGAACGCGCTCCGCGTTTTCCGGGCCAATTGGAAGGTTTACCCATTTGCAACAAGATTTTGCAAAACATGCATCGCGACTGCATATGGCTTGGCTGCTAACCCAGAATACGGCGCGTCGCATCGAACTCAAGCAGTATAGCTATGTAGATGCGGCAATGGCTAAAGCAGAGAGCGTAGAAGCCTCCCTCGCAGCCGTCCAATGGAGCATGCTTGTGCATGGCGCATATGGATATTCTGCTGACGCTCACCTAGAAAAATCACTACGAGACTTACTTGGGCTGCGGATTGCAGATGGCACTACCGATGTTCTTCGGGGACAAGTCGCAAGAGGAATCTTGGGCGAAGAATTATATTCTTTGTCTATCGGGCGAGACGTTAATTTATTTTCACCAGCACGGGAGCGGCAACTATGGTAATGGATACTTTAAGTTATGAGAAAGCTGTCCAGCATGGCTTACTGCTAGCTGCAGAAGGAGCTTTAATATCTTCTGATGTGAGAATCGTCCCCAATGAAGACGATGGAGTTAATAGTGGGCCTATCATGATAGGGCGAGGAGCAAAAATAAGATCAGGGGCGCTATTGTGCTCGGGTGCTTGCATAGGAGAAAATTCCATCATCGGGCACAACGTCGTTATTCGCGCCCGAGTCAAAATAGGCGCTAATAGCGTGATTTCACATTTTGTGTGCCTAGAGCGAGACGCCACGATCGGGGACAGCGTCAGAATCTCGGCGCTCACACATATTACCGGGAATTGCTTGATTGGAGATAACGTGCAAATTGGTGCAAGAGTGGTAACAGTCAACGATAACGAAATGCGATGGCGCGTTGGAGAAGTATTGCGGGCACCTAAAATACTATCGGGAGCAAGAGTTGGAAGCGGGACAACTCTGTTAGGTAACGTTACGATTGGCGAAAACGCCTTTATCGGTGCAGGCTCAGTTGTTACGCGAGATATCCCGCCTGGAACGCTTGCCTATGGAAATCCAGCATACGTCCAGGGTGATCGTCCCCGGGGGGATTGGATCGCGGGCGCAAGTAAATCAATTCCAGAAGATAAAAGGGATTTCTAATCATGACAACGATTGGAGTTTTTGCAAACATTTTAAATGAGCGGCAGGAAGTTCTCTGTGTTCAGAGGAACTACCCGCCATATGGCTGGACCGTCCCAGGAGGCACGCTTGAAGATGGAGAGTCACCCGAAGACGGGGTTATCAGGGAGGTTTTCGAGGAGACGGGTTACCGAGTTGTCGTTGAAAATCTTGTGGGCATCTATTCAGCGCCCTTCAAGTCGGATCTTGTTATTTATTTCATGTGCCAGATAGTTGCTAGAGAAGCCTGGCAACCGAATTCGGAAATTGCTGCAGTCGATTTCTTTTCGGTAGAGAATCTCCCCTCCCCCATGAAAAACAATACACGGATCAGAATACTAGATGCCCACGCCGGAAGAACTGGCGTGTGGAAGACCTTCTCTAAAGAAGAGCATTCTTGATCATGAAAAATTATTCAGGGAGAAGCGTCGTCTGCTTCGATATTGGCAATGTCCTAGTTGAGTTGGGGCCACCAATTGAATCATGGCTTGAACCGAGCGACGCCTCGAAGTTTAAGGCACTTCTTCATGATTACAGTATCGGCAACGTAGGCTCGAGTTCTTTTTTCCAGAATCTAAATGCGATCAGCAGGCATCAAATTAACGAAATTCCTGTCGAGAACTGGTTCACAGAAAAGAGATTGGTCGGCCCTTTTGCCGGGGCGGCAAAACTGTTATCGAAATTGGCCGACCAAAAGGTAGAAATCTATCTTTTCTCCAACACAAACGAAACTCACTGGAATCATGTAAAAACTTATTTGCTTGCTCATGACCGTGCTTTTTTATCTTTTTTGATGAAGAAGAAGAAACCAGATGCTGAAGCTTTTAAGCATGTGGAGCGCTCAATACGCGCATACGGGAAGGACATTATTTTCTTTGATGATTCACCGGCCAATATCGAAGTGGCTAATCGCATTGGGTGGAATGGGTATTTGGCGGTCGGAAAAAACCCCATTGAAGGGGTTAAAAAAATCCTCAAAGAGCTTCATCGAATGGATGTTTAATTTCGTAATTCTACATCCTGTTATGCGTCAAAGTAATTTTTATATATAAATGAGCGCATTGTGAACGCTGGAGCATTGGCTCACAAGAGATTTTTAGCCATGTCGGCAATTCTTCTAGGGGTTGCTGTGGCCATTCTTGATGCATCGATGGTCAATACGGCGCTGCCTCGGATTGCTGCTCAATTGGGAATTCCGAGTGCAGATTCAATTTTTGTTGTTAGCGCCTACCAAGTTTCCATGGTGGCTTCGCTTCTGCTTTTTTCGGCACTCGGTGACATTTTTGGTTATAAAGTTATTTATATAATAGGAACGATTGCATTCTCGATCTCGGCATTGGCCTGTTCCGCTGTTTTTTCTTTTGATTACCTTGTATTGATTCGGGCAATTCAAGGACTGGGAGGTGGTGCGATGGCAGGGGTTAATATTGCCATTATGAGAGGGATGTATCCAGCTCACCTCTTCGGCAGGGCGGTCGGAACAAGCGCACTGGTGGTGGCCCTATCATTCTGTGCTGGCCCGTTGATTTCTTCATTGATTCTGTCTTATGGCTCTTGGTCGCTGATTTTCGTCTTGAATTTTTTAATTGGAGCGACTGCCTGCTTGCTTGCGACCATTTTTCTGCCAAGCCGTCCGCATAAAAATTTGAGTTGCGTTCCTTGGATGGATTTATTGGTCATCATGGCAGGGCTCTTTCTCATTGCTTTCTCGGTTTCCGCGCTGGGAGTAAGTCGCTACGGAAAGACCAGATTCATAATTAGCGCAACGACTTGCTGCCTTGGTATCGGAATTATCCTGTGGAATCCAGGTTCTTTTAAAAAATTTCTCCCTAATCCCTATAGCAAAAAAATATTTATTGTGGCGTCATTTATAACGCTGCTTGCATATATGGCCCAGGGGGCCACGCTGATCTCATTGCCCTTCTTTTTCTCCGCGGCAAGCGTTGGAAGGTTGTCTGGGACGGTCTCTGCAATGGTTTTTTGGTCTTTGTTTTCTGGTTTTTTTTCATACTTCTCGGGGCGCGCTTCGGATGTATTGAATTCGGCTCATTTGCTAGTGATGGGTTTGTTTATTATGTCTATCGGGATAGCGTTTCTGGCTGCTGTGGGTGCGATACAACCTATGTGGCTTGCGTCGTTATGTGCAGCTATGGCAGGAGCCGGCTTTGGTATATTTCAAACGCCTAACCTAAAACTGCTGCTGAGCTACAGTTCCGCGCAAGAAAGCGGAAGATCCAACGGCGTTCTAGCTACCGTCAGGTTGCTAGGCCAAATGATTGGTGGCGTCATCGCAGCCGCTTTCCTGAGTCTTAACTCCCAGCAAGGGGCTCGCTGGGCCCTGATCGCAAGTTCCTTGTGCGCATTTCTTGCCTGTGGCCTCGCCAATTTACAGAGGGAAACCAAACCGTAGGCGCATGGGCTTAGAGTGGCTAGCAAAACCCTGGAAGCCGCTGAGCGCAGATGACGCTGCACGCCAAGGGAATGATGCCATTGCGGTCGACGATCGGATGCCGCTTGCCGCCGAGCTTACCGCGATCGGTCGGATTAGGGCCGACGCCTCCTGAGCCTTCGGAACCTACATTTCTCTGCCCAGAAAGTCTTCAGCTTTAGCGGAGTCATCGTCGCAGCGTCGACCGCTTCGCCGAAAATCTGCGCGTGAAGCGCCGCGTAGAGATTGAGGTTGGCTTAAGGCTGGCAGGACAAGAAATATCAGCTTGGTGCTCTCAGTCTTCGCGGTGGCCACAGTCGTGGCTTGCGCGGCATGCTCATGCGGGACACGTCACTGCGTAGAACACCCCTCTGGCGTCGGATTGGGAGCGACACGCACCCGTCTCAAACAATCCATAGCACATCACTGCTGGATACTATCTCGATATATCAGGATGCCAAAACAGAATGAGATGCTTGGGTTTTTTTCCATCCAACGGGCATTGAACTGTCGCTGTTCCATCCTGCGTGCATAGTGAAACCATGGGTGTATCAGACCATATCGAATCGGCCTTGATGGATTTGACGTCCCCCATAACGTTGGAACCGTGACCTCTGATATCGAGCGTGTTGTTTCTCGTTGGTCGAGGGCTGGCTAAGTCTTGTCCGTCCACCCGGTAGGCATAACGACACAACGGCCCTTGGTGGGGCAACAACGCGAGCCGATGTCCAGAA
Source organism: Xanthomonas translucens pv. cerealis (assembly GCF_006838285.1). NCBI lineage: Bacteria > Pseudomonadati > Pseudomonadota > Gammaproteobacteria > Lysobacterales > Lysobacteraceae > Xanthomonas > Xanthomonas cerealis. The sequence continues at coordinate 1,964,673 of NZ_CP038228.1, forward strand.
GGATGTCCATAGGGCAGCCGCGTGACGGTTTCCAGCATGTATGCGGGATTGCAGAGATTGCATTTGCGATGTCTTTCCGCAGCCATGTCTATTGAATAGGGGTCACGCCAACAAACGCCACTGAGCGTTCAGGAGTGACCACCATGTTGCAAACACCGGTACTGCAACCGAACGAGCGCCGCATCCTGCGGCTCAGTGAAGTCGAAGCGAAGTCTGGTTTCAAGCGCGCTCACATCTACAACCTGATGAAAAAGCGTCAGTTCCCACAGGCGCGGCGCCTCGGCGTACGGGCTGTGGGCTGGGATTCGGTCGAGATCGATCAGTGGATCGCCGAACGCCTCAATAACCGAACCTGATCCTCTCTCCTCCTCGGATTTTCCCATCCTTTAGACGGAGAGCACCATGCAGGTTGTATCCATCATCTCGACCAAGGGCGGCGTTGGCAAAACGACCACGGCCGCCAATCTCGGCGGGCTCGCCGCAGACGCGGGACTGCGCGTGTTGCTGCTCGACCTCGACGTGCAGCCCACGCTTTCCTCTTATTATGAACTGGCCCACCGCGCACCCTGCGGCATCTATGAGTTGCTGGCCTTCAATGAACGCGACCTCGGCCGACTCGTGTCCCGCACCATCATCGCAGGTCTGGACTTGGTGCTCTCGAATGACCATCGAGGTGAACTGAACACCTTGCTCTTGCATGCTCCAGATGGACGCCTGCGGCTGCGCCACATGCTGCCGGCGCTGGCACCACTTTATGACCTGGTGCTGATCGATACGCAGGGCGCGCGTTCGGTGCTGCTGGAGATGGCAGTGTTGGCCTCCAACCTAGCACTGTCGCCCGTCACTCCGGAAATCCTTGCGGCCCGTGAGTTGCGGCGTGGCACCATGCAGTTGCTGGAGGACATCGCTCCGTATCGACACCTCGGCATCGAACCGCCTCCGCTGCACCTGCTTATCAATCGAGTCCATTCCGTATCCATCAACGCGCGGCTGATCCAACAGGCGCTGCGCGACCTGTTTCAAAACCATGCTGGCATTCGCGTGCTGGGTACCAACGTGCCAGCCATTGAAGCCTATCCCCGCGCCGCTACCCGTGGTCTGCCGGTGCATCGCGTCGAGCATCGCCAGCCACCGGGCAGAATTGCGCCCGCCGCGCTCGACACCATGCGCACGCTCGCCGGGGAGCTGTTCCCTGAGTGGCAAGACAAATTTATCCAAGTCTCCGGCCGTCCAGCGCGTCCTCTTGAAACTGGGAGGCCCCATGGCGAACGTACATGAACTGGCCCGTGGCCATAAGCGCCTGCGCGCTCTGATCGAGTTTGCTACGAGCGAAGGCTGGCACGTCAAGCGTACACCTGGCGGACACCTCAAGTTCACCAAGGCCGGCTGCGCTGCCATCTACACCAGCTCAACCGCAAGCGACCATCGGGCGCCCCTCAACGCCCGTGCGCAAATCCGCCGTGCCGAGCGCGAGGCCCGCATGATAAGGGCCGCTAACGCCGAGGGACGAGGCGATGGCTGAGATATCCTCCCAGGACATGGCCGGCAAGCTGCTTGCAGCCGGGTTCGAGCGCTGCGGTCCATCGGTCACGGCCTTGAGCGACCCGATTGCCGATACACCGATGGTCGTGACGCTGGACCAGCTGCGGCCCTACGACCACGACCCGCGAATGAAGCGCAACCCAGCCTATGAAGAAATCAAGGCGTCCATCCGCGAACGCGGCCTGGATGCAGCACCTGCTATCACGCGCCGTCCGGGCGACGAGCACTACATCATTCGTAATGGTGGCAACACGCGGCTCGCGATCCTACGTGAACTCTGGACAGAGACGAAGGACGAGCGCTTCTTCCGTATTTCGTGCCTTTTCCGGCCCTGGCCTGCGCGCGGAGAAATCGTCGCGCTGACCGGACACCTCGCCGAGAATGAGCTGCGCGGCGGCCTCACGTTCATCGAGCGCGCCTTGGGCGTCGAAAAAGCCCGCGAGTTCTATGAAGAGGAAAGCGGCGCCACGCTGAGCCAGTCCGAACTAGCCCGCCGCCTCGCTGCCGACGGCTATCCCGTACAGCAGTCGCACATAAGCCGCATGGCCGATGCAGTGCGCTACCTACTACCTGCGATTCCGACCGTGCTCTATGGAGGCTTGGGCCGTCATCAGGTCGAGCGGCTTTCGGTCATGCGCAAGGCCTGCGAGCGCACCTGGCAGTATTACGCCAAAAGTCGCTCCCTTCCATTGAACTTCGACAATTTCTTTCAGGAGGTGCTGTCGCAGTTCGACATCCAGGCGGACGAATTTGCTCCTCAGCGGGTGCAGGACGAACTGATCGGCCAGATGTCAGAGCTGCTGGGCGTCAATTACGATGTGCTGGCCTTGGACCTGAATGAATCCGAGAGCCGCCACCGTGCGCTGGTTAGCCAACCGACGCCGCCGTCGGCACCGCCCGCATTGCCTGAGCCTGGAGCCATCGCGCGACCGCCTGTCGAACCGGCGCCGTCCACCGATACTCCTTCGCCACCTACAACGCGGTCAGCGGGCGACCCCATCACGTGCGAAAATGATACGGACGCTGGCAAAGCATCCGCCGGAAACCCTGCAGCAGCAGCTGGAGAGCTGCTGCAAGACCATATCGTCTCGCCGGCACCAACGACAGAGCGGCTCCAGTCCATCCAACGGATGATCGCGGAGCAGTTGGGCGATGCGGTACCGCCGGACTTCTCAGCCAACGTATTGCAGTCCATCCCAGTACAGGCCGGTGGCCTCTATCCCATCTCCGACGTCTGGTACATCGAACCCGGCCTGGACGCGCCAGACCGGCTACGCATCCATATCGCGCAGTTCGCGCGCGAGATCGCCGGCGAGGCGGACTTGGACGAGTTCATCGAGGACCGTCCCGACGGCATCGGGTTCGCATGTCGCGCCCAGGCACCCTGGCAGCTTGAACATGCCGTGCTGGCGTTGCTGGGATCTCTAGCCGGTCAGCAGCCGGCCGATGCCGGCCCCAACGAGCAACTCGTCACCGATCTGCCGACACTGCTACACGGTCAAGGCGACTTCACCAGGCGATTGAGCGATACCGCGCTGGTCAAGCTGTTCCGGTTGCTGCGGTTGGCCCGACGCCTGCTGGATCTGGAAGCCGGTGCCACGGCTCCCGATTCTTGAACGAGGAAGACCAGCATGTCTGCACCCCACCCCCTCAACCAAGCTGTCATCGCCCAGGCACTCTACGACCTGCGCAATGGGCAACTGCGTCGTTGCAAATCCATGGGATTCGGTGAGGAAGAGCTGGATGCGCTCAAGCACCCGGTGCTGATAAGCGTACTGGCAAACGCCAGCGTCTCGTGGTGTTCCGTGACGGTCAACCGCGAAGTGCTCCTTCGGCTGCTCAAGCAGGCGAAGGACGTGGAGAAGGAAATCGCCACGGTTGATCGCATGCTCAGGCTGGCAGCAAGTACGGAGATGGTGAGCCGCTTCTACGGTCTGACCCACCAGGAGGTCGCCCTTCGCCGCGAAGTCCTCGGCCTGCCCAAACGCAAGGGGCGCCATGCCGTTTTAGACGAAGCCCAGGACACGGAGCTGTGGCGGCAGTGGAAGGCCGTGACCAGCAGCAGACACGTCGATATGGAGGACGAGTCCTCGATTCTCGATGCGGCCATGGACTTGGCAGAAGCCATGTCACTGCCGCTTTCGGTGGTGTGGGCCACGATCAAAAACTGGATCGACCAAGGATTGGGATGACCTATGGCCGTGGATGACGCAACGTCGCGAGCACCACGCAAAGGCCCCGTAGCACTCGCCGATTTGTTCGACAGCGCGCTGAAAGACCTTACGCCTAAAATCAGCGAGCCCGCGTCTGCGCGTACGTCCGGAGACGGTTTCCTGTTCAGCGGCAATCGGCATGAGAGCGTACCGCGGCGGCTGTTCCTCGATCGACGTCTGACGCCACTGGAGCGCAATGCATGGCAAGTGTTCCGGATGATGCTCAACGAGGATGGCGTCACCGCGTTCCCGACATACGAGCAACTTCGACCATGGCTAGCGTCAACGCCCTGCGCAGGACAAGCCTCCCACGAAACCGTGGCCCGCGCCTTGACGCTATTGCGCCTGACACGCTGGTTGAGTCTGGTGCGCAGACGCCGCGACCCTAAGACCGGACGCATCCTCGGCAACCTGTATGTGCTGCACGATGAGCCCTTGACTCCGTTCGAGGCGATACAGCTTGACGCCGACTATCTGGAGCTGGTCAGCCAATCACTGAGCCATTCTGCAAAGGCTGTGCAAATGGTTGGACTCAACACGCTTAAGGAAATCGCGGAAGACCCGCTGCTGTCAGGCCGCACGTTGCCATCGCGCCTGCAGGTGCTTGCCGAACGCCTGGCTCAACAAGGCATAGCTGTATGCGAGAGTTATCCACAAGAAGACGCCACCCACGATTCCGAAGAAGGGGCTTCAAGCCTTCTTCGGAATGGCGAACACCATTCTTCGGAATCCGAAGCGGGGCTGAATTCCAGGCACGACGGCACTCTTCGGAATCCGAAGCAGGACCGTACTGTACGTAGTAAAAGTAATAATAAAATACGTACTACCGCGCATGAGGGTGAGCGTGTGCGAGGGACGCCGGATGTTCGCATGCCTGATCGCTTCCTCGCGCTGAAGGAAGAGCAGCAGGCGGGCGCATTGGTTGCGTTACAGCAGGTCGATGCGTCACTGCGGCAAGCCGTGCTGGATGAATGGGCGGACCGCTGTCGAGGCTCGACCATTCGCAATCCAGCGGGATATTTGTTCGGCATCATCCAGCGCGCCATCCGGGGTGAGTTCAATGCGTGGGCCAAGCAAGCCGAGATGGCATCACTGGCTCCTCCTCCTGCGTGCAATGAGCCACCAGTGGCACCGCGCAATGTGGTTCCGACCGAGGTAGCCCGGCAGAACATCGAACAGCTACGCGACCTTCTGCGCAAGGCCTGACTTGTCGGACCGACAGATCATGAAGCAGATGCCTGTGGCTGTCAGTAGCGCTATCCCCTGGGGATAGCCGCTTGGATGTGCAAGACGCCAAGCAGATATGGGGCAGGCATCGAGATGCCATGCACTGGATCATATGTGCGCGGCCTGTCCTTGGCGAACAGCGCTCCTTGGCGCGCCATGGAGCTATCCCCTGGGGATAATTGGCCATTCCAAAGGGCAGCACAACAGGCAGGCACAGCGCCGCCATCGGAGGTCACGCACGGATCGCGCGTATCCGTGCAGCCTCGGCGAGCAGCATCCAGTGGCGCTTAATGGATCTATCCCCTGGGGATAGCTCGCGTCGCTCGTAGCGGCCACTCCCTAAACCGGGGCTTGGCCGATTTCGGTTTGTTGACTGACGGCCTTCCGCCGCATGCCAATGCTGGCTGCTCCTTTTCCAAAGCGAGCGGACACACCATGGCAACCAATGAACCTTTGCAATTGAATCTCGGCTCGCTGCGCAGCGCGATGTCGCTGACGCTGCATACCCATCACGCATCCCGCATTTGGCATGGCCGCGCTGCCGCCGAGGGGCGACCGGGCATCGTCGGCCTGAACGGCTACATCGCCGTGATGAACAAGATGAAGCGCGGCTCGGAGCAGGACGACCCATACAGCGATTGGTGGATGTTGCGCATCGAGGAAAAACTCGACCAGACCAAAACCACGCTGCAATCGCTGCGCGAACAGGTGGACCAGGCATTGGCGGGCGTCCCCGCCGCATTGAGCCTGGGCGAGAACCTCAACGTGCAGCCGGTTAAATTGCCCCTCTTCGTCAACGCCCAGCTCGGCTTTGCTGCGGTCTATCTCCTGGCCGACTATGACGACATCGCCCGCAAGCTGATCCTTGCCCATCACACCGCACTCATCGACCGCAGCACGCTGGAGCGCTGGCTCAACGAGGGTGCGCATGCGCTGCGCAGCCTGTTCAGCCTGGCACAGCAATACCGCTACTCGGGCTGCACTCGGGACGATTTCGCGGCCAAGAATGCGGCGGCGCGGGTCGCGCTGGAAAAATTCGGCGAGCTGCCGCAAGACGTACTAGAAGGCACACGACGCTCGAAGTTTTCGCCGCCCATCGTGCGCCGCGGGCTCCAACAGCGCGGTGATAGCGCTGCCGCAGCCGCACCTCCCACCGACGAAAGCACTGCCGCCGATCCGGCCGAGGCCAGCACCGTCGAGGACGAACAGGCATGAGCGACACGAACCGCGAACCGCGCTACTTCCGTGGTCTGGAACAGCCAGCCTTCATGCGGCTGGAACACGCGGCCTCTCTAAAAGGCCTTTTAAAGCCTTTTAAAGGTAAAGGGGACTTCGAGACCTGGGCCAGTCAGTGCTTCGCGATGCGCGACGAGGTGATTGCCCTGGCGCAGCGACAGGTGCTGCCACAGGCGTGCGGGCACCCCTTCCACCTGCTGCCCATAGAGCTGGCCCAACAGTCCACTGGCGCAGGCACGGCCTTTTTGCGCTGGCGCAGGCACGACAGGTCAGCCATGGGCGTGGCGCTGTGGCAGGAACTGATCGCCAGCACCAGCACGCCCGTCAACTTGCTGGCCGATCTGCACGCGATCGAGCTTCAGCGCATCACGTTGAACATGCAGATCAGCCTGCTGCACACCCTGGGCAGGCAGGCGCAGGAATGCGCCAGCAAGGCCAGCGAAGCGGATGCCGCCTATCTGCGTCGGCTCACGTCCCTCCCCGCCGCGATGCGCGATTGATGACTGCGCCAGGCATTCCTGCACGCGCCTGGGGCCGGAGAGGCACGGGCATTTCAACCACAACGGAGATTGCATCATGAGCACGCATTTTTCTGGCGAAGGCAACATCGGCTCGCCACCGGAATATCGCGAATTCCCCAATGGCAACGACGAGCCCAGCCGCCTCCTGCGCCTGAACGTCTATTTCGATAACCCCGTTCCCAAGAAGGACGGTTCTTTCGACGATCGCGGAGGCTTTTGGGCGCCCGTCGAACTCTGGCACCGCGATGCCGAGCACTGGAAGGATCTGTACCAGAAAGGCATGCGCGTGCTGGTCGTCGGCCGCATGGAGCGTGAATCTTGGACGGACAACGAGGATCAGCCACGCGAAACCTGGCAGATCAACGCGCGTAGCGTCGGCATCCTGCCGTACCGCATTGAGTCCGTGACCCTTAGCCCGAAGCACCAAGAGGCAGAGACGAAGCCCCAAGCCGCCCAGGAAACGACTGCGACGAAAGAGGCGAAACGTAGGAAATGACCCTGCATGGAGGGCGAACGCCGCAGTGCTCCGCCCTCCTCCGCTCGCCACAAATTATCCCCAGGGGATAGCTCCACCTACGTCCACCGAAGTCCACGCCCTCCCGTATACCTCGGCTCCCTGCCCGCGCACTTCCAGCTACGCGTCTTTCTCCAAAGCGATTTCATCCTCCGTGAAAGCGGTCGCCGCAGCATGCGGCTTGTTTGCTGCTGCTCTTGGCAGCGCTCGGCATCCTCGATTCCAGCAACTCAATGAACCACGGAAATCGAGCGGACGGACATGCGGCTGTTCTTGTGCGAGAAGCCCTCCCAGGGCAAAGACATTGGCCGGATTCTCGGCGCCACGCAGCGCCGTGAAGGCTGCCTCAGCGGTTCCGGCGTCACTGTCACTTGGTGCATCGGCCATCTCGTCGAAGCGGCACCGCCCGAAGCCTACGACGAGCAGCTCAAGCGCTGGTCCATCGAGCAGTTGCCTATCATTCCCGAGCATTGGCGGGTCGAGGTCAAACCGAAGACGGCCACGCAATTCAAAGTCGTCAAAGCGCTCCTGGCGAAGGCGACCCAACTGGTCATTGCTACGGACGCCGACCGCGAGGGCGAACTCATCGCCCGCGAAGTTATCGACCTGTGCGGCTATCGTGGACCTATAGAACGGCTCTGGCTGTCAGCCCTCAACGATACGTCCATTCGCACCGCGCTCGGTAAGCTTCGGCCATCGGCCGAGACGCTGCCGATGTACTACTCGGCGCTGGCGCGCTCGCGCGCCGACTGGCTCGTGGGCATGAACCTCAGCCGGTTGTTCACGGTGCTGGGGCGCCAAGCCGGCTACGACGGCGTGCTGTCAGTCGGGCGCGTCCAGACCCCAACGCTCAAGCTAGTGGTGGACCGCGACCGGGAGATTGCCGCCTTCGTCTCCGTGCCGTACTGGGCCATCGACGTGTCCCTATCCGCAGGCGGCCAGGCTTTCAGCGCGCAGTGGATCCCGCCCGACGCCTGCACAGACGGCGCCGGCCGATGCCTGCAGCAGCCGGTGGCACAGCAGGCCGCGCAGCAGGTACATGCGGCCGGCAGCGCCCAGGTGGTCTCGGTCGAAACCGAACGCGTGCGGGAAAGCCCGCCGCTTCCGTTTGACCTGGGCACCTTGCAGGAGGTGTGCTCCAAGCAGCTTGGGCTGGACGTGCAGGAAACCTTGAACATTGCCCAAGCACTGTACGAGACGCACAAGGCCACCACGTACCCCCGTTCGGATTCCGGATATCTACCCGAAAGCATGTTCTCCGAGGTGCCCACGGTCCTCGACAGCCTGCTCAAGACCGATTCCTCGCTACGAGCGATCATGGACCAGCTCGACCGCTCCGTGCGTTCGCGTGCCTGGAACGACGCTAAGGTGTCGGCGCACCACGGCATCATCCCAACGCTAGAACCGGCAAACCTCTCGGCTATGAGCGAGAAGGAGTTGGCCGTGTACCGATTGATCCGCGCGCATTACCTGGCACAGTTCCTTCCTCATCACGAGTTCGACCGCACCGTAGCGAACTTCTCCTGCGGCCAGCAGAAACTGGCAGCGACCGGCAAGCAGGTCGTGGTCAAGGGCTGGCGCCTGGTTCTGGCCGAGCCTCAGCCAGATGAGGAAGGCGATACCGCTGCGCGCAGCCAGGTGCTGCCCGCGCTGAGCGAGACCCTGGCGTGCCAAGTGACCGGTGTGGATCTGAAGGCGCTCAAGACGTTGCCACCTCGACCCTACACGCAGGGCGAGTTGGTCAAGTCCATGAAAGGCGTTGCCAAGCTGGTCTCGGATCCGCGCTTGAAACAGAAGCTCAAGGATACGGTCGGCATCGGTACCGAAGCGACGCGAGCCAACATTATCGGCGGCCTGATCGCACGTGGCTACCTTGTGAAAAAGGGGCGCGCCATCCGCGCCTCGGACGCGGCCTTCACTCTGATCGGCGCGGTGCCGGCGGCAATTGCCGATCCAGGCACCACCGCTGTCTGGGAACAAGCACTCGACATGATCGAAGCCGGCCAGCTCACGCTGGACGTGTTCATTGGCAAGCAGGCCGCATGGATTTCACAATTGATCGCGCAGTACGGTAGCGCGTCCCTGTCCATCAAGGTTCCCCAAGGGCCGGCATGCCCGCAATGTGGCGCACCTACCCGCCAGCGCATCGGCAAAAGCGGCCCGTTCTGGTCGTGCAATCGCTACCCTGACTGCAAAGGCACGCTGCCAGTCGAATCCGGTACGTCTAAGCGCGCAGCCTCACGTCCGCGCCGTGGCGGCCGCAAAGGCTCCTGATCGACCCCTCTCCCCCGTGAGCCGTGCTCGCCTTCTGCGGCATGGCTCGTGTCCCGCGCCCTTTCGGGACGCCCAGCGCACATCGCCTTCTTGATCCGTGTGCGCGTCCCGCCGAGCCGCCCCCGGCCGCGGGACCTGAAGGTAACTCCTCCAAGAATCGCGCCACGCGCGCGCTGCTGATCTGCATTTCTTCCGCCTCTGCGAAGGGTCCCCCGATGGCTTGCCCGCTCACACAAGCCATCGGGAGACCCCTTGCGGTCAGCGGTATTCGGTGCCGGTGCCCGCCGGCGCAAAAACGGGCTCCCTTTGTGCGCGGATGTGCGCCAGACGATGCCGGCCCCAGCCACGACATGGGCCGGGTGTGATTGCTGACAGCAGACGGTTCTAGCGACGACCGGGCCTGCAAATCAGCCCACGGGTGGCTTCTTCTTTTCTCCCGAGCCGAAGGCCCTGCGGCCTTCGGCGCCTTTCTCCTGCCCATCAACATCCCGGCCCGGCCATTGGCCTGGGCCACACGAACAGGAGAGCCGATATGCACCCTCAACCTTGCGCGCCGCTGCTTTACGGCAGCGTGTGCAGCGGCATCGAGGCCGTGAGCCTCGCCTGGCAACCTCTCGGCCTTGAAGCCGCGTGGTTTGCCGAAATCGAGCCGTTCCCGTGCGCCGTGCTCGCACACCACTACCCGCATGTGCCCAACCTGGGCGACATGACCACGATCGCTCGCCAGGTTCAGGCCGGTACCGTGCCGGCCCCCGACATCCTGGTCGGCGGCACGCCATGCCAATCGTTCAGCGTGGCCGGCGCGCGCCGGGGACTGGATGACCCGCGCGGCGCCTTGACCCTTGCCTATGTGGAGTTAGCCAATGCCATCGACCAAGCCCGTCACCAAAAACACCGCTCGCCGGCCACGATCGTCTGGGAAAACGTCCCAGGCGTCCTCAACGACCGCAGCAACGCCTTCGGGCATTTCCTGGGAGCATTGGCCGGAGAAAGCCGTGCGCTCGAACCGCCAGGGGAAAAATGGACGCACGCAGGTTACGTGTCTGGCCCCAGGCGCCGCATCGCCTGGCGCGTGCTCGACGCTCAATATTTCGGCGTCGCCCAACGTCGCAAGCGTGTGTTTCTTGTGGCAGGTGGTGGAGATGGTTTCGATCCCGCCGAAATACTTTTTGAGCGTGCAGGCCTGCGCGGGCATCCTTCGCCGGGCTTCGCGCCGTGGCAAGGCACTGCCGGCGCTGCTGGACTTGGCGCTGAGGCAGCAGGCGACTTCAGGGGACTGAAGCAACACTACGGCAAGGTCAAGACGACGTTTGGATTCGGTGAAGGCATCGGCCCTGTCGATGTGGCCGCATGCCTGTTGGCGGACACCAAGCATGACATCCGCACGGAGACGTTCATGGCGCTGTCAGTCGCCGGCAGCATCACCCACACCCTCGACACCGCCAACGGGGGCAAGGGCAGCGGCGAAGAAGGTACGGGCAAAGGTGCGCCGATCATTGCCTTCACCGCCCAAGGTTGTGGAGCCGATGCGACAGTGGATTGGGCGCAAACCCTGCGTGCAGGCGGGCATCGCCACAGCCATGCGAACGCAGGAGTGGTACCGGCTATCGCATTCGCGCAGAACAATCGCGGCGAAGTGCGATTTGAGTCAGGCCATGGGCAGGTGGCTTGCACCATCCTGTCCAATGGCAGGCCAGGCTACGGGGTGCCGATGGTGGCCTGCGTTGCTTTGCGGGGCAGGCAGCATGGTCTTGCAGCCGAGCTTGGCGGCGGCATATCGACCGCACTGCGCATCAGTGGCGATGGCGTGGATAAGAGTCATGTGCTGGCACCTAACTATGAGGCGCATTTCCGGTACGACTGGAATGATCCCGTTCTGGGAGACTGGTCGCAATGGCAGGTGCGGCGCCTGATGCCACTGGAATGCGAGCGGCTGCAAGGCATGCCCGACGACTACACGCTGGTCCCTTATCGCGGCAAGCCCGCCACAGATGCCCCGCGATACAAGGCGATCGGCAACTCGATGGCCGTGCCCTGCGTCGCGTGGCTGGGTCAGCGGCTGGTGCAGTGCCTGCACAAGAAGAGGTTGACCGCTTCGGTTTGATGCTCGCCACCCCAGGCACGCCATTCTCTTTACGGCACGCTCGACATGTCGGCAGCATCTAGCAGCCAGGTTGTCCAGGCTGCTGCAGGTTCCACTCCGGCCATCCGCCAGTTCGATGCCGGGCTTTCTTTTTCGCGGCCATCAATCGGGACCGGAACGGGTTCCAATTTTCCGCTGACTTGGCCCGGCCCGCGCGCGACGCTGCCCGCATGTGTCGCTGATCCGTCAGCACCATGCCAGCAGCCTGAGTTTCGAGGCCGCCGCGGGGTTCTCCCGTGCTACCCACCAGTCCGCCGTCGCATCGAGTCTGCGGACACGCGTCTTGTGACGCTGATGCGTTCTTTTCGACCGCGTGCGGGAGCTGCCATCCCGTGAGGGACAAGGCCCCGCTTTCCTAGGAGCCCACTCATGTCCCAACAAGCCTCTTTCGGCCAATTGGCTTTGATCTATTGCGGCAAGTTACTGCCGCTCGAAGTCCTGCAGAGCGCCGCAGGCCACTACATCGGCACACGCAATAGCGAAGGTCCCGTCTCGCGGGAATCTCGCGAGTACTTCCGAAGCTATGCCGCAGCTCAAAGCGCCCTCGAAAGTGGCGGCTGGTCCCAACTGGCCAATCCCTGATCCAACTGGAGGAGCCACGTCATGAACCAGCATCTGCCTCGAGAAATCGTCGATCAAATCGCACAGGAGCAGCGGCATTTCGCTGCGGCGTCCGATGCGTTTCTCCATGCCTGGAAACGCGGTGTGCAACTCGCTGGGCCTCAATGGTTTGGCGATGGCACACCCGAAGGGCTAAACCTGGCACGCGACAAATGGGATATGTGCCCCGACGTGCCAAGGATCAGCAAGGCCATTAGCGTCCTGAGCAGTGGGGAACGCATGTTTCTTGCCGCGATGGTCAGCTTCTACAACGAGCGCAAGGGAGGCGCGCTTCTGAAACGTTGCGGATTCCATGGGCTTGCCGACTTCGGCGGTCTCGATCTACAACATCGCAAGGTACTCGCCGACCTGATACTGAATTACAGCGGTTGGTGAAGCCGGTCTCCGGAATAACACTGCCTTTCGCTCACCCACCCACAAGGGACATGTGCCGCCTAGGCCATGTCCCTCAAGCTCTTTCACGTCGCGCAGCGCAAGGCCTGACCCAAAGCCAGAAATCAGCACAGCATGTGTTCTTTCCCGCGTCAGCGCAAACGCCACTTCGTGTCCGAAGCCTGACCTTGCCAACCACTCATCAGGTCTTTTTCTTGCCTGCAATGCGCTGAAAAGCGGGTGCGGCGCGATGTCATTTTCTTCGAGCCGACAGCCTGCTGCAGCGCCATTCTTCCCTGCATGTTCGTCGGCGTTGCCGACACATGCCCAGGCAGCCGAGACCTTAAAGGCTGCAAGTGCGGGAAACCGCACTGGTCGTTTCTTTCCACGGACGCGGACGCGTCCATCCACGCCACCCACAAGGGACCTCTCCCTTGCGGGTGGGGAATCCCTTGATTCTTCCTCAAGGAGTTTCCCATGGACCGTTCCCTCATCAAATCTATGATGCCTACGCTTGTCGCAGGCCATGTACCTCGCAATGTGCGGTCGTTCAAGTACCGCGTATTCGATGATCAGCCGCAGTCTTCAACATTGGGCTTCGCCATCGATCCCATGCCTTTCGATGGGCGCGTGGTCGTGGCGACTGATGACGCCATCGTCGTCAAGCTCAAGCCCAGCGAGTTCGCTGTGCTCGATCCCAAACTGGTGACCGTCGTTCCCTCCGAAGGCGCCAAGGTGCATGTCCAACCCTACGCGCGGCGCCGTTTCGACGGACTGCGCGCGGACACCCCGGAAGTACGCACCGAGATGACGTCCGACGGCATTCCCTACACCGTCAAGACGCACATCCTTGGTTCCGCACCGGCCAAGCTGCCCATCCCCGCGCCGCAATGCATGGAGTTGGGCCAGCTCATCGAGCAACTGGAGGAAATGCCAGCGCCCGATGGCTTCCGGCGCATCACCCACATGCTGGTCGATGCCGGTGCCAGGGATTTCACCTGGGTCGATCCGAAGCCGTCCAAGATCATCGAGACGCCTCCGGCGATCAGCTTCACGGTCTCGACCGCGAAGTTCGAGGGCCGTGTGACGGTGCTGTACGACCGCGCAGGGGATACCTACGTGGTGGAGTTGCACCGAGACGGCAAGTTGATCGATCGGCATGACGAGGTGTACTTCGACATGCTCGGCGAAGTGCTGGAGCGACTCATCGATGACGGGCGTTGGCGTCTGATCGACGTAAGCGTCATCAATACGAAGGCGACTCGACCGCGCCAAGCGCTGCCGGCATGACGCCCCGCACTGAAGCCAGACGGTTCTTCGGTTGAACCGAACCCGCGTCACGGCGTTTCAGTACCTCTGGCCACGTGCCCCACAGGCTCTCCATCCATCCGGGTGGAGGGCCTTTTCTCTATTCCACGAAGGAGATTTCGACTATGTCACTGCGATTCAAAGGTGCCAACCTTCGCCCTGTGCTGACCGAGGCGATCGCCAGCCAATGCCGCCTTATCCTGGTCAAGGACCAAGGCGTATACTTCCTCGCCGAACTGGGCGGCGACGACTTCGCGGAGTACTTTGATCCGAAGGACAGCGTATTCATTCGCATTCTGCACACCGCTGACGACCTGGTGCTTTCCGCCAACGCCACGCATCTGTCGCTGGAGGCGGTGCCTCCCGCGTAACGCGGCAACCGCCACACGACCATCGCCAGTGGCCGGCAATATCCCCAGTAAGCCAGCATCCGGACTGTTCCGGGCATTGATGCAGCAGCCAGAAGAAAAAAGCCCTTCACTTATGATGAAGGGCCTTTTTTTAGAACTTATTCAGGGCTCTTTATCCACGCTTGAATAGACGCTCATGCATCCACCCATCGTTGGTCAGGATGACCGCCGCCTTGGCTTGTATGTCTCCCTGAGTCTGTTCCGCAAAATTCTTGTAGTTGGCACGCATGACTTCCGATTTGGCCCAGTCTTCTGCACCGTCTACCTTGTAGCGGTAGTTCACCTGCGACAGCTTTACGCCCATCATGTCGCTGGGTTCAGTGAAGTTGTCCACTTCCACGACGGTGTACTTGCCGGTACAGAAGGCATCTTGCCCAGCCAGCGTGTTCGCACCGTTGGCGACGAGGAATTTCTTACCGGTGTCAGTGATTTGGTACTCGGTGGCTGGCTCCATCTTGTTGCCGAACATGGCTTTGACTTCGGTGTCTCGCTTCGTCAACAGTCCGGCATCGACCAGCGCATCGGCGCGCTTCTTGTTCTGGCCGCTCAGCATATCTTGATTCGCCAGGGTGAACGGCAAGCCCTTTGCAGGAATCGAAGCGCATAGGCCCTTCTGAGTGTCCAGGTACGCCTGGATGCCCTTGCTGAAGTTGCTCTTGTTGGCGTCTTTGGCGCTGCCGCACGCAGCAAGCGTAAAGGCAAGGCTACTGATGGCGACGATCTTGATGGCGGTATGCAAAACGAACTTCCTCTGTAGGTTAAGACAAACAGTTATTTATTTTGGCAGCGCGATTAGGCGATGTGTGTTCTCGGCATGGCGAGTGGTTTCTAATCGGTTCGTAGAAGCGTAGTGCGCTTTCCTGCGGACGAACATACAAAAGGGAGCGGGTTCACTTCCCACCGCCCGATGCATAGGAGCGCAATGGCACAGAAAGGAAATGCGCGATACCCATGCAAACAGGGGTGTAACGGTATCCCCGCAAATTCTCAGAAGCAAGCGCTTTTATGGGTCAGCGGGCGATGCCAGTCAAGGTCTGTAGCCCCACTTCTCGATAATGGATTCCACGATGGCTTGATTTGCTGGGGTCGTGCCTGGACATGTCGTCAGATATGTCCGGCGTGCCTCCGCCGTGGCCGGCGGGTTGAACTGCGGGCTCCATACCTGGATAGCGTGGAAGACTGCGATCGGCGCCGAGCATTCGGGAGTCGGCGTTCCGGAGCCGGACACGCTGGCCATGCAAAGAAAGACCGTGCAAGGGTCCGGTGCCTGGGCGCGAGCTGTAGCGCTCAGGCCAAGGCCCAAAGTCGCAGCCAGTGCGATAGTGGCGGAAATAGTGCGTAGCTTCATGGTGAATACCTCCCTGGTAGTGATTGAAATGACGTGCTTGTCTGTGGGCGACTTGCGATAAGCGTGGCTCAGCGAGACAGCGCCCGCGCCGCTTGCTGTGGCGTCGGCTGGATTAGGCGATGCGTGGTTCTCGGCATGGCGGGTGGCTCTTAGTCGGTTCGTAGAGGCGGACGGCGCGGTCTGAGGGGGTGCGGTGAAGTTCTATACCAAGTCTTACGCGAGAAGGTGGGGTGTAGCACTTAAGCATCTGCATAGTTAGGCATGAGTGCTCCAGAGTGAGGCTCGCGCCGCATCACTTTACCGAAACTATGCCTGACCACAACTTTAGGAAAGTCTCCGGTGCGGGGGGCTGGACTAGGAAATTCGCTAAACATCTGAATTTTAAGAATATTTCTTACGATTTCGTCGCTTCCGCTGCAACTGCTGTGGCAGACGATGGTCGACCTGGACAAAGGGAAGCGATCGGTTGCCGATTCATTGCTGCCCCGAGAGTGAGCCCCGCCCATGCTGCCCCCATGCCTGCTGACGTTGTCAGCGACAT